>CAYQXY010000012.1:0-117975 GCA_964421595.1 uncultured Bacteroidales bacterium | reverse complement strand
AAAAATCAGCAATAAGGGAAGTACTTAAGCTTACCCAACGCCCGGATATTATCTCTTTTGCCGGCGGGTTGCCTTCTCCTGAATCATTCCCGGTTGAGCATTTAAGAAAAATTGTATGCGAATTATTTGATTCTGAAGATGCATACCAGGCCTTACAATATGGGACGACTGAAGGTGATGTCCATCTAAGGGAGATTCTCGTTGAACGATACAGGAAACAGGGGCTGGATATAGGGCTGGAAAATCTGATCATAACTACTGCCTCTCAGCAGGCTCTTGATTTGCTTCCCAAGGTATTCATCAATCCCGGCGACAAGATAATCTGCGGCCTTCCCTCCTACCTTGGCGGTATAAGTGCATTCAGTTTTTACGGTGCATCACTTGAAGGTGTTAAGCTTGACAGGCACGGAATGAGATCAGATCTTCTTGAAAAGAAACTGACCAAAATGATGGCCTTTGGGGAAAAGCCTAAATTTATATATATAATACCTGATTTTCAAAACCCTGCCGGAATTACAATGCCTGAGTCCAGAAGGCAGGAAATAATTGAAATTGCCAGAAGGTTTGACGTACTCATAGTAGAAGACAGCCCTTACCGGGAATTACGGTTTGAAGGTCAACCGCAGAAAATGATCTATGCCCTGGATAATACCGGCCAGGTGATCTCAATCGGGACATTTTCAAAGATTCTTGCCCCCGGTTTCCGTATTGGGTGGGTTATTGCCCATGAACTTATAATTGATAAAATTGTCATCGCCAAACAGACGGCAGATCTTTGCACCTCCCCATTTGTCCAGAAAATTGCTGCAAGATATATGGATTCAGGCGTTTTTGATAACCACCTGGAAAAAATAATCACCTTATACCGTGAAAAACGCGATATAATGCTGGCTGCCCTGAGAGAACATATGCCCGAAGGAGTAACCTGGACAGAACCTGAGGGTGGTCTCTTCCTTTTCCTTACATTGCCGGAATATATGGATGCAGGTGATCTTTTTATGCAGGCAGTAGATGAGAAGGTTGCTTTTGTTCTGGGTAGTGTATTTTATTGTGATGGTTGTGGCAGCAATACCATGAGACTTAATTTTTCATTTGCCTCCCGGGAACAGAATATTGAAGGTATAAAGAGACTGGCAACTGCGATAAGGAAAAATATCAGATAAGCCGGCTACCTCACAGGAAAAACAATTCCTTTTTTTATCTTTATGCAGCTGATTGTTCTCCTCAATCCATTTTAAACCGGGAGAATTTAAATTCCTAAGATGAAGCTTTCGGTTATCATTGTGAGTTATAATGTCAGGCACTTTCTTTTTGAATGTCTTGCCTCGGTTGACAGGGCAGTAGCTGGCACAGAGTCAGAAATTTTTGTCATTGACAACAACTCATCGGATGGTTCGGCAGAAATGGTCCGGAAACAATTTCCCCATGTCAGGCTCATCAGCAATAAGGTAAATCTTGGATTTTCAAAGGCAAATAACCAGGCCCGTAATTTCGCAACCGGCGAATATATTTTGTTCCTGAATCCTGACACTCTTGTCGGGGAAGAAACATTTAAAGTCTGTACACGGTTTATGGACTCGAAACCAGGTGCAGGAGCCATGGGCGTAAAGATGATGGATGGGAAAGGCAATTATCTGCCCGAATCAAAAAGATCAATACCGACCCCAATGGTTGCTTTTTATAAAATAACCGGACTGACATCACTTTTTCCCCGGTCAAAACGTTTTGGCAGATATTATCTTAGCCATCTTGAAGATGACAAAATAAGTGAAATTGAAGTTCTTACAGGTGCATTTTTTTTTGCCCGTAAAGAAGCTCTGGATAAAACCGGATGGTTTGACGAGGATTTCTTCATGTACGGTGAGGATATAGACCTGTCATGCAGGCTACTTAAGAAGAATTACAGCATATGGTATAATCCTGAAACTTCAATCATCCATTATAAAGGCGAAAGCACAAGAAGGTCAAGCATAAACTATGTCTTGGTATTCTATCGGGCAATGGTGGTTTACACCAAAAAATATTTCAACCTTCCGGGGTCGTTCATGCTGCTTCTTATACTGCATGCTGCCATCTATCTGAGGGCAAGCCTTGCAATACTTAAAAGGATCATTAGCAGGCTGGCTCTTCCTGTGTTTGATGCGGCTGTCATATATACAGGCATCCCAATAATACTGAAATTTCATGAGAGGTACTTTTTCCAAAGTAATCAAATGTTTACTTCCGGTAATCAAAGTGTTCTGATACCGGTCTTTATTATTATATGGATTGTCTCGATCTATTTATCAGGAGGTTACAAAGTCCCCGCTGCCAATACAAGAAATATCAGGGGACTTTTATACGGAAACCTTATCATTCTGCTGATTCATGTGATGCTGGGCGCGGACTGGCATCTGAAGATCGCAATTATATTGCTGCTTGCCCTGTGGTCTATTCTCGCCACCAGCCTTACCAGAATACTGATGTCATTCTTCCGGACCCTTTCCAGCCGGCCATATATTCCCGGACATTAGCATTGACAGGTGTTACTGCGGATGTAACACCTGTGGATTAATCAATTTTCCTTGTGAAATCCTCATCAGTCATATACAAACCAAAGCATTTAACATAGCGTGAGTATTCAATGTATTGAGAAACAAGGTTTCCATGTTCTGGTTCGATAAGTAAATTATGTATGGGTTGCTTTTAATAAAAAATATAAGTTAAAGCGAAGCGGTTTATTCTGTAAGTCATAATTTTGTATTTTTTAGACCAATTCTGGCTTTTTGTAATTAACAGGATAATTGAACAGTTTTTATTTAAATTTGTCTGCTGTATGCAAATCCACTTATTTTAATACACGTTTCCTGCCATGGCAAAAACAGATCTTGTACTCCCGGCAATGGGTGAAGGAATAATTGAGGCAACAATAATCAGATGGCTGGTAAAGGAAGGTGACAGTGTAACAGAGGATCAGTCATTGCTCGAAATTGCAACCGACAAGGTAGACTCTGAAATTCCTTCACCGGTAACCGGTGTTTTAACAAGGATAATAGTTCCCGATGGTGGTATACCCGCAATAGGGGATGTTCTGGCAGAAATTGAGACTGAGCCGGGAAATAACACTGCCGGTACCGCTGAAACTAATCCGGAGCAGGATACAGGTTTGGCCGGGCAACCTGCATCAGCCGGCGATCAGAGACGATCCGGAGATGCCGGTTTAATGGAAAAAGATGGAGAAGGATCAACCGATCGGGAAAAGATGAACGCTTCTGATGGTGATACCGAAAAATCTGATTATATAAACGATACCGGAGCTTCAGCAGATAGTCAGGCTATTGATCCGGAGTCAGTTCACCGGACAACAGAGATCCCGAGGCAAACACCTTCAGGGAAGTTTCTTACTCCGTTGGTACGCAGTATTGCCGGGAAAGAAAAAATCTCTGCAGAGGAGCTTGACAGCATAAGCGGAAGCGGCGAAGAGGGCAGGATCAATAAGGATGATGTTATGAAGTTCCTGAAAAAACGTTCAGAATACAAAAAACATAAATTTTCCACTGTTCCTGAAAACGGAGAATCAGAAATGGATAGTCAGGAGCAAAAGTCCGGGGTAAAAAACCATGAACCAGCCATTTCTGAGTCAGTCTCATCTGGAAGGACTACGGAATCTGGTGATAAGATCATAGAAATGGACCGGGTGAGGAAGTTGATTGCCGGCCATATGATAAGCTCGAAACAAACATCAGCTCATGTAACTTCTTTTATCGACGCAGATGTTACGGTAATGGTAAAGTGGAGAGAGGCGAACAAGGATGGGTTTCTTAAACGCGAAAATCAGAAAATAACCTATACTCCTTTTTTCATAGAAGCAACGGCAAAGGCTCTTGCAGACTTCCCGCTTGTTAACATATCGGTAGAAGGTACTTCAATAATCATCAAAAAGAACATAAATATAGGAATGGCAGTAGCCCTGGATGAAGGAAATCTGATAGTACCTGTAATTAAGAATGCCGATGAGAAAAATCTCAAGGGACTTGTGATGGCAGTAAATGACCTGGCATACCGGGCAAGAAACAGGAAACTGCAACCGGATGAAATTTCCGGGGGGACTTTTACAATAACTAATTTCGGAACTTTCAGGAATACTACGGGGACACCAATTATTAATCAGCCTGAAGTAGCTATTCTCGGCATTGGTGCAATTATAAAAAAACCGGTTGTCATTGAAACCGAGCAGGGTGATGTAATTGCTGTAAGGCATATTATGACCTTATCACTCTCTTACGATCACCGGGTTGTCGATGGTGCGCTGGGAGGAAAATTCCTTAGCCGGATTGCAGAATATCTGGAAAATTTTGATCGCGGAAGAAAGATTTGAATTGCACTTGTTTTATCATTAAACATCTTGATCTTGAGTATACTTAAAGGCAAAAATATTACATTAAGAGCATTGGAACCTTCTGATGTAGAAATGCTTTATGAATGGGAAAACAACTCTTCTATCTGGAATGTAAGCAATACACTGATACCATTTTCAAGATTCACAATTGAGAAATTCATAGCCGATTCTCATATAGATATTTTTCAGGCCAGGCAATTAAGATTGATGATAGAGCACACAGGCATTGTTCCATCTAAAACTATCGGCGCTATAGACCTTTTTGACTATGAACCAATACATAAAAGAGCTGGTGTTGGTATACTGATAAATGATGAGATAAACAGAAAGCGGGGCTTCGCCTCTGAAGCACTTGAATTGCTGATTAATTATTCATTTTCTGTTTTGCAGATGCATCAGTTGTATTGCAATATTGATTGTGATAATAAAGCAAGTATAAAATTATTTGAGAAGTGCGAATTCAGGATTACAGGAGAGAAGAAAGAGTGGATCAGAACTCCGGAAGGATGGAAAAACGAGTACTTTCTGCAATTGATCAATCAGCAGTATTAAGGCCTGACCGGATAAAATCGGGTATTTCCCTGAGAAACTCCCAGGAGTGATCTGCATGGTTTAGCCTCGCACAATAGTGAACCAGCCCATTGCTTACTGCCAGGTATTCCACTTTCATATCCATATTATACCTGGCAGCCTGATCAAATGCGTTCTGGGTAATTTTCACACCGGGAGCCTTGCATTCGACGATCATAAAAGGTTTGCCCAGCCTTGAGAATAAAACAATATCGGCTCTCCTCTCCATCTTATTAATTTTAAGTGACATCTCAACAGCCATAAGTGATGCGGGATATTTCTTCTCTTCTGTAAGATAGGTTATCAAATGCTGGCGCACCCACTCTTCCGGAGTCAAAATCACGTATCGTTTTCGTATATTGTCGAAAATGTAGTTTCTTTGCTCTTCAGTTTTAATTTTAAAAGTATAGGCCGGGAAATTTAGTGACTGCATAATAAAAAAATTTCTTTTATATAAGATCCATATACAAATATATTGAGTTATGAGGACAAAACAGGAAATTGTTGAAAACTGGCTACCCCGGTATACCGGCAACCCGCTTGATAAGTTTACCGAGCATATATTACTTACCAATTTCAGCAGTTATCTGGATATTTTCTCTGAAATGTTCGACGTCCCTGTTATCGGTCAGGACAACCCAATGCCATGTGCTGTGGCGAATGGAGTTACCATAATAAACATTGGCATGGGAAGTGCAAATGCAGCAACAATTATGGATCTGCTCAGTGCAATAAATCCCAAAGCAGTTCTGTTTCTTGGAAAGTGTGGCGGATTGAAAAAGAAAAATAAACTAGGCGACCTGATACTTCCGATTGCAGCAATCAGAAGTGAGGGAACCTCCAATGATTACCTTCCCCCGGAAGTGCCGGCTCTTCCCTCTTTCAATCTACAAAGGGCAGTTTCATCAGCCATCGTCAAGGCAGAGCGCGATTACTACACAGGAACAGTTTTTACTACCAATAAGAGGGTCTGGGAGTACGATGAACGATTTAAAAGATACCTCCAGAAAACCAGGGCAATGGCGATTGATATGGAGACTGCAACCATATTTATCGTAGGCTTTGCAAACGGGATACCCTCAGGTGCACTGCTTCTTGTATCAGATCAGCCTATGATATCTACAGGCATAAAAACTTCAGAAAGTGATAAAAGAGTGACAGAACTGTTCGTTAATGACCATCTTACAATAGGCATCAATTCACTTCGGGAGATAATAAACCATTCCTCATCCGTTAAGCATCTTAAATTTTAGGCTATGACGGTCAATGAAATAATCAGTGAACTGAGAAACAAGGTATACAGGCCTGTTTATCTTTTGTCCGGGGAAGAACCTTATTATCCCGACCTGATCACAGAATTTATCATAAATAATGTATTGACAGAGGCCGAGAAATCATTCAACCAGACCGTCTTCTATGGTAAGGATACCGATTGCGAAACCATTATAAATGCTGCCCGCCGTTACCCCATGATGGCCAGTCACCAGGTAATTATAGTCAAGGAGGCTCAGCACATGAAAGATATAGATAAACTTGAAGTTTACGCAAAGAACCCTCTGAAGTCAACAATTCTGGTTATTAATTACAAGCACTCTTCGTTTGATAAAAGGAAGAAGCTTAATAAAGCAATAAAAGATTCCAATGGGGTGGTTTTTGAATCACCACGCTTATATGAAAACCAGATACCTGACTGGATAACTTCCTGGTTAAAAAGCAGAAACTGCAGTATAGAACCTGCGGCATGTTTACTGTTAGTGGAATACCTGGGTACTGACCTCGGCAAAATATCCAATGAGCTGGAGAAGCTTATGTTGTCCCTTAACAAAGATGACCGCAAGATCACCATGTTGAGCATTGAAAGGAATATCGGGATAAGTAAGGATTACAATACATTTGAACTGCAAAAGGCGCTGGCTCAGAAAAATGTTCTTAAAGCAAACAGGATAATCAACTATTTCGCAAAAAACCAGAAAACCAATCCGGTTACACTCACAATTATTTCACTTTTTTACTTCTTCAGCAAAGTCTTCACTTTTCATTTCATAAAAGACAGATCGAAAAAAAATGTAGCATCGGTACTGAAAATAAATCCCTTTTTTGTTTCAGAGTATGAACAGGCTGCAAAAAGATATGATCCGCGTAAAGCCGCTCAGATAATTTCTATTCTGAGGGAATATGATATGCGGTCGAAGGGGTTTGAGAATGCTTCGGCGAATGAAGGTGACCTGCTCAGGGAAATGATCTATAAAATCCTGCATTAAAATTTTGACTTACAGGAGGAACCGCTTCGCTTTAACTTATATCTTTTATTGAATTCATATGCAAGTATTATACTTTAACACGGGAACCCTGTCTTTCAATCCGTTGATTCCTCATGCTATATAATATTCTTTGTTCTGTATTTTGCTAATGAGGAATTCCCATAAAATTTTTTCATCCGTCTGTGTGTAATTTCGGATAAAAAAATTTGACCTTAAGGTCGATTACCCATGCAATGTCTTTATCCCTGATGGATTTTCAGTTGATGGGAAATTCATGTACATTTCTCCTGTAAAAAGCAAGAAGTTAAAATTTTGTAGAAAAAATACAAAATTTTAACTTACAGGAGGAACCGCTTCGCTTTCCCATGAAATTTTTTCATCCGTTTGTGTGTAATTTCGGATAAAAAAATTTCATGTACATTTGCACAAACCGTATTTTATGACCTTAATAATTGTACTTATAACTTCAATCGTTTCAGTTCTTGCTTTTTCCCGCCCTGAGCTAATGTATAAACTGCAGTTCAACCCCTATCAGGTATATCACCGAAAGGAATATTACAGAATACTGACC
This sequence comes from uncultured Bacteroidales bacterium, assembly GCA_964421595.1. GTDB lineage: Bacteria > Bacteroidota > Bacteroidia > Bacteroidales > PUMT01 > PXAP01. The sequence continues at coordinate 110,195 of CAYQXY010000012.1, read as the reverse complement.
CATGCACTGTTGCACGGAGACTGGGTGCATCTTTTTGTGAATATGTTTGTGCTCTTCTCATTCGGGAATGCTGTGGAAATGTATTTCGGGCGACTGGAGGCAATGGGTGTCACAAGGTTTCCTGTACTTCTTTACCTGTTGCTTTATATAAGTGCGGTTGTGGTTTCATCTCTCACCACACTATTCAAGCATAAGGACAACCACTGGTACAACTCGGTTGGTGCATCGGGAGGTGTATCTGCAGTTGTTTTCGCAAGCATTTTTTTTGCTCCGTGGCAAAATCTTTATCTGTACGCGATAATACCGATTCCCGGAGTGGTTTTCGGTATACTTTATCTTGCATATTCTCACTATGCCAGCAGGAAGGCTTCAGACAACATCAACCATGATGCTCATTTCATCGGTGCGGTTTTCGGACTGTTTTTTCCACTGCTTATAGATTTCAGTTTGCTTGGGCCATTTGTTGAACAGCTTTTCAGGGCATGATGCAGAAATTTCAAAAAACAAGGGCTGTATTCCTTGACCGTGACGGGGTTATTAACCGGGAAACAGGAGGATATGTTTATAAACCGGAAGAGTTTGAGTTGAATGAAGGTATTTTCGAAGCTTTAAAACTATTCCGCGACAGGGGTTTCATTCTGGTTATAATAACCAACCAGGGCGGGATAGGTCAGAATCTCTATACACACAGGCATGTGGAAAAACTTAATGAGATACTGAAAACTGAATTTTCGGAGCAGGGAATAGAAATAGCCGCGATCTATTATTGTCCCCATCACCCTGTTTCAGGAAAATGTCTGTGCCGGAAGCCCCAAAGTTTACTTATCGAGAAAGCTATTGCAAGGTTTAACATAGATCCGTCTCTTTCTTTCATGATAGGCGATAACGAAAGGGATATTAAGGCCGCTGAAAAGGCCGGTGTAAAAGGAGTGCTTATCAAAGCAAACGACTCACTCATGAAGCATGAAGATATTATCAGAATTTGAAGCATAAACAATTCATATGTCTGAACGGCCGGATGCTTCCTGCCGGCGAACCATCGATTATGCATGTGAACAGGGCCTTTTGCTATGGCGATGCCCTCTTTGAATCAATACATGCCAATGGAACCCGGCTGCAATTTTTCAGCAGTCATTACAAAAGGTTGATAAACGGCATGCAGGTTCTCTCCATGGACAGGAAAAGTTTACCCGAATCTGCTGTTGTTGAGTCGCACCTGGTCAGGCTGTTGAATAAAAACCACCTTTATAATGGCGTAAGGGTCAGGCTAAGTGTTTTTCGCAACACAGGGGGGCTTTTCACGCCGGAAGACAATTCCGTCTCTTTTCTGGCGGAAACACAACCTTTGCCTGAAGACATATACGGGCTAAATACAAAGGGTTTAAAGGCAGGTGTCTATTCTGCGCTTTTGAAACAAACCGGCATGCTTGCTGGACTAAAAACCTCAAATTCCCTGATCTATATTTTGGCAGGGCTTTACAAAAAGGAATCAGGTTTTGATGAGTGCTTCATTATGAATACCGAAAGAAGGTTATCAGAATTTATCAGTTCCAATCTGTTTCTTGTCAGGAAAGGCATTATTTACACCCCTGAACTTACTGAAGGATGTGTTGCAGGAATTATGAGGGAACAGATAATAAGGATTGCCCGGAATGAAGGCATTGAGTGCATAGAGTCAAAACTAACGACAGAGGATCTTAACATCGCTGATGAATGCTTTATGACCAATGCTATAAAGGGCATTCAATGGATTGTAGCATTTAATCAAAAGCGTTACTACAGCAAGACTTCGAGGCTGCTGGTCAATGCACTTAACAAAGAGCAATTTCCATTGTAAAACCAGTATCAGATTGTCAGTTCATAACGGGATTTTCAGGAAAATTTGTCCACAGCTTATATTTCCCTCCCAATACCTGCAGGACAGTCTGCCATGATTCCCTGCTTCTGCTGTTCATTATCAGGGCACTGTCAAGTTCTCTTACAACCCAGGAATTTTCAGAGATCTCTCTTTCAAGTTGTTTCGGCTCCCATCCTGAATAACCGACAAAAAACCTTATCTGATTGCTGTCGAGAGACCTGCTTTTAATAAGTTCCTTAACACAATCAAAATCACCACCCCACCATATATCGGGCATTATCTTTACACTATTGGGTATAATATTCCCCAGCCCATGTATATAATGCACAGAATTCGTGCCTACGGGTCCTCCGACAGAAATACCGGTATCTAAAGAGGGGAAATCTGCAAGTATCTCATCTATTCCCACATCTACCGGCTTATTAAGTACAAATCCCACTGATCCTTTACTGTTGTGCTCGGTAAGCAATACAACCGACCTCTTGAAATAGGCATCATTAAGAAAAGGATCAGATATCAGAACCCGGCCCTGCCTTGGTTTGATATTGTTATGATCAATCTTGAATATGTCGTATGTCAGATCCACATCGAATATTTTAATGACAATTTAACTAATTTTTAGACAATTATGAAATTTTATTTCATCTGTAAAAAGCAGGTTAATCAGGTTAATAATCAATTAATTATATTTTTCAGGTAATTCATATTCAGTATTTTAATTCCGATGAATCACCCATGGATTATTGACCTGCGGTCGATTCTGCATGCATAATCAAGTTCATCTTGCAATATTGGTCAGATGCAGAATTCATTTCTTTTTGTGTGCCCTGGTTCGTGGGAGATTCATGAAATTATTTATCAAAACCTGTACCACGACACCATATTCTTTAACTATTTAAGATAATTTAATCTTTGTCACCGGTATACAACTTATTTGCCATTTGCGCCGACAAGGTAATACCCTTGATCATGGCCGAACTGAATCCCTCATATTCCATCAGGTTCAATCCGGCAATAGTGCATCCCTTTGGGGTAGTAACCTTATCTATTTCCTGTTCGGGATGACTGCCGGCAGACAATAACAGTGATGCTGCACCTTTGGCTGCCTGTGTTGCTATGTTTAAGGCATGTTCAGACTGTAATCCAATTTCTATACCTCCCTGGGAGGCCGCTCGTATCGCCCTGAGAAAGAATGCGACACCACATGCCCCGATTGCTGTTGCTGCAATCATCTCCTCCTCATTTATTATTAGGGTTCTCCCTACCAGGTCAAATAACCTGCCTGCAATTCCAAGGCTGTTCCCATTAGATTCTCTTCCCGCAAGACAGGTCATTGATTCACCCACAGATATGGCAATATTTGGCATTGCCCTGACAACTGGTATTTCCTTTCCTGCAAACTCTTCAATCTGATTTATCTTCACACCGGTTACCACTGAAATGATTGTATGCCTTTCAGAGACAAGAAATGGTTTTATCTCTTTCAGCAATCCTGTTATTTGCTGTGGTTCAACAGCGATTATTATTATATCACAATTCCTGACGGCTTCGGTATTATCTCTGGTAATTAGTATTCCTGATTTTTCAACAGATGACAGCAGATGGATCCTTCTCCTGGTAAGACAAATTTTTCCCGGCTCAAAGAGTCCCGAATGAAGCAGTCCTTTTGCTATTGAAAGGCCAATATTCCCGGCTCCAAGTATCGCAATGCGGTAATTACCGATTAACAATTCCATAATTAATATTTTATATCAAGATTATTTCCAAGCATTTAAATAAATACCGGCTCTCCTGTAGCAGTTTTACATCCCCTGGCAAATCAGGATATTAGGGAAGCAGGGTCAATCAGAGAATTGCCCCCGACTCTTCAAGGGCAGGTCATGAATTGACATGGATGATAAATGTCATGTAAAAATAATAAAAATTGACCAAATATTTTAAAACAGGCAATTTTGAGCAGAATTTATACACAGATCGCAGAAAACCTCTAAATTAGCAATAACTTAACTTTTCATTTAATACTTTATATTATGCCAGTGAAAACTGCAATAGTTACGGGTGCAGGTATCGGGGGTCTGGCTTCCGGAATTCGTTTAGCAAAAAAGGGCTACAGGACTACAATCGTCGAGCAGGCAGCAAATACCGGAGGGAAAATTTCCGAATTCCGTGAAAGCGGCTTCCGGTTTGACAGGGGGCCGTCGTTGCTTACCCTGCCCGGACTAATTGATGAACTGTTTCTTTTGTGCAGGGAAGATCCGTCTGAGTTTTTTAATTACAGCAAACTGGACAAATCGTGCAAATACTTCTGGGATGATGGTTGCGTAATTAATGCATGGGCAGATCGGGATAAATTCATGGAAGAGGTGAGAAGCCAGACGGGTGAACAACCTGACCGGCTAAAGAAGTTCTTTCAAAAAAGCAAACAATTATATGATCTTACGGCACGGTCATTTCTTTTCAGCTCGCTTCACAAGGCAGAAAATTTTAAATCACGGGAATTTCTGAATACTCTTCTGAATTCATGGAAACTCGATCCATTTATAAGCATGCATAAAAGAAATTCCCGCTGGTTCAGAAACAAACGTATTATTCAGTTGTTCGACCGTTTTGCAACTTATAATGGTTCAAACCCTTACAAGACTCCTGCCACCCTTAATATAATTGCCCATCTTGAACATACACTCGGGTCATTCTTTCCTGCAAAGGGGATGTATGACATTGCAGCATCGCTAACCTCACTGGCTGAAAGACAGGGAGTAAAGTTTATGATGAACACGAAGGTCAGGGAGATAGTCATCGAAGATGGCGTAGCAAGGGGAATCAATACAGATGATTCATTTATGCCGGCAGATATTATTGTAAGTAATTTAGATGTGAATCTGCTGTACCGCGATCTTATGCCTTCGGGAGATATTCCGGCAAGCCTGACGAAAGATCAGCGATCAACCTCGGCCCTGATATTCTTCTGGGGGATTAATACAACAACACAGCTTGATCTTCACAATGTCCTTTTTTCCGAAAATTATAAAGATGAGTTTACAGATTTGTTCGATCACAGGATAATACCTTCCGATCCTACTGTTTATATATACATTAGCTCGAAAGTTGTCAAATCTGATGCACCAACAGGATCGGAAAACTGGTATGTGATGATCAATGCGCCTGAAAATTCCGACAGGATAACCGGCGAAAGTATTGCAAAAGCAAGGGAGAGCATAATTGCAAGGATCGACCGGGTATTGGGAATTGAGATAGAGAAGTCCATTCTTTTTGAAAGGACACTTGATCCGGCGACGATTGAAAAAGAAACAGGCTCCTATAAGGGATCGCTTTATGGGTTGAGTTCCAACAACATGTTCTCGGCGTTTAACCGGCACCCAAATTTCAGCAGAAAGTACAGGAACCTTTACTTCACGGGAGGCAGTGTACATCCGGGTGGCGGTATACCACTGAGTCTGGCTTCAGTAAAGATAATTGATAAAGAGATCAGGCCACTTCAGTCAATCTGAGATAATTGACACACCAACAGATACCAATGACCCGAAAATCAGATCAAAATTAACAGTGCACATTGAACAAGCCCAGAAAAAAATGGTTTAAATGGCAAGCTGGAACCATAGTAAAATTATGCAGGTTTCATAGTAAACCCGGATAACCCAAAAAGAAAATTAAATCAATCCATTCCTATAAAAATGAATTTGCCTGATCACCGTAAAATACTTGCCATTCTTTTAATTTTTTACATGGTGGGAATCGTATTGCTTTCAGTAGCGGCGACTAAGTTATATATCGAAAGACTTACTCCCTATACCCTTCTCATGAATATTGTTCTTATAATAATTTTTCATAAACCCTGGACGGCAAGTCATATTGTGATCTATCTTCTTATTGCCATTTCCGGTTTCCTGGTGGAAGTAGCAGGGGTATATACAGGGTTGATTTTCGGAGACTATCAATATGGTCATGTTCTGGGCATTAAGCTTTTCGACTCTCCGCTTATTATAGGTGTTAACTGGCTTATGCTGACTTACTTCATTTATCATATAATGTTAAAAAGCAAATGGCCTGCCTGGTTGCAGATTACAGGCGGTGCACTGCTGATGGTAATATATGACATAATACTTGAACCAGTGGCTATAAGGATGAATATGTGGAGCTGGTCAGGAGGAGTAATACCGTTCCAGAATTATGCTGCATGGTTTATAATTTCAGTTATTTTCTTTTCACTTCTGCATGCTTTTAATATAAGGCAGCAGAACAGGATTGCAAATGGATTGTTTGCCATTCAGGCTGGTTTTATCCTTTCTCTGAATATTATTTACCGGTTTATATGATCAGGGCAAAGCATACATGGCTGCATCGTCTTTTTTTCAGGAATTACTTCCGGTATATACTGAGGAAGGACTTCAGGGAAATTATATTAAAAGGCACATTCGACGACAAGGGGTGGCCAATACTATTAATATGCAACCACATAAGCTGGTGGGATGGGTTTTTCCCTTACGAAATAAACCTGAGGTGCTTCAAACGCAGGTTCCATATAATGATGCTTGAAGATCAACTGCGCAGGATCATCTTTTTCAGGCGGCTTGGGGCATTCTCCATAAATCCCGGTAAAAGGTCAGCGCCGGAATCATTAAACTATGCTAAAGAGATATTGACGGATAGCAGGAATATGCTGGTTCTCTTCCCCCAGGGGCGGATTCATTCACAATATACTACCGACATTAAATTCCGGAAAGGATGGTTCAGGATCGTAAAGAATTCCTCCCGACCGGTACAAATAATATTCATGGCCAGCCTTACTGATTACTTCTCCTATAGAAAACCTTCTTTATATGTGTATATAGAAAACTATCATAAATCTGAGGATCTTGATTTTTATGATGTCGAAAAAAGTTATAATAATTTCTATTTAAGAAGCCTGGAAAAACAAAAAATGCAGCAATGATCTGGCTTGCGTGGTTTATTTACGGATTCCTATTGTTACGGCTGAGTGTAAGCCTGACCAATACCTTTACCAGGCAATGGCTCAAAACTTGGAAAAAAAGAAACAGATTAAAAACCGACGATGACGGCCACTTTATTTCCATACTGATACCTGCGCGAAATGAAGAACAGAACATCGGCTTGCTTCTTACCGACCTTGTGAAACAGGACTTTGAGAGATTCGAAATAATTGTGTATGATGACAACTCCGATGATGATACCGTTCAGGTAATAAAAAAACAGATGAACACCGACAGCAGGATAAAAATGATAAACGGCACTGCACTGCCCCCCGGATGGATAGGTAAAACTTATGCATGCCACCAGCTTTCTTTGATGGCAATGGGAGATTATCTGCTATACCTGGATGCCGATGTCAGGGTTAAACCTTCGCTGCTGAGAAACAGCATGGCGCATATGGATAAACACAATCTGTCCCTTCTTTCTATGTTTCCGAGGCAGATAACAGTTTCAACTGGTGAAAAAATAACGGTGCCATTGATGAACTGGATTTTACTGGGACTGCTACCGCTCATCCTAACAAGGATATCAGGTATGGTTTCATTTTCAGCGGCAAATGGACAATTTATGCTTTTCAGGGCAGATATTTATCATAAATTCGGCTTCCACAAAAGGGTTAAAGGAAAAATGGTGGAAGACATCGAAATATTCAGGCTTATGAAGAAATTAAAACTGCGTACGCACACCATACTTGGCAACAATGAAATATCATGCCGTATGTATTCAAATTTTCATGATGCAATAGCAGGTTTTTCTAAAAATGTAATTGATTTTTTTGGAGGTTCCGGACCGATAGCTGTAATTTTCGCACTGGTTACAACTTTCGGGTTTATTCCGGCCCTTATGTTTCTCCCACCTCTTCATGTTTATTTATATCTCATTGCTATTGTGGTGAACAGGATGATCATATCCATTATCAGCCGTCAATCTGCACTGCATAATATCATCCTTGCTCCATTACAGCAGATATCATTGTGCCTGATGATCTTTGCGGCACTCCGGAAGAAACACAGACAATTGCTTATATGGAAAGGAAGAAATGTTTATCAGCCCTGAGGTAGTGATCAGGGGAGCAGTTCTGCTGCACATTTTTAATAATGGCTGTTTTTAAAAGTGATCTATCGGTATTCAAATACTGAATATGAATTTACTGCTCAGCACAATTTAATGATTATTAATTTTATTATACCAACTGCCAAATATGAGATTACTCTGCTGCCGTTTGAACAGAAAATTATACAGGCCAATGTTGATGCTGCTAATTTTTTCAGGTTTCGTCGGGTCTGCCAGGGGTTCAGGTTTAACTGACAACCCGAATGAAATGATATACCAGGCTTTCATAAGTGAAGAGATGCATTTATGGGAGAAGGCAATATCGATTCTTGAAAATACGTATAAGAATTCAAACGATATTGAGATTTTGTATGATCTGACCCTGGCCAGATATGGGTATATTGGTTTTAGTCTGGGTACCGGCAATAATGAGGAGGCAAGGAGGCATATCTCACTGGCAGAAGAATCTCTTGAGGAGTTAGCAAAAATTCCGAAATATGTATCATCGTCGTATGCACTTCAGGCTGCAATGTATGCCTACCGCATATCAATGGCGCCATGGAGGGCTGTATTCTGGGGAAGACGAAGCATGAATCTTATAAACATGGCAATTGATCACGACCCTGACAATCCTTCGGCATGGATAGAGCATGGGAATGCAATGTATTATGCTCCCTCTGCACTGGGGGGATCAAAAGAAGAAGCTGTTATAAGCTACAGTCGTGCAGCTACTCTTCTGGAAAGCACTATGATGGATAATCAACGCTGGTTGTATCTGAATACTCTGGTCGGACTTGGCAGAAGCTACAACGAAACAGGTAACAGGTCAATGGCCCGACTCACGTTTATTAAAGCACTGGAATTTGAACCTGAATTCAAATGGGTAAAAGACAAACTGTTACCTGAGCTAATGAAAGAATAAAGGCTTCTGAACTGATCATATTAAGATCCTAAAAAGGCAGTCCCTTCTCCCTTTGTTTTTTCAGGGCCTCTGCATACCAGAAAAACTCATCTAAAAACTTTTTAGCAGATTTCTCTACAATGTCATTCTTTGGAATTAATTCATCACTGAACAAATTACCCACTCCCGGGAAAGGCAGGATCGTTGAAATTGTGGCCATGCCAAGTTCACCAAGAACTGCCCTTAAATGGACCGATGCCCGTACGCCACCAAACGGGCCAGCCGAATATGAAGCAATAGCAGCAGGTTTGAAATAATATTCATGTTGAAAATGATCGAGGAGATTTTTAAGTGCAGGTGGTAAACCATGATTATATTCCCCGGTTACAATAATAAACCCATCAGATCTTTTGAATATACCGGCAACCTCCTCCATATTTTCAGGCGCTGTACCCTCTTCATATTCCTTGTACATTTTATCCAGCAGGGGGAGTTTATATTCCAGCGCATCAATAAAGTGGATCACTGTATCTCTGTCGCGCAGACGTTTTTCAAGGTACCGTGCAGCTACTATTCCCTTGCGTGCGCTTCTGACCGATCCGTAAACAATACTGATTTCCATAAATCTAACTTGTTTTAGTCCATATTGAGTCTGTAAAATAGTTAAGCCGGTCGGTAAGATGCCGTTCGATCTCAAATCCATAATCAGCAGCCAGTCTTTCAATCGTTTCAAATTCAAACTTACGGGAAAGCTCCATGAAAACGGGTTCCCACTTTTTAAATAAAAAACTTTGCCCCAATGCCTCAACAAATACCCTCTGTTCGGCTTTTGAAATCAGATAGCTGTTTAATGCGCCGGAAGCAGGATTATATTCTGTAAAATGTTCAAACATCTGCAAGTCAAAATCTGCATCAAGTTCTCGATTTATCCTGCTAAGGTGGTTTAGGTTGAATTTAGCTGTGAGTCCACGGTGGTCATCATATGCACTCATTATAGTAGCCGGTGATTTTTTAAGGTCAAACCCAATTACGGCCTTATCTCCCCGATTGGTTATTCCGGAAAGCTGTTGCAGAAAAAGATCAAGTTCCTCGTCAGGGAAATTGCCAATATTTGAGCCAAGGAAAAGGATAACTTTCCGGGATGAACCGTTAATTCTGTCTGTTAAATGAAAATAATCACCGGTCAATGGTTCAACCAGCAAATCGGGTAAACTTTTCTTCAGCGATCCTGTAAGTTCTGCAGTTGCAGTGGGACTAATATCTATTGGAACAAACCTCAGGTTTGATCGCTGCTCGACAAGTTTCTGAAGAAGTATCCTGGTTTTAACCCCATCACCCGATCCAAGTTCAATCAGATCAAATCTTTCAGATCCCTTATTAAAAATATCTGACATATATTCTTTATGGGTGGTAAATATCTCATGCTCACAAGCAGTGGGATAGTATTCGGGCATGTTCATGATTTTCTGGAATATTCCTGTGCCGGTTTCATCGTAGAAATACTTTGGCAGAAGATATTTCCTGACTGATGAAAGTCCTTTAAATGTGTCAGTTGCAAAATCTGACTCAGTTACAACCAGCTCATTACCGTTTTTACTGAATTCAGAATTCATATAGTTTTTTTGGTTGATCATTGGATATATTTTAAAAGACTATTTCGTCAGTATAGCAATTCTAAAAACAGTTAACAAAATTTACCACAGATTTGTTAAACTGATTTATGATAAACCAATATAGTCCCGGAAAAGATTTCGATATATATATCCTTAATGCTCAACAACTATCGGATATTTCTATACTGTTTAAAAAGTATATCACCGCTTAAAAAAAGCACTTAACAATCAAAAATTATTCTGAACAGCAGTCAGCCAGCTCAGTCCCTTTAGCCGGGGCACATAAACTGTAATGTATAAACCATGGGTGATCGATCTGTGGGAAGAAAGCATGGGTAACCCCTGCATGATCAGAAAACCTTAACGAGCAGAGTTTTAAATTTTTGGCCTCCTGCCATTTTCAGTGGCTAAGGATTCTGGAGAAAGTATCGGCAAGTCCTGAAAATGTCCTGCGCAGGTTTTGATAGAAGCCCCTGTCTACTTCATAGGAAAACTGGTCCTGGCCGGGTTTGATTTCCCAGTCTATTTTCAGCCTGTCTACACCGGACTTCTTCTGAAAGGTAGCTGACAGGTACATGAGCCTGATCAGTCTCTGATGACCGATACGTCTTCTGAAATGAGCAAGATCACTCGGGTCACATGGTAATTTAACGGTAAGGATATTTTCTCCGCAGAAATACTGAAAATAAGGATCTCTTTTCCACTCATTAACAATGCCGTCATCACTTCCACTGAAAATATGCTTAAGAATAAGCAACCCGGCCATTAACCTTACTGGTTTTGCCGGTGCCCCCTTGTCAGAATAGAGTGATGAGTACTCTGTTTCAATTAATTTCCAGGGGAAAATTTCACCCATTATAATCAATGGATGATTACGTTCTACTGTTTGCCTGAGTATCGGTTCGAAGAGGTTCAGTTCACTCTGGCAGGGTGATTTTCCTTTCATGACCGCTTTGTAATTATTTCTATACAAGATACTTAATTTAATAATAAAAGTAAAGTATCCCTGGTCACAAAATAAAAAAAAATCTGCCTGGCTTTTTCCTGCAAAAATCAACCTGAGCATTACAAATGACAATTTCAGAGTCATCGAAATTAAGGCAGATTTGAGTTTGGCAAGTTAAAATATGGAATGAACTTACAATTAAAGTTGTACAACTTCAAAAAACCTGAACCAGTTGAGAAAAAATAAATAAAAAATGGTATATTCGGGCGTGGTTTGTACTATTATTAAACATTAAAATTTTTTACCATATGAGAAATCTATATTTATTATCTATTGGAATTATCAGTTTTGCTTTAATGAATACTTCCTGCCAAACCGGTGGAACAGAAATCCAGTTATTTAACGGACAGGACCTTGATGACTGGGATATGTATATCGGAACATCACTGGGGGATGAATGGGATGACCTTGCAAAAGCTGCTACTGTTGAAGAGGTATTTTCAGTTGTGGAACTGGACGGCTCCAATGTGATACGTATATCGGGAGAAGTAAACGGATCGCTTGCCACCAAAGAATCATATGGTAACTACCACCTCAGGCTTGTTTTTAAATGGGGCGAGACAGTTTACTCAAGAAGGAATAGCGGATTGCTTTATCATAGCTTCGGCGATTTTGGTGTGGCGATTGGCACCTGGATGCCGAATATAGAATTTCAGATGATGCATCAGAATCTGGGAGACACTTACCTGATGGCCAATACAACCTGTGAAACTGAAGCTGCCTTAAATGCAACTACCAATCAATACTTTTATACTCCCGGGTCTGAAATGGTTCAGTTTGGAGAACATGCAAGTGGCCGGTCAATTAAGAAAAGTTCAGACCATGAAGTGCCACTCGGACAGTGGAATACCATTGACCTTTACTGTTTTGGGCAAACGGCGGTGCATGTTGTTAACGGAGTTACAGTCATGGTTAATAATAATACCGGAGTTTATGAAGATGGCGACATAAATTCACTGACTTCAGGTAAGATCCAGATTCAGTCAGAGGGAGGTGAACTTTTCATCAGGAGTATAGAGTTGAATCATATCAGCCTGCTGCCTGACGAAATTTTACCATAGTTTCAGGTTACTGCAGGCATTAACTATGAAAATACAAAAGAGGATGCAGTCTGATGGCTGTATTCTCTTTTTTGTTTTGAACCTCCTCCCTGTTTATAGTGCAAACTGAAGTTTCCGGCAACTGTATGTCATCCGGCAAAACTCTTATCTCAGCTTACTAATACCGGCTTATTTCTCACTGGTATCCTTTTTACCGACATTTTATTTACTTTTAGATTTAGCCATAATTGCACCTGCTTAACCTATGGAGTTGTCATACCGCACAAAAGGATGGATCGTAGCTATAGCTGCACTTGCCATAAACCTTATCCTCGGAATTCTGTATTCCTGGAGTATACTGCAAAAGGCACTTGTTAATGAGTGGGGATGGACAAACACCCAGGCCTCCCTTCCTTATACAGTCTGTATAGCAACTTTTGCCGTTATGATGGTCTTTGCCGGCAGAGCACAGGATAAATATGGGCCTAAACCAATAGCCTTCCTGGGAGGCATATTGTTTGGATCTGGTTTAATAGCTTCAGCATTTACCAGGAACCCTGCGCTTATGATAATAACATTTGGCATTTTAGGCGGAATGGGTATTGGGTTTGGCTATTCGGCAGTGACCCCATGTGCTGTTAAATGGTTCGGGCCAAATAAAAAAGGTCTTATATCGGGCATTGTGGTTTCGGGAGTCGGACTCTCGCCAGTTTATATTGCACCGCTGACCAATTCACTGCTCAGAACCCATAGTATTGAGCAAACATTTCTTTATCTCGGTATTTTTACGCTTACAGGAGTAATCCTCCTTTCTCTTCTGCTTCGGAATCCTCCAGACATATATCCGACCGGATCATCGCCTGATCAGAAGAGAGATGGGAGTGATTATTCATGGCAAAGAATGGTAAAAACCAGGCCATTTCTGCTTTTATGGATATCCTATTTGATGAGTGCCGCCGCCGGATTAATGTTACTTGGCCATCTTGCAGGAATTGCTTCAGTACAGGCAAAATGGCAGGCAGGCTTCATGCTTGTGGTTATACTTTCAGTGTTCAATGCGCTGGGCAGGGTAAGCGGGGGATTCCTGTCAGACAAAGCCGGGCGGATAAATGCTCTTTTGATAGTTTTTATTGTTCAGGCAGCCAATATGTTTATGTTCTCATTTTACCAGAGCATACCGGCACTTATTGCAGGTGCTGTGGTGGCAGGTCTCTCATATGGAGCCCTTTTTGCATTATTCCCTGCTGTTACTGCCGATTTCTTCGGTATTAGAAATCTGGGCGTAAATTACGGACTGGTTTTTACCGGCTGGGGTGTTGCAGGCATCATAGGGCCCATGCTCGGGGGATTGGCAGCTGATATGTCCGGTACATATAATATTTCATATTATATCTCCGGAGTCATGTTGCTTACAGGCGCATTGATTGTCAGGAAGATCAAAGCACCGGCATGATGATTACATATGTGGACAAAATACTGCCTTCTGTCATGCAGTTTACCGTGTTGTATTATTAAATCACCTGACTATTTTATTTATTTGATATTCTGACACTTAAAATTGATCTTAAATATTGCTTCCGACCTGGAGAAACCGGTCATTAAAGCAGGCAACCGTCAATAACACCATGCTGCCCATTTAATAAACCCTGAAACGGTAACATTAAGTTCAGGCGATATATTATTAATCGCAAAAAAAAAGGCTGGCTTTTTAGGGCAGCCTCAATTAACAGCTTAGAACCAACATCTTGTATTTTGTCAGGGGAGTTTAAGTGCCACTCCGATATTAAGATATGTTATCCCATAACCAAGTTCAGCCATTATCATAAAATTATCAGATAGAAAATACCTGCCGCCTGCATACCATGACCAGGCAATTCCGCTTGTAGTGGCATTATAGGTACCAATTACAGATGTTCCGGTCTCCTTTGCAGATACTATCTGATAACCAAGCAAAAGTCCGGTATAAGTATCAATATTGTCAATAATTGGGTAATGGAAAGATGCTCGTGCCCCGGGCAGGATAGTTGTGTAGCTCCATCCCCAGTCGGTGCCCACGAAGGCATAAGACCATTTATAGGATGAAAATCCAAGATAAGCCCCAACTCCAATGTAACCCTCATCAAGTATCCCGTCGCGTATAATTTTCTCATAAGAAACTGATAACGGCGGGATCACAGTCGAGTAACCACTTCCGCGGAATGTTACAGAACCCAGTCCGAGTCCGAAATTAACAAATTGATCACCTACTTCGATAGCAGGTTCCTGTGCGTGTGAAAACAACGGCAAAGAAATTACAATCGCAATAATTAATGTTAGTCGTTTCATCGATTTATTAATTTTATTTATTAATTTGATTTAAATTAACATAAAAATAAACAAATTCCTCTTTAAAGGCAACTACTAACAGACGAAAAAAAAGATTTCTCCGACAACGGCAAAGTATAGCTTTACGTGATACGGGTTGACATACCGCTTCAGGGCCAGGCCATCATACTTGCTCATTATCAGCACGCTGACAACTTCAGCAATGATGCATTCATGCAGTTAACAATCCAGTTGAGGGATGGAGTTAGATCAGAGTAGATATCTACAACTATTCATCTTCTATCCTGTAAAGATGATTGTCGGTCCTTATAAGGATACTGTTCCTCAAAAATGCAGGTGTTGCCCAAATCTCACCGTCAAGAATGTTTTCGGCAATAATGTTCAGTTCTCTTCCGGCCCTGATCACTGTTGTTTCTCCACGGGTGGAATTGAAATAGATATTGCCGTTGGCATAAACGGGAGACGAATTATGCTGATTTCTGAGCCTGTGCGACCAAACCTCCTTACCAGTGGCGGCATCAATACACTTCATGTTACGCATTGCATCAACTGTATAGATAAGGCCATCTTTGATGACAGGGGTAGCCAGGGGAAGGGGAGCAATGGTTAAGGTCCACAGGACATTTGTTGCAGTAATGTCGCCTGAGCCCTCTGGATTGACAGCCATAAGTTCTGAAAATCTTGTTCTGTTCTCATCAACCATAAATCCGGTTTCAAAATAAACGACACCATCTTCATAAAAGGGCATTGATACTGTCGACTCTGCTCCCCTGATTACACTCCATACTTCTTCCCCCGAGAGGGGGTCAAAGGCATTTATCACTGCCGAACCATTTGACACTATTAAGTCCCTGCCATTAACATTGATTAACAGGGGTGTAACGTAAGCTTTTGTTCCTATCCAGGGTATCTTTTCATAAGGCTCTGCCTTACGGTGGGTTTTCCAGACCGTTTCACCGGTATGCTTGTCAAGTGCGACAATAAACCTGACATCTACACCCTCGTAATGAAGTATAAGTAAATCCTTGTAAAGAAAAGCTGATGATCCGGGACCCTGGATATGATCACATTCAAGATCCGTACGCGTCCATTTCACAGTGCCGTCATCAGTGCTTATACATGCCGTTCCCAGGCTTCCAAAATGGACATATACCGAGCCATCTTCTATTGCAGGGGTAGGAGACGCGAAACTGTTTATATCATGCTTTCTGATTGCTGAATCAAAAGAGAAAACAATGAAATCATGAATTATCTCACCGGTATTGAAATCAACACACACTGCATATAATTCCTTTCCGTCAATTGAAGCAGTAGTAACCCACACCTGGTCATCAAAAACAACAGGTGATGACCATCCCCTGCCGTGTACGGGGGTTTTCCAGCTAATTCCGGTTTCTTCATCCCAGCTAACAGGTAAAGGACTGGTAATTGAAATTCCATTAAGATCACTACCCCGGAAATGAGTCCAGTTATCCGATTCTTTGCTGGTGCTGTTGCAGCAATTAAGGAAAAGAAATATCAGGCTGATTAAAGGCAGTAAAGTTTTCATGATTAGTAATTTAAATGATGACAGGTAAAACTAGTAATATAATCATAAAAACAAATACCGGCGTCGGGAATTCATAAGACCTGTCATTCATTTCCCTTTGACTTACCGGGAGACACTCTTCTCCCAATACTGCTAAGGAACCTCTTGAGCTTACTCAGTTGAATAGAATGCTTACTTGTTCCTTCTTCACCAAGCAGGAATGCATAGGGCCTCATAAAATCAACATGTGAGAACACAATTCGGGTAATTGCAAGAAAGGGAACAATGAGCAACATTCCCGGTATACCCCATATCATGCTGGCCGCCACAAGTCCGGTAATGATAAAAAAAGGATTGATTTTAACCTTACCTCCTACTATATTGGGAGTGAGTATATTATTCTCAACAAACTGAATAATTATAAAAAGTATAACAACCTTTAATGCCAAAGCAATATCACCCAGCACCAAAAAAGCAAACAATAACGGGACCAGTCCCCCGATCAATGTACCGAAATAAGGAATTAAATTAAAAAGCGCTGAGACTACACCTAATGCAATGGCATATTTCATTCCAATAATATACAATCCGAGTGAGTTAATAATACAAAGGGAAAGGACAACCATAAGTATGCCGGCCATATAGCGGACGGTTACGGTGGAGATTACCCTCAAAATGTCAACTACCACTTTCCTGTTTGATCTTCCTGATGACTTGAGTAAAAAATACATAAACTTTGTTCTGTAATACAAAAACAAAAATATATACACCGGCATCAGTCCGAATGCGACAATTGTATTTGTAGTAGCTGTAAATACGGTCTGAAAATAATTACTTCCCGATTCTATAGCCGAAGAAGCCCTGTCCTTTATCATTTCGCTTACTTCACCACTGTTAAGGCCGAAGATTCCGCCAACACGGGCAACCATTTGCGAGACGTTCCCGACACCTGTCTTTAGTAATTCAGGCAGGTCACCTGCTATAGGTGATATGGTAACATATGCCACCAGGAAAATTCCTGCAATCAGAGTCAGTCCGCCCAATATTGTTACCAGGTTAGCCAGTATACGTGGAAAACCTTTTTTTTCAAGCCGGCTGGAAACTGGATAAAGCAAATAAGACAGGACAAAACCAAAAGCAACAGGGTAAAGAAAATTCCTCACCTGTATCAATGCATAAATAAAAAGGATAATGGACAACAAGACATAAGTCATCTTCCTCGCCAGAAAAAATCTTTCCTCCGACCGGGTTACATCTGTTTGATCCTTCATTGCTTTAATATTTATACTAAGTTACAAAAAAATGCAAAAATGTCTATTTCATTCAACAGAAAAAGCTGCCAGATATAGCAGCTTTTCAAAAAAAATCCGGAAAATCATAAATCTCTATTCAACGGCCACCCTGGTAAGGATGAGATCATCAGGAGATCCTCCGCCTGTATCCATAATAAGAGATATTCTTATAATATCATCTTTAAATTTACCTTTATGAACTAAAGGGCTTGCCATCCCTACTTCAAGATCAAAAGTAAATTCATCACCCTCAACTTTCCCATTATTTATCTGCACCTCCCCCATGTAGCTACTGGCAGATCCCGTAAGCTTTTCCCCGTCAACGTTGAATACATAAATTACATCAAGATTACCTTCCGGGGTCTGGACTATAGTTTTCCATTTACCAGCTATTTCCGAAGCGTTACATGCCAGTATGCTGACAATAAGCAATACTCCAAAGACAAGAAATTTTTTTATCATATTAGTATTTTTTAATTTATGAAATGGAAATTAATAAAAAGATTAAATTACCCTAAATAATCATTATAAACAAATTGTATTTCCAATCCATAAAAGGATCAATGTCAGGAGATCCATTAAATATCCACTTTGGGTTATCGCCTTATCAGCTCAATAACGTAATACAAAATTAATCCGGCTGCCTTCATATTGAATTGGTTCACTAATGTGACAATATACTACCTTAATTTACATATAACAGCGATAAATAGTTTACCCTGAAACGAGGCATATACATGTTTATATTTAACATGTGGGACTAAAGGTTTAAACCGGCTCTCAAAACGAAGTTTCTAAACTGAAGATAAAATATAAACTCTGATGAACATACTAATAACAGGAACAAATACAGGAATAGGACATGCACTGGCAATAGAATTCCTTGACCATGGAGCAACTGTTTACGGAATAAGCCGGCATTTCAATGATAAACTTAAAAACTACGATGACTATCATCATCTGTCACAGGATTTGATGAAGCTGGAAGAGTTACAGGAAAATCTAACTGACTTTTTGAGTGATGTAAATACACTTGATCTGGTTGTTCTTAATGCAGGCATCCTTATTAATATTAACGACCTGAGGAAAACTCCCCTGGATGAAATAACAACGGTTATGCGTGTAAATGTTTGGGCCAACAAGGTCATCATTGACACCCTTCTGGAGAAGACTCCCAATCTGTATCAGGTTGTTGCCATATCATGTGGATCTGTTATCAACAATGCTCGCGGACTGAATGCGTACTCGTTATCAAAGCTCGCGCTGAATAAAATGATAAAATTGTATGCCAGGGAGATCACCAAAACTCACTTTAGTGCCATAGCACCCGGGTACATTGATTCGAGTCTGCAGAAACATATTGCACAGTTACCCAATTTAAACAACTATCCTGTCATAAAGAAGCTGAGGATTATGCGTGAAAAAGGCCAGCTGACCGAACCCCGGTATGCAGCAAACTACCTGGTTGAGGCAATGGGAACCATCCTTCAGGAAGAAAGCGGTGCTTACAGGGAAGTAAAGGATATTCTCTTGCTGGAAAATGAAAGATTTCACTACCCCAGACATCAAAATAAGCCCAGGGCCAAAGCTGCCTGCGATTAAACGTCTGACAGAAGTCTATAATTTCTTTAATTAAGGGAACAGATGACTTTGCTAATCACGTGGTTGCCACGGATGGATCACCCATGCTTTATACATTTCTTTTTGTTTGCCCTGGTTCGTGGGAGATTCATCCGAATATACTGATTAATCCATTTCACTCATATTTTCTTACCGGACCTGAAGGTTTTGTGTGTGAATAAGCTATTTTTGTTCTGCACTTGTTCCGGACTGCGGTTATTCCGTCAGCTCCGGGCATAATATTTCTCCGACATAAGTTTCCACGATATAATAATTGTCCATCATGGGAAAAATGCTGAATAAATACAGTCGTACAATTACACAGGATGAAAGTCTCCCCGCTGCCCGGGCAATGCTCTATGCCATAGGGATGGATGAAAATGACCAGAAAAAAGCCCAGATTGGGATTGTCAGCACTGGATTTCAGGGAAATCCATGCAACATGCACCTGAATGACCTGGCCACTATAGTGAAAAATGAAGTGGACTGGCAGGAAGATTTGTATGGACTTATCTTTCACACAATAGGTGTTAGTGACGGCATAACCAACGGCACGACTGGGATGAAGTATTCATTGCCATCCCGTGAGATAATAGCTGATTCCATTGAAACGGTTGTAAGTGCCCAGTTTTACGATGCCGTAATCCCCATCGTCGGATGTGACAAGAATATGCCCGGGGCCATGATTGCACTAGGACGCCTTAACCGGCCTGCAATTTTGATGTATGGCGGTACTGTCAGAAAGGGTAACTGGAAAAATGTGCAGCTGGATATAGTTTCAGCCTTTGAGGCTTATGGAGAGCGTATCACCGGGAATATCTCCGATCCTGATTATAAGGGGATAATCCAAAACAGCATACCCGGTGCCGGGGCGTGTGGAGGAATGTATACGGCTAACACAATGGCCTCTGCAATTGAATGCATGGGTATGAGCCTGCCTTATTCATCGTCAAATCCGGCTGTTGGCAGTCATAAACGCAATGAGGCAAAATTAATAGCGGCAGCAATAAAGCTTGTTCTTGAAAAAGATATTAAACCAATGGACATAATGACCCGACAGGCCTTTGAAAATGCAATAACGCTGATCATGGTCCTGGGCGGATCAACGAATGCAGTCATACACCTTTTAGCCATGGCCAGGGCAGTCAATGTCCGGCTTACCATTGATGATTTTCAGAATATCTCCAACAGGACGCCTTATCTCGCCGACCTGAAGCCTAGCGGTAGATATCTCATGGAGGACCTGCATAATGCAGGCGGAATTCCGGCAGTCATGAAAATGCTGCTGAAAAATAATATGATAGATGGTAATTGCCTCACAGTAACCGGAAAAACCGTGGGAGAAAACCTGGAGGAAGTAAATGATCTGTCGGAAAGCCAGCAAATTATTCATCCAATTGACAACCCCATAAAGGAGACAGGACATATTCAGATTCTATATGGCAACCTCGCTGAAAAGGGAGCCGTAGCGAAGATAACCGGTAAAGAAGGGTTGGCATTTAAAGGTCCGGCAAGGGTTTTTGAAGATGAATTTACAGCGGTAGAGGGTATCGGCACCATTGTAAAGCCCGGCGAGGTAATTGTAATAAGGAATAACGGACCAAGGGGTGGGCCCGGAATGCCGGAAATGTTAAAGCCTACAGGGGCGGTTATGGGAGCCGGACTTGGCAAGAGTGTAGCACTTATTACTGATGGCAGGTTCTCGGGCGGTTCGCATGGCTTCGTAGTAGGCCATATCACTCCGGAAGCTTATGATGGGGGATTGATTGGTTTATTAAAGGATGGTGATATTATCACAATAGACATAACTAAAAATTCAATTGATGCTGACATTACAGATGCCGAAATTGAATCAAGACGAAAAGAAAAGAAACACCCTGCCATTAATACTGTTACAGGAATCTTAAAAAAATACAGAGATACAGTATCTCCGGCTTCAGAGGGATGTATTACTGTTTAATCATTATTCAATTAACCTGATATTTGCCTCAATAATTTTTTTGTCAGACAGTTCTGAGGGACAATTAAATAAAAGATCCTCTCCTGATCCGGTCTTGGGAAAAGCCATTACTTCACGTATTGATGATTTATTCTCCAGTATCATCATCAATCTGTCGATACCCCATGCTATACCCCCATGCGGAGGAGCTCCGTAATGGAAAGCCTCATAAAGATGCCCAATGCTTTTTTGCATTTCCTGATGACTGTAACCCATATTCCTGTATGTTGCCGCAAGTATTTCGGGTTTATGTGCACGAACAGATCCGCCTCCTATTTCATATCCGTTTAGTATAAGGTCATATTGCTGTGCAATTATCCCTCCAATATTATTGCCGCTCAGATGATCCTGCAGATACTCTTTAACCGGCATTGAAAAAGGATTATGTGAAAAAGTCCATTCACCTTTGTCTGTTTTCTCAAAAAGCGGGAAGTCAATAATCCATGCCGGGTGCAATTCTCCCGGCCTGATCAGACCGAGTATGCGGCCCAGCTCTTGTCTGACTGCATCGAGGGCTTTATTTGCAGTTTTTGTGTCGGATGCAGAGAAAAAAACAATATCACCTACTTCTGCACCTGCCTCACTGATAATCCTGGCTGAAACATCTTCGCCGAGATATTTAATGAGCGGCGACTGCAATTCATCTTTCTTAACGATTATGTAGGCCAGTCCGCCAAGACCATGTGCCTGTGCAATGAAGGTAAGGTTTTCAATTTGTCCTTTGGTAACTGTATTTTTCCCATTTCTGCCGTGTACCCTGATGCATTTGACAATTCCTCCCCTTGCTATAGGAGTGGCAAATATCTTAAACTGTGTTCCTCTGACAATATGTGTGATGTCCTGCATCTCCAGGCCGAACCTCAGATCGGGCCGGTCGGTGCCATATTTCTCCATTGCCTCTTTATATGTTATGGTACGAAATGGGAAAACTTTCCACTTCCTGCCATAATTCTTCCTTACCACCTCCTCGAAAAGCAGAGTATTAACTTTCAGCACATCCTGCATGCTGACATATGCCATCTCAAGATCAAGTTGGGTGAACTCAGGCTGCCTGTCGCCGCGAGTGTCTTCATCCCTGAAACACCTTGCAATCTGGAAATACTTTGGAAATCCTCCCAGCATAAGAAATTGCTTGAACTGTTGTGGGGCCTGTGGCAACGTATAGAATTTTCCCGGGAACTTTCTGCTGGGCACAATAAATTCACGGGCTCCCTCATCAGTCCCCGCTGTCAGAACAGGCGTTTCAATCTCTATAAATTCTTCCTTGTCAAGAAAATCCCTTATAGACTTGATTACCTTATAACGGTTAACAATAGTATTCCTGGTTTCAGTGT
The DNA here is from genome assembly GCA_964421595.1 of uncultured Bacteroidales bacterium. Lineage (GTDB taxonomy): Bacteria > Bacteroidota > Bacteroidia > Bacteroidales > PUMT01 > PXAP01. The sequence continues at coordinate 87,616 of CAYQXY010000012.1, read as the reverse complement.
TCCGGTGATCAAGGAATTTGTACTTTAGCCGGACTACCTCAGAGGTTTTACCAGCCCGCCTTATTTCAAAAGGCAGCGGCAAAGAAGTGTTAAGTATCCTGATATCATCAGTATCAAGCTCAATCCTCCCGGTTCTCAGACCGGTATTTATATCATTCTCATTTCTTTCTATTATCTGTCCGGTAACCATAATCACCGACTCGGTGCTGATATGTGATATTCTCTTCAAGTCATTGAAATTTATACGCGTAAACCTTACCTGAAACAGTTCATGGCTTGAATCCCTTAAATCAATAAAAACGATTTCACCGTGATCACGTACACTTGAAACCCAGCCGGCAAGTGTTATTTTCTGTCCGGCTTCTTTCTCAGAAATATCAGATATTAAATGTGTTCTGTAGTATTCATTAACAAAAATACTTTCTCTTTGAACATTATCATCATCATCGGTCTCAGCAACTCCTGTATAACTTGTGCCAGTATTAATTTCTTTCCTGTCCGGCTCCCTGTCTGGCTGACTGCCTGACAAATATTTCAAAATATTTTGATGAACAGATTTCCCCGAAATGCCCTTGCCGGCTATTGTCAATACCTGACCCACCAGAATGCCGGCCTTATTTACCTGGCCGGTTTTTATATCACCGGCCAATTGGGGATTATCGTCGACAACTTTTCTGATTATGTCCATTAAGGCTTCATCAGAAACAGTATTCCCGGTAATATATGCCTCGAAATCAAAATCATGATCAATAAGCAGTTCACTCAGGACATTTTGTAAAAGGACAAGTGATATCTTCTCCCTCCTGTATAATAGGAATACCTCCGCAAAAGGAGTTATATTCCTTATTTTTTCATAATCATCGGTTTTGAGATTGTTTGTCAGGGTTTTGGCAACAAAAAGGGGGTCGGAAACTATTTCATTTATACCCAGAAGTATTCTGGATCGCAGAGGGTCTGAAGTAAAGAACTTCGCATCCTGTGGCCTGACACCTCCCTGTATCAATTTGCTCTCGATTGGAAACGGCAGGAGGTCGGCATCGACCATCACCTCATCAATGGCCGTTTTTATATCGACTTCAGGAATATCAGGCTCAACGGCAAAACGGTAATCGGCAGCGTACTCTTTTTGGCGCATAGTACGTGTTTGCTTCAGATCTGCGTCGAAAAGAACAGTAGTCTGGTCAGGCCTGAAAGAGTTATGTTTCCTGTAATATGCAAGCTGCTTGGTTACCTCTTCAATAATAGCCTCCTGCATAAACCTGAAAGAGTTCAGGTTCTTGATTTCGGCCCTTGGATTCAATTCAACCGATCCCTTTTTCCTTAATGATACACTTACGTCGCTTTTAAATTCACCTTTTTCCAGGTTGGAATCGGAAATACCAAGGTTCTGCACTATACGCTGAAGGTACTGTGCATAGACTGATGCATCGGAAATATTGTGAATGCATGGCCTGGTTACAACCTCAATCAGCGGCACGCCTGCTTTATTGAAATCCACCAGTGTCTGGTCTTTTTCATGTACCAGCTTTGCAGCATCCTCTTCAATATGTACCTGTTCAATATAAACTGTGAAAAGTGAACCATCATTCCTGAAACAATCAACCTTACCATCGGGTATTATTGGCTTTTTAAACTGTGTAAGCTGGAAGTTTTTGGGCAGGTCAGGGTATTCATAATGTTTCCTGTCCCATCTGATTAATGTGTTACTCATACTGGAATTGATGGCTTTGCCAAAAGCAATTGCCTTCCTGACTGCCTCTTTGTTCACGGCCGGCAACACACCCATTTGTCCGGTACAAACTGAACATATATTAAAATTAGGCCGTTCTTCCTCTTTATTCGGGCAGGAACAAAAAAGCTTTGTTTGTGTGTTGAGCCTTATGTGAGTTTCCAGTCCGATTACAATTTCCAGCCCATTCTGTTCCAGTTCAGCAACTATACCTTCCATATCAGTTAAAGTATATCATTTAAGAATTTAGCAAATTTCAGGATAATATGTTCCTGGTCCTTATCAGCAGTAATCTGAATTCCTGTTGCAGTGGCAACGGGGGAAGTCAGGGTTGGCAAGCCTCCAAGGCTGAACCCTACCGTATAGGCATCTGAAAGATACATCAGAAGTGGGTTATCAAGGCTGCTTCCTATGGAAGGTGGCAGGTTCGGGGTTACCGGTGAAATAATAATATTGACATTATGGAAATCCCTCTTGAAACTATTTTTTATCTGCTGGCTGATATGCCTTGCTTTTTGATAAATATCCTCCGAATAACCATGTGATAATACCTGCGTCCCACCAACTATTCTCCTTTTGGTTTCTTCGGTAAAATATTCAGATCTGGTTAGAGCACGGTCTTCCTTTATATTTTCACCGGTCAGTCTTTCACCGTAAGTTGTTCCGTCCAGGCGGGCAAGGTTGGAAGCTGTCTCAGCCATGGCAAGAGCATAATATGTTGAAACAAGTAAGCCCGGGTTAAAAAAGTCCAGCTCCTTTACAACTATGCCCCGATCTCTTAAAACATCCAAAACCCTTAAAAAATCTGCCTTTATTCCCTTATCGAGATCTTCACTTTCAATAAAATTCCTGTAGTAACCAACCTGGAATTCTTTACCTGAAATTTCTCCCGAAAATATATCACCAGGTATCAAAGCTGATTGGTATGTTGTATTGTCGCGGGAATCTAAACCACTCATCGTGTTTATCAAAATCCGGATATCTTCGAGGTTCCTGGCAATCGGACCAACACAATCAGTAGATGATGCATAGGCCATTACCCCATAACGTGAAATCCTGCCATACGTTGGCTTAAAGCCGTAAACATTATTGTATCCCGCCGGTTGTCTGACAGAACCGCCGGTATCGCCACCAATTGAAAATGATGTATAACCTTTTGCAACATTTACTGCACTTCCGCCACTTGACCCACCGGCTACCAGTTTTTCATCAAGCGCATTCCTTACCGGCCCGAAAACAGTATTCTCGCTGCTGCTTCCATGACCAAAACAGTCACAATTCTCCTTTACCAGAGGTATGGCGCCAGCGTCAATGAGTTTGCTAATTGCCGTTGCGGTATATGGAGAAATATAATTTCTGAGAATAGCTGAACTGCCGGTTGCCGGGTAGCCCTGTAACATATAAACATCTTTGAGCCCGAACGGCACACCTTCAAGAACACCAATTTCAACACCTCCATTAATTTTATCATCAACCTTTTTTGCCATAGAAAGCGCCAGGTCTGTCAGAATAAAATTGGAACTGTTGCAGGTTGTTCCTTCAAGGGCCTTTATCCTCTCCCCGATCAAATCAGCGCAGGTATATGCACCTGATTTTAAAGCTTTGTTTATCCCGACTATTTCAGATTCCATGAGTTTTATATTGAGTCTGCTATCACAGTAATTGACAGTATTTTATTGCATAAATCAAGGACAGGCCTGCAGGTAATTTCAAGTTTATAATGTGCCCCTTTGAAAAGGTTTCAGAGAATACCTGCAACCTCCCACAAGCTAATCTTCTATGGCTTTTGATACAACCAGGTAGCCGTTCTTCTCTTTTGGAAAGTTGCCTGCAATCAGTTCTTTCTCCCTGGCATCGCTTTCACTTACAGTATCTTCTCTCAGATTTTCAAATAGAATTGCACCTTCATCCGTTTGAGTCATATTTCCGGCTTCTTCCTCATCGGGGAATGCTTCCCTGATAACCCGGAACAACTCAATAATTGCATCTGACTGTCTGGCTCCTTTTATACTGGAAAGTAATTCCAGAGACATTATTTTATTCATACCTTTTTCTTTGTTATCATTCAGGCTATCTCTTGCTTCATGCAAATTTAGTAAAAATATCACTATTCCTGTTTTATAACATGCCGACATAAAGTTAGTTGTTCAACAGGGCAATCTTTCAATAACAAAATGGCCTGAAAGACTCAGAAAGTAAAATTCTATTATTCCGAAAAGCAAAATGGAAAAAGTATATCCGGCTATTAAGAATTATTTATTCTTTACTGAAAAACACTGATGCTTTCAGGAATTGCCAAAGATTCCATTCAAAACTTGTAGCCTAAATTAAGAATCTGCCGAACACAATACTGTTCTTCAAAACCCTTAATTGATACTCTGGTAATTGTCAATTATTAGATGTGATTACTCCCTGATATTCTGCAGAAGTGCTTCACGTATCATTGTCCGGAATTCCAGCTGGCGGCTTTCAACTGCCCTGCGGGACCGGGGCCGGTAGAATTCTGCATAGCGCGGACTGGCCAGTCCGTATTGCATTTCATCCATATTGCCGCCTATGTTGATTCCCAGTCTGACAGGAAGAGGTGATTCGACGAGTGAAATATGGTAATCAAAACTAAGGTCAAAATTATGCCTTCCTCCGACTACCACTTTGTACCTGTCCATTACCAGGAGAAATGGATAGACATCTATCTCTTCCCTGAAAATTGTGAACTCTGCAGAAAGAGAATCTACCCTGTTAACAGCCTTCCTGCTGAATCGTAATGTCTTTGCTATCTCGCCAAATGTCTCACCGTCCATGAGCACAAGATCTTCACCCCTGATTGATGATGCACCGCGCAGGGTGGACTTTTTAATATTATAGAGGGAATCAAGATAGGTCTCAACAGCAATATGAAATTCTCCTGCCCCCCCGAATGAGCGTAACATTGGCATTATCGTATCAATATCAGGAAGCATCTCGAGAAGCCTGCTTATTTCAACATCAAACATATGATAGTCAATACCCAGATAAAGATGGTTCTTACGTGGAGTGCGATACATGGCGGTTAATTGCATGTCGGCCGCAGGAGTAGTGAATGAAAGGCCGTCCAGTACCAGAATACCATCTTTAACAAGTACATCGCCTGCTATGCTGGTTATGGTATCGGCATTCATGGTAGCCTGCCTGACATTTGCCCTTAGAATAAGGTCAACGCCTTTTGGCACCATATATGGCCCTTCTGAAGCCTCATTATCCTCTTCATCTGCGCCGATCCCGCTGGTCAGCCGCATTAAGCTTCCCAGATCAGTATTTGCCGATTCAAAGTTGAAATCGCCGTACAATATCGAATCACCCCGGAACCATGATAATACATTATGGACTACCCCTTTTAATCCAAAGTCAGATTTTTCTATAATAATTCTGCTATCAATAATATTGAAGGTTTCAGGATCAAAATTCATTTTGATTACCGGAATTTCCACTGGTTGATTCAGGGCAGACATTGTAATGGTCCCGTTTTTCATGTCAACAAATCCTGTTGCAAGCCATTGCAGAAAAATGTCTTCCTGCTCCTTGTTATTTATGATATCAGCATTAAGAGTCAGGTCATCGATCAATGCTGAATTGTTTCCGGAGTATGCTTCAATCTTAAAACTTGTATAATCTAATTTTACTGATGGCCGGTCAGGGAAGTCTATTAAGGGTGTAACTGAAAAATTACCAAGTGGTTTGGTTACAGAAATGCCAACAGTATCCATGGCAGCACTGAAAGTATCAAAACTGAAGGTGCAGAACAGATCAGGTATAGATGTTGTATCCCTGACATCCGACATCTCCACATAGAAATTGGCATCATTCATACTTGTAGTGAAAACCTCAGTTTTGGTTGCAGACAGGATTTTTGATGATACTTTTACCGAGGCGAATTGTGTATTTCTGTCAGATATCACGGGATTCGGAAGGTCAAAATCGACCAGGGTATGATCGGTTGACACCGAAATACTATCATAAACCATGCTGAAATCTTCAAAGGAGGCACTGCCAGATAAGCTCATCTTATCAAGCAGCAGGTTTTCAACCTGCGACATTGCAAAACTTGATTTAACACCTCCCCTTACCCGGCCTTCAACATTTAAATTAAGGTCGGCCGGAATGAATGATCTGAATTCTTCAGTAAGTATATTAACAGTGCTAACCAGATCGAAATGAATATCAGAAAAAAGGTGATTTACCTTGCCCCTGGTATTGAATTCTGAACCGGGTGTCTTTAATTCAAATTTCCGGATATCAATATACGACACTGAATCACTAATCATATCTGAATAAAAATGAATATCGCCGTTCATTTCTTTCAACCCGAATGGCAATGCATGATATTCGAGAGTTCCTTCAGAAATTAACAGGCTGATGTCCAGAAGCGGAAGCAGGGAATCATTGACATTCCCCTTTATTTTACCGCTTGAAGATATAAGTCCCCGAGCACCAAATTCACCATATTCTTCCAGAAAGGACCGGGGTATCAAAGCAATAACATCATTTAACTGCCATGAATCCAGATGATAATTAATATCAGCAATGATCCTGTTGTTCAGGGTGTCATTCTCAACAGATCCGGCAAGCCTGATCTCCATATCGTTAACAGACGCATAGGCTCCGCTGAGGCTGATCAACTGACGTGCAACCTCTATTTCAGCAGGTATCCGAAACCTAATACGGGTATCTTCCAGTAATTTCTCTCCATCCTGCTCATGTGAAACATTGGCTGAACTAACATCAATAAGGACATTAATAATGTCATCTCTAATAGTACCTGAAATTCCCGCATTGAAAGTGGATATGACAGTGCGCATCCCGGCTGAAAGGTCGGTGTAACTGATGTTCATGTTTCTTAACTCAATGTTTTCCAGATCAATAAATATATCCTCATCAGTTTCAGTATCCTGATCCGGAGAGGCTGCCATAAGCATACTGAAATTTGACTGACCCAGGCTGTCTGTAAAAGCATTAAGCAGGACATCTGAAAGTATGAATTTATGTATTTTTATATTTCTGTTTCTCCAGTATTCCCTGGCATCTACCACGCCTGTAAGTTCAACAGTCCTGAAAATGGTGTCGCACGCGGCACCTGTTCCAGGATTTATAACTGCAAACTCGTTTACTTTTATTCCGAACTCAGGAAATGTACTGAACAGGGTTAATTCAACCTTCCCGATTTCAGTCTGGTAAGGGATATGTTTTTGTGACTGGTTACTAACAATCGGGGTAAGTCGGTCTGGTGTGAAAACAAACCACATTATAATGCTTACAGTTACAGCCAGCAAGAAAATAAAAGTTGCCAGTATAACTGAAATAACCTTAAAAAATCTTTTCATCGATTACTCATTAACCTTTGTGAAGCTGTAACTTCTTCCGAAATCATCTTCATATCTTAACTTATCCATGGTTAGCTCAGTTACCGTATAGACCCGCGGAACTGTCCCCCCGATTTCCAGTATATGTATATGGGTAAGCACCGATTGCTCCAGGGTCCAGGTAAAACCCTGTGCCTCCTCTTCTGTCACATCATCACCTTCATCCCAGCTATATCCGTCTCCATTGGAAAAGTACCGGTAATACATGGTACCCGACTCCCATTTCCCCGGGAGGAACGATTCATCAAAAAACTCTTCCTTTTCACAGGATACAAGTAAAAGGGCAATCATGACCGGGGCTATGCATCTTAAAAATATCTTTTTCATTCTTTTATCAATAATCTGGTTTTGTGTACAATAAGTAATTAGCTGTTATAACCGGCTATACAAGCAATTACTTCAGTTATAATCATACGAAAGTATTGCAAAAAAGTTATTCCCGGGCACTGTTTACTGCAAGAACTCAATCAATCAGACTTTTGAAATCCACTACCTGGTTTCTCAGGTTTCAGGATGATTCCGCTGTTTTGAATATATTCCAATCCCCCCATACAGTCGTCATGATAATGCCCGATCACCAGCCTGACAACTTCAACATTCATCGAGTTTTCAAGATATTCGCACAACCGCCTGGTTTTTTCATTATCCATTGGTGTATCGATCATCAGTGCCTTCCCGTTTTTTACGAAAATCATGCCATTTGAAGAAAAACGGCCATACAATTCACTTTCATCCCATGTAACATGCATATATGCAGAATCATGCAAATGGATCAGGCTAATATCATTATCAATTACTATGACACCGGGATTATCTGTATCAGGATCCTCAATATCATTAATTAAAAACCCTGATCCCTTACCGGGGAAGAAACCGTATCCTGCAAATGCTAATGAAAGGGCAGAAAAACAGATCAGGATTGTAATTTGCAGGCTGATAATGGTGGATTTCATATTTATAAAGCAAGTTTATCAAATTAATAATCAGATAATTATATTTTCAGTTAATTCATATTCAGTATTTCAATTCCGATGGATCACCCATGGATTATAAAATTTTTTTATCTGTGCTCATCACATGGGTGATTCATCCGTCATTTCTCAATAAATATATTTGAAGTTTCTCTCAATTTCTTCTGTTTTGAAAGAAATTTTTTCAAAATCCTTTTCTCGGTAAATTATCGACTTCTTCTTTGGTGCGGTTAATCCTGTCCCGCTTATTGCCGGCTGAGAACTGGTAAGTGATCTTTATAAATACGGGGACAGCCGACATTTTGATATTTCCTGTCGAATAACTGTGGAAATCTGGCGAAATTATTTCTGATCCCTGATAAACCAATGACCTTGAGAAAAGCACTGCACTTGACAATCCTGCCTTAATCCCATGGCGGAAAGCTTTTTCGACAGTTATAAAATAGAGTGCATCATTGAATGACCTGCCCTGGATTCCGCTGAGTGGACTGGCATACTGGAATAGTCCTGATGCAGTGATATCCTTTTTAAACGAGGCAACTACGGAAAACCCTGTGGCCCAGCCAAACTCCTGTCTTCTGGCCAGGTTGTTTTCAATGGCAAAACTATTTGGAAGGGAACTTACTTCAAAAAATCTCATGTAAGGGTTTAATGCAACCCTGCTGGTCAGGTTCAGTGCCCCGGATAACTGAAAGCCGGGAGGCTCAACTGTTTAATTGCATTGTTGAAGGCCGCGGTGTTATTCCGGGAAACAGGAATTTCCTGATCAACACCATTCAATTTTAACCTGTAACCGAGAACATTCCCTTTCTTCTGCGTGATCTTTCTGATATTGACGATATAAGCCCTGTGAGTCCTTACCATGTAGGGAAAATCAGCAAATTGCTCTTCCACATTGCTGATTGAGTTTCTGATAACCTCTTTTTTCAACTTATTGTCCTTCCAGATATAGAAGTTAACATAATTACTATCTGATTCAGCATAAACAAACTGGCCCGGATAAAAACTCAATTCCTCTTTCTTGAGCCGGGAACTGATTCTGATCAGTTCTTCAGCAGGTTCATAAGCCTCACCAGTATTGTCATTTCCGACAACCACATGTACTTGTCCAAGCCAGTATCTGAAATTAAGTAAGTTGAAAAAGATAAATGGAATAACGCCCAGTAAAAAAGATTTTAATACCGAATCATAAAGAGTTGCGATGTTCCATCTGTTTGCAGGCTCTTCAATTATAAATGCAGCAAAGTATACTGACAGGCCCATTCCAGTCAATGCAATTAAAACAGCAAGCAATTCCCTGAGAATGGTCCATTCGTGTATTTTAGAAAAAAAACGGAATCTGTTAAGTATTCTGACTATTCCAGCGACAGCTGCTGAAACTATAAAAGAATAAAGAGCAGCTGTCACCGGGTAACTAAAAAATCTGCTTGGGTGTGTATAGAGTGGTTGATATATTATTGCAAACAAGAAGAAGATCAAAAAGAAAGCCACAGCCCCCTGAACTGGCTTCTGGATCAGAAAATTTGCAGGAATCTCCCTGTTAATCCAGGTTAGAGTCTTTTTCATTTAAAGAAAGTGTTTCTAACAATGCTATTTTTTAAGGTTATTCCCGGCGAGATCACACATGCAAATATATCAAATAATGCCGGCCGGTCCTCCTGGATCAATATGATTTTGATTCATCTGCTTAATGCAGGCTAATCAAATTTACAATTAATTACGTTTAACCGGTAATTCATATTCAGTATTTCAATTCCTGTTGATCCCCCGTGCTTTATTGACCTGAGGTCGATTCTGCATGCATAATCAAGTTCATTTAGCAATACTGGTCAGCCGCAGAATTCATTTCTTTTTGTGTGCCCTGGTTCGTGGGTGATTGATCAGGATATGGCCTAAATCCAGATCATTATTATTAAAATTAATGACATTTTTTGATCAGTTCGCATAAAAACAACCTCCCTCCTTCATATTACATAGCTGTATATGTGATACTTACAAAAGGCTATCTGAACTTTGACTTAATTTTTAGCTCCATCAGGGTATTTTGGCAATTATTTTTATTTAGTTTACCCATGTTTTACAGGGAAGTTAATACAGCTATACTTTAATAAAAGCGGGGACTTCATGACTGCTAAACTCTTTTCGATCGCGAAACACAATAATCAGGTGGAACCTTTTAGAAAATAATTTCGTATCAATACCAGAAGATTTTACCCCCGGGAGACCAATACGCACTGGAAGGGATACTGTATAACCCCGGTAATCAATTAATTAATTTAAAGCATATTGATTATGAAATTTGATATTGTTCGAGAGACTAACCAATACCGATATATCAGAAATTACATTAATGGTATAGCAGCAATTTTTGTACAGGACAAATATACAGACAACAGGATCTACATCTCCGGGGAAAGCCTGGCAAGGTTTTCCGGATATAAGACTCTGGAATCAATGTTTATGGATGATGATGCGCTCGACAGATTGAATGAAAGATGGCGCATTGAAGGGTTTTTCCCGATTATCATAATTGATGAAAAGACTCTTCTGGCAGATTAATTTATATATGAATACAGAGCAAATATAATATTTTCAGGAAGCAATTATTGTTCCATGTCAGCTGTCTGCCACAGACTGACCACTCCTAATATATTCCTTGCCCCTGATTTTGCCTGCCCTGGTTAATAAGGAATTCATTTCTCCGGTTCATGTGGTTAACCGGGATGGATCTCCTATGCTCAGTTTGTTTCTCTATGACTGCCCTGGTTCGTGGGTGATCATGATTAAACTTTTCTAAAACATTTAAATGGATACTGGTCAATCCGGATTGTCCTTTCCAGATACCTTTTGTCAGGTCCTTTTATTTATGACTGGCTCACGGTTAACAGGGATCTCTCCCGCGCACATATATTTTTCAGAATATACGGAATATAAAGTACTGTTTTTTTCAGTTTTTGCTGATTCGGTTATTCTTTTAATCGGCATGGGCAATATATTTCGTTTTTCTTTCGTAATTTAATAACCGAAATGGTGAGTTTCATAATATTAAACCCCAGGAACAACCTCTTATACTGCACAATTACAAGAGGCGGCTTAATATGACAGATGCATTCATGTATTAATACAGTACATCTGTCCGATCAAAAACATCGCCTGGCATTTTTCAGAACATAAATCAGAAAAATTTAGTATAATATCAAAATTGCTTTTTAAACATAAGCCAGTCTGATCCATAGTCTCCGTATCCTGTTAGGGCAGCATAAAAAGAAAAGTGTACAGCACTGGAAATTTTACACTGAACGGCAACTTAATTTTAAGTTGAGTTCAGACCCGGGGAAAAGTCGGTTAAATTAACAGTCATGTTAAAAGGGAATAAAACAAAACGGGAACTTGAAAATGAAGTTAGCAGATTACAGAAGGAGCTGGAAATTCTGAAATCTGAAAACGAAATTTCCAATACCCGTCTCGAAATACTTGACCAGCCTGCAACTTTGCAAGAAGGAATTGTTTTTGAAGATCTGTTTGATATAAAAGTCATTCAGCAGATCCAGGACGAATTTTCAAGTGCTACTGGTGTTGCTTCTATAATAACCTATCCGGATGGCAGACCAATTACACGGCCAAGCAATTTCACCCGTTTTTGTAATGAAATTGTCAGGAAAACTGAAAAAGGGTGCCACAATTGTTACAAATCCGATGCTGAACTTGGTGCAGTTAATGAGGGGGGGCCTATAATCAGGCAATGCCTGAGTGGCGGCTTGTGGGATTCAGGAACAAGTATTTCAGTTGAAGGGCACCATATTGCAAACTGGCTTGTTGGCCAGGTTAGAAATGAAACCCAGAGTGAAGACAAGATAAGAGAATATGCTCGAATTATTGAAGCTGATGAAGAGGATATGATTACTGCTTTCAGGGAAGTACCTGCGATGTCGCAGGACCGGTTTAATCAGGTGGCCCGGCTTCTGTATTCACTGGCAAAACATTTTTCAGTTCTGGCAAGTCATAATCTGCAGCAGGCCAGATTTATCAAAGATCACAGTATTATTGAAGCAGCCTTGAAAACCGAACAATTATTTACTGAAAAAATACTTGATTCACTACCCGGCATTTTTTATCTGTACTCTTATCCGGAATTAAGACTGGTTCGCTGGAATAAGAATCATGAAAAACTTCTTGGGTACGAAGAGGGTGAGATAGAGGGCCGCTTCATACTGGAGTGGTTTCTTGAATCAGACAGACCTGAGGTTGAGAAAGCAGTCGAACATGTTATGATAACCGGCGCAAATGTAATTGAATCAAGCCTTTTGTCAAAAAACGGACAATATGTGCCATACCTTATGACCGGAGTCCGGTTTGAGAACAAAGGGAAAAAATTTTTAATGGGTATCGGTATCGATATTACAAATAAAAAAAAGGCTGATGAAGAATTGTTAAGGGCAAAAGACAAGGCAGAAGAATCTGATAAGCTCAAATCAGCCTTTCTCGCAAATATGAGTCACGAGATACGGACCCCTATGAATGGCATACTGGGTTTCGCACAATTACTGAAAGAACCGGAGCTATCATCAGAAACGCAGCAGGAATTTATTGAGATCATTGAAAAAAGCGGATCAAGAATGCTTGATATAATTAACGACCTTATTGACATTTCCAAAATAGAAGCAGGTCAGATGGAGGTGACTTTATCGGAAACCAATCTTTATGAAACACTGGATTTTCTTTATAGCTTTTTCAAAGCCGATGCCAGCAAAAAAGGCATTGATCTTTCATTTTATTCGCCCCTGAATCAGAATGAGGCCGCAATTATTACCGATAGCGGGAAACTTTATGCCATCCTGACCAATTTAATTAAAAATGCCATAAAATTCACCAATAAAGGAAATGTGAATTTTGGTTATGAAATGATGCGGGAGTTTGCAGAATTCTATGTCGCAGACTCAGGTATTGGTATTCCAGAGGATAAGCAAAAGACCGTCCTTGAACGTTTTGTACAGGCTGACATTAAACTATCAAGCGGCTACGAAGGTGCTGGTCTGGGCTTATCAATTTCAAGAGCCTATATCGAAATGCTTGGAGGAAAATTAAGGCTGGAATCAGAACCCGGTGTTGGATCAAAGTTCTATTTCACAATACCTGTAAGTAATGCCTCTCAATAGAACAATCTGCACGTTAGGTCAGGATAATGCAACTAATATTTTTATACAAACCTGAAATAGTTCAACAACCGGGCACCACTTCTTGCCAGGTGCAGGTTCACGCCAGTCCATTACGTTGCAGAAGAAGATATTAAGACACCTTGCAGAAGCCATTAACCTGTATCATGAACTTTCTGACAGAGTATAATTTTGATATATTTTATGAAAATTATGTAATAGTTTCAAATAATTTCATTACCAACTTTGTATTTAAATAAAACTGAGTCTTAACATAATCCTGGAATTATGCCCAAAAAAAGTACTCCTCAGATATAAAATGAAGATCAGTATGAAGCCCTGCGTGAAAAAGGCATGAGCAGGGAGAAAGCTGCCCGGATTGCCAATACACCTGATTCGGGCAAAAAGGGGGGGAAAGCGGAAAAATATGAACACCGCACAAAGAAGGATCTTTATAATAAAGCAAAAGAGATCAGGATCAAAGGTATTTCGGGATTGTCAAAAGAAGAATTAATACATGCCCTTCGAAACCATTAGTTGCAGTTGTAACAATAATTTAAGTCAAACACGCATTTTAATCCATTCCGATTACAAAAGTATTGATCCCTGTTGGCTGCCAACTTGTATTCACATTAAATTCGTGCCATCCATGCTATGGATTAGCGATGCTTTCATTTCTTTATTGTTTCCCGCCCTGACTCCCGTAATCTTGAATATTTATATTTTACAACCTACATATTTTATTGCCTTTGAAGGACTTAAAAAAGAATAAAAGTAACGTGAACAATAAAGCCAGAATCAAACGTTTCAGGCTGCTTGTTAAGATCGATAATATAACCGAGATACCTCTTATTATCCTTGGATTTGGCTGGCTTGCACTCCTGGTCGTGGAACTTATATGGCAGCTTTCCCCCCAATTACGGCTAATTGTCAATATTATCTGGATTATATTCATTGTCGATTTTCTGATAAAACTGGTAATAACCCCTGACAGGTCGGTTTTCTTAAAAAAAAACATCCTCACAATTATTTCACTTTTCATTCCCGCCTTCAGAATTTTCCGCATTTTCTCAAGTATCAGGTTGCTCCGTTCGCTCGGGTTTATCAGGAGCATTAGGGTTGTAAGGGTAGTTGGATCGGTCAACCGGGGGATGCGTGTTCTGGGAAAAACTCTTGAGCGTAGGGCATTTGGATATATTTTTATACTTACGCTTCTGGTTTGTTTTGTTGGTTCTGCTGCGATGTTTGCTTTTGAAAGAGAGACAGGTGCATTCAGTAGTTATGGAGAGGCACTGTGGTGGACTGCAATGCTGCTGACCACAATCGGCAGCGAATACTGGCCCGTAACTCCTGAAGGAAGGGCAATTTGCTTTCTTCTTTCTGTATACAGCCTTGGTGTCCTGGGGTATTTTACGGCGACTCTGGCTTCATTTTTTATTGGGCAGGATGCCACAAGCAATGAAGGAGAAGTTGCCGGTTCAAAACAGATGGAATCTTTGCGTAATGAAATTAAAATATTGACTGAAGAACTACGAAAACAGAAAAAAGAAAAGTAATACTGTGAATCTCCCAAAAACCAGGGCACACAAAAAGAGATGAATTCTGTATATCACTAATAGTGCTAAATGAACCTGGTTATGCATGCAGAATCGACCGCAGGTCAATAATACATGGGTGATCCATCTGTGGCAACCACTTGACTGGCAATTGCAACTTGCTTATATTGAGTTAGTAATTATTAATTATTCATATGAAACAGGATACACGGGCATTACTTATCCTGATTGTCTTCTGCAGAATAACTTAACCCAATATGACTTGGTAAAGAGAAGCAGAATTCACAGAAAAATTTACCGGAAATACAACAACAAAAGAATAATTACAAATCAGGCAGGGTTACTCAAAATATAATCAGCACAGGTTAAGTTATCATATTAAATATCCTCCAATCCGTTACAGAAAAAATTTTAATAGCTCATATAGCTATTCCTGGTATCTAAAAGCGATGAATACTAATGGATGCAGTATGTATGATACTTCTATCCTGATTGGTGGATCTTTTTATAAGAGCCCTGATAGAAATAACTATTTTATCTGAAAAAGCTTAACTTAAAGGTCTGAAAAATTGAGCAATTTGATTCACTATAAATAATTTCAAAAAACCGTTGAAAATATATACAGCCTCTTTATGTACAAAAATATAAGTATGATTTTCGGAAAATGGACTTCTGGTTTATTAATCGTTTACTTCCTGGTAAATCTGTCATCATGTTCCTCCGATTGCCGACAGCTTGATGCTCTGTTTGACCAGGTTGCCGGGAAAGAGACTATTTCGATCGCAGACTGGGATATGATGACCGGGAATTTGATAAATAACCGTGTTGTTTACCGTGATTGTGCCCCCGGATTGTATAACAGTGACGACCTGAATAATGAATATATACTCGCCAGGATAGTTTCTGCTGCCAGCAAAAACAACCTGAATACCGGTTTGAGCCGTCAACTGACATTAAGTCTTCTGAATGAACATGTAAATAACCATATTCTCCGTGGAGATAGTTACCAGCAGACCCAATCCAGATTTGAAGACTTCTCCAATAAATACAGAGATCTTGTTTCATCCGGTTACCCTGAGCTTTATTCGGGCAATGAATATGGTTCAGAACTATTTAATGAAATTTATGATTCACATATAGTTTCACCAAGACTATACCTGGAGAGGAGCGGAAGCATGGTGTTCTATGATGCGGGCAATCGCAATTTTGTTACTGCAATGCGGCAGATCATTAACAGGTTTCCCCAGTACAGCATGGACAAGAAACTGATTTACGTGGTAGCCGACAGGGTTGCCCACTGGGATATTCCCTTTTCTGAATTTCTGCAGACTTCCAATATATTTCGTGAAACACAGGGAATGGTAAATTCTTCGTGGACTGACTTTCCGGCTATTTTCAGGGATATTCTGAATAACACCAGGGAAAACCAGGTATCAATACTATTCTCTGACATGATTTATGATGTAAAAACCTTGTCTCCCGCAATCTCCCCGGAAGGATTCGCAAATCAGGCTCAGGAAATGACCCATGCCATATTTAATTCCCATGGTGACGACTTTGGGGTAATCATCGTCAAAATGAACGGTGATTATGACGGGATATATTATCCTCCCAATTCTGATCAGTTCCCGTATAAAGGCAACAGGCCCTACTACATTTCACTTATCGGAAAGACAGCCACACTTCATAAACTTATGACCCGTGAAACCTACAGTGCTGTAAGAGAGTTCAGTACCCTTCCCGGATATGAAACATCTCATGCGATGTACCGTATGCAGCAGTCCCCATGGTACAGTGTACTGGTCCCACATGGCAAAAATAGCAGGTATGTTCAGCCCGCAAGAGCTTCACTACAGGAAGGGAGAATAGATCAACTCGAAAATGCCCGGGTACATGAGAGGGAAGGGAACTTTAGTTTTGTTATAGCTGCCGATCTTTCTGCCCTTTGGTTTGATGAATCTTTTAAAACTGATAGTCGTAATTACAGGATAAATTCAAGAGACGATTTCTATATTGACGAGATCTCTCCTTTGAGACAAAGCGACATCTCATCAGCTGCCATGAGATATGCCGGCAATGCAACCCATCTGATTGTGGTGAAAACTGACCAGCTTAACAATCCACGACAGGAGATCAACATTGAAATTATCAATGAGTTTCCACAGTGGATCAAAAATACATCAACACTTGATGACAGGAGTGGTGATGCACCAGGTTTCGCAGTAACAACTTTCGGATTTGAGCAAATGGCCAGGGGATTTTATAATGCATTCTACCAGGCCGATGGAAATTCAATCATCAGTTTCAATATTGTATTAAACTAAAAAACTATGTTAAACGATTTTTTTGCTTCGATATACGAGTTAGGCGGACTGATATGGTTCCCTGAATTCACGACGCAAATGTTCAACCTTGGCCAGTATGGGCCCGCAGGGATGACACTGATCTTATCTGTTGTTGTGATTTTAACCTTTTATTATCTTCCTTACGGATCACCCAGATACAATAAATGGTTTCACTGGCTTCTCATAAGTATAATTGCTGCCATAGTGAGTTCCGGGATTACCCAGAACCGCATTAACTCTGAATTTGCACGGGAAGGCTTGCTAAGCTACGTTGACAATGAATACCTTATTTTATTTTTCCTGTGGAACACATTCCTTGCCCTCACCCTGGCATTTTTTTATTCATTGGTTGTAAAGCGATTTAGCAGGAATGGTTCCAGGTCTCCATTTTAATTATTAAAAATCAGGATATGTCCAAACTATTTGTTTTTGGAATTGGCGGAACAGGCTCCAGAGTCATCAGATCACTGGTAATGCTGCTGGCAGCCGGGGTTAAGATCAATGCAGACGAGATCATCCCTGTAATAATTGACCCTGACAGGTCAAATGGTGATCTTAGCCGTACAGTTCAGGTTTTAAGATACTATCAAAGGATTCATGAACAGGCCTCATCTGACGGGAAGGGCTTCTTCGGAACCAGAATAACCAGCCTGTCACAAATGGATACAGAGGGCCAGCACCCTGGCAGCGGCCAATTCCTGTTTACCATAAGTGACCTTGATGACAACCGCTTCAGAGACCTTCTCGAATTCGGACAGCTGGATGATGCCAACAAAGCTTTAACCGGCCTGCTGTTCTCGAAGCAGAACCTCGATGCTCAGATGGATGTGGGGTTCAAGGGGAACCCGAATATCGGCAGCATCGTACTGAACAGGTTTTATAACTCAAAAGAGTTCAGGATCTTTGCAAGCAATTTCAGACAGGATGATAAGATATTCATAATCAGCAGTATTTTTGGAGGGACCGGTGCAGCCGGATTTCCGCTTCTTGTTAAGAATATTCGCAATGCCGGTGCTGATATAGAGAATCATCAGCTGTTGAGGCAATCGCCTATCGGTGCAATCACTGTAATGCCATATTTCGGAGTGGTAAAGCAGCAGGAGAGCCAGATTGATAAAAGCTCATTCTTCAGTAAAACACGTGCTGCTCTTGAATACTATTTTCGCAACATCTCAGGAAACAACTCTGTCAACAGTATATATTATATAGGCGACAGGATAATGAAAGATTATCCTAATCATGAAGGTGCTTCCGAACAAAAAAATGATGCACATTTTGTAGAGTTTGCAGCTTCTCTGGCTATAGAGGACTTTGCCATGAGCAGCAATGGCAAAGGAGAGATCATCGCTAAAGAGTACGGACTGGATAAAAAAGGTGCTGAATTATCATTCTCACATATTTCCTCTTCAGGCAGACTTAAAACTGAAGGTCCTTTATCGGCATTTTATCTTTTTTATCTTTTCCAGAAACATCAGATACGTAGCTCAGTTAAACAGCAACCATGGGCAAGGTCAGGAAAGACCCGCATTGACAAGGCCTTTTTAAAATCAGGATTTTACAGTTCTGAGCTGATGCCGTTCATGGATCATTTTTATGAATGGCTCGACGAACTGGCTAAAAACAGGATCTCTTTTAAACCGTTTCATTTGAAGGATGAAATATCGGCCGATATGTTGTTTGATATTTTTCTTGTTGATAAGGCGCCTGAAAAGAACAAGGATCCGTTGCACAAAAATTTCTGGAAAGTAGAAAGCGCTCTTAACAAGGCCTCCAGAAAAGTCAAAACAAACAACCGCGAGAAGAGATTTATCTCGGTCTTCAACCTGGCCACACAGGAGATAATGGAAAAATATTTTAAATTTCAGGGAAATGGCTAAAGTATTCAGATTTCATAAGGGACAGGATATTAGCGGATGGGAACAGACCTCCCCTCTGGCACCCAACGAAATTGCCCAGATTGAGGATCCGGATGGATTATCTCCAATAAGGCAGATAACTTCCATACCAAGCCCCTTTGCCCGGGTTGACCTGGTATTGACCGCTTTTATGGAGGTAACCAAATCAGGAACTGTACACGGAAGCAATGTGTTCTACAAGATGGTTTCCGATGCGCTTGATATTGGGCAGGTGTTTTTTAACCTTGATATATGCGAAGATGTGAATATAGTTGCATGGGATAAAAGCAGCGACCTTGAAATATTACGCAAAAGCAATAATGCCAGGCACAGACATCTTGGAGACACCCTTAAATTGTTCCTCGATCAGGATTCTGTTGCATATAATTTTGAAAGGCTTAACAGGATATATATCTTATGCTATAGCAAGGAGAATGATGATCTAAGGGTGCTTGGCGGAACAAGTCCGAGTACATTGTTTTTCAGTTCTTCAAATGACCTTGAGAAAATATATAAAAAGAATTTCGGCACAGATACCCTGTTCAACAATGATTATAAGCCTCTGTATTTAAGAGAGCCTGATTATATTAAATACCTGTATAGCCTGAGGGCAAGCAATCCTGTTAAATTCAGGGAATATTTCAGCTCATTTTCCGATTACCTTGACATGAATTACGGGTTGCTTCCTGACAGTCTGAAGTCAGTCATTACATCAATGGATGTTGATTATGCCCGCCGTAATTTCAATATTCTGACTACGGGAAAAGACGGCGATAATGTAGAGGCAAACGGCATAAATCTTTACCGGAACATTACCGATAACAGCAAGATTGAATCTGAAAGTGATTTTGTGATTGATTCAACCGTGTACACCGGTTTAAAACCTCTTGTTCTTCCCAATAGTAAAATTACTACCAACTCCAGGTATATATGGGAGAACTGGTCGCCCGATCATACCGCTCCTTTTCTGGATCAGGAAGTACCGGAAAAACGTTATCTTCCTTACATTGGGATTCAATACCCATATTTAACAGTAAGTGATTTTCTTCAACCTTATATAATAAGGCTTGAATTCCCTGTCAACAACGAAAGGTATTATAACGGAAACCCTGCCGACAATATATCGGCAGAGGACTCCGGTTATCTTCCTCCATTGAAGAAAGAATTCTTCAGATATTTTAAAAAAGATGACCTGAAAAGATATCATGCCAATAACAAACCTTTCTTTGAAATGACAAGGCTGGCAGGCGGTACAATTGAAGTAACCTTAAGAATTCCGGTTAAAAACGGGTACACAACATTTTCCAGAAAATATGAAAACCGGGGAAAATATTCCCTTGCAGATAAACCTTCAGAAGAGAAGAACCAGGGATTTATAGTTGATCATTCTATTGATATGGCAATTTTCCCTTTCCTTGAATTCACAGGGGAAACAGATGGTCAGTTTTATCGCATCGGACTGGCGGACAAGGATAATCAGCCGGTACGCATGAATAACAGCTTCAAACTTAACTTCTATGATCAGTCCCGTCCGGTTGCCAGACTTGAGAAAATAAGGGCTGTAAACAAATCGTCAAAGACCGGGGCAGAAGCAGGCTTTGATGTGTATGCAGTGGAGGACAAGTTTGATTTTATGGAAATCGAGGTGAACAAGGGGGAGTACCATGCATTGATAATCCCATGGTTCAAGAAAGAGGCAGGAAGCAATCAGTTCACTTTTGCAGTCGATTTTGGTACCACTTACAGTCATATTGAATTCCGCCGTAACAGTGAAGCGCCCAGACCTCTTGAAATTACAGATGCCGGTTTGCAACAAATTGAAAAACTTCATCATCCTTCATTTGAAAGCAACATCTCACCTGAATTCAGGGAGATCTTTGTTTTTAATCTTATACCCGATCTGATCGGGAAGAGATATGAATATTTTTTCCCGATAAGAACTGCTGTAGCTGAAAAGACTGAACTTGACAAATTCAGTGAGGCAGTTGCAATGGGCGATCTTAATATTCCTTTTATTTATGAGAAAATGCCCGTCAAACGATACCAGAGAATAACGACTGAACTAAAATGGCAGACTATTCATGGTGATGACCGGCCAAGGAGGAGAATCGAGGCATTTGTTGAAAGTTTCCTGATGATAATCAAGGCGTTTGTCATCCTGAACCAGGGCGATCTTTCCAAAACCAGGCTGATATGGCTATACCCTGCCAGCATGAACAGGGCCAGACGTGATCTACTGGCTGATATATGGAACAGGAACGTAAAAAAATACATTCCTTCAATTGCCGAAAAACCGGGTGCAATGTCTGAATCCATTGCACCTTATTATTATTTCCGTTCCTCCCAGGACGCTTCCAGTTATGACCAGCCGGCGGTTTCAATCGATATAGGGGGAGAGACAACGGATGTCGTATTCTTCCGTGACAACAAACCGGCTATGATGACATCATTCAGATTTGCAGGAAATGCACTGTTCAGCAGTGCAGACAATATAAGTTCTGACAATAACGGTTTTGTCAAGGCTTTCAGCAAAATCATATACGGGCATCTTAAAAATACCGGATCGGCCGATTTAATGAAAGTTTTTGAAGAGATTAATAATTCCCATAATGCAAGGGATGTTATCAATTTCTATTTTTCACTTGAGAATAACTTAAAGATCAATGAGACTAACAGGATTTCATTCCTGAATATGCTGCAGGGATCAAAAGAATTCAGGATTGTCTTTCTGCTGTTTTATACAGCTATAGTATACCATGTCGCAACTATTTTCAGACAAAAAAGATTCGAACTTCCCCGTCATATTAGCTTCAGCGGAACAGCATCAAAACTGCTAAAGGTCATTACAACAAATAATGACACTTTGACGAGGTATACCATCAGGCTCTTTGAAATTGTATGTGACAGAAAATATCATTCCGACGGGTTAAATATTCACAGTGATGAAAAAAACCCTAAGCAAGTAACCTGCAAAGGTGCACTTATTGAAAACAGGGAACCAGATAATTTAACAGATATACGATATATAAATTACGGAGTCGACGGTCTGTTTTTTCCGGAAACAAAAATACGGTACTGTGAGATAGATGAAAAAATGAAAAATTCAGTTATAGCTGAATATGAAAAGTTTCTGGAATTTTTTCTGGAACTGGGCAGGGATATTGACATTACCAATACTTTCGACATTCCCGAAAATACAATTCAAAAACATCTTCAGGAACTCAGAAGGGATGTAAAAAGCCATCTGAGTTCCCGGATTGCAGATACTTTTGAGAATGAAGAATCTGAAGAACAAATTCTTGAAGAATCACTCTTCTTTCTTCCTCTTGCCGGAACTATAAAAAAACTGATATCAAAAATAGGGTCTGACCTGCAATAATATAATATTATGATAAAAATACTTGTTTTTTGCTCATCTGTCCTTTATATATCGGCCTGTTCCCAAAGCTCCTGGGATACAGAAAATGAATTTGAAGCAGGATATGATGCAGGATATATTAAGGGTTATGCTGCCGGTCAGGATCAGAACCGGGAACAGGCCCATTCCCGGGAAACGGATACAGTTATAGTGTCAGACAATAATGGTGTGAATAACTCTGACACTAACGGCAGTATTTTAAATGACCCCAAAATAGATTTACCGGGTGTCTACCCTCAGTTTGATTCCAGTCACCTGGCAGGCAGTGATTCAATCTTCAGGCGGGGAGAAGATTACAGTATTTACGATAATAGTGAAATTCTGCAAAATCAGGAGCCTGCAGTGATAATCCCGTCACGACGGGAGGACAGGCCTGGCATTTTCACTACCGGTTTAAGCCTGTATGTAATGATAATTTTACTGTTACTTACTTTAATTTTCCTGCAGCTTCTGAATCTTAAAAGAAAATCAATGGAGGTCTATGGGAATACGAAAATACTAAAAGACATAGCCAAGTCTCAGAGGATAACAAAAAATATCGATATAATCAGTAACCGTCTTACACGAATTGAATCGGAGATAATCAAACTTTCTGAAAACCAAGAGGTACAAAATAAACAGCAAATCGAAGATCCTGTTCAGGAATTAAATACATACAATGATGAAACAGCTGTCACAACATCAGAAGGAGCTGAAATTGCTGAATCAGACAATAAGCCGGTTAGCTTCTTCATGCCATCGCCCGATAATAACGGCAACTTTGACAATAGAAAAAAAAGCGACCACTTTATCCCTTCAGAGTCAATCTACAAATTTATTTTGAATGAAGACTCTGATAATACGGCAGAATTTTATATTTATCAGGATCCGAATAATATGGAAAGGGCAATAAACTATTACAGCAGTATCCTTGAGAAGGTCTGCAAATCAGAAAATGCCTTTAATCCCATGGGGAAGTCTATTGTGACACTCGAACCCGGACTTGCTGTTCTTAACGGCAACCAATGGGTGGTAAAAGAAAAAGCACTGGTCAAGTATGAATAGCCTTATCATTCTGTCAGAAAGTTCTTTGTTAACCGTAATTTCCGGTAACGGGCTGCACTCATTTTTAATCTGGGTTGTAGTCGGGGGAATAGTTTTCCTTCAAATGCATTTTGCATATAATACATTTAAATCAATAAGAGAACTGAAAGGGATATTCCCGGACAGAAAGCAGCTTTTTACCCTGAAAAAGAACATTTCCATAAATACAGACACAGATCCTGACAGGGAATCAGATATACATGAAATGCATGTTCCTCATGACACAGCAGAGGCTGTAACGTTGATCGGGAGCAGAGTTGAATGCAACGGTATCATGAAGGAGATACTTCATTCAACAAATACTTATCTCCTGAGAAATAAAGGTGCAGTTGCTGATTTTAACCTTATCAGGGATATTACTGACAGAAATATAGATTCACTCGAAGAGGAAATAGACAGTACTTTGCCTGTTCCGCTATATCTTGGTTTGGCCGGAACTATGCTGGGTATAATAATCGGACTTCTGGGTATGCCCCGGATTGCTTCAGAGGATTTTATGCAGGGTGCCGGTATTGATATTTTAATCGGTGGAGTTAAAATTGCAATGTTCTCAACACTGGCCGGACTTGTACTGACGATTTTCAACACCTCTGTAGAATTTAAAAAAAGCAAGGCGAAGACTGAAAAAAGAAAAAATGACTATTTTACCTTCATACAAACAGAGCTACTGCCAATATTGACCGAGAATGCTGCCGGCAGTATATATACTCTGGACAAGAACCTTAAAGGGTTTAATCAACAGTTCAGGCAGAATACCAGTGCATTTGCCGAAATTATGAATGATGTGGGACATTCGCTGAAATCGCAGAAAGCCCTTTACAAACAAATTGAAAGCAGTGACATACCCGGACTTGCAAGCAATAACCTGAAACTTTTCAGGAAATTTGAGGAAAGCGCCATGAGTCTTGAGAAATTCGGCTTTTATCTTGACCGGATCAGCATTCTTACTGAAAACTCAGGAATTCTGCTTGAAAAGACAGGTAAAATTCTTGATAATTCTGATACAGTCTCAGAAATAGCAGATGTAATTAAGACAAATGTTCATGAAAGCAATAAGCTAATGAGGTTTATTGAATCGCATTTTTCTGAGCTTGAAGAAAGAAAGGAGATCATTCAGAAATCAGTTTCTGAGGTGGACAGTGTATTGAGGCTGTCGCTGGAAAATCTCAGAAGTTCAACTGAATCGACCATAGAACAGATGCGCAGATTTACTGAGGAGGAAATAAAAAATCTTGAGTCAGCATTTCAAAAAAACAGCATTGCTCTTGACCATTTAAATCTTCTTCCCCAAATACAGAAAGAGTTGAAGGAGATATCAGGGGAAATAAAAGGCCAGGGCAATGAATTAAGGTCAATTCTTGTGAGGATCAACGATAGTATCTCAGCTTTACCTGCTCTGTTCCCCCGAAATATTAAAGATGAACAGGATAAAGAAGCGCCCGTGATCAAGGCCTTCAGAAATTTGTATTTTATTTCAGGGGCCCTTGTTTTTACCGGCATATGCATATACACCGGCGTATATCTGTTCAGTTATTTTATTAACTGGATAATTGATCTTATGAAGTAAAAACGACATTATATGGCAAAAAAGAGACATTATTTCTGGACCAGTTACTCTGACCTGATGACCAGCCTGTTCATGATTATGATGGTTTTGTTTATTATGGCACTTGTGCTTTTTAAATCTAAAACAGGCGAACTGTCAGATACTAACATGGAACTTAAAAAAATAATTGAGAGGTATCAGCAAATTACAAGACTGGAAGAACAAATGGAACCTTTGCAGGAAGATAACGGGTTTCATTATTTACCAAATTGTCAGAAATTTGTAATAAGTGATTTAATGGGTGTTGAGATATTCGAACCCTACAGGACAGAAATCAAATCACAGTATATATACCATACAGTTCAGGCTGGAAGAAAGATACAGAAATTTCTCGGATCACTTGATCATAATCTGCATTACCTGCTTGTTATAGAAGGCAATATGGCTAACAGATGGGACCTGTCAATAAACCAGGACGATGTGACCGGTTATACCACAAGTTACCAGAGGGCTCTTGCCGTGTACAATTTATGGAAGGAAAACGGAATTGATTTCAGACAATACAATATTGAGGTAATGCTTTGCGGAAGTGGGTTTAACGGATTGTGCAGGGATGAAGTTGAAGACAACAACAAGCGTTTTTCTGTTCAGATCATACCCAAGGTCAGTCATATTCAAATGGACATGCAGTCTTCAGCACAAGCTATGCCTGCTGTGGAATGAGGCCGGGAGTTAATATCTGCTGACTATTTATGCTGGTCTCAGGAAAACAGACATCCGTATAACCTAAAATAAATCAGGTATAAAATAAAATAAGCGGATAAATGGAGATTTCATCACGAATTACAAGACGAAGGAGTAGTGCAGGATGGCTCTTATCAGTTCTCCTGGTTCTGGCCCTCCTGCTTCCTGGATGCAGGGGTTGCTCACGTAGCGGCAGGGAAAGCCTTGAGGGGCAAAGAAGAAATCATGAAGCGATGACGGAGAGAGAAATTACCACAACCGGCCTGTCTGAAAATATTGTAAGGATGCGTCATGCAGGTGGAATATATTATGTTCCGCTTAAAGTCAATGGTCTTGAAATGGAGTTTATATTTGATACAGGCGCATCTATTATTTCAATATCTCTTCATGAAGCCCGGTTAATGCGCAGGCAGGGTAAACTTGACGAAGATGATATTCTCGGTGCTTCATTTTTCTCAGATGCAACCGGAACTATTTCTGAAGGAACCCGGCTCAATCTGAAAGAAGTAGAAATAGGTAACCGGACACTATACAACGTGGAGGCTTCAGTTGTCCATAATCTGAAAGCACCACTGCTGCTGGGCCAGTCGGCTCTCAACCAGTTTGGCAGAATAACAATTGATTACGACAAAAAGGAACTGATCCTTGAATAATCAGGACAATTTAAGAATGAGACTTTGGTTCATTTACTTCTAAGGTCGAAAATTTCACCTGCAGATCGTGGCCTGTCACGGAGATCAATATTCTTAACTGATCATACGCATAAGAAGTTCAGGTGTTTTGCGGGATCATCTGTGATGCTGGCCAAAGCTGAGTAAATCTTCGGAAGACCTTTATAATAATACCTATCTCAGGTCCACCGGTAAAGAAAAATAAAAGGTTGAACCTTCTCCCTCCCTGGATTCCAGCCATATTTCTCCGCCAATCATTTCAACGTAGGCCTTTGATATGGCAAGTCCAAGGCCGGAACCCTGAGACATTTTAGCATTTTCGATGTCTGAATGCTCAAAACGGTTGAAAATCTTCTCCATTTTGTCCTTTGGCACACCTACTCCGGTATCACAAATGTAAAACTCGATGAAATTTTGTTTTTGCCTGCATCCGACTTCTATTTCTCCCTTCTGGGTAAATCTTATCGCGTTCTTTACCAGGTTTGTCAGAATGGAGTTAAACTTATTACGATCAGTTCTTATTGTTCTAATTTCAGGAGGAATTGAATAAACTAAATTAAACCGGATATTTTTCTGTTCTGCCTGAGGTATGAAAAACATAAAGATATTTTCTAATTGTGACCTTAAATCAATATCTGAAATATTAAGACTTACCTGCCCGGTCTCGATTCTTGATATGTCAATCAGATCGTTTACCGTATCAAGCATACGATTCCCGCTTTTTTGAATAATATCAATATATTTTTGTTGTGTCTGATCTGACAAGCCGGTCTCCTTGAGCAGCCCTGCAAAACCCAGGATCCCGCTCATCGGAGTACGAATTTCATGACTCATATTGGCAAGGAATGCAGATTTCAACCTGTCGCTTTCTTCAGCTCTTTCCTTGGCAGTAATCAGGTCCTCAACCATTTTCTTTCTTTCTGTGATATCTTCCTTTACTGCAACAAAATTTATAATCTTTCCTGATTCATTAATAATGGGAGAAATAACCGTATCTTCCCAGTATAACTTGCCGTTTTTCTTTTTGTTCCTGAATTCACCCGACCAATCATTGCCTGAAAGAATAGTATGCCATAAATTACGGTAAAATTCATCAGAGTGGTACCCTGAATTTAATATCCGCGGATTCTTGCCTTTTACTTCTGACAATTTATAACCCGTGTTAAACTCAAAAACAGGGTTTACATATTCTATATTTCCTTCGACGTCTGTAATTTCTATTGCTACAGGACTCTGCTCAACTGTACGGCTCAGTAATTTTAACTGCTCTTCTGCCTTTCTTTTATCAGTAATATCATGAATTACAGAATGCAACAGTACCCGGTCATTAACTATGATCTTACTGCTGAAGATCTCTACGTCTTTTACTTCACCGCTTGCTACACGGTGTTTAAAGAAAAAGTGATTATTCAGAGAATCCTGAACCTTTTGTAATTCATAGTTAATATCTTTCTCGGCCATCGTATTGATCTGAAAAATACTCATCTTCTTCAATTCTTCTACTCTCCATCCGTAGAATTCCGATGCAGCCTCATTTGCTTCAAGGATATTTCCATTCTCAGGATCGATAATAAGTTTAACTGCAGAATGATTTTGAAAAAGATTTCTGAATTTCACCTCGCTTTCCCTGAGTTTCAGCTCAGCTTCTTTTATATTGGTTATATCCTGCATGGCACCCTGAACTCTGACTATCCTCCTCCCCTCCATTACTGCCCGTCCTGAAGTCCTTACCCAGATACGCTTTCCGGTTTTTGTGATGAACTCCATCTCTTCGTTGTAAGGGATGCCTTTTCTGGCGCATTCTCTGAAAGCCGTAATTAGTTTTTCCCGGTATTCCGGAGCAAAAAAGGAAATTGCATCCTTAACCGGTATAAACTGTCCCCTGGGCAATTCGTGTATGTCGGCGACAGCATCTGACCAGTTAACAAGACTTGTGAATGTATCGGTGCGTTTTTCACCAATATCAACGCTCCAACCTCCAAAATAGGCAATTTCACCTGCTATTTTCAACAATTCATAACTGGACTCTAATACCGATTCTGCTTCTTTTCTCGATGTAATATCCTTTACTATACCAATCATCCTGCAAATCTCACCGGAATCATCGGAAAAAGTGCGTCCGGTGGCCCAGATCCAGCGCAACTGGCCATCCTTCCGGAATATCCTGCATTCAAAGTCCCAGTCCTTCCCCGTTTCGACTGAAGTCTCAAACTTATGATTCACATTCTTTCTGTCATCAGGATGCACATGCCTGAGAAACATCTTATAGGTCCACCCGGAAACTGGTTCATCATATCCGAATATCCTGTCGTGTGTCGGCGACCGGTATGCTGACCGGTTTTTAAGGTCCAGGTCCCAGACACCTATTTCGCTGGTCTTAAGGGCAAACTGGATCCTTTGCTCATTGTAGTTGAGGGCCTTCTCTGCCTCCTTCCTCCTTGTGATATCTCGAACAAAATTTAGTCCTCCCTTCCTGCCCTTGTATATAATTGGTTCGCCGGTACTTTCAATCCATATCTCGTTACCGTTTAACTGGATAACCTTGTATTCAACCTGTTCTCGCACCGAGACCCTGTCATGATTTAATTTGCGTATCCTTTCCTTTACTGCCTCATGGTAATCGGGATGGAAACGCTCCACCACCGGGGTTCCGATGATCTCTCCGGGGTCTTCGGTCCCAAATAACCTGCAGGCAGCAGGATTCATGTAGGCAAAGTTATTATCAGTTTGTATGAATATTGGATCAGGTGCTCCTTCAACAATGCTTCGAAAAGGTAATTCAGATTCCCTTAACTCATTTTCCCTTACAGCTTTATTCATTAAAACTTCGGTGGTGATATCCCTGAAGATAAGAAGTGACCCGGTAATTTTGCCATTTCTGTCTTTGAGAGGGAGCCCTGAATCAACTATTCTATACTCAGAACCATCCTGTGTGTAAATCTTTTTATGATTTGCCTGTCCGATATAATTTCCTGTTTTCAGTACCTCGAGTGCCGGTATTTCAACCTTTAATCCTGTAGAGGTACTAACCGGACTGAAAACATCTTCAAGGGGGGTTCCTTTTGCCTGCTCGAAGTTCCAGCCGGTAAGATTTTCGGCAACGTTATTCATCCTGGTAATTGATCCGTTCAGATCGACAGCAATTACAGCTTCAAAAATAGAGTTTAGGGTGTTGTGGAGGTTCTCTTTATAGTGAAACAACTGATCATCAAGATCAGCTACTTTTTTACGCAGTGCCAATACTTCCTGATAAAGATTCTCTCTGTCAGCAGACGGATTAATCATAATATACTGCGTTTTAACCATCAGAAGTTTGAACTATTAAAACCTTTAAACCGAATGCGGGATTTTAATGCTTTCTAATCATTTGACTGATCATTCAGACAATAATATAATTTATGGTTATTGTAATAACACTAAAAAACAAAATTTACCGACCCCTTCCGATTTCGGCCTGCCTTCCTGAATTGAATTCCAGCTGATAATCAGACAATAGATTTTAATAAATGGAAAAACTAATGATTATTCCTCGCATCCTCGTAGGTTTTCCTTACTGTACCGGCTGGATGCTCGGATGGTGAATAAATGGTGTATAATTTAAGATCAGTTTTGCCAGTATTCTCAACTGTATGCCAGTAGCCTGCCGGTATGAAAGCTGCCCAGTCATCAGATATCTTTTCGTCGAACGAAAGTTCATTTTCAGTTTTTCCCATTAATATCCTGGCATCGCCTTGCTCGATCCTGATAAACTGATCATGTCCCTTATGCACTTCAAGATCTATAATTTCTCCAGGCTTCAGTGACATGAGGACCATTTGCATATACTCTCCTGTCCACTGCGCATTACGGTAATTGGTATTTGATACTGTAGCCTCCTCTATATCGAGAACCCATGGAGATTTTCCTTTATCTCCTTCATCGCTGGCAGTATGAACAAATTCTTCATTTTCACGATTGTTATTAAGTGCAAAACCTAATGAAAGTATCAATACGAATGCGAAAAAAAATAGTACTCTCTTGTTAATCAATAATTCTTTTTTCATAATTTTTATATTTATTTAGAAATTATTCACAATGTATTAAACAATTGCCTACCATTTTAGTTCATGAATTATTACCCGGTTTAACTAAAAAAAGTATACCAACCTGGCAATTTCAAGGTTACCGGCTATCAAATCATTCCCGATTCAGGATGCTCAGCAACGACCTGAGCGTTAATTAACATCAGTGAACTTCAAAAATTTCCCCAGATGGAGTCCTTTTTAATAACAATTTCAGGAAGAGCAAATTGATACTTTTCCTGTTGTTTTTTCTCAGAAATTATATTTTATACCATTTCTCAATGTATAGAACAATTCGGGGATATCTGCCGGGGGGTGTGAATCAAATGCAAGGTTGTATGTTACAAGGAAAGAAAAATTAGCCAGAAATTGCATCTCCATGCCGGTTTCACTGGAAATACGATATTCGCTAAGCAAGGCGAAGTCAGGCTGATAGTATGTGGTATGGGAGAATGTTATCCGCTCATCAAAAGACCAGGTGAAAGAAACGTACAGATCGCCTTTGAACCTGTCGGTTCGGGGACTGCCATCATTGAGCAGTTCCTGTTCATACATGACAAGGGGAGCAATATAGACTCCGGTATTTTCACTCTCAAAAATCCTGAAACGGGGGCCGCCACCAACCAGGAACCTGCGCTGCAAAAGCCTGATGGAATTATACTGATGTTGTGTGAAAAATTCTGCTGTTGTAAATCCATTCCCAATCTTATAATTATATCTCAGGTGCTGAAAACCATTATTAATAAGATTTTCACCCTCGACACGCATAAATCCCAGGTTATTCAGTGCCAGAAGAGTATTCCTTCCGCTTGTATACTGTAAGTGTGCCGTGGTTCCGGTTTCAAATATCTGTCTGGTGTTCCTGGTCAGCATAAGATTCAGATCAATATGGCCCTGAAATCCTGGTCTGGCCTCCTTCCGGCTTTTCTCTATATTAACCAGTTGAGCCTCAGCATTAAAAATCAGTAATGAAGACAAGACAAACAGCATTGGGGTAAATAATCTCATAATTATTATTTTTGATCTGATAATGACTTTATCGTGGCAACCTCTATATAAGTCGTATTTTACTTATATCATTTTCGTGTTCAATTGTAAAATCAAACACTCTAATGCCGGCAATTGAATCAGTTATCTTCCGACAGGCGGTTTTCCATCATATCCATGATCTCCTCGGGAGGCAGGTACAATCTGTTGATCCTGTTAATATACTTTTCTGACATGCCAGCCTGTTGCATTATAAATTCCTTTGTAGCAAGTATGTACTTGCCCAGTCCATGATCAAGAGCATATGTATCAGCAGCTCTTTCTGCCATTATTATAAAACTTTTTGATGTAAAGTAACTTATTCCGAACAGGATCATCGACCAGTTGTTTTTTCTAAGATAATCCATTATATGGCCCAGCTCATGGCCAATCCACCCAATAAGCACATTCTCGGGTAGTTTATGCACCGGCACCTCTGTTCCGTTAAGAGTAAATTCCCGGCTTACTTTCACAAGATATGATCGCCATCTCCGTAAACCATACATGGTTGTATACCGGGGCTGGGCCTGCATAAATGATTTCCTTATGTTTCTACTAAACTCAAAATCAATCTTAACATTTTTCAGTTGAGGATAAAATGACAATGCCTTTAAAGTAGCCTCCCTGATTTCAAAAGGAATATTTTTATTTTTTCCAAACTTGTCATAGTCCAGGTTTACCATAAATAAAAAATCTTCAATGTTAAAAATAATACTGTCCTGCACTTCTTATTTTAATCCGGCATTTGGAAACTGCCAATTCTTAAACTGCCAGGGAAAATCACTTCATCTGTATAAGTACTATAGTTTCAGGGAATACTCTTATCCGAAAATCAGCAGCAGCCAAGCCAGTCAGAAAATCATACATCCCTTCCGGCCACAGCCCCTGCCGGGACATTACCGTGTGTAAATAGGCCGCAGGTTTCAAAAATTGACCTATAAAACGATTCTAAAAACAATTTATTCTGTATATTTATGATAAAGGTAACTAGTTGTATGCATTACAAGGATGTAATGTTCATAATCTGAAAACAATAACTTTAGTTATTATGCATATATCTACAACAAAATAGTGTTAATTTCTCTTTCTATTTAGAAATTTAAACCCTAAAAACCAGGAATCATGAAAACACTGAATGTTTACCTGACATTTAATGGCAATTGCCTTGAAGCATTTAATTTTTATAAATCTGTTTTTGGTGGAGAGTTCGATTCTGTCGGGAAATTCGGAGAAATGCCACCACAGGAAGGATATGAGATCCAGGAAAATGAGAAAGAGAAGATAATGCATATATCTCTGCCAATAAGCAAGGAAACAGTCCTTATGGGTAGCGATACCAGTTCATCTTACGGCGAAGTAATATTTGGCAATAATATTTCACTTTCAATAGATACTTCAGAAAAGGAAGAAGCTGACAGAATTTTCGATGAACTGGCCGATGGAGGAAAAATTACAATGTCGATGAATAATACTTTCTGGGGTTCATATTTTGGTATGCTGACTGATAAATTTGGGATTAACTGGATGGTAAGTTTTGATAATAATCAGCAATAAATGAACAACTATTCTCCGTTTTAATATTACGGCATCAGGCACGAAGCAGTACTATGGTTTACCGGCAGGCTGGAAATCATTATTATTCATCATCACTTTTCACCTAACCTAAAATGCCCCTGTTATGGAAAAGACAGAGATCAAAATGCATCAGAATCTGTACAAGAATACCGGTAAAACACTAGGTCAGTGGGTGTTCATTGTAAAACAGAAAAACATCGGGAAGCACGACCTTGTACTGAAATACCTGAAGGAACGTCACGGGTTCTCAGAAGGTTTTGCCAACCTCGTAGCTCTGAAAGCAGTCGGACCGGATCCCGGGTCGGCATGACAGGTAACTTTAGAAGGTGACAGATCTGTTAACCCGTTTTATGCCTGATCCATTCTTTAGCGTTCACAAAAGCTTCCAGCCATGGTGTAATCTCATCGTTATTTCTCTCAGAAGGATAATTGGCCCAGTTATGAGGATAGAGAGACCTCTCAAGATGAGGCATCATTGCAAGGTGCCTCCCGTCGGCACTGCAAATAGCAGCGGCAACATAACCTGAACCATTGGGATTGGCCGGGTAATCACTGTATGCGTATTTAAGAGGTATATGATAATCTGATTCCTTTCCCGGAAGGTTGAATTTTCCTTCTCCGTGAGCTACCCAGATTCCCAGCCTGCTTCCCGCAAGAGATTTTAACATTACAGAATTACTTGGCTGAACTATTACATTTATAAACGCCGATTCGAATTTATGCGAATCGTTAAACAACATTTCGGCTTTCCCTCCACCAGCATCACCAACCAGTCCGAGTTCCACCATCAGCTGACAACCGTTGCAGACACCCAGGCTCAATGTATCGTCACGTTCATAGAACCTGTCAAGTGCTTCCCTGGCTTTTTCATTATACAGAAATGCCCCTGCCCATCCTTTTGCAGAACCAAGCACATCACTATTTGAAAAACCTCCAACAAATACAATCAGGTTGAATTCTTCAAGAGTCTCCCTGCCACTGATAAGGTCAGTCATATGAACGTCTTTTACATCCATACCCGAAAGATACATAATCCATGCCATCTCCCGGTCTCCGTTAACTCCCTTCTCCCTGATGATGGCAGCTTTTATGCCTGTGCGTTCCCGCCGGTCACCATCAATTCCATATGCGGATAATTTCCCCTCGAAATGGTCAGGGAAATTATATGATAATGGTTGCTTGCCATAATTCCTGAATCTTTCAAGAGCTAGATATCCGCCCGACTGTTTCCTGTCAAGCAGATAGCTGGAACGATACCACACATCACGCAGTTTATTGATATCAAATTTGTATTTTTCTCCGCTTATAGCAATAGTAAATTCCCTTTTATTGTTATAGTTTCCGAGCAATTTAACATCAACACCTTCCCTGGCAAGAATTCCGGTTACTTCTTCTGCCTCAGCAACCTGGATGATTATGGCGGGTTTTTCACTAAAAAGAATATTGATAATATTTCCCTCTTCTGTGCCAATTTCAATATTCATTCCTTCATCTGTTCCCGGGAAACACATTTCAAGTAAAGCCGTTATTAGTCCGCCGCCCGATACATCGTGGCCTGCCAGGATAATTTTCTGATCGATCAATTCCTGAATGGCATTGAAGGCCCTGACGAAATATTCAGGATCTTTAACTGTCGGGCAATTACGGCCTATATAATTCAATGATTGGGCAAAACTGCTTCCACCCAGGAAATAATCATCACCTGAAAGGTCAATATACAGGATTGAACTGCCAGGAACTCCCTTTAATGCAGGTGTAACTGTTTTTGTAATATCTGTTACCTCCGCAGCTGCAGTAATAATAACCGTTCCAGGGGCAATCACAATTTTTCCATCCTTATATTTCTGTGTCATCGAAAGGGAATCCTTGCCTGTAGGAATGTTTATTCCCAGGGCTTTTGCGAAATCAGAAGCTGCTTCTACAGCACTGTATAATCTGCTGTCTTCTCCTTCATTCCTTGTTGGCCACATCCAGTTGGCACTGAGAGATACACCACCAATTCCATCCTGCAACGGGGCCCACATTATGTTTGTAAGAGATTCGGCAATTGCAAGTACAGAACCTTTTGCGGCATCAACCATTGCTGCTACCGGAGCGTGGCCTATCGAAGTTGCCAGTCCGCGTTGTCCACCATAATCAATTGCCATTACGGCCATATTGTTCAAAGGCAGCTGGATACTTCCAGTTGTCTGCTGAAGTGCAACCTTGCCGGTTACGCTCCGGTCAACCTTATTTGTCAACCAGTCCTTACAGGCTACTCCTTCAAGCTGAAGCACCGAAACAAGATATTCCTGAAACTGATTCACATTATACTCTGCTATATCAAAATTATTCACCGGAGTTGTGTCGTTCATTACAGTCCGGGGAGGATTACCAAACAGCCACTCGAGCTGAAGGTCTATTGGCTTTATGTTTTTTGCCGTATCTTCAAATGTAAATTGCATATCTCCCGTAACTTCACCTATATCGTATATAGGGGCCCTTTCACGATCTGAAACCCTTTTTAAGAGATCAACATCCTTTTCATGAAGCAGCAGGCCCATCCTCTCCTGCGACTCATTACCGGCAATCTCCCGGGCTGACAAGGTGGGATCACCTACAGGAAGTTTCCCCATATCTATCCTGCCCCCTTTTGCCTCAACAAGTTCAGAAAGACAATTAAGGTGGCCTCCGGCTCC
Organism: uncultured Bacteroidales bacterium; assembly: GCA_964421595.1. GTDB lineage: Bacteria > Bacteroidota > Bacteroidia > Bacteroidales > PUMT01 > PXAP01. Next base: position 51,769 of record CAYQXY010000012.1, on the reverse strand, counting down.
GTGGTCATGAATGGAGATGACCGGATTTTTATCTGATTCCATCATAGCCCGGATAGCATTGCATACTCTTTTTTGCATTTCCGGATTTGACCTCTGTACGGCATTCAGCTCGATCAGGTTGGCATACTCACCTGTTGCAACAGAAGATACTGCACTCCCTCCCATTCCTATACGGTAATTATCACCCCCCATGAGAATTATACGATCGCCCTTAACGGGTACATCCTTTAAGCTGTCTTTTTTTTTCCCGTAGCCTATACCGCCCGCAAGCATAATGACCTTATCGTAACCGAATGTCTGGCCCTTCTCACTATGCTCAAATGTCAACAGACTCCCGCATATCAATGGTTGACCGAATTTATTCCCAAAATCGCTGGCACCATTGGAAGCCTTTATAAGGATATCTTCGGGCGACTGGTACAGCCAGGGCCTGGGTAATACTGCAGCTTCCCATGGTCTGCCGGCCTCGGTCCGCGGATAAGATGTCATATAAACTGCAGTGCCGCCAAGCGGAACAGATCCTTTTCCTCCTGCCATCCTGTCGCGTATTTCTCCTCCGGTTCCGGTTGCGGCCCCGTTAAATGGTTCTACAGTAGTTGGGAAATTATGGGTCTCTGCCTTCAGGGAAAGAACCGTTTCCACATCCTTAATTTCAAACCAGTCGGGCCTGTCCTGGTTTGCAGGAGCGAATTGCCTGGCTACCGGACCTTTCAGGAATGCGCAGTTATCTTTGTAAGCAGAAACGACGCGGTTTGGATTGGCTTCGGTTGTGTGTCTGATTAGCTGAAACAATGAATATGGCTTCTCCTTACCATCAATCACAAATAACCCGTTGAAGATCTTATGGCGACAATGCTCGGAATTAACCTGTGAAAATCCGAAAATTTCGCTGTCAGTAAGTTTTCTTTTGATCCTTTTACTCACATCCATAAGATAACTTATCTCTTCAATACTCAGAGCCAGACCCTCCTGCCTGTTATACTCCTCTATGTCTTCTATAAGGATAACATCATCAGGATCTTTATCTATAGTAAAAATATTCTGGGTCAGGCCATAGTATAATCGCTGCAGCATCGGATCAAACAGTGGTTTGTCATTTTCATTTTCATGGGCAACGGCAGTGGGAGCAGAATCACCTGATACAGAGGTCGGCCGGGGACTGTCTTCCTGTTCGGCAGGCTTGAATTCTTCAATTCGTTTAATACCAGCTATTCCCATATTCTGGGTTATTTCAACTGCGTTTGTGCTCCACGGTGTGATCATTTCACGGCGGGGACCGGTAAAGTTTCCATCTATTTCCGGCCTGGTTGTATATACAGCTCCGTCAAAAAGCCAGGTAAGTTTGTTAATGTCAAAGTCATGAAGTTGGTTGTCTGTTTCAACAGCATATATAATTCCTGAATTTTTTCGGAAGAATTGTATCATTATTGTGTGTGTTTGAAGTAGTATTTCAATTATCCTGCGAAATTAAAAAAACAATGTAAGTATCTGTCAGATTTTTTTCATAAAATAAACATGCACTATCTCAAAAGTTCCGGTTGATATTTTCTTTTCAGATTAAAATACTAGAGGGTTCACCATTGCTACCTGAAGCCTGATCAGAGTAAGCAGCACGCTGTCAGAGTACAGGTTGAGTAATTATCAGCCGTGTATGAAAATTTTTTAACTGGCATGTATGGAAAGTTCTATGTAAGGATGGCTATGTTTTGCAGTTTGATTATTTTTTCCGGACGTAAAATTTTGTCATGATTCTAAGTACCAGGTCTAATTTCTGGTATCCGAGCACAGATTTACTAAATAACGACCAGGCTGTGATCGGGATAAGGATTATTGCAAGGGTAATCAGAACGGCGAGAACCGGACTATCAGAATTTACAAGAAATATTAACAAAAGAACTGCAAGGTATATACTGTATGACAGTACAGCAAGGGTGACTATTTTTTTCCGGTTCAAATACTTTTCATGAAGATTCAGGATTACTCTGGTATCAATACTCTCTTTCAGAAACTCCTTTTTCTCTAAGTAGTTAAGTTCTCCTTTTAACTCGTGATGAAGGATCTTTCTAAGTTCTTTTATGGGGTAATCTTCACTCATAATCATTTATTGCTTTAACCTGCGGATATAAATATACAAAAGCCCGTTACCAAAAGCAATAATACTTTATGTTATTACATTTTAATCTGGACGAGGAAAAATCTAAATAGCAACTTTCCAGTTAAGATCAATCATTTCTTTTCATATCAGAACGAAGCATGCTATAAACCTCTATATCAGTAAAAATACCACCGGCAAGGATCTCGCCTTCTCTTTCTATTCCCTCAAACTGAAAACCCAGTCGCCTGGGAATTTTTTTGCTTTGCACATTTCCAACGGCACATTTTATCTGGATCCGGTTAAATCCCAGCTCATCAAAAGCATAACGGCACAATTCCCTGACAGACCCGGTCATAATACCTTTACCCTGATAATGCCGGCTGAGCCAATAACCAATTTCTGTTTTACGATTTACAATATCAGATCCCTTTAACCCGATCAATCCGGCAAAATTTCCCTCATGCCTTATGATAAAAACGAATTCACACCTCTCATCAGGTAAATTAATGATTGATTCTACAAAACTGACAGTATCTTCAAGCTTCCTTGTTCTTTCTACAAAAGGCAGCCATTTATTCAGGTAATCACGCTGCTTGTCAATTACATCAAATATTTCAGCCGAATCGGAGGTATGTACCAGCCACAGAACAACTTCCTTTTTAACCTTTATTTTTATCATAGTGTATATATTTGCCTGTCAGGCATTGGTTGTAAAAACCATAAAGGTTCAGGTAAACCGGCTATTCATGAATCAGGGAAGTTACCGGACAGGAATATATCAATGAACCATCAACCTCTTCAAGGCGTATCTCCACGTTTATTCGGTTTAGGTTCGGCAACCAGACGGCCGCCCCTGACCGTAGCTCCAATTACCAGTGCCGCACTGACTATTACAATATTCTTGATTATATACTGACCCTCGAGAGTTGGCGCATATGGGATCCGTGTGAATACCTCAGCGGGAAACAAGACAATGGGAGTGATTGTTCCAAGCATCTGAAAAAACAGTAAGAACAAGGTCACTCTGAGAAATACTCCGAAAATCATGCCTATTCCAATGGCTACTTCCAGAGTTGCAAGAATGTAAAGTGCAACTTCTCCCGATATAATACCGAGAGTCAAGGTATCAATAGTTTTGGTTGCCAGCTCAGTTGCAGGACTTAATCCGGGAAAGAATTTTAATACTCCAAACCAGAAAAATACAACTCCAATACTTAACCTTAACATAAATACTCCGTATCTGGCCATCCAGTGTGTTAGTGCAATATCAGACCTGCTTATTGAACGGAACAGTTTCTCAGCCATTTCCTGAATTTTTCTTAAGATATATTAATAATTGATGATCAACTCTGTCTGTGCTCAGGGGTAAAAAAATTATCCCTGAGTCAGATGAGTTTAAGTTAAGTCCCGGCTCTGATCAAACCTTAAATGCATCAACCTTACGGTAGGCTTCGATAAGTGCCACCTCGCCATCCTTACCCGGAACGCTTCTGCCATGTTCCATACAGATGACACCATCATAGCCCTTATCATAAAGATGTTTAAAAATATTAAGGTAATTGATTTCTCCGGTTGTAGGTTCTCTTCTTCCCGGATTATCACCAACATGAAAATCGTGTATGTATTCCCACGCCATATCGATATTCGGTATCAGATTACCTTCAGTGATCTGCTGGTGGTAAAGATCATTCACCATACGGCAGCTGGGATGATCTACTGCCTTGCATATCATATAGGTCTGGGGTATAGTGGTAAGGAAGAGTCCGGGATGATTTACCAGGCCATTAAGTGGCTCCATCACAAGTACCAGTCCGCTCGGCCCAACTATATCACAACACATACGCATGGCATCAATGACATTGGCTGTCTGATAATCCCAGTGAAGCCTCTCATCATAACGGCCGGGAACAACAAGCGCCGACTTGACATTGGTCCTTTTCTGAACCTCAAGGGCCATCTTCATCCTTTCCTTAAGCATATCCATGATTTCAGGATCACGGGTCACCATTGACTTTACACTAAAATCAGCATACAGTACAAACGGTCCGAGGTCCATTCCCAGCCGGTCAAGTTCATTTGCAATTTTTTCCTGTAATGCAGGCTCTTTCCCCATAAGGCCATTGTCAAAAATTGCCCTGAAGCCCTGATCATGCATGAACCTGATCTGATCAATAAGGTCATTTCCGGCATGTTCCCTGAATGTACCAAAGCCGGGAGCATACTTCAGGTTAAACTTTGCCTTGTTTGACATTTTTGCATCAGGAGCAGCGGCTGCAGCAAATGATGAGATGCCAGTTAGTGCTACGCCACTGAGTGCAGCATTTCGTATAAAATTTCTACGTTCCATAATTACGGTTTTTGGGTTATCGTGAACTCATTCAAACTATAAAAATAAGAAAGTAAAGTATATTTTATGAAAATAACTCAATTATTATTTTAAAACCCGGTTTAAGCCATTAACCTGCCTGGTTGATTTTAATGGATAAATGAAATCCATTATTATTAAATTGATATCTTTATTTCTTCAAAGGTTTTTCGTGATAAAGTAGCTTTTGAATAAATTAAGGAGTGGATAGTAAGCAAGTCGGAAGAATCCTTATCATATGCAAAGGATGATATCGAGGAAACAGCCATCAGGTTGTTGAGAGAAGGCGGGTAAAATAACTGGCATGGACTACATTACAGAAATAATGATGGTAATTAGAAAAATAGTAATTATACTGGCAGTAGTTTATATTTCAGCTTCTGCTTTACTCTATTTATTTCAGGATCGGCTCATATTTTTCAGGCAGTCTTTAACCCGGGAGAGACTTCAGTATATAAAAGAAAATTTTCCTGGATCAGAGGAAGTAAGTATTATGACTCCCGACAACATTGAACTTAAGGGCTGGCTCCTGCATGGCACAAATGAACGTCCGGCGCCCCTGCTGATATATTTTGGCGGTAATGCTGAAGAAGTTTCCTGGATGATGGAATTTGCTAATGAGATACCAGAGTGGTCGTTTCTGCTTGTCAATTACCGGGGGTATGGAATGAGTGGAGGGAAACCGGGTGAAAAGGAGATGTTTTCCGATGCCCTGTTGATGTATGATACTTATTCCAAACGTAAGGATATTGATGAAAAAAATATTGCAGTAATGGGAAGAAGCCTTGGTACAGGAGTCGCTGTATACCTTGCAGCAAACAGATTAATTTCCGGAACGGTGCTTGTCTCTCCCTATGCCAGTATAGAAGACCTCGCAAGAGCAAGTTTCCCGTTATTTCCTGTAAGGTTTCTTATGAAGCACAAGTATAATGTCCTCCCACTTGCGTCTGAAGCAGAGAACCCGATGCTTGCAATTGTTGCTTCTGATGATACAATCATCCCGATGATTCATTCACAAAGACTCTATGATGAATGGAAAGGAGAAAAGGAATTAAAGATAATACCTGACAGCGACCATAATACTCTGGCTTTTAATATGCTGTACTGGAAATATATCAGCAGATTTTTAAAGGGTGTTGAAAGAGAATGAAACAATTCTGACGCGACCATTCATAATCCATGCTTTAACTGTGATATCTTCCTTCCAATAATGGCAGCGAACTGGCCGGATCAAAATCGTATACCTCAGCTATTACCCACCGGTTAAAGAGGCGTTTAAACAAGTATTTTCTCTATATTACCGGCAACCTCAACAGCAGAATTTCTGCCTTTATCCGAAAAGACTGAAATGCCGGTTTGTCTGTCAATTAATGTTAGATCGACTACCGATGACATACTTTCCTCTATCCTGCCATCCATAAATCCCCCAATGGGAGATGCAAGTGATGTGGCAGACGTCCGGCCGGCAGATATCAGAAGTCTGTAATTTTTATTTTCAATTTCAATCTCAACGCTTTCACTTCCGGCGCGAACCTTTTTGAGCCCGGAGCTATTATATGTTGTGAACTGGATAAGCTTATCCCTTAGCCAGACTCCGGCAATAAATCCTGTGAAAGAACCTCTTAACCATGGGATTCTGGCAACAGACAATTTCACTGAGATATTGTCTTCCGAAAAATGGTTTGACTGTATCCAGATATATGCTTCAGGGAAAGAGGTCCCCCAGTCTTTTTCTGTATATCCTCTTCCCCCGTTGAAATCAATTTGTGTTCCATTATGCTCAACCTGCCCGTTTATAGAATGATTCATGCTCACTATCCCGTGATAGCATTCCATAAAAGGCATAAATGAATAGGGCCCCATTATGCCCGGAGAAAACCAGGTTTTGGGCCATGGGATATTGTCTGAAAAATACAGTTTACCTTTTAGTTCCGGCAGATCAAGAGATATGGAATCTTCTGAAAAATGATTATTATCGATCGATACAATAAACCGTGCGGGGTCAGGATTGAAACTCTCAAAAGTGAATTTATGATACTGAGCAGTTCTCTTTTTACCATCCAGAACCTGTATAAAAGAATGCCTGTTACCTTCGGTATCCATAGCTATACCGGGTATAATGGCAAATGCACTGGTCTCCTTGAAATTTAAAATTTTAAAATACCAGCCCTCAAAATAGCCTTTCTTCTTTCCCCATCCCTGGTAAATCTCAGGATTAAAAAGTGATCTCAGACGTTTTCCAATCAACATAAGGTAATGAGATAAATTTATAAGCACTGGTTTTAAAGGCATCAACTATAAATATAACTGCAGCAGGATTACAGTTGACTTGTTTTAATCCTGATTACCGGCAATCATTTCAGGTGCACACGTATTTACTGGTAATCATTCGCGGTAAAGACAGACCAGGTAAGACTCTTCATCAATTTTTCTTAACTAATGCTGAATGCCCGGACCTGTCTGTTAATTCACTCATAATATATAATTTAGATGTTACGACCTTATCAGAAATTCATGGTTTAAGCAAAGTTATAATATAATTGCCTTAAATGAACGCATATAACAAAGTATATTTGAAACGTTCACGATAACTCACCAAATGAAAATGCTGCGCATAGACTCATTGCAACTTAACCCAAACTTTCCCCTGCAACCATAATTCTTACTGATTTATTATGGAAAGTTTTGCTTTTCGAGATCCGGCAACTCTTTTTTCAGGAAATAAATTATAGTTAATTGTTAAAATTCGAACAATTCCAACACCAGATTCTTTATTAAGTGTTACCGGTTGTATACAGGATAAATCTTCCATGAGTTATTCGATCGAATGCATGATCCTGAAACAGGGGAATGTATTTGAGGTTATATAGATAAAAACTATTAAATTTACGTAAAAACCACTTCATGAACACTATAGAAACATGGCCAGGCAAGCCATATCCACTGGGGACCAAATATGACTGGAAAGGAGTGAACTTTGCTCTATTTTCTGAAAATGCCTGGGGAGTAGAACTATGCCTGTATGATTCCGATGGTACCGAAACTCATCGTATTAAAGTAGTAGAACGAACCCACAACAACTGGCATGTTTATATTCCAGGACTCAAGCCGGGTCAGCTCTACGGTTACAGGGTGCACGGACCGTATGATCCCGAAAACGGATCACGGTTCAATCCGAATAAACTTCTGATTGATCCTTATGCAAAGGCTCTCGACGGACTGGGCGAATGGAACAACACCCTCTTTGGGTATGAGATTGGCCATAAACTGGGAGACCTCTCGTACAGCGAAACTGACAGTGCCCCCTTCATGCCCAAGTCGGTTGTTATTGACGATTCTTTCGACTGGGAAGTTGATCAGCAACTTAAGATTCCCCTGAATCAGACCATAATTTATGAGTTGCATGTTAAAGGTTTTACGCAGCAGTTCTCCAGAATACCAGAGGAACTCCGGGGTACTTATGCCGGACTGGCTCACCCCGAGACTATTAAATACCTGAAAAGACTGGGTGTCAATGCTGTGGAATTAATGCCGGTACATCAGTTTATAAACGACAGACATCTTGTTGAAAATGACCTTACCAATTACTGGGGATACAACAGCATTAATTTTTTTACACCCCATCCAACTTATTCTGCTTCAGGCTGGAAAGACGGACAGCAGGTAATTGAGTTCAAAAATATGGTTAAAGAGTTGCATAAAGCCGGCATCGAAGTTATAATTGACGTTGTCTATAACCATACCGGTGAGGGTAACGAATGCGGGCCCACCCTCAGCTTCCGGGGGATCGACAACTATTCCTACTACAGGCTTGTCGCAGACAACAACAGGCACTATATGGACTATACCGGCACAGGCAACACTCTCAACAGCGTTCACCCGACCATCCTGAGGCTGATAATGGACAGTTTGCGATACTGGGTCAATGAAATGCATGTAGATGGTTTCCGGTTTGATCTGGCTACTGCACTTGCACGCGAATTCAGTGACGTTGACAAGTGGGGCTCCTTCTTTGATGTACTTCACCAGGATCCGGTTTTATCGCAGGTGAAACTTATTGCAGAGCCATGGGATATAGGGGAAAACGGTTATCAGGTCGGTAATTTCCCTGCAGGGTGGCTTGAGTGGAATGGCCGGTTCAGAGATTGCATGAGGGATTTCTGGCGGGGAGAAGATGAGACTCTTCCGGAATTTGCCAGCAGGATAACCGGCAGTTCTGATCTTTACTCAGATGACTGGAGAAGGCCTGTGGCAAGCATCAATTTTATTACAGCCCATGACGGATTTACCCTCAGGGATCTGGTATCATATAATCAAAAACATAACGAGGCCAATAAAGAGAATAACAACGATGGCGAAGATCATAACCGTTCATGGAACTGCGGTGTTGAAGGAGAGACTGACGATCCGGAAATTGCTGATTTGCGAAAAAAACAGGTAAGGAATTTCCTCACTACCATGTTCCTTTCACAGGGAATCCCCATGCTGGTTGCAGGCGATGAAGCATGGAGAACGCAAAAAGGGAACAATAATGCCTATTGCCATGACAATGAACTGACATGGCTGGACTGGGACAATCGGGATGAGGAGCTTATTGAATTTACATCAAGGCTCATACACCTGAGGTTGACCCACCCTGTCTTCTGCCGGTTTAAATGGTTTAAGGCAGAACCAATTAAAGGCAAGAAAATAAAGGATATTGAATGGTTTCTGCCCGAGGGTAATACAATGAGTGAAGAACACTGGAATACCAGTGACGCAAAATCGCTTGGTGTTTTCCTGTCGGGTGAAGGACTCAATGCCAGGGATGAAAAGGGAATCAAAATAATAGATGACAGCTTTTACCTGATCTTCAATGCCAGCCATGAAAAAGTAAAATTTAACATTCCTGAAAAAGAGTATGGGAGTCCGTGGATAAGGATAATAGATACACATGAAGGTTTTTTTTCAGCCGATGAGGAAATATTTTTCATCCCGGGCGATACATTAGAGGTGGAAGGCCGATCGGTGGTATTGCTGATGCACAAGCATGTAAAGGAATCTTCAGACTGATAAGGAATAACCCCTGGCATAAAAAATCAGGGAACATTGCTGATAAATAAAATTACTACGTCATGCTCATTACCAGCATTGAGAAACGAGAACTTGGAATGACATTGATCGCCGGGATTGGAGCCAGAATGAAATTCTGGTCACCAGGTGCTGTTTCTGCACAAATTGAGGTCGAAAAAAGGGGACTCTTTTCGCTTGAGAAAAAAGAATTTGGTTACTGGGAGGGTCTGTTCCCGGAAATAATTGCCGGCGACCGCTATATGGTAGTTATTGACGGGGTGAATAAAATTCCTGATCCAGCCTCACTCTCCCAGCCTGACGGAGTTCATGCCCCGTCGGAGGTAATCGATACTGCTTCGTTCCCCAAATCGCCCGGAACATGGAAAGGCATAGGTACCGGCGAACTTATTATTTACGAGCTTCACCCGGGAACGTTTTCCCCGGAAGGGACATTTAAAGGAATTGCCGGAAAACTGGATTACCTGATCGATCTTGGTATCACAGCAATTGAACTCATGCCGGTGGCACAGTTCCCCGGAGCCCGGAACTGGGGCTACGATGGCGTTTATCCGTTTGCTGTACAAAATTCATATGGTGGCCCGCAAAAACTCTCAGAGCTTGTAAGCATGTGCCATAAAAAAGGAATTGCAGTCATACTCGATGTAGTATATAACCACCTGGGGCCTGAGGGAAATTACCTGTCGCTTGCCGGACCCTATTTTACTGACAAATACAAAACCCCCTGGGGAAGTGCAGTTAATTTTGATGACGCCTGGAGCGATGGGGTACGCAATTATTTTATAGAAAATGCCCTGATGTGGTTCAGAGATTTTAATGTCGACGGACTAAGGCTCGATGCTGTTCATGCTATCAGGGACTTCGGGGCGCTGCACTTTCTTGAAGAGCTTGCAGAAAATACAGAGAAGCTGAATACCATGACAGGGAAAGGACATTTTCTGATTGCCGAGAGCGACCTCAATGACGTCAGGTATATTAGACGGCGACATAAAGGCGGTCTCGGAATGGACAGCCAGTGGTGTGATGAGTTCCATCATGCACTTCATGCAAGACTAACTGACGAAAAAGATGGTTATTATTCCGACTTTGGTAATACATCTCACCTGGTAAAATCCTATAATAACGCATTTGTATATGACAGAAAATATTCGGCCTACCGAAAAAGAATATTTGGCAGCAGTGCCTCAGGAATGTCTGGTGACAAATTTATAGTATTTACACAAAACCATGACCAGGTTGGTAATCGAATGCTTGGAGAAAGGCTCAGCACACTTGTAAGCTACGAAACTCTTAAGCTCGCAGCCGGGGCTATGATAGTCAGCCCCTTTATTCCGATGTTGTTTATGGGAGAAGAGTATGGTGAAGATGCTCCCTTTCTCTATTTTGTCAGCCACAGCGATAAAGATCTTAATAAAGCCGTCAGGGATGGGAGAAAAAAGGAGTTTGCAGACTTCGTAACTGATAAAGAGGCTCCGGATCCAGATAAACAGGAAACTTATGAAAATTCAAAGCTTAAATGGGACTTTTCAAATGATGAAAGGAAGAGTAAACTTCTGAAATACTACAAGGCACTTATCCGCCTGAAAAAAACCCACCCGGCCCTTAGACCCGGCAACCGCGATGCATTCAGTGCCATTGAAGCAGCGGGTGGCGATTTAGTCTTCCTTAAAATATATTTCAGGGAAAGAGCAGATTCTTTCGGAAATAAGAAACCATTTTTCATTGATGGAGACTCAGACCCGGGTCGCGAGAAAGAAGGAATGTTAAAGATCATTCTGAATTTTTCTCATAATAGTGTTGATGTTGCCGTTGCCGACGATTTCAAAGCATCTTCATCGGTATTGCTTTATTCTGCTCATGAAAAGTGGGGCGGCACAGTTAATGATTTTGCATCTCTGTCAATTGATGCCGGAAAAATACACATAAGTGGCAGATCAATCCTCATTTTATCTGACTCAACTGAGTAACAACCCGGCGGCAAATATTTATAACTTGAATATATAATAATTAAAACCCGGAAAAATGTACAACCCAGTTTCCAGCTACAGAATCCAGTTCAACAAATCATTCACTTTTAAGGAGCTTGAAAAATATCATGGTTATTTAAGGAGACTTGGAGTTGGGAGCATTTATGCTTCGCCCATTTTCACAGCTACTCCGGGAAGTAACCACGGTTATGATGTTACTGACCCGGGGAGTATAAATCCTGAACTTGGGACATTGGAGGATTTCATCCGGTTGAGGCAGTTATGTGAGGAGTCAGAAATTAAATGGATACAGGATATCGTGCCTAACCATATGGCATATCATACGGGAAGCAAATGGGTATCTGATATTCTTGAAAAGGGACATGAATCTCTGTTTTTTGCAATTTTCGATACAGAACCCACAGTTTCTCTGGGTACAGAGAAAATTATGCTGCCCATCCTGGGAAAAGATCCGGAAATAACAATAGAAAATCTTGAATTGAAGATCTTGCTCCATAACGGAAATCTTGCCCTCGGTTATTACGACAATGTATTACCTGCCAGTTTTGATTCTTTCAGATGGTTATTTGCCCGGCATATTGATGAAGCACCTGACTCCTTCAGGTTAATCTGGAAAAGATATGATCTTGGTTACAGAGTGGCCGACAGGGTATTCCTTAATGGTGAATGGGAACTGGCAAAAAAAGAGATTGATGGCTTTTGTAAAGATGATCCGGGAATGCAATCTTTTCTTTCAAACATTTTCAGCCAGGTAAATATTTCACCCGGATTAATTGGAGAGTTCATTTCGCTTCAGCAATATGAATTGTGCCACTGGCGTGAGACAGCCCACAGGATCAATTACAGGAGGTTTTTTACAGTAAACGGACTAATTTGTCTGAGAATTGAGGATAAAAGTGTTCTCAAAAAACACCATGGTTTTTTGAAAGAGCTGGTTAATGCCAGACTGATCAAGGGCTTGAGAATAGACCATATTGACGGGTTGTATGATCCCGCTGGTTACCTGAGAGAATTACGCGGTATTACCGGGGAGGAGGCTTTTATCATTATTGAGAAGATCCTTGAACCCGGCGAGAAGATCCCATGGAACTGGCCGGTGGAGGGGAGCAGTGGATATGATTTCCTTTCGCTGTTAAATAACCTGATGATGCAGGAAAAAGGCTATAAGAAACTGCAAAAGTTTTTTCATCAGATAACAGGAGATAATACGGCTGTCCGGGATATTATTTACAGAAACAAAAAGCTTATCCTTTCTGAACACATGCAGGGAGAATGGAATAATCTATATTCACTGTTTGAGAAACTTTTTATTTATGCGGAAAAAAGGGGTATAGCCTCGCTTAATGAAAACAGGAACATAACACGGGATACACTTAAAGAGGCAATCGGCGAATTTATGTTGTCCTTCCCCGTATACCGGCTGTATCCTGAAGAGTTCCCCCTTAAAGGGGAAACCAGGGCAATAGTAACCGGCATCTTCAGCGCAGCTCTTAAAAGAAACAGGGGTTCAGGGAATTCACTTAAACTATTAAGGGACTTAATTTTGCGGGACAAAACAAACGACAGGGAGTATAACAGTTTGCTTGGAGAATTTTTCACCAGGATGATGCAATTTACAGGCCCATTAACCGCTAAGGGAGTTGAAGACACTTCAATGTACCAGTATTCCTGTTTTATTGCAGCCAATGAGGTTGGCGACAGTATTGTCTCACATGGCATTGATACCGGCACATTTCACAAAGCAATGGCCGACAGGCTGATTGAGCATCCTCTTTCTCTTAACGGTACATCAACGCACGACACCAAGAGAGGAGAAGATGTGAGGGCAAGGCTGAATGCAATTGGAGATCTGCCAGATGAATGGATTCGTAAAGTAAAGGAGTGGATAAAGATAAACAGTGAACTTAAAACAGCAAACATACCAACGGTCAGTGAAGAGTATTTTATATACCAGACCATTGCAGGAACCTTTCCTTTCAACGAGAATGCAGATGATGAATACAGGCAACGGATCAGGGAATACATTGTAAAACTGCTGCGTGAGGCAAAGATTTCCTCAGGCTGGGAAAATCCTGATATACATTACGAAAATGCTGTCTGCAATTTTGCAGATGCTCTTTTTGACAGCGGGCATAAATTCTTGAACTCATTTATTCCATTCTACAGAAAACTCGCCTTGCAGGGTATTGTGAACTCCCTTTCCCAGCTCACGGTAAAATGCCTCTCACCCGGCCTCCCTGATATTTACAGGGGCACTGAAATGTGGGACCTGAGCCTGGTCGATCCTGACAACCGCCGACCGGCAGATTTCAAAATGCTTCAGTTGAAACTGGAAGAAATAACCACAATGTGGAACGATAATCCTGCCGCAACTTTAAATGATCTTTACACCAGTGCTTCCGATGGCAGGATAAAGCTACTTCTTACATGGATACTGCTAAATGAAAGAAAATCAGACCCTGAACTGTTCCAGTACGGAGAATATATTCCCCTCCGGACAACAGGAAAATATGAGAGTAATATATTTGGTTTTGCCAGGCGAAATAAAGAAAAATGGATAATGTGTATTCTTCCTCTGCATACGGCAGGTTTGCCCTCCAATAAGGCAACAGAACATTCCATTTCCATAAAATGGGATAATACCCGGGTCATTATGCCGGAAGGGGCGCCACGGGACTGGCATAATATTTTAGATGGACAAAAAATGAGTATGACTGATCATGTCAGTGGAGAGGAACTTTTCAGAAAATTCCCTGTTGTCATTGCAAAATCCCGGATGGAGAAAAGCTCACGTAAAGCCGGGATCCTGCTTCATATATCTTCCCTGCCGGGAAATTACGGTACGGGAGATCTGGGAAATGAGGCTTACCGGTTCGTTGATATGCTAAGCAGAACCTACCAGTCATACTGGCAAACATTGCCACTTACCCCGGTAACCAGATCACAATCATGGTCGCCTTACTCATCACCGTCAGCCTTTGCTGGAAACACCCTCCTTGTCAGTCCTCTGCACCTCTTCAAGGACGGCCTTATAACTTCATCAGACCTTGACCATTTCAGGTTTTCAGGCAAAGACCGGGTTGACAATGAAAAGGCAGGAAAACTCAGAGACATTCTCCTTGAAAAAGCGTGGAAAACTCTTAAGAGAGACACTTCACATTTCCTTTACCAGCAATTCAAGAATTTCTGTAAAAATGAGTCATACTGGCTGGAAGACTATACTCTGTTTATTGCATACAAGCATCATTACGGAGGAAAGGACTGGAGCAGGTGGCCGGAAAATGTGAAATCACGCGATCAAAAAACCTTAAAAACTGCGTCATATGATTTTTCAGAATTAATCAGGCTCGAGAAATTCAAGCAGTTTATATTTGACCGGCAGTGGAAAAACCTGAAGAATTATGCAAACAATAAAGGAATTGAGATCTTTGGCGATATCCCCTTTTATGTTAGTTATGACAGCGCCGATGTATGGGCTAACCAGCAATACTTTAACCTCAATGCCAGGGGCAAGATGAAAAGTGTTGCCGGCGTCCCGCCCGATTATTTTGACAGGAACGGCCAGTTATGGAACATGCCTGTTTATGACTGGAGCAGGTTAAAAGAATCAGGATATGACTGGTGGATCAGGAGGCTGACAAGAAACCTGGATTTTTTTGACCTGCTTCGACTCGACCACTTCAGGGCATTTTCAGCCTTCTGGGAGGTGCCATCAGGAGAAAAGACTGCAGTGAACGGAGCCTGGAAAACCGGACCGGGTTCAGATATTTTCATTAAGCTTAAGGAGAAATTTCCGGACATGCCATTTGTTGCTGAAGACCTGGGAGATATTGACCAGGATGTATATGATCTGAAAGATCAGTTCAGCCTTCCAGGAATGCAGGTGCTGCAGTTCAGTTTCAATGAAGAAATGGCTTCCAATATCCATACACCGCATAACCATTCGATAAACTCCCTGGTTTATACAGGCACCCATGACAATAACACTACTCGTGGCTGGTATGACAAGGAGCTTGACAGGGCCGGCAAAGACAGGCTTCAGAAATATGCCGGAAAAAAATTAAAAGCCCCGGAAATACCCGGAGAGCTTATAAGGATGGCCTTTGCATCACCTGCGAAGACTGCAATTATACCAATCCAGGACTACCTGAAGCTGGGCCGGGAAGCCAGAATAAATACTCCCTCAACATCAAAAGGTAACTGGCTGTGGAAGCTTGATAACAGGGGTATTGAAATCAGCATTGAAGAAACAATCAGAAAACTGACGGTAATGTATAACAGGAAATAATGATCAGGTAATTACTATAATTGCAATTATTGCTATCATAACCAGAATGGTCATTAATCCGCAACCTTTAGGGTTGGGATAATCATCATCTATCATCTGGCTGGACTTCATCAATTAATTTAATTTTAACCGGAATCTCTGCTATTCATTACGTAAACAAGGGTATAAATGTTACGATCCGGTTATCTGCAGGGTTTAAAAATTCAAAAACAGGCGGTTGTACATACAAAAACAGTATTATCAGCAACATTCTTTTCAACTGCCGCGAAAAGGTATTGAAATTTATTTCAAATTGCAAAATAGTTATTAAAATATTTGACTTTAAACTGACAATGAAGGTATCTTTTGTGAATAATTCCACCTGAAAGATACAATTCTGGCCTCAACTGACAGAGACATATACTATACTTGTTTAAATTAAATTATTAACCAGACACTATCCTGATGGATAATAAAAAATCAAAAAGGGAGCAAAAGCCGGGTTTAAAAAAAATGCATGATATAATTTTTAAATCTGATACCTATTATGGCAGACTGTTTGATGAAATTTTATTGATTTTCATCGTATTAAGCATTCTCGTTGTAATGCTCGAAAGCGTATCAGCATACAGGGTCCGGTTTTCTGAATTATTTTCAAATCTTGAATGGTTCTTCACAATAGTTTTCACAATAGAATATGGATTAAGGATAATCAGTTCTCCCGATCCAAGGAAATACATTTTCAGCTTTCTTGGTATTGTCGATCTGCTTGCAATTATCCCGACATATATAGCGGTTGTTATGCCAGAGGTTCAGCCCCTGATCGTCATACGCAGCATAAGGCTGCTTCGCATATACAGGGTTCTGAAATTGTACAGGTTTGTCAGGGCAGGAAATCTTTTGCTGCTGGCTCTCCGCAACAGTGCCCGTAAGATATTTATTTTTATGATGTTTATAATGATCCTTGTGATCATGCTGGGAAGTATAATGTATGTTGTGGAAGGTGCTTCAAACGGATTTTTCAGCATACCCCTAAGCATATACTGGGCGGTCATAACATTAACAACAGTTGGGTATGGCGATATCGTCCCGGTAACAGATGCTGGTAAGTTCATTGCAACTTTCATCATGCTCCTCGGTTATAGCATAATTGCCATCCCGACAGGAATTGTATCGGTGGAAATGTCACGTTTTGGCGACAGGGATAAGGGTAAAACGATTTGCAGGTATTGTAATGAGCAATACCATGAGCAAGGGGCTAATTTCTGCAGGGTTTGCGGAGCAAAACTGGAATGAAAGTTATGAATCTTCCTGACACACAGAAAGAAACTATGCAGGATGGATGTTCCATCTGTGATAACCACTGAATATGATATGTTTACATGGATGATATAAGACCCTCATCATCTCTGATTGTCTGTCAGTTGACCAGGCCGACTGAAAACTGAATAACCCGGTGTAAACCCACCCCGGATGTCAGTTCCCGAGTAATCCCCCAAAATGCTGCCAGAAATTTATGTGAAAGTGCACGCCCAGGCTTCCGGGATACAGATCAATAAATGAATGAGTGGCCTTCTCCCCGGGGGTAAAGGTAATCTTGCTCTCTTTATCATACAGACTTGTAACCTCAGGATGGAATTGTATCCCTATAACATTGGGGTACCCGGTATGCTCGATTGCTTCCACTATTTTTTCATCCATACTGATTGCCGTTACACGGAAACCTTTGCCAATTTCACTGAGAGCCTGGTGATGGGAGCTCAGGACATAGGGGGTTATATCGGTGCCTCCTGAAACAGATTCCATATGGCTGTTTTCAAGTATACGAATTCGGTGGAATGACCTCGCTCCTACCCTCGGATCGGTATTCCAGGCCACATTATAATTTCTGTGCATGTTATCATGATCCATCTTAAGGATCTCTTCAACGGTTGAGACACCATATATCTCAGTAGGAATATCCTGTATCATGGTACCTCCGGTTGCCACGTTCATAGTTTGCATTCCCAGGCAAATCCCCAGGATGGGAAGGGCCGGGTTTTCTTCCAGGAAAGGAGTAAAGTCTGCATCCTGATAACCTCCCAGCAGGTGAAACAGGAATGATAATTCAAGATAGTGCCTGTGCGGATCGGTAACCAGGGTCAGCAGGTTCATCTCCTGACCATAAATTCCCGGAGGAATATCGGGTCCGCCGAAAAAGACAATCCCCCTGGCCATCGAGAATACCTCATGAAATATTGGGGAGTTGACATTAGTGCTAAACAGAGATGTGATTTCCAACGCCTTAATCCCAAGCAGACTGACATTTTCTATTCCTTCACGTTCCAGGTATTGACTTGTCAGTGAATAATCATAGGCTCCTTTTTCGCTATACAACCCGAGTATCTCAGTATCCGGTTCGAGAGGGAGAATACCACTGGAAGTAAGGTAGAGCCAGGTACTTATATTGGAAACAGTCGGGTGTAAAATAACTATTTTCTTAACGGATGGATCCCGTGACTCTTTTGTTGTGCCGATGACCGAGAAACAGGGACTTGCAACAAACAAAAAAAACAGGGAAAGCTTTATAAATCCGTGACGCATATTATATAGTTTTAGGTTAATTGTAATGCTGCAATATAAAAACTAATTACAATAATACACAGTACAGGGATAGCATCAGGAAACCGGATTATTTTGTGATTGAATGTCAGCTTGCTTCGCCATTCACTTTCGAATATCCGGATAAACGGATTTTCCGTATAAGTCTGCCAAGATTTGAACTTACTTGGGATATAACCTTCCGAACGCTTGATTGCAGCTACTTTCGGACTCACTTTGTCTGGCAGTTGGTGTATCAGAGAATCTCAAGGTTATCAATCAGATGCTTCCTCTTGCGTCTTGATACAGGTATGCGGTACTGATGCACAACTGCAAGAAGCTGATTCCGAAAATACCTGAATTCAGAGATAGCATTTATATTTACAAGATAACTTCTGTGAACACGATAGAATTTTCCCCTGGGGAGGAGTTTTTCAACTTCACTAAGCGAAAGGTCAATCACTTCCTGATTTTTATTATACATAACCATAAGTGATGAGCCATTATCACTTTGAAAATATAATATTTTTTTAAGGGCTTTTTGTTTGAACCTGCATTTACCTTTTCTTTCCATTAATTAAAATTTAATAGTAGTTGCAACTTCCCAACTGCCAGAATCTCAATTTCACAGTTATATTAAATGTAACAAAATTTAAGAAGAAATGAAAAAAATGAGATTAAAAACAATGCCGTTTCCCAATATATCTCATCAGGGCTGCCTTACGCTTATGAAGATCAATTATATCCATCAGTATAAATAAGGTTAATAAGGTTAATAAGGTTAATAATCAACTAATTATGTTTATCTGGCAATTCATATCTAATATTTCAATTCCGATAGATCACCCATAGATTATTCGTTTCTTTTTGTGAGCCCTGGTTCGTGGGAGATTCATCTGGTTGATTTACAACAAAATTATGCAGAAATATCAGGGCACAACTCCCTGTTTAAAATCCTGATCAATTCATTTTTCCGACGCCTGGCAACGGGAATAGACTTTGTTAAGGAAACTTTAAGGGTATCATTGCATTGAAGACTTGACATTCTTGTATAATCAAGGTTTACAAGATAATTCCTGTGACAGCGGTAAAATTTCTTTCTGCATAACTTCTCCTGTAATTTTTTTAGTGAAACCTGGATACAGGAATGCCTGCCACTCAGAAAAAATATTTTTGTAATGTCATTTATGTGTTGACAATACAATATTTCGTCATAATCAACCCGTATGGCACCAGAATGATCCAGCAGCCAAAGACCCGGAATTTTAGGAGTAATTATCTTCATGGTAATTATTTTATGTTGATTCTCTATTAAGAGGTGCATTTTTCTAAAAAATGTGACACGAATTCTTAATGATTAATTGTTGATAAAATATTTAATTCACCGAACAAGAATATATATACATCTGATTATAAAAACATAACCTTGCCTCGCCCTGTTAATATCCTGTTTGTAAGTTGTTGATAAAAAACGGTGTCAGTGAAGGAAAAATATGCCCCCATGGCCCTTCCGGTAAAAATAAAAGATTGAATTTTCCATATTAAACAATACCAGAGCTGATATCCATAATATTAAAAATATGTATCTTGGTCAATTCATAAATTAACAATTCTTTCTTGCCCGTATCACGGGTCCAGCCAGAAAAACCTATTTAGTCCCCTATGAGCGATAAATCAAGAAATCCGACAACATTACAGGCTCTATTTCCGGTAGTGGTCCTCATTCTGCTTCTGACACTCAACGTATACTTCTTTGGCGACGATACTCTAGCCGGTGCCAACCAGATCGCACTCCTTATTGCCGCAGGAATTGGAGGGTTGATAGCCGTTTATCTGGGACATGACTGGTACAATGTCAGAAAACAGATAGTCAGCAGTATAAGCTCTGCAATGCCATCGATGATCATCCTGCTTTTAATAGGATCGCTGGCAGGTACCTGGCTTTTAAGTGGCGTCGTGCCGGCAATGATTTATTATGGACTGCAAATACTTGACCCGGGAATATTCCTGGTAGCCTGTGTTGTTATTTCTGCATTAATATCTGTTTCTACAGGTAGTTCATGGTCGACTGTAGCTACAATAGGAATTGCCTTGCTGGGGATAGGTAATGCAATGGGGTTTAATGAAGGAATGGTCGCAGGAGCAATAATTTCAGGTGCCTATTTTGGAGATAAGATGTCACCGCTTTCCGATACTACAAATTTAGCACCTGCAGTAGCAGGAACTGACCTTTTCACCCATATCAGGTATATGATATTTACGACAGGTCCATCAATATTGATTACCATAATAATTTTTATTGTAATCGGATTTTTCTTTACTCCCGAGGGAGATGCTGCGGGAATTAAGACTACGCTGGAAGCAATCGAAGGAAGCTTTAACATAACGCCTTTACTGTTTATCGTGCCCGTTGCACTTGTGGCAATAATTATCAGCAAAGTCCCTCCCCTGCCCTCATTGATGGCGGGCACCCTGCTTGGGGCAGCTTTTGCCCTGATCTTTCAGCCTCAGATTATAGAGCAAATAGGAGGGGTTGGCGGTAATTATGCGCAATCATCATATATTGCTATTATGAAAAGTATGTATGGCAGGATCGCAATTGTTACCAGCGACATCCAGGTAAACGAACTTCTTTCAACCGGGGGCATGGCGGGGATGCTTAACACCATATGGCTGATAATGACAGCTATGATATTCGGTGGAGTTATGGAGGCCGCGGGGATGCTGGTAAAGTTAACAGGTAAACTGATGTATTTTGCCAGAACAACCGGTTCTCTTGTAGCGACTACGGTTACTACATGCCTGTTTTTTAATATAACTGCTTCTGACCAGTATATTTCAATTGTAGTGCCCGGAAGGATGTTTGCGAAAACTTACAGGGATCGGGGATTAAAACCTGAGGTTCTGAGTCGTGCACTGGAAGATTCCGGCACTGTCACATCTGTCCTTATTCCCTGGAATACATGCGGGGCAACTCAATCGGCTGTTCTTGGCGTTCCAACTATGACCTACCTGCCATATGCATTTTTTAACATTATAAGCCCCTTTATGTCAATATTTATGGCGTCCTTCAATATAAAGATCAGGCGGTTAAGCCAGGCTGAGATTGACAATCCTGATTCAAACGAAAATTAGAAAAACTAATTCGATTAAATAACCCACTACAAGAGAAGGTGGCATCAACTGAGTTCCGGATCAGCACCATGAACTTACTTATCACCCAAACCACAGGGCACAGTCCGGGAGACCTGCAACGGAAACCGTGGTTTTAAAATATTAACTAAAAAAGTTCAGGATATTTCCTGGTATCTGATTTATGCATCATCTCGTAAACAATATCGAAAACATCTTCAGCATTCGGATTGGAAAAATAATCTCCATCTGAAGTGTATGCTGTTCTGTGATCCTTCCCTGTTAGAGTGCGGGGTTCTGCATCAAGCAGGTAAAAACCTCCCCTGTCCTCAATAATCTGTTGCATCATAAACGAAGTGGCCCCGCCGGGTACATCCTCGTCGAAAAAAAGCACCTTATTGGTTTTCCTTATAGATTCCATAATTGTGTTGGAAATATCGAACGGCAAAAGGGTCCGCACATCGATAATCTCGGCCGAGATGTTGAATTCGGCAAGCTGGCTGGCTGCATCCTGGGCAATCCGGACACAGGGCCCATATGTCACGATGGTAATATCATCTCCTTGCTGGAGTATTTCCGGCTGGCCGAGCGGAATTCTGAATTCACCAATATTGTCAGGCCTTTTCTCCTTTAATCTGTAACCGTTTAATGGTTCAATTACGATAGCCGGATCCTGTCCCTCAAGCAAGGTGTTGTAGAAACCAGCTGCCTGCGTCATATTTCTGGGCACACAGACATAAACTCCTCTGATAGAGTTAATAATCATGCTAACCGGCGAGCCGGCATGCCAGATTCCCTCCAGTCGGTGCCCCCTTGTAACAACTATAACCGGAACACTTTGTCCGCCCCGGGTACGATAGTGCGTAGTTGCAAGATCATCGCTGAAAGTCTGGAGTGCGTAGAGCAGATAGTCCAGGTACTGAATTTCAGCTACAGGCCTCATACCACGCAATGCCATTCCTATACCCTGGCCCAGAATAGTTGTCTCGCGTATCCCCGTATCGGTTACACGGAGTTTACCGTACTTTTTTTGCAGGCCTTCGTACGACTGGTTTACGCCTCCGATGTGGCCGGTATCTTCGCCAAAAATAAAAACTTTAGGATTCCTGGCCATGGCCGCATCCCAAAAGTCCCTGAGTATTTCACGTCCCGGTATTTCAAGAGAAGCCTCACTGTATACAGCGTCATTACCCTTTACATTCAGTGCTGAATATTCAGATTCGTTGTAAAGAAAAGAGTTATACCTGATTGCGTTTTCATCGCGGTTTTGATCCAGCCACAATGAGAGGTCCTTTTGTAACTTTTCTCTTATTTCACAATCAGAACAAACATGACGAAGGATCTTCCTTGCAGCACTGCAGATATCCTTTCGGATAGGTGTAATCAATTTCTCAAGGTCCCGTGTAATTTTTCCCGGTTTATCATAGCCTTCTCGTTTACAGATGCAACTTCTGTTATCAATAATCTTGATAAGGGCATCACGCTCCTCCTTGATCGGTCCGGTAAACTCCCTCCAGGCTTCTGATCTTGCAGCCCTGGCTTCGTCCAATGCCTGCTGCTCCACCTCATCCAGTTCTTCTGCTGTGCTAAGAGACATATCTGTTAACCATTCTCTCATTTTCTTAACTGGATCCATATCTTTTTCCCACTGAAGTCTTTCGGACGATTTGTATCTCTCATGGGAACCAGAAGTTGAATGGCCCAGGGGTTGTGTCATCTCCTCTATATGAAACACTACAGGAACATGCTCTTCCCTGCATATCTTAACACCCTCCTCAAAGAGTTTGCACAACCCGGGATAATCCCAGCCCCTGCCTTTCATAATAATTATCCCTTCATTATCCCTGTCTTTCCGGAAACCGGCAAGCACCTCTGATATACTACCCTTGGCAGTCTGATATTTCTTTGGTACAGAGATACCATATCCATCGTCCCATATTGCAAGTGCCATTGGCACCTGGAGAACGGCAGCAGCATTTATGGTTTCCCAGAAATGCCCTTCCGATGTGCTTGCATCGCCTATAGTGCCAAAGGAAACCTCATTGCCCTTATCGGTAAGCTTTGTGAATTCATGCAATACCGGGAGATTTCGGTACAGCTTGGAAGCATATGCAAGACCGAGCATACGGGGCATCTGACCGGCTGTAGGAGATATATCGGCCGATGAGTTCTTTTGCTTCATGAGGTCTCTCCAGGTGCCGTCAGGATTCACACTCCTTGTTGAGAAATGATTATTGAAAGACCTTCCCCCGTTTCCGGGATTAAGCTCCATGGCAGTTTCACCATATAGCTGTGCAAAAAATTCTTTGGGTGAAAACAGCCCGGCCGCCATCATAAATGTCTGATCACGATAATAACCAGATCTCCAATCGCCGCTCCTGAACTGTTTTGCAAACGCTATCTGTGCAATTTCCTTTCCATCGCCGAAGATTCCAAATTTGGCTTTTCCTGTCAATACTTCCCTTCTTCCAATAATACTCAGGTTTCTGCTCAGGCTGGCAAGCTTGTAATCAGCAAGCACCTCTTTTTTAAACTCTTCAAATTTTAGCTCCTTATTCCCTTGTACCGTAACCTGATTCATCCGAATAATTTAAAATTATTAATCAATATATAAGTAAGTTACAATTGCTAATCACGTGGTCGCCACCGATGGATCACCCATTTTCTTTTTGTGTGCCGTGACACATGAAAGATTCATCCTGATTATGTATCCCCTTAACATTTAATATAAGCAAGTTACGCATCCATATCAAAAGGTTGCCACAGGTGAAATATTCAATTAATCATTAGCATTACCCGTATCAGCAATTAATTTACCTATCAGGCAAATTTAAAAAGAATAATTCCAAATAGCCCTAAATTCTTATTTTTAATATTTCACGGCATCACCTCATCCTGCCTTTGACCATGCTAAGGCCCTGATGGTCTTCATTTAAATTTATCAAGCAGCATAGTGTGCCGTGGCAAACAGATTGTTCATCGGGAATAATCCGATCTAATGCTTACCTTTGTATTCAACAACCAAAAGCTGCAGAAAATGGAATTCCTTACAATCCTTATTGTGTCTGTTGTATTTATGAGCCTTATATTTGCAGGTTTGTCATTAAATCTGTTATTAAAAAAAAACGGAAGCTTTCCTGTCACATCTGTTGGCAGAAACAAAGAAATGCGTAAACGCGGAATAACCTGCGTTAAACACGACGAAATTCTCTGTCACAACAATGGGAGAAACAAAGGTTCGTGCTGTGGATGACATTATTTACTCCTATGCAACATAATGCTAACATGTTCGTTTTGAAATAAACAATTCGATATTATAAATGTTTAAATTTCGACAGGACACAGGTAACTTAAACAAATATGTGAAGAATGGAATTTCTTGAACTTTTATTGATTTCGGCAACACTGGTAATTATTGCTGTCGCAGGAATGGCGGTAAGACTGCTACTTGTTAGAGACGGAAAATTCTCAGGAGGCTCCTGTAAAAGCACTCCTGCAATGGAAAGCCAGGGCATTTCATGTGCATGCGGAGATGAAGGATCATGCAACCGGAACCCCGACGAAGAAACCAATAAAAACTAAGTTTATCTGGAGATCATTTCTTCAATCCCCGCGGTATATGCAATAGCAGTTAATCCACCCAGGTCATAAATAAAATACGCCTCCAGCTCAGGGTTACTGTTTGCCATTTCCATACTTTTTTCAAGACCCATAACCATAAAAGCTGTTGCAAATGCATCGGCATCCATGCATGTTGGTGCTATGACTGTTGCACTTAGCAGATTATGCTGTACGGGATATCCTGATACCGGATCAATGGTATGTGCAAACCTTTGCCCGTCCTTTTCATAATATCTCCTGTAATTTCCGGAAGTAGCGAGAGATGTTCCCGTCAAATGAAGAACCTCTTCAAGTTCTCTCGATATATCAGTCGGATCATCAACAGGTTTGTCAATACCTATCCTCCATAGCTGGTTATTCCTGTTGGCACCTTTCAGCCTTATCTCACCTCCAATTTCAATCATGTAATCAGTCACGCCTTTATCATCAAAAAATTCTGCAACAACATCGACTGTGTATCCTTTGGCTATTGCATTCATATCAATCATGATATCAGGATGTTTCTTAACTACCTCCATATTTTCATCAAGCCCGACCTTTTCCAAACCTACAAAATGAAGCAAACTGTCAATTAATGCCGGTGTTACGTTCTCCATTTCCTTAAATCCGAATCCCCATGCATTCACAAGAGGCGCAACAGTTATGTCAAATGCCCCCCCCGTTAGGGCAGAAATTTCCCTGGCTCTTTCGAATACAGAAATAAAATAATCATCTGCAACTACCCCGGGGTCATTCCTGTTTATTCCGGAAATTACTGATTCGGGATTATATGTTGACATTGAATAGTCGATTTCGTCAAAAATTATCCTGATCTGGTCATGATAATCAATTGAATCAGGAGAATTGTAAGCAATGTGGTAGCTGGTACCCTGGGTAAATCCTTGAAGATACAGGAATTTCCTCTGTTGGTCACCTTCACAGGAGACAAGGAACACAGCAATCAGGATAAGCAGAAATAGTTTTACTCGGGTAATGTTCATCCGTGTGAAATGTTATATCTTATTTTAGTATACACTTTTAACCATAACAGGTGTGAAACGGGGACTGTTTACACACCCTTATATTATCTTGATTCATTTACCAGGCAAACGGGGAATTCTTCAGATAGCAGATAAATTGTTCAATTAATGATTATCCTCCAAAATCATCAAGATCGACCATTTCATCAGGCACACCAAGATCATAGAGCATCTTCAGCACGGCATCATTCATCATAGGAGGGCCGCAAAGGTAATACTCGATTTCATCAGGGTCTTCATGTTTGCTCAGGTAATTATCATATACAATCTGATGGATAAACCCGGTATGGCCGGACCAGTTATCTTCAGGTTTCGGTTCGGAAAGGGCGATATTGAATTTAAAATTGGGAAATTCCTTCTCAATTTTCCTGAAATCCTCTTCGTAAAAAACTTCACGAAGGGAGCGGGCACCATACCAGTATGATACCTTTCTGTCTGACTTTTCAGTCAGGAACAAATGGAAAAGATGAGAACGCAAAGGTGCCATTCCGGCTCCGCCCCCGATATAAACCATCTCATTCGGGGTATCCTTAATGAAAAACTCTCCATAAGGCCCGGAGATACTTACCTTATCACCAGGTTTCCTGGAAAAAATAAATGAAGAGCATACCCCGGGATTAACATTCATAAAAGCACCTTTTGCCCTGTCCCATGGCGGAGTGGCAATACGTATATTAAGCATGACAATGTTCCCTTCAGCCGGGTGGTTTGCCATGGAATAGGCACGGTATGTCGGTTCATTGTTTTTCATTTTAAGGTCCCACATCTTAAACTGGTCCCACTCCTCCCGGAATTCCTCTTCCACTTCAAAATCCTTGAAATCCACCTCAATTTTGGGCACATCGATCTGAATATAACCGCCCGAATTAAAATCCATTACCTCACCTTCCGGCAGCCGCACCACGAATTCCTTGATAAAAGTAGCTACATTCCGGTTGCTCACTACTTCACATTCCCATTTCTTAATTCCCATTACCTCCTCTGGTACACGAATCTTCATATCTTCCCGTATTTTAACCTGGCATCCGAGTCTCCACTGCTCCATCTGTTCGCGCCGTGTAAAAAAATCCTTCTCAGTAGGCAGTATTGTCCCGCCCCCTTCAACAACCTGGCATTTGCACATTGCACAGGTACCACCGCCACCACAGGCAGAAGGCAGATATATACTGTTCTCGGAAAGAGTGGTCAATACAGTTGAGCCGGGCTGAACAGAAAACTGAGTATCATCGTTAACAGTAAGACTTACTTTTCCTGAAGGAGTAAGTTTTGATTTTGCAAATAACAATATAATAACAAGAGACAGGATTACGACGAAAAAAACTACAATGCTAACGATTATAACCAGACCCTGGGATACTAATAAAATCATATCGGTTTACTTATTAATTGTAAATTAATCAATTTTTCAGAGCTTGATACCCATAAAGCTCATAAAGGCTATTCCCATCAACCCTGTCACGATGAAAGTAATGCCCAGTCCACGCAATGGCCCCGGAACATTAGAGTACCTTATCTTTTCGCGTATTGCAGCAATCCCAACAATAGCAACATAAAACCCGACTCCTGAGCCCAGTCCGAATGATGTAGCTTCTGCAATATTTGCATACTCCCTTTCCTGCATAAAAAGCGAGCCCCCAAGTATTGCACAGTTAACTGCAATAAGCGGCAGAAATATACCCAGAGAAGAATACAGGGTAGGTGCAAATTTTTCAATTACCATTTCCACAAGCTGCACCATAGATGCGATAACCGCGATAAACATTATGAAACTAAGAAAGCTAAGGTCTATCGCCCCAAACCTTTCACCCAGCCACGACATGGCGCCGGCACTGAGAAAATAGTTTTCTATAAGGTAATTAACCGGTACTGTAAAGCCAAGCACAAATACCACCGCAATGCCAAGTCCGTTAGCAGTGCTGACTGTCCTCGATACGGCAAGGTAAGAACACATGCCAAGAAAATAGGCGAATACCATATTATCGATAAAGACAGACCTCACAAATATATTTACCAAACCTTCCATAGTATAAATATTTTATTTTGATTCAATCAATTTCCTGTTTCTGGATCTCTGGACCCAGATTATAATCCCTACCGTAATAAGCGCCATAGGAGGAAGTATCATAAAGCCGTTATTTTCATATCCAAGGTTATATACCCCTAATGTCTCCATTACGGGATATCCCCAGAGGGTACCTGACCCCAAAAGTTCGCGGAAAAATCCAACCACTATAAGTATCCATCCGTAACCGGCAGCGTTACCGATACCGTCAAGAAAAGAAGGCCACACCCTGTTACTGAGTGCAAAGGCCTCAAGCCTTCCCATTATGATGCAGTTTGTAATTATCAATCCGACAAAAACCGAAAGTTGCCGGCTGACATCATATAAAAAAGCCTTAAGCACCTGGTCGACTATAATTACCAGCGAGGCAATAACCACCAGCTGCACAATAATCCGGATACGGGAGGGAATCGTATTCCTTAGAAGTGATATAATCACATTTGCCGCTCCCATAACAACCACAACTGCAAAGGCAAGAACCACAGCAGGTTCAAGCATCGCAGTAACCGCCAGAGCCGAACAGATACCAAGTACCTGGACTGTGATGGGGTTTTCATCATTGAGCGGTGTGCTCAAAAGTTTTATATTTTTGGATGAGAACATTGGTTCCCTGTCTGATTTGCTCATGATTCAGTTTTTTTTTGATTACTGAAATATTCCCTGTAGCTGCCAAGCACCTCGCGCAGCATTGCCTCAACGCCCTGACTTGTAATAGTGCCGCCTGTAATTCCATCTACACTATGGTCAGGAATTGGTGGAGCACTGGGTTTAAGTACCCTTATTGAAACAAATTCTCCGTCATCATTAAATAGCTGTTTACCCTTGAACTGGTTCTCAAACTCTGATGTATTAATTTCTGCTCCAAGCCCCGGGGTTTCTCCGTCATGGTCAAAAATCACCCCGAAAATTGTATTGTAATCATCTTCAAGCGCCACATACCCGAAAATCGGTCCCCATAATCCTGTTCCGTGAACAGGTACAATATATTTCTCATCTCCGTCATCATTCCTGAAAACGAATATGGGCAGGTGCCTTTCGCTTATTGGTCTTCTCAGTTCCTCTCTGACGTTTACTGTGAAAGCATCAATTCCATCCTGCCTTTCACCAAGATGATTGATAACATAACTATCAACAATATATTGATCATATTCCTCTTCAACATATGTATTCCTGTCGCTTACCTCGTAAGCCATCTCTCCCTTTTCAACAGATCTCAGTATGTCGAGTTTCTTGGCAATTTCAACATTCAGATCCTGATAGGGCTTGAGTATTGTAGCTACAAAAGAAAGGATAGCTGCCACGATGATTACCATCGCCGAGGCATATACAAAAATGTAGGTGTTGGTCTGCTTCATTCGTTCAAACTATAGATAGCATTATTTAATATCATTGTCATTACTGAGCCGTTGTACCGGCCCTTTTAAGCCTTCTTCTTATATTAGCCTGGATCACATTATGATCAATCAGTGGTGCAAAGACGTTCATAAACAAGATAGCAAGCATCATGCCCTCAGGAAAGGCCGGATTAAGAACCCTTATCAGAATTGCAAGAAATCCGACCAGAAATCCGAAAATATATTTACCCCCTTCAGTCTGCGAGGCAGTGACCGGATCTGTTGCCATAAATACTGCTCCAAATGCAAATCCTCCCATTATCAGGTGCTCCCATGCTGGTATTTCCATGAAGGGATTTACCGCAAATGCATTTAATAAGAGCCCCATTGTCAATCCACCTACAAAAACTGATGCTATTATTTTAATACTTCCGACACCGGTGAACCATAAAATAGCTGCCCCGATAAGTATTGCGAGAGTTGAAGTTTCACCTATCGAACCTGGGATTGTGCCAAGGAACATTTCCATTGACGAAGGGATGGCTGCAACATCGCCAAGTGCCGCGTTTGCAAGTGGCGTAGCTCCTGAGAATCCGTCAACTATTCCTTCTCCTTCCATTAATCCTGATATCCATACAAAATCACCAGACATGTATGCCGGGTAGGCAAAAAACAGGAATGCCCTGGCCGTAAGAGCCGGGTTAAGAATGTTCATGCCTGTACCTCCGAATGCCTCCTTGCCGATAATAACTGCAAAAATCGTCGATACTGAAACCATCCACAAGGGTACATCGACAGGGACAATAAGGGGGATCAGCATACCGGTGACCAGAAAACCCTCGTTTACCTCATGCCCTCTGATCTGGGCAAAAATAAATTCAACTGCCAGTCCGCTAACATAGGAAACAATAATTATTGGAAGCACCTGCCAGAACCCGTAAAAAAATGTTTCCATGAATGCTGCCTCTGTCCCCGTTGCAATAAAATGCTGATAGCCGGTATTCCACATTCCGAATAGCAGGGCCGGGACCAGGGAAATGACAACTATGATCATGGTCCTTTTCATATCTATGCTGTCGCGGATATGAGCACCGTGGCTTGTAACCTTGTCGGGTACAAATAAAAATGTTTCGAAGGCATCAAAGGTGGAATGAAGCATTTCAAAACGGCCTCCTTTTTGAAAGTAAGGCTTTATCTTATCTACTTTTTTTCTGAGTGACTTCACCTATTATATTGTTTGTTTAATAATAACTGATCCATTTTATAACCTTTCGGGTATTACCGGGAGCATCTTTCATCAACTGGTTTCTTTTATCATCAGTTCGATTCCTTTGCGAAGGATCATCTGCACCTCCGTCTTTGATGTGCAGACGTATTCACAGAGAGCCATATCCTCCTCGACAACCTCGTATATTCCCAGGTTTTCCATCTTGTCTATATCTTCGACCATTATTGCCTTTATCAGCTGCTGTGGTATTATGTCCATAGGAAGTACCTTTTCATATTCTCCTGTAATCACATATGCACGCTCTCCCCCATTGTAATTGGTATCAAGACTATACCTCCGGTCTGGCATAAGCCAGGAGAAAAAGGTACGTGAATTACTGAACCGGTCAAGACCCGGTGATGCCCAGCCCAGGAACCTGTGATGGTCACCTTCAGGTATAACGGTTATCTGGGAATCATAAAAACCGATAAATCCATTTACGGGAATTTTGCTGCCTGTAAGGACATTACCACTAATAAACCGCAGATTACCCTCTTTTACATTATCTTTTATAATATTGTCAATTGAGGCACCCATTTTTGTCAAATAATAACGGGGCTTGAGGACCTCTGAGCCCGTAAGTGCAACAACCCTTGAAAAATCAACCACGCCATTCAGAAAGAGCCTTCCTATTACCAGGAGGTCCTGGGGACCAATGTACCAGACAGTGCCGTTCTTGTGAACAGGGTCAAGATGATGGATCTGCACACCGGGGTTTCCTGAAGGATGAGGACCTGTAAAATAGTTTATCTGCACCCCTTTAGCAGCGGTATAAACATCGGGCGGTGAATGGTCAGGATTAAGATTAAGATGTACCGTCCCTTTGGTCAGCTTTTTCAACGCATTGATCCCGGCCTGAAATTCCCTTCCTGCACCATTAACTATAAAACCGTAATCAGGTGCAAGTGGTGCAGTGTCAAAACCAGAAATAAAAATCGACCTTGGCTCATCGTCAGGGCGCGGAATTATGCCATAGGGCCTTTGTCTGAGAAGCGGCCACAGTCCTGCTTCAAGGAGCCTACTGACAATATCTTCCCTGCTTAGTAAGCCGGGGTCGGCTTTTTGAAATTCCTGATACTGCATGTTCTCACCTGCCTTTATTACTACTTCGAGTATTTTGCGGCGTTCACCCCTGTTTATTGCTACAACTTTCCCGCTTACCGGGGAGGTGAAAATAACCCCGGGGTTGTACTTATCAAAGAAAACAGGCGACCCTGCTTTAACTTCATCATTGGCATGAACCATCATCTTTGGTCGTATACCCGGAAAGTCAGTTGGCTTAACGGCAAATAACTTTGGAAGAGATGGTTTCTCCAGCACTTTTTCTGCCTCTCCTTTTAAAGGAATATCAAGGCCCTTTTTAAGCTTGATTACATTTGACATCTTTAATTATTGATGATTCTTAAAATGCACAAATTTAGCTATTTTGTATTATAATCAGAAATAATAAAAAATTGCAATTTTATCCTGAATATATGGTTATTTCAGAAATCAACAGATGTGCGTATCTTTGGAACATTTATTGTTATTATTTTCACAATTACATTGCCGGGATATGCATTAACAGAATTCAAAAATAACAATTATTATGCAAATTACTCAGCTAATATTCATGGTTTTGAATTTTGGCGCCCTCACACTACTGTCGGCGGGCAGTGCTATATCACAACCCGCTTATGATGATTTTACTTACGGCGATAATATTAAAACCGTCCAGATGCATGTAAAAGGATGGGAAATGTCATACCCGGTGATAGAGCTGGGAAGCCGTGAAGAACTTGTTTTCAGTTTTGATGATCTTGACGGTGACGTTAAAAATTACCAGTACAGTATTATCCTGTGTAATGCCGACTGGACGCCTTCTTCTCTTTTCGAATCAGATTATATTGATGGATTTTACGAAAATCAACTTGATAACTACCGGTTATCTTTCAATACTTTCACTCCTTATACCCATTACTCATTATCCATTCCTAATTATGATGTTAGCCTGAAACTCCCGGGTAACTATGTAATCAAAGTATACAAAGATTTCGACCCCGACCAGCTGGTTCTTACAAGGAGGTTTATGATAAGCGAACCCCGTGTAAAAATTGATGCCAGGGTTCACCTGCCTCACCAGACTCTTCATCAGTATTCAGCACAGCAGCTGACCGTAAATATCTTTCATAAGGATCTGCTGATAAATGATCCATATTCCGAGCTTACAGTGAGGATCATGCAGAATGGCAGAAAGGATACGGAGATCACCGGCTTAAAGCCAACTTTCATAAGGCCGGGAGAGATAGTATATGAGCACGAAGAAAAGATGATCTTTCCCGGGGGAAATGAATTCAGGAACTTTGACACCAAGAGTCTCCGGTATCTTACTGAACATTTGAAAAACATCGATTTCTCGGGCGGATTTAACCATGTTGAATTATACCCGTCACAATCACGGCAGTTCACACGTTATTTTTCACAACATGATATAAATGGCCGTTTTTTGATAAGAAATGAGGAGGGGCGAAACCCTTCAATTGATGCCGATTATGTAATGGTTTATTTCACATTGCCATGGGAACTGCCTGTAGATAATGGTAATGTATATGTCCTTGGAGCATTGAGTGACTGGAATTTCTATTCACACAATGAAATGTTCTACAATTATGAAAGCAGGGCTTACGAATTGTCGATGCTTCTCAAACAAGGTTACTATAATTATAAATATGTATACAAACAGGATGGTGTATCTGTTTCAGACGAAACACTGTTTGAAGGAAATTTCTTTGAGACCGAAAATGATTACTTCATCATGGTATACCACAGGCCTCCCGGCAGCCGTCATGACAGACTGGTGGGCACAAGACAGATCAATTCCCGTAACTGAGAACAGGTTTACCCTGGCTGAACATACCATGAAGGGTAATTCCTTGTTGAACATGCACCATGGAAATGTAGTTAATCGGCCACCTGATGTAATACCTGCCGGGTAAGTTAACAGAGTTCCGGAAAAGGTCCGTCAAAGCCCTATCTCATCACTTATTTCCCTCATTGCATTAACGGAAAGCTCTGCAAATTCCTGAAGCGGAATCCCGATTTTTTCACATTCAAGAATATGTTCACGGCTTACCGAGGCAGCGAAGGATTTTTCCTTCATTCGTTTGACAACAGATCTGGGCTTGACAGAAGCAATCTTTCTGTCAGGATAAACAAGGGTGGTCGCATAAATTAAACCTGTTATTGTCTCCCCCGCGGCAAGTGCATGTTGAAGCAATGTATTCCGTTCTTTTCCCGTTGCCATTTCATTATGCATTTCGATAGCATCTATAATCTCCGGGTCAAGATTGTATGGTCCTAAAATATGCTTTGCTTCAAGGGCATGTCTCTGTGGATCGGCATCAGTCATCTCTACATCAATGTCATGAAGCAGCCCTGCAAGCCCCCATTTATCCTCATCTTCCCTGAAATGTCGTGCCAGGGCGCGAAGTACAGCCTCTGATGACAGGCAGTGGATCCGCATCTTTTCATCGTTGATATATTCCTTTAAAAGGTTAAGGGCCTCAGTTCTTTCCATAATTACATGGTTATTAATTTAACAATCTTATAAGCAAATGGATAAAATAGTTATTATCTCACTGCATTCACCATTTTCAGGGCATGGACCAACTATTTGTATAATCTCTCAGGTCAATGATTATCGAGACCATTAAGCATGTAAATCAGATGTTCCATTGTTTTGAGTATCTCGGTCATATACTCATTCACGGCCTTTACGCTTCCGGGAAGTGTATAAACAAAGGCAGTACCCATAAGTCCGGCAACTCCACGGCTCAGAAGGGCATTTGGTTTCCCGGCTCCATACTTCATCCTTATCATTTCCATAATACCGGGTATTTCCTTGTCAAGCATCGGCCTGATAACATCAGGAGTGATATCCCGGGTTCCTATCCCCGTGCCACCTGTCGTAATGATAAAATCAAAATTTTCAAATCTGCTCCTGCCAATTATATCTTTTAGTCTGGTCTCTTCATCAGGAATTATTACTGAGTCAATCTCGATCGCCCTCTTACGTTTATCAAAAAACTCACGAAGCAACCGACTGATCTCAGGTCCGCTCCTGTCCTCGTATTCTCCCCTGCTGGCCCTGTCGCTAAGTGTTACGATGAGGAACCTGAATCTCCTTGGATTATATGAGAACATATCACCTGCCTTGAGTCTCCCTCCCCTGATTACCCTGGCAAAAATTCCTTCCTTAGGCATCACACAATTCCCAACTTCGGTGAATATTGCACAGTTTGAGCCGTGACATTTTTTTCCTATCTGAGTGATTTCAAGTTCAGCATTTTCAGAAACAAGTCTGTCGAGCGGCAAGGTATCAACAAGCTCAAGACCTCTTGTGGTAATGTTCTCGGCAAATTCCCCATATGTAATATCCCTGCCTGCTTCTGAAGAAAATCTTTTAATGCTCTCCTCTCCAAGAAGGCTGACCTGACGGTGCCAGCTCCCTGAATGTGCATCACCCTTTATACCGGTTTTATCCAGGTCTATATGTCCGGCAGGTGATTTTACAGTGCCTTTTTCTTTTGAAACATTTACCGAAACTACCTGCAAGCTATTTTTTTCCATTGTCAAACTATAATTAAAAGCGCATTATGTCCCATTTCCTGATTTCATTTACAGCCACCTCGCCGTCACCCATCGCCTTAAGTTCAATTGGTCCGGCTTCCTTATTATACCTCTGGAACCATATAGTAAGGATATCGACAATTTCAGGATAATTATCAAACAACTCCTCATAATTAACCGCATTGATAATGCGTAACCCTTCACTGGCAGGAACAGCTATTATCTTTGGTACCGTAACCGGGCTGTTGACTCCGGGGTCGATGGTAAAATAGAGAATAAGTAATGGTATTACCTCTATTATTGTTCCTGTAGGTAAACTCTCTGATAAGATCAGGATATCGATCGGGTCACCATTACCACCCATTACAGGGTCAAGAAATGTTCCCGGCACGAAACCATAATTACCCGGACTGGGAAGAAAGTCTATGATCTGCTCAGAACCATTTGATTGTTCAACCAGAAACATTTTTTTCTCTATATTATACTCCAGCTTTTGATTTGTCCCGGCCGGAATCTCAATTACAGCATTCACATGATTTTGAGTAAAAGCAGGTATTGCATTGAAATTCCGCATTTGCTTATTGCCACATCCTTCAATTGAAAGGAGGAATATCAGCATCAGAAGCAAAGAAGATTGCCTGTAGCCCGGTAAACGGTTATTCATCTGTATAAAGTTGGTTAATCAGATTAATAATCAAATATTTAAATTAACGGGTAATTCATATCTGGTATTTCAATTCCGATGAATCACCAATGGATTATTGACCTACGGTCGATTCTGCATACAATATAATGTTCATTTATCAATATTGATCAGATGTAGAATTATTTCCTTTATGTGCCCTGGTTCGTGGCATATATCTATATTATCTAAAGTCAAAAATCCAAATATAAGCAACAGACCTTTACCAGTCAGGTTATTACAACTCCTGGATCACCCATGCTTTATCTCTGGATTTATTGTGCACCCTGGTTCATGGAAGACTCATCGCTTTTTATATTCCCCGATATACTGATATCCTTTTTGGATTTGTCTGTCAGGGTAATGCCTTCAATTATCATAAACTTGTCAACCGCCTTGCACATATCATAAATAGTAAGTAATGCCACGCTTACTGCGGTGAGCGCCTCCATCTCAATTCCCGTCTGCCCGGTGCACCTGCATTCAGCCCGCACCTCAACTCCCTCAGCCTTAATACTTGTCTTCACCTGTACACTGGTAAGGGGAAGCGGGTGACACAGGGGTATAAGTGACGGGGTAAGCTTTGCTGCCTGTATGCCTGCTATTTCAGCTACCGTCAGAACATCTCCCTTCTTAATTACATTCTTCCTGACCAGCTCCAGGGTAGCATGCTGCATTCTTATAAAACCAATGGCCGTTGCAGTCCGCTGCTGAATCGGCTTGTGCCCGACATCAACCATCCTGGCGCTCCCTGTATCGTCTGTATGAGAT
Organism: uncultured Bacteroidales bacterium; assembly: GCA_964421595.1. Taxonomy (GTDB): domain Bacteria; phylum Bacteroidota; class Bacteroidia; order Bacteroidales; family PUMT01; genus PXAP01. The sequence continues at coordinate 14,908 of CAYQXY010000012.1, read as the reverse complement.
AATTTTTTATCCATTTGAATATTCAATTAACATTGTCAATCAGCCACCAATATTATAAAACTGATTATTGACACAATTTGTACCACTTTCCGGTTTTGAAAAAAGCGCTGCAGTCAATGCTTCCTTAGCCCCCATGTTTCTAACATTAAAAGCGACATCACTGAACAGGCAGGGCTTAACCATACCATTGGCTGTCAACCTTAGGCGGTTACATATTTTGCAATCCCCCCCTGCCCCTCCTTCAACAATTGAAAACTCACCCTCTCCAAGGTTCATCTGATGAATAAACCTGACATTCAAACCATTCTCCTCCCCGTATCTTTTAACCGCCAGTGCATCAGGTTCATCAGATGAATTTTCTATTACGCAGTTGATCTTAACGGGATCAAGTCCGGCTTTTAAGGCAGCTTCAATTCCTCTGAATACCATTGAAATATCGCCGCCGGCAGTAAGCTCAGAATACTTTCCGGCATCCATGGTATCGAGACTTACATTAATCCTGTCAAGCCCGGCCTCAGATAATTGGGCTGCAAATCTTTCAAGGAGAATTCCATTAGTCGTCATTCCAAGATCAATAATACCGGGAACAGCCGAAATCATTTTAACCAGCTCCACTACATCACGCCTTACCAGGGGTTCACCACCGGTCAGCCTGACTTTGACTATCCCCATATCTGATGCGCACCGCACCACCTCAGTTATCTCATCAAAAGTAAGAATATCGTTGTGAGAGAGCATTACAAAATCTTCGCACGGCATACAATACCTGCAACGAAGGTTACAGCGGTCAGTAACAGAGATCCTTAGATAATTTATATTCCGGTTATATCTGTCTAACATTTACAATATCTCCTTTTTTATATGAAAAAATCCCGGCAGGAACTCCCAGCATTCCATTGGCCTGGTGGAGTGCATGGATATGGGCCGACCCATGATAGTTTGCCGTAAAAACCTGCCCTTCCTTATCAACTATTACCGGGATCCAGGATATACGGTCAGCCTTTCTTCTTGAAAAATCAACTCCCATAGGCAATTTTATTACAGGGGCAGAGAAAGCATAACCCATCATCCTGTAGATTAGCGGCTTGACCATAAGCTCAAAAATAGTGAATGATGAGACAGGATTACCGGGGAGGCCAAAAACAAAAACATCATCCTTTCTGCCGAAAAGTGTTGGCCTGCCAGGTTTAACTGCAACCTTCTCAAAAAAAAGCCGAATCCCGTAATCCTTTAAAACCGCAGGAACAAAATCAAAATCTCCCATTGAAACCCCGCCGGTAATAATAACAATATCTGATGCTTCAACTGCAGCCTTCACAGCCACATGCAAATCTTCCTTTGTATCTCTCACGATACCCCCGTAATTCGCATGTCCCCCTGCCATTCGGACCTGTGCCATAAGTTGCGGACCATTGCTGTTGCGAATTAATGATCCGGCCAGTTTTTCGCAGGGTTCAACTATCTCATTACCTGTGGTAAGCACTGTTATACGTGGCATGACGTAAACAACAGGGGATGTGCAACCTGCAGAAGCCAAAATGGCTATGTGCTGAGGCCTGATCAGGCATCCCCGCGAAAGCAATACATCTCCTTTCCAGACATCTTCTGCCCTGAATGATATATTATCTGCTGTCTGTGATCCGGTAAATATCACATGATTGTCGCCATCATTTATCGTATGCTCAACCATTACAACACAATCGGCTCCATCGGGCACCTGTGCTCCTGTCATTATTTTGGTGCACTGGTTCTTCCCGACAGGTTTTCCCGGGGCCCCGCCGGCAGTTATTGTCCCGACAATTTCAAGCCTTTCGCCCAGATCTGACCTCCTGCATGCATAACCATCCATAGCCGATCTGTCGAAAGGAGGCATATCGGTATCTGAAATAACATCCTCTGCAAGAACCCTTCCCAGTGAAGCGTTAAGGTCAGTCTCCTCTATAGCAGTTGAAACAGGTTCACTGCCAATTATTTTCATAGCATCTTCAAAGGCAATCATCAGTAGGGTATTTATATTCAGACAGCAAAAATACTAAATTACGCGCTAAAACTTGTGCAGCTCATTACAGATCAGTCATCACGCTGAACTTCACGACTATTTACAAATCCGCCAGGTGTTTCCTTCCAGGCATATAACTGACGGATCGGGACAAAAGCTTCTTCCGTCAGAAACAATTGTCAGGTCGGCCAGATGCTGCACCTCCCCAAGCGATTTTTTTACAGACTCTTCGCTAATGCTCCTGATAATTATAAAAAGACCCGGAATTATCAGTCTGCGAACAAGAATCGATTCGCAGATAATAACAGAACCCTTGTCTGCAACAGAAAAAAAATAATCTAACGCTTCTTGCAGATACTCATCCCTTGTTCGCAGATAAAAAGCTTTTGAAGCGCCGGCAAGCAACATTTTGGAACTATCCTTCAGTCCCTTTGTACTGGTCTCTTCCAGTAGATGAAATTTTTCGGGTGGAGGTCCGTGATCTCCGTGAAGGGGATCCGAACCGGGATTAATGCCTGAAATTTTAAGGCTGATTATTGGATTTTCCTGACCAAGCCTCCGTATGAGTCCGCAAACCAGCTCCGTCTTTCCAACATTCCGGCTCGCGCCGCCAATGATAAGCATATTAGAGAGTTCCATCATTTTTTTATGTATCTGATTGCCGATGCCTTAAAGCTCAGCCATACCTTACTGCCGGTATTTAATTTCAGTGAATCAACCGACTCATCAGTCACGAGAGCTGCCAGCATAACTCCTGTATCTGCTATAACCTCAGTACCTAATCTTGCTGGTTCCAGGCTAACTACCTTTCCGCTAAAAATATTTATTGCCGATGAAGAAGCACTGTGTCCGGATAGAACAATATCTTCAGCTCTAATTACTATAAACCCTTCGCCTGGTGGTTCATCACTAAGCAAACTGAATTCAGTCTGGCCGGATCTGAAGATTTTCATTGAACTACCCCGGTCAATCAACTCGCCGGGAAAAAAGTTCCTGATTCCCACAAAACGCGCCACAAATTCAGACTTTGGATGATGAAAGACATTCCGGGGTTCCCCGGTCTGCACTATTGTACCCTGCTCAATAACACCAATCCTGTGAGCGAGAAGTACTGCTTCCTCATAATCATGTGTTACATGTACGATTGTCTGTCCATTCTCATTAATTCTCCTGAGCAAAGACCGCAGCTCACCGCGAAGCTGAACGTCAAGCGATGAAAGAGGTTCGTCAAGCAGCAGGCAGTCCGGCTCAGTTGCCAGGATTCTTGCAAGTGCAACCCTTTGTGATTCACCACCTGAAAGATTCTGTGGAAAACGCTTCAGAAGATGATTAACATTTGTAAGTTCTGCAAGTTCTCCAACCTTCCTCTTAATGGCTTCTCTCCCGAAACTCCTTATTCTCAAGGGATAAGCTATATTACTATAGACATCCATATGCGGGAAAAGGACTGAATCCTGAAAAACCATTCCCACCCTGCGCTTTTGTATCTTTTCGTTGCTGATAAGCTTCCCGTTTAATACTATTTCACCCGTATCAGCTTGTGTAAGTCCGCTGATCATCCTCAGCAGCACCGACTTCCCTGCTCCTGACATTCCAAGCAGCACAAAATATTCTCCGCGTGCAACTTCGAAAGTTATATCCCTGAGTTCAAACAGACCAAGCTTTACAGATAAATTACTGATTTTTAACATTGTCATACCTGGTTGAAAGCAATCGCATGAGAACAAAAAGAATGAGGCACACTATGATAAAAACTACTGCCACCGGCCTTGCATAAGCCAGTCCGTATGAAGTGAACCGCTCCCATATAAGAACAGGAGCTACCATCGGATGGTATGCAACTATAATAACTGCTCCAAATTCGCTCATTCCCCGGCCCCACATCATTATCATTCCTGAGAGAACAGACCGCCAGGCCAGCGGCAGACTTATTGTAAAGAATACCCTTAGATGGGAGGCTCCAAGATTATGGGCGGCTTTTTCCAGCTTTTCCGGAACTGCCGCGAATCCGTTCCTTGCGGCATTAATCAGAAAAGGTATACTGACAAAAGCCATTGCAATAATAATACCTGCAGGGTTGCCGGTAAAACTCAATCCGACCTTTTCCCCGGCCTGACCCACAATAGTATCCCGCGAAACCAGTCCCAGAATTGCAATTCCGGCTGCCGAATGGGGTATTACAACCGGCACATCAATTATTGCAGTCACCAGCCGTTTTAAAGGAAAACTCTTTCGTGCAAGGATCCAGGAAAATGGTATGGCTGCAAGTGCAAATATTAAGGTAGCTGACATTGACGTCCACACCGTTAGCCATATGCTTCCGGCAACTTCTTTTTCAACAGCCGTATCAAAAAGTTCAGCGGGCGATGTAGCAAGGAATAGTCCGGCAAGGGGAGCAATGATAAACAGGAGGACTAACCCTCCCAGGAAAATAAACAACAGATTAAGCGGATGGATCTTTTCCATTTATTGTGCTCCTGGTTATTAATTATGCAGTGGCAGGTCCGTTTCTAATCGGAAACCTTACATGCAAAATAAAGAAATTTCCTCAATTTATCCCTGGAAGTTACTCTAAGCCAGCTTCCATTTAATCAGGATTGTCGTCAAGTGCAAATGATCTTAACTGATCCGGAATATTTTTAAATGTTGAAGAAAATGATGGCACTATTGTATTTTGTCCGTTTTTCCGGAGTATTCTGAGTCCCCCGTTTTCTGATAAAAAAAATGTGACAAACCTAAGGGCCAGGTCGGCATTCTCAGCATCATCGGGTATGGTAATGCCGTACACCATAGCCTGGCCTTTCTCTGTAACCGTCTCACCAGGTTTCGAACCTCTCAACTCAGCAGAGACATTTGAATACCAGCTATTCAGACGCTGATCCCTGAGATTTAGTTCATCCGGCAGCTCAAGATACTCCAGATTGTGCTGAAGGGCCACCGAACGATAGAGAAAAATATAATCTACTGTATTTGTTTCAAGCAATGCAAGCAGATCGGTCTCCTTGGGACGAATCATGTTCCGGTGACGGGACAATAGTTCACCCGGAAGCTCTGGTTTGTCATAAAACATGCCGGCAAGTTTAATTGTCATTATCGCCCTGGCACCACACGGATCTGAATCAGGGTCAGAACGCCCGAATATTACATCATCCCTTAGCAGTATCTCAGTCCAGTTTTCGGAACTTATCTCACCGGCGTACCGTGAACTGCTGTTATATACAATTGACATCTCATTTCCGGCAAAACTAATGTTCCATGAAGCATGGGAGGGGATAAGAAAATCATCAATCACCTTATAATCGGCAGAAATAAAAACATCGCAGGGAATATTCAGGTCGCTTATCCTTCGGGCTCCGGCTTTGCTTCCCCATGCTTCTGTCTGTATTAATTCTCCGGGATTATATTTCATGAAAGAGTCGACTATCTCGTTTACAGGGACTGCCAGGCTCCCTGCATGGATAATTCTCAGGGTGCCGGGAGAAGGACGGCAGGCAGTGAAGATAAGCAAAACTCCGGCAGTAATAATCAGTATATTATTTAATCGCATATAATTATAAACAGGTGGACACCCTATAAACCAAAGCACTCAAAATACCCCGGACACACTCAAAGTTACGGACATTCCCTGGTTGATCCGCATGAGGCAACTACCTGACTAGTTAGTGTAAATTACTTATAACCAACTTCATATTATTCAGATAAATTCTTAAAGCAGGGGCCTTTGTGAAGTCCTGGCTGCCCCCGTATTTAAGTACTTTCCCTCTCGAATAATTGAGCTGGATGCCATGTGTAAACTGAGGCCCCTAACTCCCACCCGGCGTAAATGAGTGCAGTCCGAGAAATTGACAGGTCCATGTATTATCCCTGAGTAAGCTTAAAATTCAGGAATTATGAAGTATGTTAACCTGGAAAGTCATCTGTAATAACAACGGTATCCGGTATCCCTGGTAACTCTGACCCTGAACTTTGCCCCTGCAGGAATAATAAAGGTTTCCGTCTCACTGAATAACTTCCAGTCGCTCTCACCCGGCAGCAGAACATTCATTTCTCCGGAAATAATTGTCATATATTCTTTGGAAGAGGTGCCGAATTCATATTCACCGTCAGCCATAACACCAATTGAGGCAGGCCCTTCCGGTGTGTCATAGGAAATGGATTTTACCCTGCCATCAAAATATTCATTTGTTTTAAACATTCGTTTGAATTTATTTATAAAAATATGCCTCCTGTTGATATAAGTGGCAGTCATATAACGTCAACAGTACCTCAATGGTACCTTTCCAGTTTGTACTTAACGGAATTGTGAAGGAGAAATATTAATCCTCCTGGTGATTTTTTACCATTTCAATTACTTCAGGCAGGTCCATTCCAAGCTCCTGTAAATGAGAAATTTTAGGCACACCATTTTTGGTCCATCCACGACGCTGATAAACCGCATCGAGAAGTTGCTCATACCGGTCTTCCCGGTATTCACGGTGAATGGCCATCTTTTCGGCAGTTGTTTTGCCGGCAGGGTCAATATTCATAAACTCCTTCAATTGGCCGTCATACCGTTCAGCTCTTGATTCATATTCCTCGGCTGTAACAGGACCTGCAGCGCGGTATGGCTGGGCGTCATATTTCCTGGTACCGAAGCCCATTCGCAGATTGAAAATCCGCTGAAAATTGTAAACTCGCTCTGATTGTCTGATAAGTTCTTTTTTATCAAAAGGCTTTCCGGTAACTGCTTTATAAATTGTAACGTAATTGTCTACATGTTCGGGTACCTTGGCAGGCTCATCTGTCTCTGCATTGCCTTCAGGTTCAACATCATTCCATGGAAGCTTGCACAGGCCAACCAGTCCGAACCAGGTACGGAACATCGGGAAATAGTGCAGGGCTTCAGCCTTATCTTCAAAAGTCGGTATCTGGTTGTTTACCATATCCATAAAGATAAGCCACGCTTCGTCATGCTGTGGGCCCTTGTTTGTCATCGCGTAACCACCCTGCTGTGCAAGAGATTCTTTTGACATGTACTGTGAGTATTCAAGCCCCTTGTTTTCCATTCCTATATCCTGAAGGAAGGCGGCATCACCCCATCCATTTTTAACAAATAGTTCTTTCATTTTTCTTACACCGGTGCCGGCAATCTTTCCGAATCCCTCACCCCTGGCCAGCATATGAAGCAGATCCATCGCTGCATCGGCATTTCCAAAGTTCAGTTTTAAGCCTCCGGTACGTTCCTCGTTAAGAATGCCATTTTCATAGCATTCCATAATGAAGCCCATAACGGTACCCCATGTAATTGTACAGATACCATATGTATCACAGTAAAAATTGGCTTCAATGGTAAAATCAGGGTTAAATATACCAAGGTTGGAACCCAGTGATGCAGCAGTCTCGTACTCCGGTCCGTCAACAATAACAACTTCATTCTTATAGGGGCCCGTGCGAAGTTTGTAGTTATCAACACCTTTTGCACAGGACATATTACAACCTATCCAGCAGCCATCAGGCACACCCTGGGTGAAAAGTGACTTGTAAACATCGGAATGAATATTAGCCGCTTCCGGGTGCGATCCAAACTTAAAATTATTTACAGGGAAAAGATCATAGTCATTCATGATATTGGTAAGGTGAGCAGTACCCTTGGTCCTCATCTCAGCCTGCTCATCATCAAAACGGCGCATCTCCTCATTAAAACGCTTTCCGCGCTCACGAATGGCATCCATGTCAATGACATTATTGGCATTCCCCTTAACCCCGGAGACTTTTGCGACAATTGCCTTTACCCGCTTATCGCGGAAAACGGTACCTATTCCGCCCCTGCCGGCCTGCTTTAGCCTGATCTTTTTTCTTTTTACATCATAAAATGTAAAGTTGAGCATACCGATCAGTGAATGGTCAGCCGCAGCCCCTGCCGAAACTATCCCTATATTCTTTCGTTCTTTTTCATTTTCTGCAAACATATCTGTGAGCTGTTCCGCCAGAACATGAGAATCTACTGCCTCCCTTGGCGCTTCGAATATCTCAACCTTACCCTTTGTGGCATCCAGATAAATTATAACATCGTTCTCAGCCTTGCCCTGCAATTCAAAGGCATCAAATCCGGCAAATTTAAGGAATGGGCCGAAGAACCCGCCAACATTGCTGTCCATTACCGAGTCTGTCTGAGGAGACAACGAAACTACAATGGATTTACCTGCCCCGGAGTACTGGGTTATCCCGCAAATTGGCCCTCCGCTGATGATTATCTCGTTCTCCGGATCATTCCACTTTGTATCAGGAGTGGTAGCATCCCATAGTAATTTCAAGCCATAGCCCTTTCCGCCTATAAACTTTTCCTTCATAACAGGATCGACAACCTTCTCTTTGATTACATTTTCACCAAGGTTGATGTAAAGTATCTTATCAGTATATCCCTTGTCAATAGCGGTTATGTTGTAATCAAACTCTGCAAGTAATTTATGTGCCTTCTTAAGTTCAGCAATCTCCATGCTATATATGTTTTAATGGTTAACTTATTTAAAATGTTAAAATTATGTCAATACCCCCTTTTCTCAAATGATTATTATCATAGCACAATCTGCCGTATAACATAATTAACTAACTCCATAACATTAACACTCTCGGGTAAATTATTAAATTTGGGCATAAAAGCGACAGATGGAAAAGATGAGTTTCAGGGAAATAAAAAGCATTTTGGGTCAAAAGACGGTGGGCATTGCCGGGGCCGGTGGACTGGGTTCCAATTGTGCTGTATCCCTGGCACGTGTTGGTGTAGGACGTCTGATAATTGCCGACTTCGACATTATAATTGAAGATAATCTCAACAGGCAGTATTTTTTTTTCCGTCAGATCGGTCAGAAAAAAGTATTTGCACTTAAAGAGAATATTGCTGCAATAAATCCGGATGTGACTGTCGATGCCCATGACCTGAAACTTAGTCCTGACAATATTCCCGGACTTTTTGCATACTGTGACGTTATAGTAGAAGCGTTTGATCTGGCTGAAATGAAGGTGATGCTTGCTGAAACAACATTAGAACATTTCCCTGAAAAGGTCCTTGTTATGGGAAGCGGCCTTGCCGGGTTTGGCAACAATAATGCGCTGACAACTTTCCGCAACGGTAATATAATTATTTGCGGTGACATGGAAAATGAGGTTTGCGAACTAATGCCGCCATTAGGCCCAAGGGTTGGCATTGTGGCCAACATGCAGGCAAACATGGTAGTTGAACTTCTTATTAACGGCAAGGAAATTTAAATCTCCGGGTTACGACACATCCGGACTAGATTTTGAGAAAATGAATTATTCACAAAAGCATGATCTGTCAACAGGTTCTGCATATATTTGAAAAAAGATGGAAATCATCCTGAATAACAGAGTTGAAAAATTCGAAAAAAGCAGCATGACAATCCGTGAACTGCTCGCCGAAAAGAAATATACATTTAAAATGCTGGTTATCAAAATAAACAATAAGCTTGTCAGAAAAGAGGAGTATGATACTGCCACTTTCTCTGATGGTGATAATGTTAGTGTAATACATCTTATATCTGGGGGATAATTTTGTTTTGCAATTTACCGGCCGGGTAAAAAGGATATTTTTTGAAAGTTCACGTAGGTAATATTCAGTATACAGATTGCTATGAAGATTGCTTTATATATTATGGTTCTTTGCTTAATTGCCGGCTCTTGCCGGAAGGATGAAGGGGCACCGGAATATATAATCAGGTTCGGCCATCAGGCAAACGAGCAGGATATCTGGCATAGATCAGCTCTTCATTTTGCCCGCACACTCGATTCCTTATCGGACGGCAGGATTGAAGTACGGGTATATCCTTCTGAACAGCTCGGAGGCGAACTCGATATGATACGCAGTATCAGGGCAGGCATTGTCGATATGACAATAACAGCCGAGAGCATGCAAAACTGGGAAAAGATCACCGCCTTTCTTGCAGTTCCTTATTTGATAAAGGATTCACATCATTTAAGGCAGGTTGTGGAGGGTGAAACGGGTGAAGAGATTGCAAACGGGATGATAAATACCATCGGACTGCGGCCAATTGCCTGGTTTGAAAGAGGACCCCGCCACCTTACCTCAAATAAGCCGGTATACTCACCTGCCGACCTCGGAGGCATGGTTCTGAGAGTGCCGAATGTGCCCCTTTTTGTAAGGGTGTGGCAGGCGCTGGGCGCAAAGCCAACTCCCATGACATTCTCAGAGGTGTTTACTGCATTGCAGCAAGGCACAGTCGATGCCCAGGAAAACCCGTTTGCCCTGATTTACAGTGCAGGATTCTTCGAGGTGCAAAGATATCTTAACCTGACCAGGCATGTTACTGGCTGGACATACGTAGTGATAGGAGAAAATCAGTTCAGAAGCCTACCTGAAGATCTGCAGCAAATGGTGGTTGAGTCGGGCAAGGCTATGCAGCAATACCATGAAAAAGCATTTGAAAAGCAGGAGAGCCATCTTAGGCAAGTTCTTGAGGAAAGAGGTATGATATTTATCGATCCCGATACTGAAGCCTTCAGGGTAAAAGCTGAAGAAGCAGTTCTGGAGATTTTACCGGCACAGTACAAGCCACTTTATTACCGGATAACAAGTTTAAGTCAGGAGGACAATTTCGATCCAGCAAAAGAATGATATTAAATTGAATAAGGATATCAACGTGATAGATAGTTACCAGGGCAATACCGGAAGGCAAATCATTTGGGTCCGATTAACTTTAAAAAAGTATAACTAACTAATTAAATATTTGAATATTCTGAAATTACCAGTTGCGCTTCAATTTCATTTGAAAAATTGTGCCTGGCGTATTTTAACAGAATTAAAACATTGATTTAAAATATACTTTTGAAGTTTGATAACAAATATTTAATCGAAAAAGTGTGAAGGCAAATGGCATTTTAATAAAACCCGGTTTATATCTGTAACCAATGAAATCTATAAGGATAATAGACAGGCTTTTCATGGCCGGCGCAGTTTTCAGCCTTGTATCTATGATAATTGTTGTAGGAGTACAGGTTTTCTTCAGGTTTTTTATAGAATCAACTCCACACTGGACAGAGGAAGCAGCACGGATATTCTTTATTTATTCTGTTGCCTTTGGCACGGGAACGGGAATAAGGAATGGCGATTTCATCAGCCTGGATCTTATCGGAAGATATTTATCATCAAAAAAGAACCGGCTCCTTCAGATTATAACTGATGTTTCAGTAATCCTCTTTTCAATTATTATAGGTGTCAGCAGCATCCGGTTTGTAGGTTACGGATTGGACGAGAGTTCGCCGGCACTTGAAATATCGATGGGCATAGTTTTTTTTAGCATGGTAATCATAAGTCTGGGTATTGCCATTTTTACATTTGAACATTTGCTTCGGTTAATAAGAGGTGAAAAAACTGATTTATTATGATCTGGCTCCTGTTCCTTCTTTTCTTTATTTTGCTTTTACTAAGGTTCCCGGTGGCTTTCTCACTTGGCATATCCACCCTCGTTTATATTGTTATTGCAGGATTTCCTCTTGTTACAATACCGCTGAAAATGTATTCAGGAATTGATGTCTTTGTACTTCTCAGCATACCCGGTTTTATTTTTGCCGGAAACCTGATGAATGTGTGTGGGATGACCGACAGGATCATCAGGTTGTGCAACCACTTTCTCGGTCATATAAGAGGCGGACTGTCACTGGCCAATATTGGTGCATCAATGATCTTCTCGGGAATTTCCGGAACTGCTATTGCCGACACAGCCTCAATCGGTTCGGTAATGATACCTGCAATGAAGAAGGAAGGATATGATGCCGGCTTTGCCTGTGCAGTCACAGCATCCTCATCTACAATCGGGCCTATCATTCCACCAAGCCTGCCCATGATCATTGCAGGATCACTCACAGGGTTATCAATAGGAAAACTGTTCCTCGCAGGAGCGATTCCCGGCTTGCTTCTGGCTGCCGGCTTTATGCTGGTATCATATATTATATCAGTCAGAAACAATCATCCAAAAAAAGAAAAGGCATCATGGAAAATGAGAGGTAAAAGCCTCATCCATGCTTTTTGGGCCCTGCTGATGACATTTCTGATTTTGTTTGGGATTATTGGCGGAGTTTTTACCCCAACTGAAGCTTCTGTAGTGGCAGTTCTATATGCACTACTTATCGGGACCCTCTTCTACAGAACCTTAAACCTGGAGAACATCAGGACTGTATTATCCAGGTCGGCTGGAACTACTGCATCACTAATGGTTCTTGTCGGCTTTGCCAATCTTTTTGGATGGATTCTTGTAAGCGAACAGGTACCACAAAACCTGGCTGAACTATTACTGACCATCACTGAAAACAAATATCTTTTGCTGCTCCTGATAAATATTCTGCTTATTATAACCGGCACCTTCATGGAAACCATCGCAGCCCTGCTTATTGTTTATCCGATACTTCTTAAGGTGGCCGTTTTTGCCGGCATCGACCCTATCCAGTTCTCAGTTATTGCAGTTCTGAACCTGATAATCGGATTAAATACCCCGCCTGTCGGTGTATGTCTTTTCGTAGCATCCGGCATTGGAAAAGTGTCAATGGAAAAAGTCGCCAGGGCCGGACTGCCATTCCTCCTCGTAAGTTTAATTATTTTAATGCTGGTTACCTATATTCCCGCCCTTTCATTATTTCTCCCCGGACTTTTTGAATGAATCTCCCATGTACCAAGTCACACTAAAAGTAACGTATAAAGTAAAGGTGATACAAATCCCCGGAAAACCTTCATTGAAGACTCATTCTACCATGTAACTTCGCTTCATACCCATATCTTGGTGTTCAGGGTTTTTGACTTATTTTTGGTAATGATTTGATATTCATTTTTAGTAAACAGAATATTTAATCCGGGTAGCGAATGGGCGTATTTCAATTTTTATACCGGCAATTTTTCATGATAAACTGCGGAAAAAACATTTGTTTTTTCCGCACCTGCTCCCAAATGTCAGGAGGCAAGTTTTGAGTTAAGAGTAGCAGCCAGAGTGGAAGTAAACACCAACGCATAAGGGGTACATTGGCCATTGTGATGGCCTTTTGCTCTTTGGCATTTATTATTGTATGAGGTTTAATTAGAATAAACTTAAAGTACAAACTGTTCGCTGTTTTTCCAATTTATACCCCTACATATTCCTCAATTTATACCCCTAGATATTTGCAATATTGTTTATGATGTTTTCTCCCTTTTGAGTGGTGTTGTACCTTTGAAGCTTGCTTGTAGGTTTGTCAGGGATAGTCCTTATCAATAATCCTTCGTTAAAAAGCGGTTCAACATATCTTTGATAATTCTTTCTATGATTGGAAAGGTTTAGCATTGCCAGTATTTCTTCTCTGGATCTTGGTTTAAAACAGTACTTAAGCACAGCTATTTTACGGTCATCAACTTGAACAGTATCTTGGGCACTATCTTGGGCACTATCTTGGGCACTATCTTGGGCACTTGCTTCTTCTTCCTGGTCAGCAAAGGAAGTGGCAAATGCACACAGTGAGTGTAAAATATCTGCCGGATTCCAACCTTGCTTAAATTCCAGCCTTTCCCATTCTATTACCTTGCCATTTATCAGTTCATTTATGTTTATTGCAAGTGCCATTTAGCTATACATTATATGTTATTGTATTTGACAAAGGTAATGGAAAAAATATATCGGCATCAGGTGGGAGACACCAGATAGATAATATAAAACTATTGCCTTGATTTGACAAAAATCACTTAATATGAACTCATGAATTAATGTTGCCTCCCCATTCAATGACCGGTTCCACGTGGTTATGGATACAAATTACCGGTTCCTGAAAATAACCCAAGTAACGACAGGTGAGTAACTAGTAAGCTAGCGGCGATTGTCCCAAAAGGTGATTTGCTCTAACTCTATATTATTGGGTTTTATACTGTAAAACAGTGTTGTGCTTCTTTATCAAGGCATTTCTGACATTTTATACTTGCAGGAAGCTATATGATCAGAACTTTAAAGACTTGCCTGATACTTTAAATAGAATGGATAATTTTATTAAAAGTAATACTACTTAAGGGGATAGTTAGCAAATGCTAAATTATCTTCAACTGATTTCTTCTCAATTACCTGTCCTCCGATAATATGAGCTTGTGCCCAGGCTGATGGATTGTATTATTGAGTTTGGTTATTTGGAAACCAGCATTTATTTGGGAGTAACCTGCAATCTTGCCTTACTGTTACTTTAATGCACCGGCCACCCCTCTAACCTTCACCTTGATTTATGACCGGATTTCCTGAAAACTCCTGCATTGAACAAGAATATTATCATTTTTTATCAACATGCATAAAGATCTGTATTCCTGATTCATATAACCTTAGTTCTTAATACAAAAACTGGTACTATTTTAAAACCATTGTCACGTTTTTAGAATTTATGTACTTCTTAATAGAAGGACTAACTATTTGTGCTAGTTCAAAAATTACTGTTTATAATATGGGTTATATTGAATATCATGAGAAACTTGGTTATTTGTTAGAGCTAATAAAAAGAGGAAGGCTGGGATCTCCACAAGAATGTGCTGAAATATTCACTTGTTCTGAAAAGACTATCAGAAATATGTTAAATGCACTTAGATCCAAAGGGCTCAAAATAAATTATAACAGATCCACAAAAAAATATATGTTAAAATGATTCGCGGAAATTTTATTTCCGCCAAACTATATATTTTCGCATCCCTTGATAAATTCTTTGAAACAGATCTTTTAGTCCAATATATAATAAACCAAAAAAGGAGATAATATGAATTGATAAATCGAGCCAAGCGAATCTAGGATTTTAATGGCTTTGGAAGTTTGGATAAACCAGGTAGTCTTCCAAAAATTTAAAAACTACATAAAAATCCACCCCGCTGTCACTTTCAAGGTCAAACAGCAGGGCGGAAAGACTTAA
>CAYQXY010000011.1:0-118037 GCA_964421595.1 uncultured Bacteroidales bacterium | reverse complement strand
ACAAGATATTAATGTGGCATTTAAAAAACAATTTAATCTGTCAAAGTAGAACTAATCAGAGATATAGAAATACCTATATTCAGGATATTAGAGTAAATACAATAATTCACAAACACGATGAAACAATTAGTACGAAAAGTAAAGATTATTGGAACAGGTTCATATTTACCAGAAAAAGTTTATACAAACACATTCCTTGAATCAATTGTTGACACAAATGCAGATTGGATTGAAAAGACATTAGGAATTAAAGAACGCAGAATTGCCAGTAAAAATGAATCTACTAGTGATTTAGCATATAAAGCTGGACAACAGGCAATCTTGGATGCTGGGCTTAGTAATAAAGACATCGATCTTATTCTAGTTGCTACAGCAACCCCAGATAGGCTTGCGCCTTCAACAGCAGCTATAACTCAAGATAAACTTCAAGCATATAATGCTGTTGCATTTGATATTTCTGCAGTTTGTTCAGGTTTCTTATACGGAATGTCAGTGGCTTCAGCATATATTTCGAGTGGAATATATGATAATGTATTAGTAATAGGTGCAGATACTTTCTCGAGAATTACAGATTACACTAGAAGAGATTGCGTTTTTTTTGGTGATGGCGCTGGTGCAGCAGTTTTATCAACAGCTAATATAAATGAAGGTTTCATCGCATTTAGGTTGTATACAGATGGACGTGGTAAATACCATTTTACGATTCCTGCGGGTGGTTCAGAAATGCCATGTAGCGAAGAGGTGCTTCAAAATAGGTTAAATTATTTTCAAATGAATGGTAGAGCAGTTTACGAAACAGCAACTAAAGTATTACCTAAAGCAATAATGCAAGTATTAGAGGATACAGGGTTAACAATTGAAGATATTGACTTGTTGATCCCTCATCAACCAAGTTTAGGAATTCTTAAAGAAACAGCTAGAATAATAAACCTACCTATCGAAAAAGTGATGATAAATGTAGATAAGTATGCAAACACATCCGGGGGAACAATTCCAATAATATTAGATGAAACTAATAAGGCTGGAAAAATTAAAAATGGAAGTACAATTTTATTTGCCGCTGTAGGTAGTGGCTGGACTTATGGAGCTGCAATTATTAAATGGACTAATGGCAAGTAGTCTATATAGAATAATCAACATTCTTGTTGGCATTTAGAGCGTAAACCTTAGTTCCCTTTTTATTCTAAAAAATGAATGAATTCTGTTTATTAAACATGTTTTTACCCTTGGAGATTTTTAGCCTTTTTCCGTTCATTATGAATATCTTCGGGTTGATATTAGTTATCACATTTTGAAAATGTCAGAAGCAGTAAATAAAACAAGACTAGAAAGCAAGAAATCAGTTTACCCTTTCCTTTTAAGACCAATTCCAATTACTGAGCAAAGGTGGGATGATGACATTGAACCTTTGGTTTCTATATATTGTAAAACTTTTATGCATGAGAAGTTCATTCGTGATGCAATAGAGGGTTTTCTGATTCAACAGACAACATTCAAAGTGGAAATTTGGATACATGATGATGCATCTACAGATAATACGGCAAATATTATTAGGGAATATGTAGGTAAATATCCGCAATTATTTGTGGCAACTTACCAAGTGGAAAACCAATATAAGAGTAAACCTCAAACTCCCAAATATATAGTACCGCCAAAGTTAAGAGGCAAATATATTGCACCATGCGAAGGAGATGACTATTGGACGGATTATATGAAGCTACAAAAGCAGGTAGATTTTATGGAAAATAGTCCTGACTATGTCATGTGTTATCATCAGAATTTGCAAAGAAAGGAAGACAAATTGTTTTCTACACCAATCCCTGTTAAAGGTATAGATTATTCCGCAGATGAGCTTATTGCAACACCAAGTGGTATTGCTACCGCAACAAAATTTTTTAGAAACGTTTTTTTAAATCAAAACCCCATAGAAGAAAAACCATCTGGAGATTATGGGTTGAATGCATACTTAGGTTTATATGGCAACTGTAAATTTTTATCTTCGGTTAAGCCTTCTGTACGAAGGTTACAT
This sequence comes from uncultured Bacteroidales bacterium, assembly GCA_964421595.1. GTDB lineage: Bacteria > Bacteroidota > Bacteroidia > Bacteroidales > PUMT01 > PXAP01. The sequence goes on along the minus strand of CAYQXY010000011.1, from coordinate 116,008 downwards.
TCCGGAGGCGTGTGGACCTCAAAGCCAGCTCTGGACAAGCATTATGGTGTAATTGACAACAAAATAAACATTTACAGATTCTTTAGGAAAAGAAATGATAAACATCGAATGAGTATTAGCTTGAAAGCACTATTTGAAATAATTGAAAAAAAAATACCCGAATTAGACTCTGATTATAAAAAATTTGAAATAAATAAAAAAAGAATATTGTTTTCCTTCCAAGGATTGAAATTAAATTTGGAATACAGGCTCTTTTTGTCAGGAATTAAAAGACGGTTTTCGTCCTTTTTCAGAGGACACTAATTAGATTCTTCTATCTGAAAAACTTCCTATAAACGACTTGCTTAGTTTCACAAGTTAATGGTTATCTTAAGCTTAGCGCTATCCTAAATTTATTTATATAATAAAAATGAATAAATTGCAAGATTATCCTTTTCTTATTAATCCTGAGTCTATTAGAAAACACGAATGGAGTGATGAAATATTACCCCTTGTATCAGTTCGTTGTTTAACATATATGCATGAATCGTATATTCGTGATACGATAGAGGGATTTCTTCTGCAAAAAACTAATTTCCGGGTTGAAATTGTAATACATGATGATGCTTCCATTGATAGTACTCCTGAAATTATCAAAGAATACGAAAGTCAATACCCAAAGCTGTTTAATTGTATTTATCAGAGAGAAAACACAAACTCTAAGTCTAACAAAAAAGAACTTAGGAAACCTCTTAGGGATGCACTTATTGGCAAGTATATAGCTCTTTGTGAGGGAGATGACTATTGGATAGATCCTTATAAGCTTCAGAAGCAGGTAGATTTTATGGAAAATCACAAGGAATGCAGTCTTTGTTTTCACAGGGCTGAAATAAAATATGAGAATAGTAATGGAAAGCGGTCATATACTCAAGATTTTAATGGGATTAAATTTTTTCCCCCTGATAGATTATTTTATGAGGGTGGTTCGAGTGCACCAACTGCATCCCTGCTTTTTCATAGAGACTTATCATTAGAAGTGCCAGAATGGAGAAGGATTAGTCCAGTGGGTGATATGCCATTGAAAATGCTATTGTTTTTAAAGGGGAGGATTGGGTTTATTAATGAAGTAATGGCAGTAAGAAGACTTGGTAATGAGGGGTCGTGGAATGATAGGGTCAGAAATGATAAAACTAAGGAATTGGTTTACCTTGAGAGGATGATCAGGATGCTTAATGAGTTCAACAAGTACACTGAAGGGAAATATGTTGATGATGTTAGAAAGATAGTAATGGGTTATGATATGAGAAGTCTTAGATTAGGAAGAAAAAAAAGTGTAGTGTTATGTTCTGATGACTTCTTAGAATTATTTAATAGTGCTGGTTTTAAGCAAAGGACATTTATTTCAGTAGCGAAGAACTTTTCACTATTTTTTTATAAATCATCTTTTCTTAATAAAGCCTGGGTAAAAACGTTTTGTAAGTTAAATTAATTAATAAAGAGTATGCTCTTAAGGTATTTAGGTTTTAAATACATTAGGAGTATAGATATTTTTTTGTAGGACCTTATCTTAAAACTTAATCTTAATGACAACTACAGGTTATTATAACGATATGTTCAGCACTCCTATAATGTGCGAAAACTTCTCAGACGCAAGTTTAATTAAATCCTGGATAAAAACTGAAATAGCTCTGGCTAAGGCTCAGGCAAGTATCGGAATAATCCCAGAGGGTGTTGATAACCGTCTTCAGGAGATTGCTAAGATTGAAAATTTTGATCTTGCTGCAATGAAGGATGATTTTAAAAAGACAGGATTTCCCATATTACCTTTTGTAAAACAGCTTACAAAACTATGTGATTCTGATACTGCCCGCTGGGTTCATTATGGGGCAACTACACAGGATATTCTTGATACAGGTATGGTTTTACAGATACGAGATGGATTATTGATTATCGAGAATGATCTTGAAGGCATTGTTAGAGCATTGTTTTCATTAACAACGAAATATCGCAGTAGCGTAATGCCAGGTAGAACATTTCAGCAGCTTGCAGCTCCAATAACTTTTGGTTTTAAAGCGGCCATTTGGTTAGATGAAATTTTACGTCATATCGACCGGCTAAAAGAAATAAAAAAACGACTATTAGTCGGACAATGTTCAGGTGCAGTAGGTACTTTTGCTACACTGAATGATAAAGGAGTTAATATTCAAAAATTAATGATGAAGGAACTAGGCTTAATGTCTCCCGATATTACCTGGCATACGGCCCGAGATAGGTGGTCAGAGCTGGTATCTTTCTTCGCACTGCTAACATCAACACTTGCAAAGATAGCAAATGAGATTGCTATCCTCATGCGCTCTGAAATCGGAGAGCTTAGCGAACCATTTGAACCAGGTCGTGGTGCAAGTACCACACTGCCCCAAAAGCGAAATCCTATTTCCTGTGAGCCAATATTAGCTATTGCTCACAGAATGAGAGAACTATCAGGTTCACAGATAAGTGCAATGATACAAGAACACGAAAGGGGTGTGGGACAAATGCATATTGAATGGATGGTGATACCTGAAGCGTTTAAGCTGTTATCCGGATCATTAAGTCATTCACGATTTATTCTGGAGAATCTTCAGGTGGATGTAAAGAGAATGAGAAATAATCTGGACATTGATGGAGGTCTTATAATGTCAGAAGCGGTGATGATGGGTTTAGCACCTAAACTTGGTAAGAGCAGGGCACATCATCTGATTTATGATGCAGCTGGGGTTGCTATGAATGGAGGATTCAGCCTTCGCGATGCTATAATTCGGGATAGTGAAATAATGAATCAAATAAATGAAAAAGAATTGGACAGATTGCTGGATCCTGTTAACTATTTGGGTTCAACGGATCAAATGATAGATACAATTCTCTTTAAAGCTGAAAAGTATAAAAATTAATTTTTTGTATAATGAGATGGAAGCAACGACCAGAAAATTCTACATGGGGTGATTGGGGTGAAGATGATCAGATAGGAAGACTTAATTTGATTACGCCGGAAAAGGTTTTACAGGGTATTGCAGAGGTCAAAACGGGTAAAACATTTTGCTTGAGTTTGCCGCTTGAATATCCCGGAGGTCAGGTAATAAATAAGGTGCGTAAGCCTCCGGTGTTAAGGCCGGTAATAAGAAATGATAAACCCTATTATAATTATGAATGGAATCAACTTAACCCTAATCATACTGATATAGGTTCTGATGACATGGTTGAACTATATACTCAGTATTCCACACAATGGGATGCTTTCTCTCATCGGGGTGCAATGTTTGATATAGATGGAGATGGGAACAAACAGTCTGTGTATTATAACGGTTTTAGGGCAGGATCAGATGTTTATTATGATAATGTAAATAATGAAGCGTGTTCAACAGTTCTGGGGATTGAAAATATGGCAGAACACGGGGTTCAGGGGAGAGGAGTTATGATTGACCTGTATAGTCACTTTGGGGAGTATCCTCGTAAAGAGGTTGGCTATGCAGATTTAATTAAAGTAATTGAAAGAGACAACATTGTAATTGAAAAGGGAGATATACTTTGTTTATGGACAGGATTGGATAAATTAATAATCGGAGCTAATGGCAAACCTGATAAAAGAATAAATGAATCGTGTGCAGTTCTTGACGGTTTTGATAAGGAGCTTCTGGAATGGATTAAAAATACGGAAATTGCGGCAATTGCCTCTGATAATATAGCAATAGAGGCTTTGGGTAAAACTGTTACGGATGATAGTAACGGATCTAATCTTCCTTTACATGAGCTTTGTCTATTTCGTCTTGGAGTCCATTTAGGAGAATTGTGGTATTTTGCAGAATTGGCAAAATGGCTAAAGGATAACAATCGATCGCGCTTTTTGCTTACCGCACCACCACTGCGTCTTACAGGTGCTGTTGGATCTCCGGTAACACCAGTGGCAACAGTATAGTTCATCAATTTGAACTTTTACTAATTTTGGAATATGATAAAAATAAAATACTATTTGCCTTATTTGATATAATTTGATTTGAATAGAAAAACTGATCTGGTAAAGTAGAATTAAATATGGTTAAATTTTTGTTTTTTCTTTTATTTGTTGTTTGTAGTACATTGTATGCTCAGCAATTTAGCATAACTGTTTCCCATGATCAGCTAGCTACACAAATAGGTACTCCTGCTATTATTAAACCCGGTGATAAATTGCCTTCTTTTAGTGTTTATGCCAGGGTTAATGGTGTTCTGGAGGGTGTTTTACTAAATTCCGAAGATAAGGTTGTATTAGGTATTGAAAAGCAGAATCTGTTTCCTGATAATGAGGTTGTAGTTAATTTACCTTTTCAGTCTTTGGAGGAAAACACTTACAGGGTTGAATTTATTATTCATTCTGATTATGATAGAACTTTTTATGAATCATTTTATTTTTCTGTACTCAACACAAATAAGCTTTCCCGAAGGTACAGTAGAATAGTACATCCCTCCGATAATGGAAATCTTAATTATATACCTGATTTCAGAGGGAATATAATTCCTGATTTTTCTTTTGCAGGTTATAAAGGTGGAGGTAAAACTCTTCCCGAGGTACCGGTAGTTGTTACAATAGAACCAATTGAAGGAGATAATACTGATCATATTCAAAGTGCAATTGATATGGTGTCTTCAAGGACTCCTGATGTAAACGGATATAGAGGTGCTGTTTTGCTAAAAGCAGGTGTTTATCTTTTGGAAGAGAATCTACAGATAAATGAGAGTGGTATAGTTTTAAGGGGAGAAGGACAGGGGACATTTAAGGAATTTATGTTGGATCCGTCTCAAGCTATTTCTTTGGATAAATTAATAAGTAATTCAGAATCCGAAAATTTAACACTTTTAATTGCCACCGGGGAAAGCAGACGAACATTAATTGAGGTAGCTGGTGAAAGTCAGTCAATACCGGACTCAACAACCATTAGTGAAATATTAGATCAATATGTGCCGGTGGGCTCGATTTCTTTCAGAGTAATGAACCCGGAATACTTTAGAGAAGGAGATAAAGTTATTGTCGAACGACATGGTAATAAGAAATGGATAACCGAATTAGGTATGGATACCATTCCGCCAAGACCAAACGGGTCACCTTCTAGACAATGGGTTCCATTTAGCTTAAAGTATGAAACCACCATAAAGAAAGTAGTAAATAATAGGATTTTTTTAGATGGGGCATTACCCACAGCAATTGAACAGGAGTGGGGAGGGGGCTATCTGTATAAATATAATGATGAAGGTAGAATTCACAATGTTGGTATAGAAGAGCTTAGAGGCATATCTTTCTGGGAAAAAGATTCAGACGGTGTTGATAATACAAGGCATGCAGATCAGTTTTTATCACTTAGAAATGTTAGGGACTCCTGGGTAAAAGGAGTTACTGTTGAACACTTTTATTCAATGCAGGGCGCTTTTCTCATAGGAAGAGGTTCAAAGCAAATATCAATTTATGGTAGTTCAACACTTATAGCAGATAAAAATTACTATAGCGGTGTAAGGTATCGGTCTAGCGTAATTCATGCTCAAACTAATGTTTATGTTGGTCGGTACGGATTCCTTATTCAAGGACAATCGAATCTCATTGCAGGATGCTATGCTATTAATAATCGTCATGCCTATGTCGTTAGTGCGCGGGTTACAGGGCCAAATGTTTTTTTGTATTGTGTAGCAGATAATAGTATTACAACTAGCCATCCTCATCATTACTGGTCTGTAGCCGGTCTCTATGACAATGTAAGAGAAAAGATAGCTTTTATGAATAGGTTACACTATGGGTCTGGTCATGGGTGGGGAGGAGCTAATTACGTTGCTTGGAAAACCAGTGGAGAATTAATCCTGGAGAAACCCCCTACAGCACAAAATTGGGCAATCGGTCATATGGGAAAAAGGCAGAAAGGACCTTTTGCTGATTACGGTTCCGATGGATACTGGGAACTTACGGATTTTCCATTGTTGCCTGAAAGCCTTTATCTACAGCAACTGGAGGATCGGATGGGAGCTGATTATTTTCCTAAAATAGATTTTACTAAGTTTGAGCATAAGCTCTATGATAATAATAATAGGATATGGAATTACCCGAATCCTGCTGGTTATTATACTGTGTTTGCTTACAATCTTGAAGATGATGATATTGTTAGGTTGAAAGTATATTCCATTGATGGGAAGCTAATTGCATTAATTGATCAGGGATTTCAAGAAGCTGGCCAGCATGAATTTTTTTGGGAAACTATTGATAGCACAGGCAACCCATTAACCAATGGTATATATATATATAAACTGTTTACTAAGAGTACAAGTCAGGTGAATAAGTTGTTAATTCTGAGATGACTTATCAAGTGAATTAGATTGTTTTGATAGATCAGGGGAAATTAGATTTAAATAAGGTCAATCAATTACTTGGTTATATAGTAATTCTTTTTGCACCTCTTGACAGATATCTTCTTGATATACCTTTTTTTATTAATTTATCTATTTACCGTGTAATATTAATTCTTCTTGTTTTTGGTTTTTTGTTTCAGGCCCTAATCCGTCAGAGATTATTGGGTAGGCTTGAATTTTATTTGTTAATTATCTTTTATGTAATCGGAATGTTCATCGGGATAGTTCAAAGCCAAAGGTTAGGAGGTTTTAGTGCATACTTTTTAAATGAGATCATGGGATTATCCCTGGTTGTTGTTTTTGTTAATATATACTCCAGAGATGATATTACTAAGCTTTTGAAAGTTTTCTTGTTATCATTTGTTTTCCCTGTCATAATATCTATCTATGTCTACTACGTTTTTTTTTACGAAATACGACTTGTTAATACTCTCCCGCTTTCAGATATTCTTCCTTTTCATAAAACTATTGAATTTGATACAAGATCATTCAGATCAGGTTTTTTTCCACGTCTTGGTTTACCTTATTCTACCTCTCCATACTTAGCATTGGTTTCTTCTGCATTTTTATTTATAAGCTTTATCTATTACAGTGGTATTAAGAGGTTTACGTTAATAGTGCCTATTCTAATAATAATGATTGGTACACTTACACGTACAGTAATAGTTTCTGTCTTTTTTACCATGATTATTTACTACTTATTTGTTTTAAATGACAAAGGGATTAAATTATTTATAATTAAAAAACGACAAATTTTTATATTCTTGGGCATCTTATTACTTTTTATTTTGGTTGTAAATTTTGTTGCATTTGATGCCCTAAAAGAAAGGTTTACTAGTAAAAGTAATATAACCGAAGACAGACACTATATTTTATATATTGAAGCTTTTTATATTATAGCAGAGTCATTCAAAAACTTTCTGCTTGGAATAGGAGATGGAAATGTCATTTTCCGAGAGGGAGTTTATACCTATTTGCCACCTGATGGAGTTTTGAACTCCTACCTTACTGTTTTCGTTCACCGCGGGATACTAGGTTTTTTTTTGACAATATCACTTTATTTTTATCTACTTGGAAAATTAATTGTTAAGAGAAATTGGACTGATAAAATATCGTATGCTTTACTGTTTAGTTATATTAACGTATTAATTGCTTTTAATTTTTATGAATTAAGATATATTAATGCCGTTTGGATACTTATGGCAATAATTGCAGTATTTATAATTGGTGAAAAAGCTAAATATACAGGTCGCTTAGCCTAAAAGCTTACTTGCATCTGTTTAATTTTATTAAAATACTTAATGGAAAAATATCAAGATATTTTTATTAACGTTTGTAAAAAAGGTTTGGAGATTCAGGATAAAGTTTCCGGTGCTATGCCAGCAGGTCATAATGGGCCTTATTATGATAAACAAACACCAATTCGAAATACATGCCATTGGGCAATTAGTTTTATTAAAGCCTTTAGTATCACAGGGCAGATAATATTTAAAGTCGCAGCAAAAAAGTGTTTAGATTATGTATGCTATAATAATGAATACAGAATTAAACATACCTTTATTGACAGGTACGAAACAAATAAAGATCAGGAAAATGGAACTATAGGGCCTGCCTGGAATATAGAAGCATTAATTACGGGTTATCGGTTTTTTAACGATAAAAACTATCTGCAACTCGCTACAGATTTATTCTATGCATTGCCTTTTGATAAAAAAAAAGGTTTATGGCAGCGGGTTACTTATCAAGGTAACGTATACTCAGTCGACAAAACTTATAACCATCAGTTATGGTTTGCTGCAGCATCTTTCATGCTATACAAGGAGTCAGGGGATGCCGAGATAATGAATAGGATTGAGTCATTTATAAGAAAAGACTATCTGAGTGTCAGAAAAGATGGTTTAATTGTTCATGCTATTTACAAAAGTTTTGGCGCAAAGGATTTTATTAAATCTGTTATAAAAAATGGATTGCGTTTTTACAAAAAAATGATTTTTGGCAAATCGATGCAATATAAAGAGGTTGGATATCATTTGTTTAATTTATATGCATTTTCGATTCTGAAAGATGAAGGTTGTGAATTTATAATGCAATCAAAAAAATTTAAAAAAGCATTATCATTATGTTTTAAAGAATCATTCTTTTTATCATTAAGTAAAAGTAATCATACAAAAGATGTTACAGATCTTAAGATAACCAATAACCTTCCTTTTAATAGATATGGATATGCTTATAATGTTCCAGGTTTTGAGATTCCATTTATTTATGAAGTTTGGAAAGATCATGTTGCAGCTGAAGTTCTGCCGGAAATGTTTTGGATTGAACAATTAAAATATACATATAATTATGATTTAACTGAATTTTCTTTAAATAGTGAAGATCCTGTAACATTGACAGCCAGAATATATGAATTATGCAGATATCTTTAACTCGTTTGTGTTTATTCTGGGGTAAATTTTATTATGTATGAAACTCTCAATAATAATTCCTATTTATAATGGTGAGGCAACACTTGATAAACTTTTTAGAGGCTTAGTAAATCAATCTTTAAAGCGTGATAAGTTTGAGGTCTTGTTTATTGATAATGGATCGGTTGATAATACCAGGCAAATTATTGAAAATTTAATGAGGGATTACAATAATTTAAATTATAAATACATATTCTTTAATGACAAAAAGAGTTCTTATTCTGCCAGGAATATTGGAATCAAGAATTCAAATTATCAGATACTGGCGTTTACTGATGCCGATTGCGTGCCAGACAGATTATGGTTGCAAAATATATATTCCTATTACCAAATAAATCCTCACAATAATATTGTAAGTGGAAAAGTTAATCTGCAGGTAAGTGATCCGGGAAATATATGGGAAGTTTTTGATAAGAATTCCAATATGCAGAACGAAAGAAAAATAAAAAAGCAAAGTGCAGCTACCGCTAATATTGCAGTTCCCAAGAAAGCTTTTTATGATGTGGGATTCTTTATGGATGTGACCTCAGGAGGAGATATTGAGTGGACCCAAAGAGCATCACGTAATGGTTATAAACTATTTTATAACCCAGATATTATTGTAAATCATCCATGTCGAAAATCCTATAATGAGATAAAAACTAAGATGCAAAGACTTGCCTTTGGATATGGTGAGAAAGTCGTTAAAGAAAGGAAAAGTATAATTATTGGCACATTGAAGCAGTTTTTAAGGATGTTTTACATAATTACTAATTTAAGAATATCTAAAAGGCTTATCTCCAATTTTAGCATTATTAAGATTTTAAGTTTTAATCTTTACTTTCAAACTATAAGGTTACATCAATTCACTAGTTTCATCAAAGGAATAAGAAATGCTAAACAAAGCTAGGAGGGAAATTATTCATATAAATTCATATTATGTTTCCACTCCGTTACATAGAGAGCTGGTAGTTTCATTAGATAGTTTAGGCTATAAACAATTGGTTTATATTCCGGTAGGTGCAATTAAACATATTGATATTTACAAACCAAAAAACCTGGAAAATGGTAGGTTGATATTTTCATATTGTTTTGGGAAAATATCCAGATTCTTATGGCCAATTAAGATGTTGAAAATTTGGTATGACTTTAAGATGTTGATTAAAAACAATTCCTGCCATTTTATTCATGCACATTCTTTAATTGTTAACGGACTTATTGCATATTTGACATATAGAAAATTAAAAATACCTTATATTGTTTCTGTACGAGATACTGATATCAATTTTTTTATAAAGAACTCTTTTCTTTTCAGAAAAATGGGAACAATAATTATGGAAAATGCCCTGGCCGTAATTACTCTTTCACCAGCCTACAGGGACATTCAGTTATCTAAATACTTACCTGAATCTAAGTATAAAAACTTGTTAAATAAAATACACGTTGTTCCTAACGGGATAAATGAGTTTTGGCTAAATAATAGATATAAAAGAATCAATATCAACGATATTCCTGTATTAATCTTTGTTGGCCGAATTATCAAAAGAAAAAATCTTGTAACTTTAATTTCCGCTTGCAATTATTTAAATAAGAATAATTTTCAGGTCAGGTTAAATGTTATTGGTGATGGACCATTACTTGAAAAATATAAGCAGGAAACCCATATTACTCAGATTAAATATTATGGCAATATACATGATAAGAATAAATTATTGCAATTATATAGGAAGTCAGATGCATTAGTTGTACCATCTTTTACAGAAACATTTGGATTGGTTTATCCGGAAGCAATGTCTCAAGGACTACCTATTTTATACAGCAAAGGGCAAGGGTTTGATGGGTTTTTTCCTGATGGATATGTTGGATATTCGGTTAATCCAAATGATCCTTATGAAATCGCTCAAAGAATAAAGGCAGTCTTGGCGAACTATAATTATTTATCCACCAATGCACACAAAAATGCATCAAATTTTTCATGGGAGAATGTATCTGAAAGATTGCTTAATATATATAACGGTGGAATTTGATATTTTGAATTGTTTAGTATTATGATTTTTATCTCAATTATAATTCCATGCTATAATGAGGAAAAATATATTGAGGGGTGCCTTAATTCAATTTTAAAGTCAGAGTATCCTTTAGATTTTATGGAGTTGATTATTGTTGATGGTGGTAGTTCAGATAATACCTTAACGATAATCAAAAATTTTATTCATAAATTTTCTTTAATAAAGGTTTTACATAACCCTCATAAGACTGTTCCTTTTGCAATGAATATGGGTATTAAGGAAGCAAGGGGAGAGTATATTATTAGATTGGATGCTCATAGTACTTATCCAAAGGAATATTTTTCAAAATTAATTAAGTATGCAATAATTCTTAATTCCGACAATATTGGCGGTGTTTGTCTTACAGAGGTTAAAACAGAAAATTATAAGTCAATTGCAATCAAAGAGGTGCTTAGCAATAAATTTGGGATAGGTAATTCTTTGTTCCGTGTTGGTGTTGATCAAATTACTGAAGCTGATACAGTTGTTTTTGGTTGTTTTAAAAAATCTGTTTTTGAACGTTTTGGATATTATGATGAAAGATTAGAGCGTAATCAGGATATTGAGTTAAATAAGAGAATTAAACGTGGTGGTGGAAAAATATTTTTAGTGCCCGAAATTACCTGCACATATTATGCGCCAGACAAATTTACAGATTTTATTAAAAAAAATTTCAATAATGGAAAATGGAATATTCTAACTGTTTACATTACAAAAAGATTGGGTTCGTTATCTGTGAGACATTTTTTTCCTTTATTATTTCTATTATCCTTAATAGTACCATCAACTTTTAGTTTGATTTATTTCCCATTAATATATATATCACTAGTTTCCTTTATAATCTATTCAATTTTATATATTTTAATAAGTCTTAATATTACAACAGGGAAAAATACAAGATTCATGCATTTATGGATTTCGTTTTGGATTCTCCATATTTCTTATGGAGTTGGCTCTTTATATGGTATTTTTAGATTGCCCTTTCTTAAGAATGAATAAGGTGATCTATTTTAAATCAATATTTGATCCAATCACTGCTTTTTTTGGCTTGCTTATATTATCTCCTTTATTCTTGTTAATAGCAATTCTGATAAAGATAAAGATGCCGGATGGACCTGTCTTCTTTAAACAAAAAAGAGTAGGCCAGTTTGGAAAACTATTTGTTATGTATAAGTTCCGGACAATGATTAACGCCCATAATGGTTCTTCGGTTTCTGTTAAGGGTGAAATCAGAATTACTCCGATAGGTGCTTTTTTGAGAAAATATAAACTTGATGAACTTCCTGAGTTGCTGAATGTTTTAAAAGGGGAAATGAGCTTTGTTGGTCCCAGGCCTGATGTGGCAGGTTATGCCGATAAATTGAAGGGAACCGATTTAGATATTTTAAAATTGAAACCTGGAATTACCGGACCTGCAAGTTTAAAGTATATTAATGAGGAAGAGATTTTATCAATTGTAGATGATCCTATAAAATATAATGATGAAGTAATATATCCTGATAAAGTTCGAATAAATCTGAAATATTTGAACGAACTGTCTTTTTGGTTGGACTGCAAAATAATATTTTATACCCTGATTGGTAAAAGGATTGATTTTTAAATTCAAAAAACTTTTTTAAATATTAATGAAATCCAGAATTTGGTTATCATCTCCACATATACAAACATCTGAGCTCAAATATATAATTGAAGCCTTCAACTCCAACTGGATTGCTCCGCTAGGGCCAAATGTAGATGGCTTTGAAGACGATCTCCGGAAATACACAGCGGTTAAACATTCGGCAGTATTGACATCGGGGACTGCAGCAATTCATCTTGGACTGATTAGCCTGGGAGTAAGTCCCGGAGATGTTGTTTTATGCCAGAGTCTTACGTTTTCTGCATCTGCTAATCCTATTGTCTATCTTGCAGGCATCCCTGTATTTATAGACTCTGAGCCTGATACATGGAATATGTCTCCTGTACATATGGAAAAGGCAATAATTTCATGTTTAAATGGCAAGCTTCTTATAAATGGCGGGGTAGCAGCAAAACCAGTAAAACCTAAGGCAATTATCCCAGTCCATCTATACGGAATGCCTGCCAGAATGGATGAGATTAATTCGATTGCTGAAAAATATGATATTCCTGTCCTCGAAGATGCTGCTGAGGCACTGGGCAGCCGTTACAATGATAAGCCATGTGGTAGCTTGGGGATATTGGGAGTCTTATCATTCAATGGCAATAAGATTATTACTACATCAGGTGGAGGGGCTTTGCTATCAAATAATGAAGAATATATTAAGAAAGCCCGTTTCCTGGCTACCCAAGCTAGAGATGATGCCCCTCACTACCAGCATTCAGAGATCGGATATAACTACAGGATGAGCAATGTGCTTGCCGGAATCGGACGGGGACAAATGGAGGTGCTTGATGAGAGAGTTAAACAGCGCAGGGAAAACAACAGATTATACAGAGAGATGCTAAAGAGTATTGATGGTATCTCTTTCCTTGATGAACCAGATGGTCATTTTTCAAATTACTGGCTCACAACAATTCTTGTCGATCCTCAGAAGACCGGAGCAATTACTCGTGAATATATCCGTCAGGCACTTGAAAAAGAAAATATTGAAGCCCGGCCGCTTTGGAAGCCTATGCATCTGCAGCCGGTTTTTTCCAGGTATCCATTTTTTGGTGATGGAACAAGTGAGAGGCTTTTTGAAACAGGACTTTGTCTTCCATCAGGAAGTAACTTAACTGATGCAGATTTTGATCGTATAAATAAAGTGTTTAAGTCAATATTCGGGATCTGACAAAATTGTAGTTTTTTAAGATGAAGAAATATAATCAGATTGCGCCTTATGGCATAATTTTTCTAATACTTGCAATATCTATTTTGATTTTAATAAGTGCAGGTGGGTTCCTGGTTGTTGAGGATGAACCGGCAAATGCTGATATAATTGTGGTGTTGATGGGTAGTCAGGGAGAAAGGATGTTACAAGCATTTGATATCTATGAAGCCGGTTATTCAAAGAGGATAGTTATGACTGATACTTATTCTCCCGGTAGTGATGCTTTGGCTGAAAGGGGTATTTACCTTAAAAATTCAACAGACCTTGCAATTGAAATAGGTATTGAATTAGGGATTAATCCGGAGGATATTTCTGTAATTCCTGAGATTGCCAGGAGCACGGGGGATGAGGCTGTTGCCGTAAGGAGATATATTGAAAGTGAAAATAATATAGATACTTTAATTCTTGTTACATCCGATTATCATTCCCGGCGTTCCCGCGCTATCTTCCGGAGATCGTTTTCAAAACTGGAAAATCCGGTTGAGCTAATTGTATTACCAGGAAAATACTCAGGATTCAATGCTGGAAGATGGTATACCGAGCGGGAAAGTGCAAAGCGTGTTGTGATGGAGTATACAAGGTTTCTGCATTTCCTGCTTTGGGAGAGATGGAAAATGTAACTTCAGCTATATTTATATTATTCTGCAAATTGCATAATTTTATTTTTCGCTTTCAAATCATTTAATTAAAAATTATGCAACACCTCCTATCCTTGCCCCAAAATCTTATTTCTCAATTTCATTCTTTAGAAAATAAACTTAATCCGGAGTGGTTTGTTACTTCGGATCCTAGAGGTATAGCTTTGGGTTCAGGCGGGGGGACTGCTCATTTGCTTTCGGAATGCTGGAAGCAGGGGAGAAGTGGGGAGAGTTTTGAAGAGTGGCTGGAAAGGGATAAAAGAGTGCTTATTCATGCCGGAGGGAAAAGTCGCAGACTTCCTGCTTATGCTGCAACAGGCAAGATATTGACTCCAATTCCGGTCTACAGGTGGGAGCGGGGACAGAGGGTGGATCAGAAACTTCTGGACATTCAGCTTCCTTTTTACCGTAAGATATTGAGCAAGGCACCTCATAAATTAAATACTCTCATTGCCAGCGGTGATATTTTGATCTTGAATGATGAAGATTTCGGTGAACTCCCTGATGTCGATGTGGTATTGTTTGGAACTTGGACCGAGGCTGTTCAGGCTGCAAAGCATGGAGTGTTTTTCTGCCACCGGAACAACCCTGGTGAATTGTCTTTTATTCTTCAAAAACCTTCTTCCGGCCGGATCCAGGAACTGATTGAGAATTATTATTTTCTGATGGATGTGGGGGTATGGTTACTGAGTCCCCGTGCAGTCAATAAACTTATGGCTGGCTGCAATTGGGATGAGGGTTTGCAGAAATTCAATGGAAATGGCAATCTGCCATCTGCCTTTGATCTCTACGGAGAGTTCAGCAGGCTTCTGGGTAATGAGTCTGAAGGATCAGGTCCTGATAAATTAACAACAGCAGTTGTCCCTTTGAAGGCTGGTTCATTTTATCACTACGGGACAAGCAGGGAGCTTATTGGATCAACATATCAGATTCAGAATAAAGTTACAGATCAAAGGGAGATACTGCACAAAAGAATAAAACCTCATCCTGATATTTTCACCATGAATGTTGTTCATGATGGAAAACTGGATGAAAACAACAGAAATTTATGGATCGAAAATTCTTATATTTCCAAAGGCTGGAAGTTTTCACACAGCCATATTTTTACTGGTATTCCAAAGAATAATTGGGATATACAAATTCCTCCGGGAATATGTCTTGATATTATTCCAATAGGAGATAAGCATTATTGTATAAGGCCTTATGGAATTGACGATAACTTTAGTGGGAAAGCTACTGATGATAATTCAAAATGGTTGAATTCCATTTTATTGAATTGGTTTAATGAAAGGGGGCTTAAAATAAGTGAAGTATTTAATGAGGCCGATGCAGATATCTATGATATGCCTCTTTTCCCTGTTGTAAACCCTGATGAATCAGCAGGCCGGCTGATAAACTGGATGATCAATGCTGATAAAGGAGGTAACGATCTCAGTGATATATGGAGAAGTGCCAGACGGCTTTCAGCCTTAGAAATACAAAACTCTATAAACCTCGACAGACTGTATTCACAACGGAGAGAGCTGATGAACAAGGTTTTGCCTGCAATGGCAAAAAACCATAATCAGAGTATATTCTATCAACTCGATCTTGATCATCTTTCCGACATATATGCCGGTTACGAAATCCAGCTTCCTGAAAAAGCGGGTGAGGAAACATCAGTTATGAACCGCATTCATAACAATATGTTTCTCGCAAGGGTCCGGCAGAAAAAAGGTCTGGAATGGAATGATTATGAAACTGAAGCTTTCGGATTACTCCGAAACGGCATGATTGGTCTTTCTGAATTCAGAAATGAAAAACCCTTCAGGAAAGTTTTAAGCGATCAGATCGTCTGGGCACGAAGTCCCGTAAGACTAGATCTTGCCGGTGGATGGAGTGATACTCCTCCATATTGTATTATCAATGGTGGAAGGGTAGTGAACATGGCTGTCGAGCTTAACGGGCAGCCCCCGATACAGGTTTACATAACGCCATCTGAAAATATGGAAATACGGATCAAGTCAATTGATCTGGGAATAGAATTTCCCATTAAAGATTATAGCGGACTGGAAGACTATGGAATTATTGGTTCTGGTTTTACCATAGCAAAGGCTGCTCTTATGTTGTCGGGGTTCCATCCTGATTATGGTGCATCATTCTCTTCCCTTAATGAGCAGCTCAGAAGTTTTGGAGGCGGCTTTGATATATCTTTTCTTGCTGCTATTCCCAAGGGGTCAGGATTGGGTACCAGCAGTGTACTTGCAGCAACTCTTCTGGGGGCATTGTCTGAGTATTGCGGACTGGACAGTGATCATGTAGTTTTGGGAAAGAAGACGTTAATTCTTGAGCAGATGCTCACAACCGGTGGAGGATGGCAGGATCAGTATGGAGGGATCATGCCCGGGATAAAACTAATTGAGACAGCAACTGGATTTGCCCAGGTGCCTGAAATACGCTGGCTTCCTGATCATATTTTAAAGAAAGAAGAGTACCGTTCCTGTATGCTTTTATATTATACGGGAGTCACCCGCGTAGCAAAAATTATTCTTGGTGAGATCGTTCGTCATATGTTCCTTAACAGCCAGGAAACACTTGCTATTCTTGGCGAAATAAAAACAAATGCATTGTACATTGCTGAAGCTATCAGGAAAGGTTCCTGGGGAGATTTTAATCGAAGTGTAGAGCTGAGCTGGTTATTAAATCAGCAACTTGATAAAGGTACAAATCCCGAAGCAATTCAAAACATCATCAATCCTGTGAGTGACTTGCTGCTGTCAAAGAAACTTCTTGGTGCAGGTGGTGGAGGATATATCCTGATGATAGCAAAGGACCCGGAAGCTGCTGGAAAAATACGATCTTATTTTAACACATATCCGCCAAATGACAAGGCAAGATTTGTAGAAATGCAACTTTCTGAAGTTGGTTTATCAGTAACTAAAAGCTAATGGATAATATTTATTAATAGATATAAATCGCATATTAACAATGTTTTATGAGGTTTATCTTATCTGAAGTTAAACTTATTTTTTTTCTGGCTGCAACTATCGTATTGTTTTCATCGTCTTGCATCATATACGGACAGGTAAAGGTGCCGGAATGGAACATTGGTTTGAATGCCGTTGGTGGTATAGGAAATCAGGCTCCGTTCTGGATCATATCCAATCGACAGGGGAGGTTTTTACCTGAAAAATATGCTGGCTCAATGGAATTAGGACTATTCACTTATAAAGATACAAACCGTATAATTGATTATGATTATGGTCTCAATCTTTATGGGCGGTTAGGTGAAGAAAATGATTATTGGTTTCATCAGGCTTATGCAGGAATTACACTGTATGACTTTGTCAGGTTGCGTATAGGTATGCAGGAAGAAACCGGAGAAAGCAAAGAACCTTACTTATCCACCGGTGCTGTTATGTGGTCAGGCAATGCCAGGCCAATGCCAAAGATAGAGGTCGGAACTCCCGGATATGTCCCGGTTCCTTTTACATATGGGTATCTCGAAATGAAGGGATTGATTGCTCATGGCTGGTTTGAAGAGGGAAGATATGCGAGCAATGTATTACTTCACCAGAAGAATGCTTACGCAAGACTTGGTGGCTCTCTTCCTGTGAGGCTGTATTACGGGTTTAATCATTATGCTCAGTGGGCTGGCAGCTCACCCAGGCAGGAAGAGCCATATCCTTCAGATTTTAAAAGCTTTGTTAAAGTTTTTTTTAACAGGTCGGGCGATAAAAATGATCCTGGTACTCCGGATGGTTGGGCAATAAACAGATTCGGCAACAGTCTGGGTTCACAGCATTATGGCATCGATTTTGATATCGCAAATTTTAATGCAGGAATTTACCAGCAGGATATATTTGAAGATGGCTCGGGTATGAGAAAACAGAATTTTCCTGATGGAATATGGGGAGCATGGTTACGTTTTCCGGAGAATAACAGAATTATTCAGGCTTTTGTATATGAGTTTCTGCATACTACAAATCAAAGCGGTCCTTACCATGATATCGAAGGTGATACTCTGGGTGGTAATGATAATTATTTTAACCATGGTCATTACAGTTCGGGGTGGACGTATCATAAATACACAATAGGAACCCCTTTTATTACTTCACCTCTTCTTAATGACCCGGCTTCATTCAGGATAAGGAACAACAGGGTGATTGCCCATCATTTTGGTTTTGAAGGGTACATTACTCCCACAGTGACTTACAGGAATCTAATTACTTTCTCAAGAAATTTCGGTACTTACAGCATTCCATTTCAGGAGAGGAGAGATCAGCTCAGCTGGATGCTGGAGATTGCTGGGCCTATAAACTATTTTAATCTTGAAGCAAGTATTACAATTGCGGCTGACAAAGGAGAAATGTATGGTGATAATGCAGGGGTATTGTTCAGTATTAAAAAAAACGGAATATTTTTTAAGAAATAGTTTTTATTAAAAACAATATGTTAGTTTTGTCTGCTAATTCAGTATTTAGAAAAAGTTTCAGAACACTCTATTAATAAGTACCTGAAAAGATGACTAAAGTTTTAAAGTTTAAATTGCATTTGGTTTAAATAACAAAATAAGTTATTCTTGCTGAAACTAATTGATGAATAAGGCGTAAACGTGAAGTAAAATACTATATTTGTTAACGCGGTATGATAATTGCTTTATTTCTGGTCTGGATATTCCCGGGCAAGGTTGATACAAGAGCCGTCTATTGAAATATCTGTATTATTGATTAATAATTCTTTATGAAAGAAAGAAGAGTATTTAAATTCCTCATAGACCTTGTTTTATGGACTATCACCTTGCCGCTTGCATATACACTCAGGCTGGAAGGAGACCTGTCACCCTGGGCATCAGATATAGGAATTATTATCCTCTCGGCAATTCCTGTTATTTCTGTTATTATTTATACATCAGGGTTTTACAGACAATCATGGCATAATATCAGCATCCGTGATCTTATCCGGCTTGGACAGGGAATTTTAGTTTTTAGTTTTATTTTCATTATTGCTGCATTATTCCAGGGCGAAATCCTTTTTATTCCACTTTCCATACCTTTCATTTCATCTGCACTTGCAATAATTTTTCTTGGAGGTATCAGGTTGTTGACACGGTTGTATTTTGAATACAATGAAAAACCACTTGTTAAAAAATCAGCGAAAACCGTTAAGAAAGTATTGATCGTTGGGGCCGGTGCGGCTGGCAGCTTGCTTGTTCGTGAAATGTTCCGCCATCCCGGAGTAAAAATGAGACCCGTTGGATTTCTGGACGATGATTCCAGAAAACAGAATGAAATCTATATGGGGGTTCCTGTGCTGGGCCGGTTGAATGACCTGCCCGATATAGTTGCTGAGAAGAAAATCGACATGATCCTTATAGCAATGCCTACTGCTCCCGGAAAAGTCGTACGTGATGTTGTAGATCTGGCAAAAACAACTGAGGTTCAGTTTCAGATCATGCCGGGCCTGTATGAATTAATGAGTGGCAAATTCAATATTTCCCAGCTCCGGGAAGTTGATGTTCAGGACCTTTTACGACGTGAACATGTAGAACTTGATTTCAAATCAATTTCTGACTATCTGTACAAAAAGACGGTTATGGTAACTGGTGCTGGCGGATCTATCGGAAGTGAAATAGTCAGGCAGATAATCAGATGTGAACCCTCCAGGATACTGCTTCTGGGAAGGGGTGAGAACAGTATTTTTAAAATTGAGACAGAATGCCGGCAGCTATTTCCCGATGTCGAATTTGTTAGCCTGATTACTGATATTAAAGACAAAGACTCGCTCGAAAGAAACTTTTTAACATACAAACCCCATGTTATTTTCCATGCAGCAGCTCACAAGCATGTTTCTCTGATGGAAAATAATCCTGAGCAGGCTATTCTCAATAATGTCGGGGGTACAAGAAATATGGTCGACATGGCTCTTAAGTATGGTGTAGAACGGTTCGTGAATATATCATCTGACAAGTCGGTAAACCCCACTTCTGTTATGGGAGCATCAAAAAGGGTTGCTGAATTTCTTGTTGAATGGGGTTCTTGCCAGGCCAGGGAAGGGCAACAGTTTGTTTCTGTCAGGTTTGGAAATGTACTCGGGAGCAGGGGTAGTGTTGTACCTTTGTTCAAGCAGCAGATTTTGAATGGCGGACCCATTACTATAACTCATCCGGACATGACACGGTACTTCATGACAATTCCCGAAGCTTCCCAGCTTGTAATACAGGCCGGGGGAATGGGTGGTAACGGTTCAGTTTATGTTCTGGATATGGGTGAACCCGTTAAAATAGTGGATCTTGCTACCGATCTTATAAAACTCTCCGGTTTAACTCCCGGCGATGATATTGATATAGTATATACAGGCATGAAGCCTGGTGAGAAAATGTATGAGGAGCTGCTTACAGATGAAGAGAGTACTTCAGCTACACACCATGTGAAAATTTTCTCAGCAAAGACTTCGGGTCTGCCGGGTGAAGGTTTCGAAGACCTGCTTACAGCTTTGTTTGAATGTGCTTACAGGAAGGATGGAATTGCTATAAGAGAACAATTGAAAGTAATCATTCCAACCTATGAATTTGAATCCAGCAAGGTAAAATTCTGATTTACAGATCCTGTTCTTACCTGATTTTTCTCAGTAGTTTAGTTGCCAGAAATTAAATAACCAGATAATTTTGAGGGGTTAAGTATGCGTATTTTGTTTGTTCATTCAATTGGTAAGCTGAAATTCGGTGGTGGAGAGAAATGGCTGATCACCGCTGCTGGCGGATTGAGGGATAACGGGCATACTGTATTTATCGGGGGGCGGCCCGGATCAAGGCTTCTTAAAGCAGCTGAACGGAATGGCCTGGAAACTGTAGCTTTTAATATCCTGAGCGATATTAGTATATACCATGTGTTCAGGATTGCCTCATTTTTGAAGACCCACAAAATTGATGTTATAATCACCAAAGGCCGAGATCTTGCTATTGCCGGAGTTGCTGCAAGACTGGGTGGAAATCAGGTAGTTCTCGTGAGGCACGGACTTCCTTTGCGATCGAGTGTGAAAAAGCACTCTTTTCTTCTTAACAAACTGGCTCATGGGGTAATTACCAATACCAGGAGCATCAAAGATCTTTATGAGCTGAACGGATGGGTAAAGAAGGATTTTACCCGTGTTATTTACAATGGTACTTTTGCAGGTAATAATGTCGATTCATTTAATTATTCCGCTAAGTTTCCAGGCAAGAAAATTATTTTATCGGTTGGGAGACTGGCGATGCAGAAGGGGTATCTGTATCTTATTGATGCCATTGCACTGCTTAGCCGTGATCATGACAATTTTATGTTTGTTGTTCTGGGTGAAGGGAAATTATATAACAAACTAATCGCGCATGCAAAAAAACGGGGTGTATCTGACAAGATCCACTTTGAAGGCTTTGTTGATAATGTGGTTCCCTACCTTAAAGGATGTGATATATTTGTTCTTCCCTCACTATATGAGGGTATGTCCAATGCTGCAATGGAAGCGATGGCTTATGGAAAGCCGGTTATCCTGACAAATGTAAACGGTGCAATGGAGCTGATACCTGATGACAGAAAAGGAATTCTTATACCTGCATGTGATCCTGTAGCAATTGCCAATGCAGTGAAAAGACTGATGAGTGATCCCGAACTTTGCAGCCGGCTTGGCGAGGAGGCAAAAAATCATATAACTGCAAATTTTCCGGTATCTAATATGATTACCAGTATACAGTCGTATATTGATGAGATGATTTTGGCTAAAAAATCTTAATTTAGTATCTGCTTTTATTTTTATTTTGTTTTATTGCTACTCCGGATGTGGGGCGGGTAATCCCGGAACCTGATCCGGATTGTTTTTGATTATGTTTTATATGAAATTTGTTGCCCTTATACTCTTACTTATCATTCATCTGAATGCATTTCCGGCTTTTGGGGAGAGGTGTGCTGCTGAAGATCTTGCTTTCAAGCCTGGAGAGGAGATTGAGTATACGGTTTATTATAACTGGGGACCTCTTTGGGTAAATGCGGCATTGGTAACCTTCAATGTTCATGAAAGGGTTTACAGGAACCGGCCTGTTTACCATCTTGACAGCTACGGTCAGACACTACGCAAGTTCGACTGGCTTTTCAAGGTGCGGGACAGGTTTCAATCTTATGTAGATAAAGAAACTTTCCGTCCGCTCTGGTATGAAATGGATACGTATGAAGGCGGATATGAAGCAAGGGATATTTATAACTACTTCCCTGAAAACAATTCGGTAATCGCGACAACGGAGAATTCTGACCGGCCTCGTCAGACTGATACTTTGAAGATTCTTCCGTGTACCTTTGATGTAATTACCGCAGTTTATTTTGCAAGGAACCTGGACTTTTCAAAATACAGGCTAAACGAGGCGATCCCTTTCAGCATCCTTATGGGAAACGAACTCCATGAACTTAGTCCACGATACCTCGGCAAGGAAACCATCAATACGCGAGAGGGCGAAACCTTTGATTGTATTAAATTTTCCGTCGAACTGGTGGCAGGATTTATTTTTACGGAAGGCAATGAAATGTTTGTATGGGTTACCGATGATGATAACCGGGTGCCGGTTCTGGTTGAGGCGCAAATCAGGATTGGGTCGGTAAAAGCAATGCTTAAAACGGCAAAGGGATTAAAAAACCCTGATACAGCAAGAATTGATTAATTAAGTCATAACATTCATTTCATAACTCAATCCTTTACTTAAAAATGAAAATCGATCTTATCGCGGGTGCCCGCCCCAATTTTATGAAGATATCTCCAATCATCAATGCAATAAATAAAGCCCGGTCAGATGGTAATAATATTGAATACCGCCTGGTGCATACAGGGCAGCATTATGACGCGAAGATGAGCCAGAATTTCTTCACTCAGCTTGATATTCCTGAACCTCAAATAAATCTGGGGGCAGGGGGAGGTACACAGTCTGAACAGACTTCTGCAATAATGCTTGGTTATGAAAAGTTTCTTATGAATGAAAAGCCTGATCTGTGTATAGTAGTGGGAGATGTTACATCGACTATGGCATGCTCGATTGTAGCAAAAAAGATGCATGTTAAAGTGGCTCATGTTGAGGGGGGTATCAGATCGGGCGACTGGACCATGCCTGAGGAAATTAACAGGATGGTTACTGATAGCATAAGTGACTACTTTTTTACTACCAGTGAGGTTGCAAATGCAAACCTGAGGAAATCGGGAGTTGAAAATTCACGGATATTTTTTGTAGGGAATACAATGATAGATACTTTGATAAAGCATCGCCCCCGCTTCGTAAAACCCCCGGTCTGGGATGAAAATTCTCTCAGAGAAAAGGAGTTCCTGGTCCTTACTCTTCACCGTCCGGCAAATGTCGATGAAGAACACAAATTAACGGAGCTGATTATTCAGATCCTTTCTCACTCAAGGGAAATGAAGATCGTTTTTCCGGTACATCCCAGAACGCTTAAGAGTATTAATGTTTCAGGCGTAAATAATGAACGTCTGATAATGATCGAACCTCTGGGATATCTGGAATTCAATTACCTTGTTGAGAAATCCCTTGCAGTGATCACCGATTCAGGAGGAATAACGGAAGAAGCAACTGTTATGGGAATACCCTGCATGACTTTGAGAGATTCCACTGAAAGGCCTGAAACAATAACTATAGGTACCAATGAGCTGTTAGGCACAGATCCGAAATCGATCAGGCCTGCCATGGATATTTTATTCGGGGGGAAATGGAAGAAGGGCAAAATTCCTGAGTTCTGGGATGGAAAAACTGCAGAGAGAATTGTTGATATCCTGTTATCATTGAAATAAGAGCATTTTCCAGCGGAACAATCCGATGGTCTTGATGTAAAACTAATCCAGCTAACGGGTCTAATCCCTCTCCCCCCTGTTCTGTCCATATGCAAGGCCGGGGAAAAGCCTTTTTGTGATCCAGTTCCACATTATCCAGCCCGGAAAAAATCCAAGGGTATTTGCGACGATGTCAAGGTAGCTGAAGTGACGTCCGTGCGGACCGATTGCCTGGAAGATTTCCATTAGGGTGCCCCAGGTAAAAATGATAAGCAGGGGCAGGAACTGCCTGATTTTTCCTGAAAAGCTTATTGGCCAGGTGAAAAATAATAGAAAACTCAGTCCTGAATACATCAGAAAGTGTGCAGCCTTGTCGGCATGCGGAAATAGTTCGACGGTTTGCATTGGCAGTGAACTTGCAGGAAGGAGGCTAAGGCCGGTTATAATAAGTATATAAATAATCAATACAAGTATTCTGAACATAATTAAAACTTTATAATACGGTAAGAATATTCTTTTTAAAACGGGCCCGGGTTCAGCTTTATTCCTGTTTAAGGATTTTTAGCAATTCCTGAAGATCTCTTATTTTCTCAGGGAATCCCAGTTTTTCGTATGAAACTATCAAATTTAATACCAATCTCCTGATTATTTCTTCGTTTGAACAAGGTTCATAGAAGGAGTTCTCCGCCTCAAATTTCTGGCTTGCCAGGTAGTGGTCAATCTCTTTTCTTCCCAATACTGCACCCCTGCTGAAAGGATTGATGTAAAAGAGGACTTCATGTGTGGAAGTTCTCTTCCTGGATGTGATCTTTTCATCCATATATGCCAGTATGAATATTTTCGGCAGACTAACGCCATAGATTGGTATTCCAAGGCTCTTTGCCACAAGCAGGTATATTATTGCCAGTGATACAGGATTCCCTTTCTTGCTTTCCAGAACAAGGTTTATATATGAATTTCTCGGTGCATATACGTTCTGGACCTCCCTCGAAAATTTATGGATATCATAAATAATCTGATTCATTATCCTTACCTTCTCCAGGGCAGTAAGTTTATGATTCAGCTCAAGCCATACATCTCCTGAGATCCTGTCAATTTCCCTTCTGACTTTTTCTGTTTCCAGATGAGGATACTGATACCTTGCAATCCAGCATACACCCTCCATTAAATCTTCTGCTCCCGATTCTTTCCAGCTTATAAGGTTTTTCTTGACATTTCTGAATTGTATATCCTGAATGATATTCTCGATCAGTTCCTGCTGGCGCTGATCTATTGATTTCTCCCAGGCACTTTCAAGTTCTGGAATTACATCGGTGCCCATCTCCCGAAGGTTGCCGGTAACAACAGTACTGACCTCCCTGTCGGGATCGTCAAGCAGATGGATCAGTGCCTTTATGTCTTTTTTATCCATGATCTTAATTAACTAACCTGTCCAATACAGTTTTAATAAGCCCCGACATAGTTTCCTGATGCCGCGTGCTGTAAGTCAGCGTGCTCCGGTTTGCAATTATTGCGCAAACAGTAACAGCTTCATGACCAAGTAATTTTGACAGGCCGTAGATTGCAGAACATTCCATTTCATAATTGGTGATCCTGTAATCTCCATACCTGAACCGTCCTATCTTGTCATTTAAGTCCCGGTCGGCTGTTTTTAGCCTTAATTCCCTTCCCTGGGGACCATAGAAGCCAGGTGTCGATATTGTTACCCCGGCAATTAATTCATCTTTGCTGAGTTTTCTGAACAGCTTTTCTGATGCATCTACAACATATGGAGATGCAAGCTGGATATTCCAGCCGGTGGACTGTAAAAAGGCCTTTTCAAATCCGGCATCAGATATCCCGTCTCTTCCTTCATAAAAATTAAGTAATCCGTCAAATCCTATCGCTTTCGCGGATATAACCAGGCTGTCGACGGGTATGTCCGGCTGAAGTGCTCCTGAGGTGCCTACACGTATAAAGTTGAGGGTCCTGTGTTTCTCCCTGACCTTCCTGCTGCCCAGATCTATATTGGCAAGGGCATCGAGTTCATTGATGACTATGTCTATATTATCTGTCCCTATGCCCGAGGAGACTACGGTTATCCTCGATCCCCTGTAATGTCCGGTATGGGTTACGAATTCTCTTTTTTGCTTTTTTATTTCAACCGAGTCGAAAAACGAAGAGATCATACCAACACGGTCAGGATCTCCTGCAAGGATTATATTATCTGCAATGTCACCTGGTAACAGGTTCAGATGGTAAATACTGCCATCAGGGTTCAGGATCAGTTCTGTCTGGGAGAGATTACTCATAAAACGGACTGCATTTAAAATTTTCCGCAATCCACAGTTCAGACCGGCTGTTGGCTGTTCCGTCTAAAATAACTGAGTTCTTATTGCGTTCCTTCATTCAGATAATTGTAGTTTAAAAATCAGCATCATAAACATCCTGGCTGAACCTCGAAATGGGACTGAAATCCCGGCCTGATCATCTGTTGCCGTCTAAAGATTTGTGCTGCGCAAATGAATCTGCATACTGTGCGGTTCATTTTATATAACCTTAACAAAGATAAAGATAATTGGTTAAACGCATATAAGTGTTTTTTGAAACTGTTTGATTAATCGACCTCCAGATCAATTTTTTTCATCCGTCTGTGTATATTTTAGGATTCATGTCCATTTTAATTATTTATCTTTACGTTGATAATCTCAGTCTTTATAACCTGTGTAACTCAGTTTGCCGGATACAGGCTCAGGAAGCCGGACAGTTTTTTCATAAACATACTGGCAAGCAGATATATAATCTATTCAAAATGATACAACGAATACAATCAGTCTACCTTTTTCTGGCAGCAATTATCCTTTTCTCAATGTTTTTTCATCCTCTTGCAGAAATGCTTGATGCCGGAAAAACATTTTATCAGTTTGACCTCTCGGGCATTTATGAAGGGATGGGAGATACTGCAAAAAAAATTGAATCTGTTTTGCCACTGCGCTTCCTGGTAATTGTCACGGCCGCACTTAGCTTTATTACCATATTTTTTTACAAGAGAAGAATTTTGCAGTTAAGGATATGCATTTTCAATCTTATCCTGCTTATTGGTTTTTACGGGCTGTTCCTGTTTTATTTCTTCTTTATGAGAAACCAGCTTGATGCTTCGGTTACCAGTCTGAAGATAACGATAGTGTTCCCTTTTATTGCACTTATACTTGTGTTCCTGGCAACCAGGGGCATCCGCAGGGATGAACTGCTTGTGCGGTCATACAATCGCATTAGGTAAAACTTTGAATCTGATTCAATATTTTCAGATACCTTTATAATCTTCCAACTACTTAACTCATCAGGAATTATTATTTGCCGGATGGGATTCACAGCTCAGGATATAAATAAACACTACGTGCACCTGACCAGTAATTTTTTTTTACAGGAGTGACATTTCAGGGAGACAGCATTTTAAACAAATCACATTTGCAATACAGGATGTTAACGCAGGCTTTTATTATATAAACACCATGTGCTCCTGATCAGTAATCTTCTCACAGTAGTGGCATTTCAGAGAGACATCACTTTTTGATATTACCCTGAACTTGGGCTTCACCTGGTCATTGTTTGTAATGCATTTGGGGTTTACGCATTTGACAATCCCGGAAAATTCATCCGGCACTATAACTTCCTTTTTTTCCTCAACCTTATACTCCCTGATAATGTTAAGCTTTGCCTGGGGGGCTGCCAGGGCGATCCTGTTTATTTCCTCATCTATGAAGAACTTGTCTGATATTTTGATAATTGCCTTGCTGCCAAGTCTTTTACTTTCAAGATTGGTTCCGAAAGTAATCTGGTTATCTATATGGTCAAGGCTGAGAATGTTGATTACCTTGAAAAGGTTGTTTGCAGGAATATGATCTATCACTGTGCCATTCCTGATGGCGCTTACTTTTAGTTGCTTAATGTCTTTTGCCATGGTATGATCAGTTTTTAAATCCGAGAATTAATGAGATGATTGCCTGCCTTGTATATACCCCGTTGAGTGCCTGTTGAAAATAATAAGCCTTTTCATTATCATCAACATCTGTATTGATCTCATTTACCCTGGGGAGCGGGTGAAGGATTTTCATCGTGCTTTTTGTATTCTGAATCATGCTGTTCCTTAAAACATAAGCATTTTTGGTTTTCTCATATTCAATCGGGTCAGAGAATCGTTCCTTCTGTACCCTGGTGATATACATTATATCCGCTTCCGAAACTATATCCTTGAAATCGGTATATTCATAGTAATTCAGACCGTGCTGATTAAGAAATAATTTGTATTCATGCGGAATCCTTAATTCACGGGGGGAGATAAAGTAGTATGTGGCATTAAAATGAGCCATGGCCATGACCAGGGAATGAACGGTACGGCCGTACTTCAGGTCGCCTACAATAAAGAGGTTGAGGTTCTCAAGGGTACCCTGCGTTTTCCTGATTGAATAGAGGTCCAGCAGTGTCTGGGTTGGGTGCTGGTTGGCCCCGTCGCCGGCATTGATCACAGGTACCATCGCCACTTCACTTGCATACCTGGCACTGCCTTCAATAGGATGTCGCATAACAATAAGGTCGCTGTAATTACTTACCGTTTTAATGGTGTCTTTTAGTGTTTCTCCTTTTGTTGCACTTGACGATGAAGAGTCTGAGAACCCTATTATTCTTCCTCCGATACGATTGACTGCACTCTCGAAACTGAGACGGGTACGGGTTGAGGGCTCAAAAAACAGGGTGGCTACCACTTTGCCATCAAGAATTTGCTGGGTAGGGTTGAGTTCAAATTCAGCTGTAAGGTCAAGTACGCGCAGGATCTCTTCCCTGGTGTAATCATTAATTGAAATGAGGCTTCTGTTTTTCACGTATTTAGATTTTGGGTGTAGTGCTTATAAAAGTAAGCAAGTTTATGGACGCAAAAAATAAGTGTTAACAATTTATTGATAACTTCTTAATGTTGATAGTATCTATCATCGATAATCTTCCCGTGAACCTTTCCGACCTGTTGCGCGGCAACCTTACCATTAATCTGCATTCGATGTCAAAATCCTGCTCAATCTGCTCTGCCTCTTCCTCTTTCACTGTTTTCATAACGTCATTCATGGCAGAATAGGGAAATCTTATTTCAAACAGGTCATCTACAGTCCTTGTTACTATCTCTGCCTGTTCGATAGCATCGGCTGCAGCAGAGCGGTAGGCATTAATCAATCCACCTGTTCCCAGTAATATTCCGCCAAAGTACCTGATTACAACAATCAGTATATCGGTAAGTTCGTTTTTTTGTATCTGACCAAGCACTGGCCTGCCGCCTGTACCTGAAGGTTCACCGTCGTCATTTGCCCTGAAGTTCTCTTTGTTTGCACCAAGTATCCATGCATAACAATGGTGACGGGCATCATGATAATCCTTTCGGAGATTTTCAAGGATCTGTTTTATATCATCCTCGTCGCTGAGGGGAAATGCAAATGAGAGGAATTTACTTCCCCTGTCCCTGAAAAGACCTTGTGTGTTTTGTTTTATTGTCTTGTAAGTATCCTGTTCCATCCTGGTGCTAAACCAGTGCAAATTGTGACTGGAAAAAGCCTGCAGTATTGTCCAGAACAATATCCCTCTTCTCATGATGCGGAATATGTCCGCATTCGGGTATATGAAGGACTTTTCCCGGTCCGTTTATTGTCGTCGAGATTATCTCTGTCTGAAGCTGTGTTCCATAATTATCATCTTCTCCCTGGATTGCAAGTACCGGTGATGTTATTTCGGGAAGGATAAGTTCGATACTCCATCCGGCTGTTTCTTCAGAGGTCCATACATTGGCCCAGCTATAAAACATGGAGTCTGTTTTATCTCCATGGTACTTTTCAAGCTTCTCTTTCAGGCAGTCATTTTTATAGGCATTGATTGCCTGTTTTATACCCCTCAGGGTTACCGGCTCAATAAAGATATGTGATGCTTCGGCTACTATAGCTGCTGCTTTGGAAGGGTGGAGTGCAGCATAAATGAGTGATATGGTTCCGCCATCGCTGTGGCCGAAAAAATATGCTGGTTCTGTTATATTCAGTTTAGCCAGTAACTCGGGAAGGATTACGGCAGCCTCATGATAGAGGAAATCATTCTCCCGTGGCTGTTCAATTCTGGCTGACTCGCCATATCCGTAACGGTCATACATTAATCCCCTGCACCCCGTCATACTGCACAGTCTGACCGGAAAATCCTTCCACATCTGCATGCATCCGAGTCCTTCATGAAGAAAAACAATTACGGGCTTTGCCGGATTATATGATTCGTTGTTAATCCACTGATAGGCAAGATTATGACTGCCGATCTCCAAATGTTCTATCATATCTTTTAAACGTAATTGGAGGGCAAATATAGGTATAATTGATTAAAACGATAAGTGACTAATGTTAAATCTGATTGGCTTGAGTTCCAAAGCACTGATAATACTGGTTAAGAAATTTTAATTTTTTTGTATATGGTTACCTGCCTCGTAATTTTTTACCGCCTCGATAAGACGAGGTATGACTTCTTTAATGTCACCTACTATGCCGTAGTCGGCCGACTTGAATATAGGGGCTTCCGGGTCTTTGTTAATTGCAATTATAAGCTTCGATGAACTTATTCCTGCCAGATGCTGAACCGCACCGGATATTCCAAGGGCAAAATAGATATTTGGTGATATTACCTTGCCTGTTTGACCGACATAGCCGTCGTGAGGACACCAGCCTTCATCAAAGGCAGGCCTGGAGCAGGCAGTTGCCCCGCCCAGCAGTTTAGCCAGCTCGTCGACATATTTCCAGTTTTCCCTGCTTTTTATACCTCTTCCTCCCGATACTACTATTCCGGCTTCCGACAACCTGATCTGATCATTGGTCTTTACGGTATCGACAATTCGGATACCGGGAATGCCTGTTGCGGCCGGTTCTGATTGCAAAGGGTTAAAATCTTCTATGCTGACAGGCACCGGCAATTCTTTTATTTCAAATGTATTCGGCAAAAGGATCAGTACCTTCCTTGCGGTTTTTATAGTTACAGAGGCTACAGCCTTGCCGGAAAAAACCTTCTTGTAAATCACGAAGGGTTCAAGACTTTTCGGCAGGGAATAGATGCCGGGTACCATCCCGGCCTTAAGCTTGGCAGATACAACTGAGGCCAGGTAATTGCCCGATGAACTGCCCGCAAACAAGACAAGCTCAGCGTTCACATGTTCTGCTGCCTGCCTTATTATTTCTCCCTGTATTGAGATGTCGGCTGCCGGATAGCCTGCCCCGGGAATAGTAAGAATTTTTTCTGCTCCGTGTCTTGAAAGGCATTCCATCTCCTCCCGGCTGCCTCCCTGAGTGGTAAGTACTGTTATGCTGCCACCCCTGATATTCTTCAATGCAGTCGCATAGGACAAAAGTTCCAGTCCGCTCTTCCTCACCTTCCCTGAATGTATTTCAATATATACCAGAATATGCATTAGAATAATTTGTGTTTACAAACCTGTTTTAAGCAATATTTTTTTTTGTAAAATTCCCCACTTTCGTGGAAGGTCAAGGCTCGCGATAGTTTATCCAAAAGGATGAATGTCCGGTCCTTTTATGCAATCCACGACTCAGCATGTAATCTTTTGACCAGCTCTCCAAATTCAGGATCTGTAATGATCCGGCATCCCCCCTTTGAGGCAGGTAATTCATAATCGCCGTATTCAATAAAGTTTCCGGCCTCAATCGCCTGCACAACTTCCACAGGCTTTTTGCGTGCTTCACTTATTCCCCGCATTGTGGGAATGCCGGGTGAAGCTGCAACTCCTTTTTGTATAACAGCTATAAAGGGCACTTCGGCTTCCAGTTTTTCAGTGCCTCCTTCAACCTCTCTTTGAACTATTATCATATTTCCCTTTATATCTATCGCAGAGATATTGGGCAGACAGGCATATCCGGTAAGTTCAGAAAGCATTCCCCCGACAGCATGGCCGTTAAAATCGCTCGATTCCTTACCTGTCAGCACTATATCAAAATACTCCCTGTTAATTACTTCTGCTATTTGTGAGGCAACAAACCAGGCATCAGGAGGGGTTGCATCAATGCGTATTGCCCTGTCAGCACCCATCGCCAGGGCTTTTCTCAGGGTAGGTTCAGTGTCTGCATTGCCAACGGTGACAACAGTCAAAGATTCAATAAGTCCGGCATGTTCTTTCCTTAGTTCAACAGCACGAGTCAGTCCGAGTTCATCCCATGGATTTATGATCCAGTTTATACCCGACATATCAAACTCCTGTCCGTCACGAATGATCTTTATCCTGGTTTCAGTGTCGGGAACATGACTTATACATACAAGTAACTTCATAAATTCAAGTTTTTTATTAACTCAATAAACAGTTTTTGTTTTTAAATGTTTATTGTTTGTTAAACAAATAAGCATATTAGTATAAACAAAGTAACTGAATGGACCGGAATAATATTGTTACAGGATTCTCAAAGCTTGACAGAAGGGAAAAATTAAGACTGCTTTTTGCTGGCCATATAGAGAAGGAGAAGGCTATTGCCGAGATGGAATCTTACAGGCACCATGATCAGAAAGTCCAGAAACTTCATGACGAAATAAGTGAAAATACAATTACCAATTATTATCTGCCTTATAGCGTTGCTCCCAATTTTCTGATAAATGGTAAAAATTATATTCTTCCCCTGGTGACTGAAGAGAGTTCAGTAGTTGCAGCTATGGCCAAAAGTGCAAAATTCTGGTCCACAAAGGGAGGATTCAGGACAGAGATTTCTGAAATGATCAAGAATGGCCAGGTTCACTTTATATGGAATGGTAGCCACGATAAGATGATTGACGCTTTCCCGGATTTAAAGGAGAGGTTAATCAAAGACACTTCTGAAATTACTGCTTCAATGGTTAACAGAGGAGGGGGGATAGTGAATATTGATCTGGTGGACAAGAGAGAACATATTGACGGGTATTATCAGCTGAGCGCCGATTTTGATACACGCGATTCGATGGGTGCAAATTTTATTAATTCCTGCCTTGAGCAGTTTGCAGTAACTCTGGAGGATTTTATCAGTCATGATGACCGGTTTGGCAGTGATGAGAAGAATGTGGAGATCATAATGTCGATCCTGTCGAATTATACGGACAGGTGCCTTGTTACCGCCAGTGTATCATGCAGCCAGGAAGAGCTTGGTGATTTTGTTGATGGATTGCCATCAGAAAAATTTATTTGGAAATTTACCCGGGCAGTGAAAATTGCCGGGGTCGATAAGTACCGGGCCACAACCCATAACAAGGGAATATTTAATGGTATAGATGCTGTAATGATTGCCACTGGTAATGACTTCCGTGCCGTGGAAGCAGCAGGTCATGCATGGGCTTCACGGGATGGGGTTTATCGGTCATTGTCAGTTGCGGGAGAAGAAGACGGGAGGTTGTCACTGAGACTTACTCTGCCATTGCCTGTAGGGACGGTAGGCGGACTGACCAGCTTGCATCCTATGGCAAAGCGTTCACTGGAGATACTGGGAAATCCTGATGCTTCCGAGTTGATGGGTATAATTGCTGCCGGGGGACTGGCGGCTAATTTTGCTGCAATACGCTCGTTGATTGCAGGGGGGATCCAGGCGGGACATATGAAGATGCATCTTTCAAATATCCTGAACCGGTTGGGAGCAGATGAAGATGAACGGGTTTCCGCGGCTGAATATTTCAATGAAAGGAAGGTTGGTTATGCTTCGGTAAAGGCATTTCTTGCAGAATTAAGGAAAAAGAAGTCTTTTTAGATGAGTCACCCGTGTGCATGGGTGATCCATCGGTGGCAGCAGCTCGAACAGGAGATATACTTGATTATAATGATAACACTTTATTCGGATGTATAACTACAAAACATGAATAAATCCATTTTGAAGGAAAACTTGCAAGATGCCCGGCAAAACAGCTCAGGCTCTTTCAGATCATGGGGTAAGCTTTTGCTTACCGGGGAATATCTGATAATGAAAGGGGCTGAGGGACTTGCTCTTCCGGTTAAACCGGGACAGGAGTTAAGCTGGAGAAGTACCGGACAGGGATCATTTCTTGAATGGGTAACCCGGGTAAAAGGGGAGGAGTGGTTTAATGCTGTATTTCGGGGTGATGCTTATAATATTGTTTCTTCGAGTGATCGGGAAAGGGCAGAATTCCTGCGCAAAATTCTTGTAAGTGCCGCTGAGATATCGGCCAACCCGCCAGTTTATGGGAAGGCTGTCAGCTCGGTCGATTTTGATATGGAGTGGGGACTTGGAAGTAGTTCATCTCTGATTTCAAATGTGGCTTTTATGTTTGGTGTTAATCCCTTTATACTTCATTTTAAGGTTTCGAAAGGTTCCGGCTATGATGTCGCCTGCGCAAGGTCCAGTTCTCCTGTTTTGTACAGATTAAATTATAAAACAGATATTTATAAGTCTGCCTATGGAAGTCCGCATAATCCTGAATGCTTCCCTATCCCTGTTTACAGAGAGGTTGACTTTAATCCGCATTTTAAAAATAAACTGTTTTTTGCCTGGTCCGGCCGAAAACAGAATTCTGCCACTTCAGTTGAGAGGTTTAATGACAAGTCCACTATAAAAGACGGAGATATTCTTAAAATCTCAGGTATAAGCCGTGAAATTTTAAACACTTCCGATACCGGAAGTTTTATTCGTCTATTAAGGGAACATGATGAGATCATTTCCAGAATACTGGGTGAGGAACCACTGTCATTGTCCCGATTCAGGGGGTTTCCCGGGTATGTGAAAGCACTTGGTGCGTGGGGAGGAGATTTTATTTTAATTGTTTGGGAAGGTGATGTTGATGAATTAATGCAGTTACTTAAACAAAAAGGGATTGAAGTTGTTTTTCCCTATGATAAATTAATCAGGTCCTCCAATGGTAAATAACATTTCATCTGCCAAAATCAGTAACGGCAAATCTTCATTAATGTCAAAACCAAACTTAAAAATTGAACAAAAGCGGGTAATTACCTGGCGCAGTCCGTCAAATATTGCACTGGTTAAATACTGGGGAAAAAGAAGCGGCCAGATACCGGAAAATCCATCGGTAAGTATTTCTCTGAGCAGATCTTTTTCGGAGACTACCATCTTTTATTCTCCTTCGGGTAATGTCAGGGGAGAGCTTAAGGGATTCAGGTTTGATGGAAAGCAGGAAGACCGGTTTGCCGAAAGGATAAAAACCTACCTCAGTAATATTGAAGACCTGTTTCCTTTTCTTGCCGATTATAATATACATATTAACAGCCGTAACAGTTTTCCGCACTCCTCGGGAATTGCTTCATCTGCTTCTGCATTTTCGGCTCTTGCACTTTGTATTACTTCCATGGAGAGGGCATTGACCGGATCGCCATCTGAAGAGAGCAGTTTTTTCACAAAAGCTTCGTATGCTGCCCGGTTGGGATCGGGGAGTGCGGCAAGATCAGTTTATCCGGGATATGTGCTGTGGGGTTCGGTGCCTGAGGTCCCTCATGCTGCAAATGAGTTTGCCGTTCCGGTAAATGATATGGTTCACGATTCATTTAAGGATATGCGCAATGCCATTCTGCTCGTCGATATGTCTGCCAAGTCAGTATCCAGCAGCAAAGGCCATTCTCTGATGGATTCAAATCCATGGTCGGCCACCAGATACGATCAGGCCCGCAGGAATGTTGTGCGTATGCTAGAGGTATTAAAGTCAGGCGATACAGATGAATTCATCAGGCTGACAGAGTCTGAGGCACTTACGCTTCATGCGTTGATGATGAGCTCTGAAAACGGATACCTGCTCATGAAGCCCAATACACTGGAGATAATCGAAAAAGTACGTAATTTCCGTTTGGAAACTCAGGTTCCGATTGCGTTTACGCTCGATGCCGGACCAAACGTACACCTTATTTATCCACAAAGCCAATACGAAAAAGTAAGGGAGTTTATAGTTAATGAATTATCGGGCCACTGCCGTAACGGGCAATGGATAGACGATTATGCCGGTACCGGCCCGGGGCAGGTATTTTCAGGAACATAAAATTTTTTATAGTGCAAAACAGTCAGGATAACAAACCAGGGAGCAATCAGGATCAAAGAGAAGACAGCCAGGAATTGTTTTATGCAAAGATCCTTCTATTCGGTGAGTATAGTGTCATTTTCAATTCAATGGCGCTTTCAATACCATTCGGTCACTTTACTGCCGGGTTCAGTTTTCTGAACCTGCATAAGTATACCCATCATACCTTTGCGCTTCAGTCCAATACCTTGCTTAAGGAATACTGCTCCTGGCTCAGTGAGGTAAATAATTACGGGTCGCTGAAGAATATACTCGATACAGATGCATTTAAAAGGGACCTTGATCAGGGAATGTTTCTTGAATCCAATATTCCGCAGGGATACGGACTGGGAAGTTCAGGTGCATTGTGTGCTGCTGTCTATGACCGGTATGCAGTGAAAAAGCTCAGCAATGGTTCTGCACCCGGTCTGGTTGAAATGAGAGAGCTTAAGAAAATATTTGCCATAATGGAATCCTGGTTTCACGGAACCAGCTCTGGAATGGATCCTCTCAACAGCTATTTTCGTCGACCGGTGCTGGTTGAACCGGTTGAGAATGTAAGCATTACA
The DNA here is from genome assembly GCA_964421595.1 of uncultured Bacteroidales bacterium. Taxonomy (GTDB): domain Bacteria; phylum Bacteroidota; class Bacteroidia; order Bacteroidales; family PUMT01; genus PXAP01. The sequence continues at coordinate 79,302 of CAYQXY010000011.1, read as the reverse complement.
AATATACCAAGGCATGACAAAGAGAAAGGGGCGGCGATATTTCTTATCAATACAGGCAGGTCGAGAAAGACTGAACCCCTGGTAAAGCTTTTTCTGGAGAAAAGCAAGAAGATCGATTTTATGGAACTCATTGAAAATACGCTGATACCAGCAGTTAATCAATGTATTAACTCCATGGTCAGTGCCAATATTCCGTTGTTTATGAGCGGACTCAAAACCATATCACGGTTTCAGCTTGATAATATGAAGGATATGATTCCCGAAGACTATATGCCTGTGTGGGAGAATGGCCTTAATACTGATGATTACTACCTTAAGCTTTGCGGATCGGGTGGGGGCGGTTACCTTCTGGGATTTACCAGGAACATGGAAAAGACCGAAAATATTTTGCTGAAAAGTTCTGTCAGTCCCATACCTGTCTATATGAATACCTCAGTTTAAAACGGTTTTGTGATTGTTGCCGGGTTCAACAATGATATCATCCTGATCAATACTCCATTGGGAAACTGTCTGATGACAGTGCTTGCGACCGGCTTAAGACTGCAAATACACCTTACAGTAGTAAACTGAAGCTCTCCTGAAAAGGTGAACTGACTGCCGGTTTATCACTTCGGGCGCAGAGGTTGACAGGCAAAGTTGAAAGACTAACCCTTCTGGCTTATCTATTCTGACCTGAATTGTCAATACCGCTCAGGTACTAATACCGACCGTTTATTTTTTTTGTGCCAAAAAAGTTGGAAGCAAATTCTGCTCTTCTTAACTTGATGTATAAAGACCCAGCCGGGTTTAATCGCAAGTAGTTTAACTAAATTAAACCTCATGCATATACATCATTCTTCTGGTTTCGATTGCAGCCCTGGTAACCATTCGCCTTCTTTCCCGCAATTCCTTAGTTCTTTCCATAGCGAACTGTTCAGGGCCTGCTTAATTCTTTTTTTTCTTCTTTGTCCTGCTGTGGTTAAAGGCCAGGTGCCGGTTACATCCATTGTTTCCGATGCCAACCCTGCTCCGGGACAGCTTTTCGAGATCACTTTATCAACAACCGGGGACAGTGATTTTTATTCTGCTTCCGCAGAGGTTTTGTTTGATAATTCTGCGGTGGAGTTTGTTTCTGCCGAATGCAGCGGATTGACCGGTGGGGGACTGGCAGTTGCCGGTTTACTTAATCCGGGAAGAGCAGGTGCCTCCGTCACCAGGGTGTCAGGGCTGACAGCTGATGCATCGGGCTCTTTCATGATCCTGGAATTCAGGGTTAATGATAATGCTCTGGCTGGACCCTCAGCAATTTCTTTTAGCGGACTAACAATTCATGATTCTTCCGGTGAGACCGTGGAAACCGGAGTTTTGTCTGATATTTCAATTGACATAGATGCAGGTATAACTAATATAGAGCTGCAAAGCCTTGATCCTGTTATTATCGATGAGGGTGAGAATTTTGTGGCAGAAGCTTTATTGTTTGCATCGGGAATTACCGACCAGGAACGAATATCCTGTTACATCGGCATCAGCACAACCAATACTGATCCATCAACCTGGAGTGAAAATGTGTGGCATGAAATGGTGTTCGACGGCACAGACGGAGATGATAATCTTTTTTTCACAGCAGTAGCCGGCTCATTACTTGCCCCGGGTGAATGGTTTGTTGCTGTAAAAGGTTCACTTGACGGAGGCGGACAGGTTTTTGGCGGAATAGATGGTATATGGAATGCAACAACCAGTCCCTCCGGCCAACTCACTGTTATTGCCCGGCCACCTTACCGCTACACACTGGCAGGCTGGGATTTTGACGATGAAACACTTTTGACCACGCAGTCAGTTCCTCAAAACAGGGATGTTCAGGTACAGCTTATTGGTGCCGATCATGCCGGATTTCTTGCAGGGGCTGGTGGAATGGCAGCCAATTCCCGCGGGTGGAACGAAGGAACAGGAGTGAAATTCTGGCTGATTGAGATTTCTGCATCAGGGTTTACTGACCTTGAGCTTTCATCCAGCCAATACGGCTCAGGCACCGGTCCCCGAGACTTTGCAGTTCAGTACAGCCTTGACGGCTCCAGCTGGGAGATGGTTGAGGGCGGTGAGGTATCTGTGGGTACAAACTGGACGAGCGGGACGGTTGATAAACTCAAACTTCCTCCTGTACTTGAAAACAGTGAACAGGTATTCATAAGGTGGATAATGGCAACTGATGTCAGTATCGGTGAAGGCACTACGGGAACATCCGGAACCAGCAGGATTGACAATATAATTGTTACCGGCATCAATCCGCTTTCGTCAACGGTAACGGTATTTGCCGGCGATGCCAATAACGACGGGGTGGTAAATGCCGACGATGTTCTGCCACTGGGTACGTACTGGCTGACGGGTGGTCCGCCGGCCCAGATCCCGGGTACATTCTTCGGACCCAGGGTTGTAGAGCAATGGATACCTCCCGGTGCCACATTTGCCGATACTAATGGCGACGGAATTGTTGACCACAGAGACTTGCTTGCAGTGGGACTGAATTTTGGAAAATTAACCGGCCCGGAAATTAAGGACAGTACTATGCCTCTCTCAGTTCTTGATATTGATCCGGTTGAGGGTGGACGGGTTCAGACGATTATGCTGGTGAGTGAAGAGGTTACTGAACTAAGAGGTGTTTCCTTCAGTATCGGGGTGTCGGGGGTGCCTGATGAGATGTGGGAAATAGGTGAGGTGTTCCCTTTGTTCGCCGGTGACCACCCTTCCGGCGGAATGTTATCCTTCGGTTTTCCTGATGGTAATAAATATGAAGGGGCATTTGCAATCAAGGGGGCGGGAGAAGATCTGCAAACAAAAAGTTTTGCGGGAATTGAACTTATTATTGATGATCAGTGGGACCTGCCGTTTACTGTAAGCCTGAACAGGCTAACTGTAAGCACCAGCATTTCATCAGGAACCCCTCTTGCAGGTAACCTGGATATGACAATAAGCTCTTCTTACGGAGAGCCTGAAGGGCGATCGTTCCGAAGTGGATTGCTGCAGAACTATCCCAATCCGTTCACCATGGTTACATCCATACCTTACCGGCTGGAAGCAGCAACTTTTGTGCGGATTGAGATAGCCGACATAAAGGGAAGGACTATCGATACTCCGTTTGCCGGATTCAAAACTGCGGGTCTGCACAAGTTTGATTATGATGGCCGACATCTTCCCGGGGGAGTGTACTTTTGCAGGATGATTGCCGCAGATGGTACTCTTGGTGTCATTAAGCTGTTCAGGGCGAAATAAAAATTGCGTTCATGAATCCTTCTCGGCAAGTGAATAAACAATCATTTTATTATGTATCCTGATTTTGATGAGCTCGAGTACTATCAGGTTGACGAGAATGTTTCCGGCTGTATATACATTAGTACGGGAGATCCGCTGAAACATTGACAGGGTAATAATATCATGCTGGCGCAGGTAATCAAACAGTATCCTTTCTTTCTCAGAATACCTTATGTGGGTGCCAACCGGCCGTCCAAGTCGTTTCCAGACCCTGATCATTATGCTGTTGGCCAGAATGTTCTCATCACTTACCCTGATATAGGCCCGCCATCTGCCATCTTCTGACAGGGCAAAATGGGGAGGTTCACTGCTCTTTTCAATATTTGCCTCGAGGATGGTCTTGCCTTCGGCGTGCCACTGCCTTACAGTGAAATTTACCTCTGGCTTGCAGTACAACTGCGCCGATGCTTCCAGCATATAATACTCTTCGTCTGACCTCACCCCTGCTATTTTTCCATTGTCTTTCACTCCCACAAGCAATGTTCCTCCTTCAGTATTGGCAAAGGCAGATAAAGTTCGTGCAATCTTTCTGGAGTCGGATATCTCGAATTTAAAGTCAAGGTGCTGGCCTTCGCCACCTGCAATCATCTGCTTTAACCGGGAATTCATAACCTTCATAAATCACTTGTTAGTAGTTGATACAGGCTATCTGCAAAAGCAGATGAAATTTAGCTTATTTCCTTAAACGGGAAATTTTCCCTGTTCTTGCATATGTCAGGTAACAAGTTCTTCTGAAAGTCCTTTTAGCAGACTTCTCACACTTTCCACAGAATCAATATAAAACCCTGCCCTGGTAGTTTTGGTTCCTACTTTAACCGTAATTGCTTCTTCCGGCATGGAACCGAATGTATATTCATCTGTCCAGTCATCGCCGAGTGCCATGATAAAGTCATAGGAATCCTTCGCCAGCTGCTGAGCCGCAGCCCGTCCCTTGTTGATTCCTGAGTTTTTCACTTCAATAACCTTGTCGCCGTCCATTATCTCAAGATTAAGATTAGATACCAGGTCGCGGAGCTCATCCTTCAGTTCCCACGCCCTGATAACTCCAAGGTCAGGATCGGCGTCACGGTAGTGCCAGACGAGTGAATAGTTTTTTTCCTCGAGCAGTGACCGTGGTGTCCTGTCTACATAAAAGCTGATCGTAGGCCGGATAATCTCCATCCATTCCTTGTCTATCTGTTCAATCATCGACCATTTTTCTCCTGGTTCCCTTATCCAGACACCATGTTCAGCTATAAATGTTAATTCATCAAAATCCTTAAACCAGGCTCCCAGTGTTTCCTTATCCCTGCCACTTATTATAACGATGGTGTTGTTTTTATCTTCGGTAAGGGATCTGATAATACTGTACAGTTCCTCATCAGGCTTTGCTTCCTGGGGGTCTTTGTGGAACCCTGTAAGGGTTCCGTCATAATCGAGAAATACTATACGGTTTGATGATTCTTTGTATTTTTCTCTGAATGAGTCTGTAATGGAGCTGGAAATTTTTTTGGTAAGATTAACCTCCTGTAATTTTTTAACATTTTCCAGGCTGTTTAAAATATCACTGGCCCATTTTTCTTCATTGTAAATCTCCAGACGCTTCCTGATTAGCGAGTTTCTGGCCTTCTGTTCTGCTTCGGGCATTGTAAGGGCCAGCTTGATAGCTTCAATAATTTCGGGTTTATTGTTTGGGTTAACAATAATGGCCTCACTCATCTCCTTTGAAGCTCCGGCCATTTCGCTAAGGATCAGCACCCCTGTTTCATCTGTTCGTGATGCTATATATTCCTTGGCCACCAGGTTCATCCCGTCACGCAGTGGTGTGATAAGGGCTACATCAGAAAGGGTATACAGTTCAATCATCTCCTCGCGGCTTACCGGGCGGTAATAATAAAACACGGGCATCCAGTTCATTGTTCCGAACTCGCCATTTATTCTTCCTACCAGCTCATCTACCATTCTTCGCTGACTCTGATACTCGGCAACTATTTCCCTTGAAGGAATGACAAACAGTGCAAGGCTTACTTTCTCAAGATATTGTGGATTATCCCTGAGAAATGTTTCATAGGCCTCAAGCCTGTATGGCAATCCCTTGGTATAATCGAGCCGGTCGATCGACAAAAGCAATTTCCCGTCCTTGTTTTCACCTCCCCTGTACCCGAAAAGATGGCCAAACCTGTTTGCACGTATTTCGCTGGTACCGGAAAGGTAAGTTGACGCCTCCTTTTGGATGGAGTCGAAATCTATTCCCATAGGGAAGTTGTCTATTTTTATAACACGTTCATCAATCTTTACTGTATTCAGAATGCTGTCGTGCCCGAGTAGTCTCCTGATGCAACTCATATAGTGCCTCTCATAGTCAAAGCTATGAAATGCCACCAGGTCAGCGCCAAGCATGCCCTCGATTATTTCCTTTCGCCAGGGCAATATTCTGAATATTTCAAAAGAGGGGAAGGGTATGTGAAGGAAAAAGCCAACTGAAAGCTCCGGATTGGACTCCCGTATCATTGCTGGTACCAGCATCAGATGGTAATCATGCACCCAGATCTTATCTCCTTTTTCAGCCAGCTCCAGAACCTTGTCCGCAAACATCCTGTTGACCTTCCTGTAGCTTTCCCAGTATTCAGGTTCAAACTCACTATACTGTGAAAAATAATGGAAAAGGGGCCATATGGTCTGATTGCAGAATCCGTGGTGGTAGTTTAGAATGTCCTCCTTTTCAAGCTCTATGGGGAAACAATTCTCTTCCTCGTACTTCCTGCTGATTACCTCATGATCTTCACTGCTCAGTTCAATATTCTCAATGCCTGTCCACCCAACCCAGCAGCACTGCAGGTAATTATAGAAAGCATAAAGGCTGCCTGAAATGCCTCCTGTCTTCTCAGTTATCCCGGCTTTGCCGTTCTGTGAAATTATTTCATAGGGTAATTTGTTGGAAACTATAATCAGCTTGTTCATATTATTGGGCATTGTGTTGGTTTTTCGTTGCATATTGCTTTATTTTAAGACAAAATATCAGAATACTCTAATTTCCTGAAGTTTCTGACCATTCATTCGAATATTGTAAAATTATTAATATAATTATAAGTAAGTTACATATGTTAATCAAGTGGTCGCCACGTATGGTTAGTCCAGGTAATAATAGTCTCTTGTTATGTGCCCCGGCAAGTGGGAGATTCTTTAGAACATGTTAAAATATAAAATAATTATGCAAAAGCACAGCTTTGACGCGGTAATTTTTGACCTTGATGGTGTAATTACCCAAACCGCCCTTACACATGCAGACGCATGGAAGGATATGTTCGATCAATACCTGAAGGATCGTGCTGAAAGGTTTGGAGAGCCTTTCAGGGAATTTACCCATGCCGGCGACTACCTACCGTATGTTGACGGCAAACCCCGCTATAAAGGCGTGGAATCTTTCCTGAAATCCAGGAATATTGATATCCCTTTCGGGAGCCCTGACGACTCAACTGACATGGAGACGTGTTGCGGACTCGGTAACAGGAAGAATGAGGCATTTAATGAAATTCTCGAAAGGGACGGGGCAAAGGTCTATGAGTCTTCCGTCAGGCTTATTAAGGAACTTAAAGAAGCCGGGATAAAACTTGGGGTGGCATCTTCAAGCAAGAATTGTAAACCGGTACTTGAGTCTGTCGATCTGTTGCATTATTTCGAGACCAGGGTAGACGGGGTGGTTTCGGCCGAGCTGGACCTTCAGGGAAAGCCGGAGCCCGATATCTTTACAACGGCAGCCGATAATCTGGGTGTTACATATGACCGTTCAGTTGTGGTTGAAGATGCAGTATCGGGAGTTCAGGCCGGAAGGAAAGGTAACTTCGGTTTTGTGATAGGGGTTGCCAGGGAGAACAATATTGCCGAATTGCGAAATAATGGTGCCGATATAGTTTTTGAGGATCTTGAAGAATTGAATGGTATTAAGGGAATTGAAGAGTGGTTTACGAAGGGGTTACCTGAGGAACTCTGGACACTCGGTTATCCTGACTATGATCCGGTGAAGGAGCGTTCCAGAGAGTCGCTGCTGACTACGGGGAACGGATATATGGGTACCCGGGGTGCGATTGAAGAACTGGATGCCAATCCTGTAAATTACCCAGGAACCTACATGGCCGGACTTTACAACACACTGGAATCAAAGGTAGAGGACCGCAAGGTTTCAAACGAGGATTTTGTCAATATACCCAACTGGTTACTGATGACCTTTAGGATTGATGATGATAACTGGTTTAATCCGAATAAGACGGAAATACTTGATATTCACAGAACGCTCGATTTCAGAAACGGTTTGCTGACACGGAAATTAACAGTGGAAGATGAGGAGGGAAGGAAAACCCTTATTGAATCACGCAGGACCGTAAGCATGCATGACAAGCATCTTGCCGCCCTTGAATATATAATAACCCCTCTTAACTATTCAGCAATAGTCAGTGTCCGCTCGGGTCTGAATGCCAATCTGATCAACGACGGGGTGAAAAGATACAAACAGCTGAATCAGAGCCATCTTCAGCAGGCCGGTCATGGAGCTGACGGAGCTTTCTCATGGGTTACTGCCAGAACTGTCACCTCTGAAACAGAGATCAGTGTTTCAGCCAGGCTTAACGTAAATTATAACAATCAGCAAATTAATCCCAACTACAGGCATACAGAGGTAAAAGGAAGGGTAGACACCAGTTTTAAGCAGAAAATGGCTCCCGGTGACAGCCTCAAAATTGAAAAACTTGTATGTATATGTAACAGTCTGGATGGTAAAACAGACGACACCAGGGCATATGTTCTGGAAAACGGAATGAAAATCCCCTCTTTTGACAATTTGCTTGAAGGAAGTGCAACTGAATGGGATTCCATATGGAAAAGGGCAGATATTAGGATTGAGGGCGACAGACTGGCCCAGAAGCTTTTACGGATGCACATTTACCACCTGATGGTTACCACCTCCCCTCACAATGAAGATATTGATTTCGGGATACCGGCCAGGGGGCTGCACGGGGAGGCTTATCGCGGACATATTTTCTGGGATGAACTGTACATATTGGCTTTCTATTGCCTGCATTTTCCTGCTGTGGCACGTTCTGTGCTGATGTACAGGTATCGGCGACTGGATGCTGCGAGGGAGTATGCCCGCGAGTACGGGTACAAGGGGGCAATGTTTCCGTGGCAGAGTGGGAGCAGGGGGACTGAGGAAACGCAGACTGTACATTTGAACCCGGTTTCGGGTGAATGGGGCGAGGACTACAGCTCACTTCAGAGGCATATTTCAATTGCGGTGGCGTATAATGTGTGGACTTATTACAATATTACTGGTGATACTGATTTTATCGAAGAATCCGGAGCTGAAATGTTCCTTGAAATATGCAGGTTCTGGGCCAGTAAAACTGTATTTAATGAAGAATCGGGCAGGTTTGAGATACATAAGGTTATGGGGCCTGATGAATTTCATGAAAAACTTCCAGGCAGTGAGAGCGGCGGGTTAAAAGACAATGCCTATACCAATATCATGGTTGTCTGGCTGTTCAACAGGGCATTTGACCTGATGAATGCAATGGAAGAGACCAGCCGGGATAAGGTACTTGACAAGATAAACCTGAATGAGGAAGAGTTGAAAGTATGGCGTGAAGAGGTACAGAAAATGAATCTGATCATTTCCGAAGAGGGCATAATAGCCCAGTTTGACGGATATTTCGAACTCGATGAGCTTGACTGGGATCATTACAAAAAGAAGTATGATAAAATATACCGGATGGACAGGTTGCTCAAGGCTGAGGGCAAGTCGCCCGACTCCTACAAGTTATCCAAGCAGGCTGATACTCTGATGTGTTTTTATAATATTGGCCGTGAAACCGTTACGGATATTGTCAGGAACCTGGGCTACAAACTGCCTGAAGGATATCTTGAGAAGAATTTTGATTACTATTATCATCGCTGTTCTCATGGTTCCACTCTCAGCAGGGTAGTCCATGCCAGCATTGCTGCGCAGATTGGAAGGAACGAACTGAGCTGGACACTTTATAATGAAGCTCTTCAAAGTGATTTTTCCGACATCCAGGGCGGCACCACAGCAGAAGGCATACATGCCGGTGTAATGGGGGGCACTGTCTTGATGGCAATGATGGCATTCGCGGGATTGAATATCCAGGATAAGGTTATTCATATAGACCCGGCAATGCCTGATCACTGGAGAAGTGTATCCTTCAGATTTAATTACAGGGGAAATGAATATAATCTTAAAACGGATAGTTCCGGTGTTTATCTCACCTCATCTTCCAGTTCTGATGGTACGGTATTTGTAAGAGGAAAAGAGTATAAACTGAGGGCGGGAGAGGAACTTGCTGTTCTGAATTAATTAATTTTCCCCGGAAGGGGCATTCATAAATTATGGATGCATGTTCCCTTGCTGCAAGCAGCCTGATAAGGTCATGCTAATTAATTATATTGACTATAAATTAATTGAATTACCGGTGTAATTTTTTAGTTTATACATTTCTATTTATTATTACAACTTTTTTAAACATATTATTTTAATTTATGCTTGGAGATGTATTGCTTATAAATGATTTGCACAAGGCAGCTGCAGAGTCGATAATGGAACGTGTGCTTGAGGAAAAAAGGAAGAAGGAGAAAACTGACCCTGAATATAAGTATGTTGTGGCAATTTCTGGTGAGTCCGGTGCAGGAAAATCAGAACTTTCGCATTCACTTGCCCTGCTGCTAAAGGCAAGTGGGATCAGAGTAAAGGTGCTGCATACTGATAACTATTACAATGTGCCCCCTCTGCTGAGAAAAGAGTGGCGAATTAACCAGGGGATTGAGTCAGTTGGAATGGGAGAATATGACTGGGATCTTGTCAACAGGAACATCAGGGAATTTAAAGAAAATAAAAATGCCTGTATACCCTGTATTGATATTATTCCTGATCAGATAGACAAGCTGATAACAGATTTCAGAAAAATTCACCTGCTGGTGATTGACGGATTGTATGCAATAAATGCAGAGGAAGTTGACCTGAGGGTCTTCATTGAACTGACCTATCATGAAACCAAAATGTCTCAGCTTATGAGGGGTAAGGAGCCGTCAGATGAATTCCGCCTTCAGATACTTGAACGCGAACACATAAATGTGCAGTCACTCAGGCCAAAAGCAGACCTGGTGGTAGACAGGAACTATGATGTAGTTGAGAACAGTTGATAATTAATCTTTGAAAATTGCAGTTTCTCTTTCACCTGTCGATTTCACAAATCCCCTGTACATACCTGAAGTATTGAAAGGCATTGATATATTGCCCTGATTGTCAACTGCCACGATGCCACCGGTTGCGCCGGCTTCAACAAGTTTTTCATTAATAACCTTTTCGGAAGCTTCCTTCAGCGACATATTTCCGTATTCCATTAGCGCAGAAATATCGTAAGCAACGACCATCCGTATAAAAAACTCACCGTGACCCGTGGCTGATACCGCACATGTGTTGTTGTTTGCATAGTTCCCGGCGCCAATAACCGGAGAATCGCCAATACGTCCGTATTTTTTATTTGACATTCCCCCGGTAGAAGTACCTGCGGCAAGGTTGCCTTCCATATCGAGTGCAACAGCACCTACAGTACCATGTTTATCCTGTTCTATTTGCCTTGTCACAGCATCAAGTCTCCGCTGGGTATGAAAATACGAATTATCGACAATATCGAGTCCGCGCTCCTTCGCAAATTCAGAAGCACCTTTCCCTGCAAGCATAACATGGGGTGAATCATCCATCACCGCTATCGCTCCCAGGATAGGGTTTTTTATGTCTGTTACACCGGCTATTGCACCGGCATTCAAAGTTTTTCCATCCATTACCGAGGCATCCAGCTCAACCATCTTCTGATTTGTAAATACGGCACCAACCCCGGCATTGAAAAGAGGAGAGTCTTCCATAACTATAATCGCTGCGCGGACTGCTTCCATGCTGCTTCCACCGTTTTTTAGGATATTCTCGCCTGCCTCCAGCGCTTCATTGAGTTTATTGTGATATTCATTCTCCTGAGCTGCACTCAACCTGTCCCTGCTTATAGTACCTGCTCCTCCGTGTATTACAAGTACGTAATCCGGCCTGTTGCCACTGTTCTGCTGGTCAGTTACCGTGTTGCCACACCCGGCTGTAAGTATTAAAAAAGTAAAAAGTGTTAATACATGAATCTTCATCATCTTTATGGTAATTTAATTAGAGTCCGTTTGTAAAGTCAGTGTCTGGATCAAAATGTTCGGATGCAAGGCTTGCGAAGTCAAAAAAAGCGGAGTTTACATGGGGTGAATGAGCATTTTTTTGACGAGTGTAACGCAGCAGACGGACATTATGGACATACACTAATCAGGTCTTTGAACCCAGGTATTTACTGAGGATATGAAAAAGTTCTTTCTGTCTTATTGGTTTTGACAGATAATCATCACAACCTGCTTCGATTATCTTATTTTTTTCTTCCGCCATGGCATAGGCAGTCTGGGCAATGACCGGCAAGCCGGGTTTCATCTCCTTAATTATCCTTGTTGCTTCATAACCGTCCATTTCCGGCATCTGGATATCCATCAATACAATGTCAATAAGAGGATTTGTACGACATGCCTCAATTGCCGGCTTACCATCCTTAGCAAAAATCATTTCAACACCGGTTGGCTCTATCATCCTTTGCAGTAATTTTGAATTCAGTTCATTGTCCTCAACTATAAGGATTAATTTATCTTTCCAGTCGTATATTGTCATTTCGGGAATTGTATTAGGAATTTCCTGTGGGGTAATATCAAGTTTTTTGAATGGAAGTTTAAATCTGAATACGGAACCTTCTCCCTTCTTCGACTCAAGCGTGATACTGCCACCCAGGAGTTTAATAAGATTCTTTGAAATGGCCAGTCCCAGGCCGGTTCCATCAAATTTCTTGTTATAGGTAAATTCAACTTGTCTGAACCGGTCAAATATGACCTTGTGATAATCATCATCAATTCCAATCCCCGTATCGCTCACATAAAAACTTATGATGGAATCTTCAATTTCGTATCCAAATTCAATTTTACCTCCCTGTGTAAATTTCAGTGCATTGCTTAAAAGATTGGAAAATATCTGCCTGAAACGGTTCTGGTCTGTGAGGATAACAAGTTCGTTGTCCGGGTCAGGAATATTAAGAATCAGGTCTATGCCCGTTTTTTCGCTGCGCAGCCTCTCTGTTTCAAAAAAAACATGCAACTCCTTCATGATTTTATGTACATAACAGGCTGCTTGTTTAATCTGAACTTCTCCGGCTTCAATTTTGGCAAAATCTATAATGTCATCTATAAGGTTAAGAAGAGTATTGCCGGTATTCTTAATAATTTCAATGTATTCACGGTTATCCTGTTCGTTTGCCTCCTGTGAACTCAGGAGTTTGGAGAACCCGATTATTGCATTCATGGGAGTACGGATCTCATGCGACATATTCGCCAGAAATGCTGACTTCAACTTATCAGATTCTATGGCTTTTTCTTTTGCCTCCTTTAGCCTTTTTTCATAAACCAGTCGTTCGGTTATATCCTTTATAATGAACAAAAGATTAAATGGTTTCTGATCCTTATCTTTAAGCAGACTGGCTGATACCTCAGCTTCGAATATGGTGCCGTCATTCCTGGTCAGGGTAAAGATTTTATTATTTACATTGCCTTCGCTGATCACCTGACTTATAAATTCCTTTGCATGTGTATAATCTTCATTTGCGACCAGCGAAAGGCATGGAATATTTTCCAGCCTGCTGTCTCCTGGATATCTGAATAACTCAAGAGCAGCTCTGTTTCTGTCAATTATTATTCCTTCAAGTGAACATAGCGCAATGGCATCGGGCGAATTTTCAAATACATTACGCAATTTTTCTCTGCTTTCAGTCAGTGCTTCCCTGGTCTTTTTCTGCTCGGTAATATTCCGGTATAGTTTAAATATCCCTAACTGTTTTCCGTCAATTGAAATAGGGGCACCCACGATGGATACATCTACCGGGCTCTTGTCTTTGTTTAACCTGGTGGTCTCCTTTATAATAGTTCGCTCCGTACAAACAGATTTATGAAATATTTCCGATTCATCAGTTTTGTCGGGGGGTATTAGAAATTGCTGGGTATATTTGCCAATAGCTTCTGCTGCAGTATATCCGAAAAGGTTTGTGAACTCATCATTAATTCTCTGGATACGCGAATCCTTATCGGTAATTACAATTGCTTCAGGTGCAGCCTTGAAAAGGTTCTCAAAATACAGCTTTTCCAGTATTATATTTTCTTTTTCAGTGCTTTGATCATCTGTTTCCGGTAATTTGCTGATAGTAAGTATTAAGTAAGTTTTTGCCGATAAGCTTACATTTTTTCCGTGGAATCTGACAGGGATCATTTTACCTTTAAAGGACCATATCACACCATCAAAGTAATTAATCTCTCCCCTGAACAGCTTTCTGTTTCTTTCCAATACTTTCTGAATCTCATCTTCAGGTGTAAGATCACTTATATTCATGCCCTTTAGCCCGGACTGGTCAATACCCTGCAGTTCACATGCCTGCTGGTTGGCATCAAGAATAAACCCATCCTCGTCTTCAAGGAAGATTGCATCAGGGGAGTTTTCAAACAGAATCCTGAATGCATCACGCTCCCTGTCTGTATACTGTTCTTTTGAGGCCTGCATTGAGACGTGCATTAGTTGCTGTTAATAAACATCCGCGTCAAATAGTCGTCTAATTTATAAAAGTATTCCCGAATACCAATTAAGTTAAAACAATATTTATTCATTACCTGAAGATTTTGCCTGCAAGATGCTGGTCTGTAAAAAAAAAACAGATCCGGATGCCTGATCCGGATCTGTTTTAAGGTGGTTTTGGTGTTGATTTGTGAAAATTATCTTGCAGTCAGATCAACGTTGCCGTAACGTGTTGATATTTCAACTGTTGCTGATGGTTCACTGCGTGGTCCGACGACACCTGATAGAGTTGCCTGTCTTCCGCTGCTTATCCGGTTTACCCGTCCTCCGGAAGGTATGTTGACCGATCCGTAACCTGCTGTTGATTCAATATGGTAAGAGGCTTCAGGATCCAACCCAATCCTCATATTACCGTAGCTGTTTATGAACCTTATTTTGGAAAATGAGGCCGGCATGTTTTCAACCCTTATATTTCCATACCTCGATTCCACATCCAGCGTATTTCCTATACTTCTTATTGAATAGTTTGTATATGCGCTTTCTGTAACAAAGTTGGTTATATCACCCAGGAAGAACTCACCGTACCGTGATTCAGCAACTACTGAACTTGCCCTTTCAACCCTGAGTTTGGAATAGCTGGCCGCCACAACAAGTGCCCGGCAACGCTCCACTGATATGTCTGAATATCTCATATTAACCTTTAACCAGTCTGCTTCAGTAATATTGACCTTGGTGGAATAAGCCAGGTTGATTTCGCTCAGCGGACGGGTATTGTTCCTGGAAATCCGGTTGGCCTGAAGATTTCCATATCTGAGGTCTATGAAAGTATGCCCTGTGGCCTCATTTATAAATACATCGCCATATCTGTGGGTTATTTTAAGATCTGTTTCCCGGGGGGCATATACTGTATAATCAATAGAAATACTTTGTCCGTCATTGCCGGAGGAGAACCATCTTGAACCTGAACGGCCACCACGCTGATCAATCTCGGTAATAGCCCTGATTGCATTTTCTCTCTGGCCCAGATTAACGTTTATAAGGGCCAGTTGCCGTTCGGCCGACTCCCTGCTGGAATTAGAGACTGTGACAAGGACGTGGACTGATATTTCATCATTATCCCAGTTTTTAATATCTATACTTCCATAGCGATTCTCAATCTCCAGGGAAGCTGCTCCGGTAAGCGGAAATATTTTTTCATAGGTCTTCGTTACTTCAACTGCGCCCGATACTATATTTGCATGGGAAATAACCAGAAATAACAATACTGAAAGTTTCTTAAATACTAATGTTTTCATCTTCTTTAATTTTTAAGTTTTCTTCTGTCTGAACCTCATATAAATGCTCCAGTATCTGGCCCATTATATCAAGTTTCAGCTGATAATGCCTTATCATTGCACTTATTACCATGTGGTTCCCCCTTTCGGCGTCAAGTTCTTCTTCAAGGGATTTGTAAATAGTGTCCATCTCTGCAAGTTCATTAAGAACTATCTCCTGTTCAGCAGAATTTCCATGGAATTCAAATGATCTGATTTCATTGTATCTTCTGTTGATAAGAGTAGTGTAATAGATTTCTGCCTCCCTGTACTCAGGTGAAATGTCGGCCAGTGTCAATGTAACCCTGTCATCTGGCGGGTCAATCAGATTATCATATACCCATAAAGCTGAAAGGACCACCAGCAGGGTTACGACTGCTGCCTGCAACATGAATTTCCATGAAAATCTATCCTTTTTGCTCTGAAAATTACGATGCTTCTCTTCGAATCTGTCAAAGTGACCTTTATCAGGCTCTTCCAACCCGAAGTTTTCACGGTTTTCAATTATATATTTTTCAAGCAATTTCATACAGCGTTATTTGTCTTTAAGCAATTCATATAACTTATGTCTGGCCCTTGTATACTGCGATCTGGACGTGGAAGCAGATATGTTGAGGATCTCCGCTATTTCCTCATGATCATAGCCTTCCAGCAGGTAGAGACTGAGAACTATCCGGTAACCGTCGGGCAGCAGGTTTATACATTTATGGATCTTTTCTACCTGCAGGCTGACCTCTTCGAAGTCATCAGCCTCAACCTCAGGTGGTAAATTCCCGGCGCTTTCATCAAGATTCAGAAAATCAATTTTCCTTTTCTTTACAGCGTCAAGCGATTTATTAATAACTATCCGCTTCAGCCAGGCACCGAAACTTACCTCTCCGCTGTAACTCCCCATCTTTTCAAATGCCGAAAGAAAAGACTCCTGCATTATATCTTCAGCTTCCTGAGAATCATTAATAATTCTAAGGCTCAGGTTATACATATTTTTATAGTATAACTTGTAAAGCTGAAACTGTGCTTTTCTGTCTCCTTTCCTGCAACTGTCTATAATATCCTGATGGATGTTCTTATAGACATTTTTGCTGTTTTTCATAGAACTACTTTAAAGACGTAATTTGATTCCGGAGTGCTGCATGTTATTGAAATATTTATTTATCATATGGGAATAGAATTTTAACAGCCCTGTTTTGATGATGAAAGGTGATCGGCTTTTTCACCCTTAGTCGTTGTAAATTCCTTCATCAGATCAGCGGTAAGGCAACTGTGAACGGGAAGTATACCAAGGAAATCGCCCACTTTTATCCGGCTGAAAAATTTTTCATCACATTTAATAATTCCATGCTCCTGCGATAAGCCTGTTACATATATACCCGGCAACGGATCTGACCAGCCTTCTGCAGTCAGATCAACAACCTGACCGAAAATTTTTTGTCCCCGATACGGAAGGTACTCCTTTGAGAGGTGGGCAGCTCCACCATAAATTACAATTTCAAGCCGTTCATGGTGTTTTGCTACCACCGGGGAAGCCAGTGCAACTGCAATTTGCGATGATTTACATGAACCTATATGATATTGGGTTAGGTCATAGAAGACATAGTTGCCCGGCCGGATCTCCTCAATACCCTTAAAGTTTTCGGAAATGCTGCATGCAGGCGTATCGCCAGTCGACAGTATCATATCCGGTACCATATGCCCGAATTTCGATCTGAGCGTTGTCAAGGCAGAATTACTTTCGTCATGTATCGACCTGATTTTTTCTACGTCTGATGCCTTGTAAGTATGACCGTTATGCACCATAAACCCGTAAAAAGACATATTTCGGCTTTTGATAATAATTTTAAGCATTTTTTCTATTTCCACGGTATCTTTCCAGGAAACTCCGGTCCTGTTATAGCCTGTGTCTGTTTTTATACAGATTCCAACATGCTGACTGATATTATGGTCAATAAACTCAAGTGTGTCTGCAGAACAGACTGTTAGCTGGAGTTTAATTTTTTTGGCCAGCTGGTTGGTTTCAGCAATTTCATTAATATTAAACGGGAATGCTATGGTTATGTCATTCCAGCCGTCACGGGCAAAGTATTCAGCCATGCTGACAGATGAGACCGTTATTTTATCAGTCCCATATTTTCTGAACCATTTTCCGATTATGCGCGATTGGTGTGTTTTAAAATGGGGTCGGAGTATCAGGTTATGATATTCCGCTTTTTCTGACATGAAGGATATATTTTCAATACATTTTTTCTTATCAAGAAGCAGAGCCGGCTTGGTGAAGTTCATCAGAATAAAGTATTGTATTTGTTAAAATTAAGATACATGACAAATTTAGTGGTTGTCACGGACAGATCACCCATGCTTATTTCATTTTTTTCAGGTGCACTTTTCGCGGGCATTTCAACCGGATTTTGCCACGGCTGGATCACCCATGCTTTATTAGTTATTCCTGGTGAACCATCTAACCTGTTTACCGTGCGGTTTAAATATTAGTGAATATTTCATTTAGCCCGATTATTTCACTGATTTTTTCCTGTACGCTTTTATGTTGCCAAGTGACATTGCAATAAACAGGATTCCTGCAACGGTTATTACAATTTCGGCAATTATACCTCTGATATTCAAAACCTCGGTATCATTTTCTGTCAGGTACAATCCCTGGCTGTATAATCCGAATCCTCCCGCAATAATAATAAAAACACCTAAAACCATCAGGAAATAATCCAGCATATGTGACATCATGCTGGTGGTTTTGTGAACTGAAGAGTTCCTGAACTCCTCATATCTCATCCTTGCCCTTTTTACAGCCCATGCCCTGGCTTTTTGTCTCTCCTCTTCAACCCATTTCCTGTAATAGTCATCCATTGCAGCCTGATCACCCTGATTTTTGCCGCTGTTTGTATGCATATCAACTAGATAGTTGTATGCTTCGTTTATATCTATGAAATGTTCATGAGCCCCTTCAGATTTATTCAGATCGGGGTGAAAGGCTTTGGCCTTTCGGCGGAATGCTTCTTTGATCTCCTTTAATCCGGCATTCTCTGAAATTCCCAGGATCTGGTAATAGTGCGATCTATTCATAATTCCTCCTCCGGATCATCTTCTTCAAATTCCCAGTCAAATCTTTTCCTTTGGGGACCATGATCTTTGTAGTAAATTGCCAGTATAAATCCGGCAACACCTCCCATCAGATGCGATTCCCATGAAATATTTTCTCTCAGGGGGAATATTCCCCAGACCATACCTCCATACAGAAATACTATAACAAAGGAAATAGCCATCAGTTCAACACTTCTCCTTATAAATCCGCTGAAGAACAGGAAGGATGCCAGGGCGTAAATTAAACCACTTGCACCAATATGGTATGCTTCCCTGGCCCCAAACCACACCCATATGCCGGTCATGATCCATGCCAGTAAAATAAGCCTGAAGGCAACAGGACGGTAAAAGTAAAATACAGCAGTTCCTAAAACAAGCAATGGTCCTGAATTGGTAAACAGATGAGAATAATCTCCATGAATAAGGGGAGCAAAAAGTATTCCTGGCAATCCGCTCAGGTGAAGCGGATAGATGCCCAGGGTTCCAAGTCGCAGATTGAATATATTCTCGACGATCTTTATTGCCCAGATTATTATAATCAACAGCAGCGGGAAAAAGATGCTCTCAAGGAATTTTGCTTTTTCTTTCAACCTCGAAGTATTATTTGTTATGCGGTAGCCACGGATGGGATGCTTAAAGGGTAATTCATCCGGAAGTTATCATATTAATAATATTTAAGCTTTATATTCAAATCAAGCAGCCATATGCGGGTATCCGGTGCCGGCTATTACTCCACCAGTTGATTATAATATGTTGCGATTTTAATCAGATCATCTATGCTTCGGTATGAAAGACTGTTGTCTTTTACGAAACCAGTAATTTCTTCCTGATGCTGCCCGAACATTCCAAGTATATTACGGCGGTTTAGCCTTACCTCCTTAGGCAATTGTCTGCCGAACCGGATGTAATAAGAATTCCTCTTTTCTTCAAATCTTGCCGGCAGAGCCTTCTCAAAGTTATGGGCGCCTTTAGGTTCAGCGTAATCAGTACGCCTTCGCATCATTACCTGGCAAGTCCCGTCATTCAGAACCTGAAAATATCCGTGTGCAGGCCTGTTATTGTCACTGAAAGCAAGATACTGGAATATATGATCATCTAAATTTATAAAAAGGAAGGAACGCGGATTTGCAATCACTCTTGGCGTCTTTTCATCACCTATCCTGAATTCCATTTCATCCTTGAATACATTATATCGTAATGGTATGCCGGTATACTTGAGACTGTCGGTTGTTATAAGTGAACCATTGACGAATTCCGGATTCATAAACGGAGTTCCTGCTATTTTTTCGTAAACATCCATAGCACTCACTGGTTCTTTCCCCATTTCTGCTTCAAAATGCATATTGTCGGCTATTACGGTCCAGTCCTGCGCAGAAATGGTATGACAGATAATTATAAATGATAAAGTAAAAAGGGATCTCATATATAATTTTAAAAATGATATTATCTTATTGATGACAGATGATAAAAATAATAAAACCCGGGAAGAAAATAACAACTGACATGTAAAATCATTCGTTGACCAGGATTTTAATCATGGATTATAAAAACGGGATATCCGGGAACAGGATTACATTATCTTTTTAGGCATTTCATCTTTTACAGGATTCAGCCGTGTCCAGCCATTCAGCCATGAAATGATCATGAAAATCAGCATTATAGAACCAGCCATTCCCATAGTCCACCATACACCCATGTTAATTACTATAAAAGGTGCAGTGGCAGTAATTAACCCGCCACCTAGAAAAGGTTCGTACAACATCTGTTTGAAACCGAAAGCCTGAGCTGTATCTGTTTTGTAACTCGGATCTACCAGCCTGAGCAAAAGCAATCCCATAGCAGTTACACCACTTTGCATTCCATATTCAGTAACGCCCCGTTCCAGCCAGTTATAAGGGAACATTCTGGGTGCCAGTACTGTGAGGCAGAAAAACAACCATGCAATTCCTCCTGCCATCAGAATGAGGAAGGGCCAGAGATTGGCAACAAAAAGGTCCAGGCGAATTGATGCAATAGCAGCCACTACAAGTACATCGAGTGAGAAGCCAAGGATCCTTTCAAAACTGTTGCGGTCAAAATACTGGTCTACCCTGAGCCGGACCGATGCCAGCTGAACTATCATTCCACCAATCATGGCAAGCGGGAACAAAGGAAAACCACTGACAACCGGATGTATATTCCGCACACCGGAAAGCATTATCCAGCCAATCAATATGGCAAGGCCTGTTATTGCAAAATGAAAAGCCATGGGCTCAATCGATTCAGAAGCAACTGTTGCATTCGATATGGGATATCTGTATCTCTCAGGAATCAGTCCACGCTTCTTATACTCGGGAATTCCCTTTGAATCATCAAGGTTGACACAGTAACCTTTCCTGATTGCTATATTAATATAGAAGATTCCCCCTACAACAGCTATTATTATACCTACAGTGGCCGACATCTGCGCGAGATCGGCACCTTCGGGGAATCCGATTTGTTCAAATACACCACGCATGCCCGCAGCAGTTCCATGTCCTCCTGCAAACCCTATCTCGAGTATGGTTGCAAATACAGGTGAAACATCAAAGAACGGGATCAGTATCAATACGGTTATAAGTAAACCGAAGAAGTACTGACCGGTGCCTGCAACCATCCCAAAACAAAGCTGGCTGCCTCCCTGTGACCAGAGAGTTTTGATGCCGGGCACGGCAAGTCCGAGAAACAAGGTAGCAAAAACAAAATTAATCAGTATTCCCGGTATTTCCCTCCAGGTATCAAGTACAAAAGGAGGAAGAATATCGGCCATATATGGTCCGCAGAAAAGCGCAAGAAACCCGCCTATTATGGAAGCAGGCAGAAATATATTCTGAAACAACCTGATCTTTACACGTAGTATTTTGCCTGCAAGCAGAAATATACCAAGAATACAAATACTGAAAAAAACTCCTGTTAATCCTTCCATTCTTAATTTTTGAAACAAAGAAAATGAAAATTAGAGATATGGCAAGAATTCGGATGTTTTTTATTTTCAGCTTGCCGAAAGATTTTAAGCCTTTCGACCCTGACCTTAAGTGTCAGAAACTTTTGAATGCCAGCCCTCAAACAAATGCCATCTGATAAGCTTAGATTAACCCGGAACCGTCCAGGTTCATTTCATCAAGCATCTCGTCGGGCCAGACACTTGCCTGTACCTGACCTACATGTTTCTTGCGAAGCAAAAACATACATACCCGGGACTGGCCAATTCCTCCTCCCATGGTCAGCGGTAGTTTGCCGGCAAGCAGCAGTTTATGAAACAGCAATTCCTTGCGCTCAAGGCAGTTTCTTATTGCCAGCTGCTCAAGCAGTGCATTCTCATCAACCCTTATCCCCATCGAGGAAAGTTCCAATGCTGCTTCCGTTACCGGGTTCCATACAATAATATCGCCGTTGAGACCCTTGTAGTTGCTATGAGTTGAAGAACTCCAGTCATCATAATCAGGGGCACGCCCATCATGAACAGAACCACCGGGAAGCTCTCCGCCAATTCCGATCAGAAAAAGGGCACCATATTCCCTTGCAGCAATTGTCTCACGCTGCCTGGGGGTAAGCTCGGGATACTTTGCCAGCAGATCTTCCGAATGAATAAATTTGATCTCAGCAGGAAGTGCCGGGCTGATTTCCGGATAAGCTGCCGATACAGCTTCTTCTGTCTCCTTTAAGGCATTGTATATTTTCCTCACTGTATCCTTCAGATAATGCAGTTGCCTCTGGTCTCTGGTGATCACTTTTTCCCAGTCCCATTGGTCAACAAAAACTGAATGAAGCGGACCAAGGTTCTCATCAGGCCTGAGAGCCTTCATATCGGTAATAATTCCTGTGCCCGGACTAACACCAAGCTGCGACAACCTGTAACGTTTCCATTTTGCCAATGATTGCACAATACTGACCTTGCAATTGGGCATATCCCTTATTATAACCTGAACAGGTCTTTCGATACCATTCAGGTCATCATTTATTCCTGTGTCTTCAGCCACAATTAAAGGAGCTACCACCCTGAACAGTCCAAGTTGTTCAGAAAGCGATGAAGAAAATTTTGTCTTTACCAGATCAATAGCTTTTTCAGTTTCGATCAGATCAAGAAGTTGAGGAGTTTTAGTTTCATGTAAAGTTTCCATAGTATAAAGTTTGAGTTGATTATCAAATGACTCTAAAGGGTACCCGGGGCCCATTGAATGAATATAATTTGGTTAATACACTTTCCAGAATATCGCACGAACCAGGGCACACAAAAAGAGAATGAGTAATCTATGAGTGATCCATCAGAATTGAAATACTTGTTTTGAATTACATGCTGAATACACATAGCTGATTACTGAATTGGTTAAATACTTTAAGCGGATGATTGTCCTTTTTTTTTAAAAAAAAAAGCCCCCCGGTTTTCGGAGGGCTTTTGATTTATTTTATGGTTGTTCGTTTTTACTTCCATATAATAACCTCCGTGCTGCTGAACTGATTATTGTTCAGGGCATTACAATTGAGATTATTATTATTCCAGCTATTTGACATGTTTTATAACATATTTTTTGTAAACATACTACCTATTTCGGAATAATCAAATACTTCTTTGTTGTTTTTACGATATCCGGCAAAAAGATTTGTGTGGGTTAGAAGCGTGGTAGTTAGAATTTGTTGATTAAGTTGTTTGGATCCGTTTTCCCTCGTCCAGGAAAAAGCCATTAAGAAAATCAGTGTTTTTTTCGTTGCATTAGGTTTTGTAGGGTATTGATGTTTAATACAGAAGTAGATTGAAAAGGGTTTTCCCTCGCCTAAGGAAAGAGCCGTTAAGAAAATCAGGTTTTTTTCGTTGCATTAGGTTTTGTAGGGTATTGATGTTTAATACAGAATTAGATTGAAAAGGGTTTTCCCTCGCCTCAGGAAAATGGCGTTAAAAAAATAAATGGTTTTTCCGTTAAGAAAACCGTTCTGTCTGAGCGCAGCGAGTTAACGGTTTTTAGGAAAAAACATTGATTTTTAGCCATTTTACGTAAGCGCGGCATTTTTTTGTTACTTTTTTTTGCTGCAGAAAAAAAGTTAAAGAAAAGAGCAGCGAGTTAACGGTTTTTAGGAAAAAACATTTTCCGGCTTTTTCCGTAAACTCTAAATAAAGCCCATTCGGCACGAGCATATTTTTAAAATCTCAATGGAATTCCTATATTAACCGCTGCAAATCATATTAACTTTATACTTTTATGATCGATCCGACGGGTTATTCAATTGATTTTGTTTCCAGATACCCTTTATTGAATCCGTTCAGAGCTAATTTAATAATAACAACAGTCAAAATCCGGATTATATGATAAGTCGCAGGGATAGTCTGAAATTGATAGGAGCAGCAGCAGCATCAGCTGTTTTAACCCATTCATCATGTTCGCGTTTGCCCGTCAGGGAAAATTCCAGATTCAGATATTGCCTTAATACCAGTACTATCAGGGGGCAGGAACCCGGACTGGTAGGTGCAATTGAAATTGCTGCTGAAGCAGGTTATGATGGAGTTGAGTTATGGGTAAATGAAATTAAAGACTATCTTAATAAAGGCAACAGCCTTTCTGAGTTGTACCGTATAATACAGGCAAACAATCTCGTTGTGGAGGGAGCAATAGGGTTTGCTCCATGGATAGTTGACGATGAACAGGAGAGGCATCTGGGCTTCCGTCAGATGGAGGAAGAGATGAACCTGATGTCAGAGCTCGGCTGCAGAAGGATAGCAGCGCCTCCTGCGGGTTATAATAATATACCAGGTCTTGATTACCAGGAAGCAGGCTTGAGGTACAGGCAGTTGCTTGATCTTGGGCGAAAAACCGGTGTTATGCCCCATCTTGAATTCTGGGGTGCTTCCCGTTCATTGTATAATCTGGGACAGGCTCTGCTTGTTGCAGCTTCCGCAAATGATCCGGATGTCCGGTTACTGGGGGATGTGTATCACCTTTTCAGGGGAGGATCAGGATTTAACGGGTTAAATCTGCTGCGGGGAAATATTATAGAGCTTTTTCATATGAATGATTATCCGGGCGATATACCCAGGGAAGAACAGAATGATGCCGACAGGGTTTTTCCCGGCGATGGTGCGGCGCCCATGAAGAGTATTATTGCACAGCTTGATGAAATGGGAGGGACCAAGATTCTCTCTCTTGAATTATTTAACAGGGAATACTGGAAAATGGATGCGCTGGCTGTCGCTTCCGAAGGTTTGCAAAAGATGAAACAGATGGTTGGTGCTCCCGGTTATCAGGTTAATCATTCATAGTAATTTTAGTTTATTTTAATTTTTTGTCATTATTCTGAACCATATGGGAAAACTCTACCCTATTTCAATTCTCCTGGTTGTTTTATTCTTAAATCTGGCACTGCTAAGCGCCCCTGCACAGGATATCATCATAAATGAGATCATGGCTGCCAACAACATCACTATAGCTGATGAAGATGGTGATTTCGAAGACTGGATAGAATTATTCAACAGGGGAGATCAAAGTGTTAATTTGCTGGGCTATGGCCTTTCAGATGATTATGAAAGACCATTCAGGTGGGTATTTCCTGAAATAATATTAATGCCCGGCGATTACCTTCTTGTCTGGGCATCAGGAAAGGATAAAAACTCGGTCAGTTTACCGTTGCATACTAACTTTTCAATAAGTTCGGCCGGTGAAGAAGTCTTGCTGACAAGTCCCGGAGGTATCCTGGTTGATGAAGCACCTCCGATGGTTATCCCGGCCGATATCTCAGCAGGTCGCATTACAGGCGGAGATGACGTTTTTGTATTCTTTACAGAACCTACCCCCGGATATGCCAACTCAGGAGATGGCTTTTCAGGTATTCTTGATCCTCCTGTTTTTTCTGTTCCTTCAGGATATTATCCTGAAAACCAAAGCGTGGAACTTACTCATTCTGATCAGAATGCTGAAATCAGATACACCATTGATAATTCAATACCCGATCATTCAGCCAGCCTGTATGATAGTCCCATACTCCTTGAAAACCTGGCAGGAACGCCCGATGTGTATTCTGTAATAAGGACAAATCCCCCCGATGTACCAGAGTCAATTGAATGGAAACCTCCGGTAACTGAAACTGATAAGGCCACCATCATCAGGGCAGTCGCTATAAGACCGGGTTATATTGCATCTCCTGCAGTTACTGCAACATACTTTACCGGACACCTCGTACCTTCTCTGCCTGTTTTCAGTATTGTTACTGAAAACAAAAATTTATTTGACCATAATGAAGGAATATATGTACCCGGAATTGTTTACGAGCAAAATGGTTACGGTGAAGGGTGGTACGGTCAGCCAAACGCGAATTATTACCTCCGTGGCGATGAATGGGAAAAACCGGCATTCATAGAATTTTTTGAGAACGGCAGCTCCATGATGGGCCAGGAAGTTGGAATAAGGATTCATGGTGGCGGAACCAGGGCACTCCCAATGAAATCTTTAAGGTTATATGCACGTGATAGTTACGGCGTTCCATCTCTGGACTACCCGTTCTTCGCGGCTCAGGGGGCGCAGGAATATAAAAGGCTGATCCTGAGGAACAGCGGCCAGGATCAATTTGGGTATGGAACCTTATTGCGTGACGGAATAATTCACCGGATTGCAGAACCTCTTGGGTGGGCTGTTCAGGATCAAAGATCTTCGATTGTCTTTCTTAATGGCGAATACTGGGGGATTCATAACATAAGGGAAAGGTATGACGAGGATTACTTCAGCAGAAAATATGATATAGAGGAAAAAGATCTTGATTTTCTGGAATCCAACCAGAGTGTGAGAAACGGGAGTGCAGAGCATTACAGTAATATGATAAGTTTCGTTGAAAACAATCCACTGTCAGGTCCGGAAGCATACCGGCACCTGCAAAGTCTTATGGACACCGATAATTATATCGACTTTTTCATTGTTAACATATTCTTTAATAATATTGACTGGCCTGGCCATAACCTCAAGTACTGGAGGTATAGCGGTGAGCCACTGAATAATCCCCCTCCGGGGAAAGATGGTAAATGGAGATGGGCTTTTAATGACTTCGATTTCGGTTTCGGCAATACCGAAGGTGAATATCCTTTTAACCAGAATACCCTGGTTCATGCAACCCACCCCGATGGAACGAGCTGGCCGCCTAATCCGCCCTGGTCCACATTTCTCATTCGCAGTTTATTGGAAAACCAGGATTTCAAAAATGATTTTATTAACAGGTTCAGCGATCTGCTTAATTCAATCTTTCTTCCTGAATACATAAATGAGCAGCTGGAAGTAATTAAATCTGCTATCGAACCTGAAATGGCAAGACACATCAACCGGTGGAGCTATCCTTCTGCTTCGGTAGCCGGCTGGGAAGAAAATATTGAAAGGATGAGAAGGTATGCTGACCGTCGGACTGATCATCAGACAGACCATCTGCTCAGTTATTTTGAGCTGGCAGGATCATACCAGCTTACCATAGATGTTGAAGAACCCCAGACTGGTTATGTAGTTGTAAATAAACTATCTCTTAGAGGTGATGGACTGGTTACGGCTTCGGGTAACGGAATATATCCGTGGACGGGAAACTATTTTATGAATGTGCCTCTGTCGGTAAAGGCTGTTGCTGAGCCTGGATTTGAATTTGCAAGGTGGGTGAGCAGCACAGGGGAGGTATACGAAGTGAATCCCCTTGTTTTAGATATCGCTGAAGATGTTTATCTGACAGCAGAGTTCGTCGTTAAAAAAACTTTTTATCCGGAGCCATTTGAAGTAAGAGAAAATGATTATTTCCTCTTTAACCAGTGGGATTCACTTGCAGAGACAGGGAGTTTTCCTGACCACATGGCATTTGTGTATATGGATACTGTCGATCCAGGAGCTGATGCTGTACCGGCAGGGTTTACAAGTGGTTCTTATAATCTGGAAAGCCGTTCACGTATAAACGGACTTGGATGCGCAGGTGTATCATTTTTGAATACAGGAAATGAGGATGGGAACCCTGGTTACCCCGGCGGAAGGATCGGGGGCGCAATTCTTGCCCTGGATACCCGCGGTGCTGAAAACGTACACATTTTATTTCAGGCCGGAACAATAAGCCGGAATTCACGGATATACAATTTAAAATTACAGTACAGGCTGGATGATAATAGTGAATTTACCGATTTTCCCGGAGCGATAGTATATGAACCTGGTGAGGATGGCCATTCGGTAAGTAGCGGACCTGTAAAGCTTCCCGGTCATCTGATTGAACAGCCCTATATACAGCTGTTATGGAGGTATTATTATACTGGGATACGGGAAGATGAAGGTATCGGACAAAGGTCTGAGTTAAGGGTTGGTTACATTTCTGTTTTCCAGGGAGATGTATTTCCTGATCAGGGACTCATCTACGAGCTTTTTATTGATGAACCTGAAGGTGTTGTATGCAGCAATGATAACCTGACATTGACGGCAATCAATAATAATCACGCCAGCAGCACAATTTACAACTGGTATATCGACAACGTGAAGGCAGAGTCTGATGGTAATAATCAGCTTATTATCTCTGGGCCGGTTGATAACAGCTCTGTCAGGGTGACAGCCGATGACCTTGAATCCTGTCTGGTTAATCTGCCAGCATCTTCAAACGAGATAGTGCTTAATGTTAATCCATCTCCGGAAACCCCTTCAATTTACATTGAAGATTCATCACTTGTCAGCAGTTCAGTACATGGTAACCAGTGGTACAGGGAGGGTGAAGTAATCCCCGGAGCTACAACGCAGGAATACATGCCTCAGCAGTCTGGAAACTACTATGTTGTAGTATCTGACGAATTTTGTCAATCGGAGCCTTCCGGACCGGTAATGTTCCAGATAACTTCCGGAGAATTGCCCACAGGAGAGGCAGATGACAATCCTGTTATATATCCTAATCCTGTAGGCAGTAACCTGGTTCTCATACTGGAAAAAGCTTCTGTTGACGGGGGAGGGAAATGGGATTTGTTTGATTATTCAGGGAGATTTGCCGGCTCAGGCCTGTTTTATAAAGGACAGCACAGCCTGGAAATTGATGTTTCCTATCTTGGGCCGGGAATATATTTATTGAAATTAACATCCTCCGATACAGACTATCTGATCAGGTTTGTGAAAGAATAGGTGCCGGCATTGCCGCTAGAAGAGGACAGGGGTTTCAGATATTAACTAAAAAGGATAGCCGATTGCCAGGTTCATAATCAGGTTATCTCTTCTCCATTGGCTGTCAAAGGGCCGGATACTTTGAAAGTAGCCGTTTGTCTCCCTGTAGGGTACAGCCAGAGGGAAAGCCAGGTCAAGCCGCAGAAGGAAGAATGTGAAATCAAACCTTAAGCCAAAACCAGTCCCCAGTGCTATCTGACTAAGGAATTCATCACTGTGAAACTGTCCGCCCGGCGCATTCTCATTTTCATGGAGGTTCCATATATTTCCTGCATCGGCAAAGAAAGCACCTCTGACAATCCTGTTGAAAGCAAAGCGGTATTCGATATTCATTTCAAGTTTTATTTCGCCCGACTGGTATATATTTAGTGTTGATCCGGCACCTTCGGGTGGTTCATAGGATCCCGGACCGAGGGAACGGGGCTGGAAGGCACGGATGCTGTTCGTGCCGCCAATTACGAATAGCTTTGTGTATGGCAGAAATTCCGAATTACCATAGGGCAGTCCGATACCTGCAAGGAACCTTGTAGCCAGTCTCGTTGTTCTGCCAAGATTATTGTAATAACGCAGGTCAATTCCTACCCGGCTGAACTGCGAGAAACTCTGGTTGAATATCTGGTAGTCGCCATTTTCTCCTGTTGGTGCATCCACAAGATTACTTAAAAGCCGTGCAAGATTTCCCGATACGTCAATATTGCCGGCCAGATACCAGTCATGTCTTCGGTGATCAGCAAGCTGCGAGTTATAAAGAAATGTATAGTCTGAACCGATTAAAAACTGTTCAAACAAACCTCTTCTGAGTAAAATCTCCCTTGAGAAAATATCTTCGAACTCAGGTGAAATGGTTCCCAGTCTGAATGCGTTGAAAACAACAGGGTTGAATCTGTGTTCAACACTTCTTGAGGGATTCCAGATATATCCGAACTGCGACCTGAACGAAGTAAGACTAAAGGCATCAGTCCGCGATAAAAAACTATAAGCCAGTGACATTCTTGTTTTTGGAATAAACCTTGGCGATACTGTTCCAATTTTATACGGTAGTATAAGCCTGGGAACATTCAGTTCGGCAGTTATGCCCAATTCTGTTGAGTTTACCCCCTTTTCTCCCAGAAGAGTCTCAAAGGATCCGTCAAAGTTTATGTTAAGGTTTTCTGCCCCCCTGAATAAATTACGGTTATTAACAGATGCTGTTATCCCGGGGCCTGCAAAGTTATTTGATTTAGTTACCCCCCTTAACTCCGTGCTGATACTTCTTTTGTCCATCGGGGTGAGTAGAATCCTTACATCCAGGTAGTTGTCATCTTCCTCCATTACCCTGTCAAAGCGGATATTCACAAAACTGAATACTCCCATCCCGATAAGGTGGTTGAGAGTTTGACGATGGTTAAAGTTCCTGTACAGTGAATCGGTTCTCAGAAAGATTGCCCTGTTTAAGGCACTGGATCTTAGCACTCTCCTTCCGGGCTCTCTCCTGTCACCTGCCTGCATATCTTCATCATTTGTCTCAATTGTATAACCTGATTCAAAATTTATGTTTCGTATCCTGTAACTCTCAAGAGCATATTGGGGTGCAGTAGGTTTTATGCTGAGATGCAGATCAATTTGCCTGCTGCCCGAAGAACTGTCGGCCATAAAAAGCAGAAAATCCGGATGAAAGTAATAATATCCCGCTTCCTTAAGGTGTCTGTCAATGCGTTCGCGTTCAGCTCTCAGATCAGCAAGCTTGTATATGTGTCCGCTCTGTAAGGCGGTTTCCTCCATTGAGCGGTTGATTTCCGAAATGACAGGAGAATTTCCCTTGACAGGAAAGATTTCCCTGGTTGTATAGGGGGCAACTAACTCAATATTGTATTCTACCCCGGTACGTTTTCTTTTTTCTACAAGATTATAGTCTACCGATGCATCAAAATGACCTAAATTAAAAAGCCGGTTCTCGATAAGTCTGGCTGTACGTTCTGCGTCAACATCATCAAATAAAACAGGAGGCCTTCCGATTGAATTCCTGATCCAGCTTCCTATACCTGATTCCTTATCACCTCCTATATTGTGAAACCATAACTGAGGTCTCCAGAAAAGAATTTTGGTATTAGGTTGTGGCCTGATAACCGATTCTGCCTCTGACCTGATCTCCTTTTCATTCCTTAACCTTTCTGATGATTCAATATTTATATCACTGCCGGTATAAAGCCGCTGGCCTTCCTCAAGATACCGGAGATTTGAACATGAGCCCAGAATTAATGCTGTAAATGGAAGTAATAGCAGGAATTTAAAAGACATACCCGGAATTTCAGATGATAAGGAAACCCTACATATATTTTTAATATATTGTTTTGAAGTGATACGACAGGCCTTAGGGTTCTTATTATTCATTTTTACCGGCTTCTGTTACTTCAACATCTTCTTCTGTATTTTCTGCCTCGGAATCGGGGAACTGAAGGTCTTCCTCATCCCTTTTGAATATGTCCCGAAATCTGTTAAAACTCTTTGAAAACATAATTGCAACGCCGGTTTCAACAATATCTCTTTCAATCAGATCGCCAAAGTCCCTGTTCCTGAATCCTCTTATAATAAATTCTCCCTCAGGTGTAAGCAGATATTCCAGCGAAAAATCCCCTGCAATATCCGCAGCATTTGTTTCTCTTCTTGTCTCATCCTCCAGTTCAATATTTCCTCCTACAGTCACCCTGAACCTTTCATCAAAAAAGTCTCTCGAAACCTCCATCTGCAACTCAGTCCGCCCTGCAGCCTCACCATCACTGAAATCTTCATATGATTCCAGTTCAAAGTTAATATCGACGCCCCTTATATAACGGTCAGACATACGGTTTAGCTGCTGGGTCAGTATTTGACTCCCTGATGACCGGGCCGTTGCACCAATACCTGATCCTCCACCAAAATCAAGAGGATTTTCCTGAAGGAAGCTGCCCAGTATCAGCAATGCAAATACCTGTTTGTTAAGCTCCGATTCATTCTGGTTGATCTCCTCAATCCTCTGCATGATTGCCCCGTCCATGGCATTTTGATATTCCTCAGGCATATCCAGATCGAAACTTATATCAGGAGTCATAAGGTTACCTTCCATGCTGAGTGAAACCAGAAAAGGAAACTGCTGCCTGAGCGCGGCAGATCGTGTTTGATCGGTACCAGTGTGGGATCTCATTAGTTCACGGGGACTGGTACGGTGAGTATAGATGGCGGTAATGTCCAGCTGAGCATCCAGCGGATCGCCTGTCCATAAAATACTGCTTCCGCTTGCTATATCAAAATTTCTTGTAATTATGTCATAAAAGGTGAGCATATATTCTCCCTCAATTATATCGTACCTTCCTGCAAGGGTTATTTTCCCTCCAGGATCAATTCCGAAATTCAGTACTCCGCCGCCCTGAACTTCCAGGAAATCACCCGCGATATCATCAATTATAAGTTTTAATACTGTTTCCCTGTCAATTTCAAGGTTGAGGTCGATGTTTATTGTTTGAATAGGCGCGGTAAGTCCCTCAGCCTCACTTCTTCTGTCAGCCATTTCAAGAAGAAGGGTGTCCCCTGGTTTAATGAACTCTACAACTCCTTCAGCACCAATAGCTTCAGGGTCATCCTGCGGGAGCACAAATGTGAAAGATGAACCTTCATTGAGTTTAAGTTTTCCTACCACTGACGGACTCAGATGTGAACCTCTTAAACGAAGGTCACTATCCATAGTAATGTAACCGTGGTACATTCCTCCACGTCTCTCGGGCAAATCCATCAGAAGAAAATCCCTGGTGCTTAAATCGATGTTTAAAACAAGGTTTTCAAAATCAGATATGTTTACATTTCCATTCAACTGTGCCCTTCTGCCTTGTGAATCTTCAAGGGTGAAATTTTGCAGATTAACTGTTTGCTTATTGAAACTTATTCTTTCATCTCTCAAAACATACCCCGCATTAAGAGCCGGAACCCTGAATTTTGTTTCGTTGATGTTCAGCACCCCTGTAATTTCGGGGCTGCTGACAGGACCTGTAATTTCCATATTTCCGGTAATAAAACCCCCGATATCTGTTACATTCCCGCCTGCAAATACCTCGGCAAGAGCCAGGTTAAGTTGTTCGAGGTAAACTTCAATATCAACTGATGGTTCCTCGCCGGCAAAATAGTTCCCTTCGATCCTTATGTCTGTTCCTTTGTTTTCGGCAGTCAGGTTAACATAGTAGTTGTCCGGTTCAGGATTTCTTGCTGTCAGACTTAAATTACCCAAAGTGTCACCCGAGACTGACAGGTTTGCTATATTGAGGCTGGCAATGAATGTAGGAACTTCAAAAACATCCCTTACAGTAATGTCTCCATTCATTATGCCTGTAACAGGAGGTATTTCGCTTTCAAGGAAACTTGTCATCCCCTCCAGATCAATCTCATTGAATACAGCCTCGATCACATTACTATGGATGTCAGATTCGAGGCTGGTAACTGAAAACAGGCTTTCACCTTTTTTCATAATAAAATCTGACACCATCAGGTAATTTTCCCCGGCAATTATCAGGTTGTCGGGATTTACCTCCCATTCTTCTTTATTTATTACCAGCCTGTCACTATCGACGGATACATTATAAAGATCATCAGGTCTTTCCACAGTAGCACCAATGAAAACAATATCATCCTGTTCAATATCTTTAAATGAAAATTCCAGGTCCATTATCCCTTCAAAAAATCCACCACTCAGATCAATATCATAAAAATTGTTCTCATCTAAATTTATTCTTTCCAGATTTACACCGAAATCCAGACTTCCCGGATCTGAGGTTGCGTTAATAACCAGGTCTGATAACTCCATATCTGAAAACCTTAAGTCATCTATTGATGCTCCAAGGGTAATTTCATATAAGCGGCTGTCATAATTTACATTGACCATCAGAGTATCATTTGTTTCCAGCTGAGGTAAGAACATATTTACGAGGTCATTTGGAAAAAATGCCAGATCCAGATCAAAGTGTTCATATTTTCCTTCAGGGATAGTATCGGGAATATTATCAAAGTATCCGGAAATATGATCAGTAATGATCTCTTGAATACCAAAGGGTGTGAAATTTCCTCTGTAACCGGCAGTTAAAAATCCCATGTTCAGTTCAAAGCTGTAATCTCCGCTGATAGATTCAGAAATGAAAGAAATTTCATCGATTGTGGTAAGTTCACCATTGGCTAACAAACTGGAATTACTAATCAGTATATCTCCACTGAAAAAATCTACCGGGTCAAATGTAATATCGGCAATAATATCACTCTCTGCGAGTAATTCCTCTTCCGTAAAGCCAAGACTGAACAAATCAGCATATTCAACATTCAAACGGCCCGTTGCAAATTTAATTTCTTTAAACAGTCCCAGTTCAGCACCTAAACTGAAAGCCAGAAACTCATCTTTGTAGTTGCCTGATGATTTTACCACCGAGTCAACAAGGTGTATATTCATTTCCAGATCCTGGTAGGCATAATCCATTAATGAGAGATTGCCAACAGTAACATCCGCCAACAATTCCATGTCGGCAGGAGCGAGTCCGCGACCTTTAAAACCGACATTTAATGAAGGTGGGACAGGCAATGTTTCCAACTGCAACATCCGGCCAAAATCAAATGATGATGTATAAACTCTTCCTTCAAATCCGGTTTCATCGCCAGGCTCTTCATATACTGAGCCGGTTATTTCAATGCCTCCTAAATCACTTTCTATATCGATTGATGTTTTAAAAGTGCCGGTTGTACCTGTCAACCAGCCGTCAACTGTGATATATTCAGGCATCGTGATCCCTTCGGGCCTCAGAGTATCATGCAGGTTCTCAAGAAATCGACCGGGAATCACAGACAACCTGAATCTTTCCAGATCCAGCAGCGTGTTCTCAGAATTAATACCTGTAACAGTTCCATCGGCAAAAGTTGAGAAAAAGCCCGGACCGGAAATCCAGAGGCTGTCAGCAGCCATACTTGCCATACTTCCGGTGATATTGCCACCAAATTCAATGCCCCTGTTTCCCGGCCAGTTAAAATAATAAGATCTCATTGCGGGAATGAAATATGCAAGGTCTTCCTGAATAGAGCTATTTCCCAGATCCAGTTCAAAATTTTGGTTTGCCAGCGATTCTGAGGTGAAGTCAAGTAAATCTGCCTCTGTATCAAGTTCGAACAGGATCCTGCTTTCACCACTGATAAAATCAATGCTTATTTCTGAAGAATTTGCGTCCATGGTCATGTCGATATTTAGATTATCGACTAAGAAACTTTCAGATATGAGCATGCCGAGACTGTCAATTTCAAGATTTATTTGTCGCGGACCAACTTTTATATTTTTGGCAAAGAGGTTGAAGTTTCCAAGTGAAAACCGGGAGGGGTCGAATTGATTTGCGGGGACTGGTTCGCCATCACTTGCGAGTTTGAAAAATGAACTGGTAATCTCAATATTATCTGCAATTATGGTCCAGTCCATTATTTCAGAGAAATTGAATCCGAACTCCGGCTCTCCGTTTTGTTGATCCCTGTCCGTACTCTCCTGGTTTTCACGATCGGGGCTTCCGTTTATTTCCACTTCCTCACCAGTGCTGCCTCCCGGCTGGATTATTGAAGTATTAAGATTATCTGCATGTAATGAGGAAATTTCAATGAGATAGTCAGCAATGTTGATGGTTTCGGGGACTACCCTTAACAGGGAAGCATTCAGGTCGAGGTTCATTCCCTCAGCATCCTTGTATGATAAATCAAAATTATTAAGGACCAAAGATTTAAGGGATAGTGACATTTCTAATGGATCCTGGTCGACAGTATCTGGAGGGAATGTTGGCTCATATCCCACGAACTCAATATATCCTTCTGAAAGTTCAGTTTCACCGATGTGATATTGCTGGTTTAAAAGATCAGAATCGCTTAGATCTGTACTGAAATGCCCGAGGGATGATTTAAGCCGGATCCCGGAGTAGTGATCTTCAAAATATATATTTATATCATTCAGGGTTATATTGTTTATACGGAAATTAAATGTACTTTCCTGGTCACTGTCCGGTGTGTCATTGGTTTCACCTGATGTAAAAGCATCGGCAATGAACTGAAAGTTAAAAACCGAATCAGGTTGTTGTCTTGTAACTCTGGCCGTCAGATCGTCGAGTTCAAGGGAGGAAATAAGAAGCTTATTCTGAAGAAGTGAAGTCATCCTGATATTTGCAAAAATATTGCCTGCATAAAGCAAAGTATCACCTTTTTCATCCTCTGCATAAATCCCCCTTAATCCAATCGTTTTCGGAAAACGAATGGCAACCCTTTCGATGCTGATAACTGTTCCTGTTTCCGAACTTAGCCAGCTTGTCAGCCTTCCGGTTATAAGATTCTGGACGGCAGTAAACTGGAGGCTTATTGCCACTATCAGAAATATAACTAAAACTGAGGCTCCTATCCACAACAGCAACTTAACTATTCTTGAAATATATTTCCGTATATTGCTCAAGGATATATGTTTATATAAATATATGTGCTTTATTTAATGGTCAAAATTTAATAACCGCAAATTTTAAACCATTTATTCATTGAACAAGTTGTTTTAAGATTTGTTTTAAAGTTGTGAAAAATACTTGTGTATTCTTGTAAGCTACCGACTTATAAAACCCCTTGGAAAAAAGTCTGTTATTAACATGTTTATATCCCATTTATTAAATCAAAAAAATTAATTATGTATAAAGTTGTAATTATCTCATTATTATCATTTCTGTTTTATTCATGCAGCAGTAATGAAGTTAGTTCGGATGGAATTGAAACCGAAGAATTGACATTCAGAATTGACACCCTTGCTACCGGACTTGAGAATCCCTGGGGCATGGCCTTTCTTCCCGATGGACGTATACTTATTGCAGAACGTCCCGGTAACCTCCGTGTTTTTGCTTTGGGAGAATTAAGAGATGCACCTGTAGATGGCCTGCCTGAGATTTGGGAACATGGACAGGGGGGACTGCTTGATGTTGTTTTACATCCCAATTATGACGAAAATGGATGGATATACCTTGCATATGCTTCCCCCAGGGGTGACGGTGGCAATACATCAATTTCAAGGGGAAGGATTACAGGCAATACTTTTACTGATATGGAGCTTTTATTCGAAGGTGCGCCTGCCACTGGTGCAGGGCAGCACTTTGGCAGCCGTATTGTTTTTGATGATGACGGGTATATGTTCGCAACTATTGGTGACCGGGGGGTAATGAATAATGCACAAACACTTGAAAACCATAATGGAAAGGTTTTCCGGCTGCATGATGACGGAAGAGTTCCTGATGACAATCCATTTGTTAATGTTGAAGGTGCCAGACCAGAAATCTGGTCTTATGGGCATCGAAACATACAGGGAATGGCCCTGCATCCTGAAACCAGGTTGTTATGGTCGCATGAGCACGGACCCAGGGGAGGTGATGAAATAAATCTGGTACAAAGAGGCCTGAACTATGGTTGGCCCGTTGTGAGTTACGGGATAAACTATGACGGCAGCATTATAACCAACGATACTACCATGGTGGGCATGGAGGATCCTGTTTTGCAATGGACCCCGTCAATTGCGCCATGTGGAATGGCTTTTGTCGATAGTGAGAGATTTTCTGCCTGGAACGGAAATATGCTGGTTGGGGCCCTGGCCGGACAACATATTCACAGGGTTGTGCTTGAGGGAAATGAAGTCGTGCACACCGAATATCTGCTGCAGGATTTTGCAAGATTCAGGGATATAAGGCAAGGTCCCGATGGTTATATTTATGTTCTTACTGAGGCGCCGGGGCTGTTTATCCGGCTAGTACCGGAATAGCCTGACTATTTAATCAATATAGATTTTTCTGACATATAATAAAATCCCGCCGGAAAACTTTTGGCGGGATTTACTATTCATGCAGGTAACTTTATCCGCATCCCTTGATTATTTTCGGTGATCAGATGGCTCTTTTCGCCGGGTGCCGCAGCGATGATGTTCTCACCACCTGCAGCAATATTTTTAAGTGTGATAACATAATGGATGACGGTTTTGTCATTTATCCACCTGGTGTCAATAGCTGAGAATATTTAATTATTGCCGAAATATTATTTCATTCTCAAGGCAGGGCTGAAAAAATTATTTAACTTGCATCTTTTCATTATTATTTCCGGTTAGTTTACAGAACAACATTTACTTTTACCATAACCTAATTTTTTAACCATGTTAAGAATATTTTTTACAGTTATTATATCGGCCGTTATATTTTCATGCGGCCAGCAAACAAGAGACCGAAACGGGGACAATGACGATATGGTTGTAAGGGTTGAATCACTCGAATCTTCTTTACAGGAGGCGGAAAGAGCATTTCTGGACAATCTGTCGGGATTGTGCGGACAGTCTTTCAGGGGAAAAGAGCTTTATACTGCACCCGGTCGTGACAGCTGGGCTGAAAAGGAGTTTGTAATGCATGTAACAGTATGCGAAGATGACAGAGTGCATATTCCTTTCCACCTCGATGATGATCATTCACGCACCTGGATGTTTCTTGCCGAAGAGAATGGATTACGTTTCAGGCATGATCACCGTCATGAGGACGGAACTCCTGAGGATCAGACCTTATACGGAGGATATGCCGATGGAACAGGTTCAGCATTTCTACAGAAATTCCCCGCCGACCAGTATACTATTGACCTTCTCACTGACACTCTTGGCCGGGAATGGAGGGTTATTCTTGCAGAAGACCTCAGCACGATGACATATCAGTTGCATTACAGCGGACAACTTATGTTTGCTGCTGAATTTGACCTAACTGAACCTATTTAAATTGGTTTACTGAACGATTACTCATATTTCAATGTTTCTGCAGGGTTTGCTGAAGCTGCCCTGTATGATTGCCAGCTAATGGTAATGATCGAAACAAGAAATACACATAAGAGTGAGCCTGCAAACTCCCAGACAGAAAGACTCGTTCTGAAATGGAATGACTGAAGCCATCCCGTTGCAAAATAGTATCCTGCCAGCCATGCAATAGCAGTCGATGCCAATATAAGCAATGCCATATCCTTGTACAGGAGCAACATGATTTTACCGGTGCCGGCTCCGTTCACCTTTCTGATACCTATCTCTTTGGTTCTTGCCCTGGTGGTGAATGAAGTAAGTCCGAAAAGTCCCAGGCTTCCGATTAGAATTGTGAGAATTGCGAATATAACTGACAGCTTCCCGGTACGTCTGTCTTCCTTGTAGAGGTTATCAAAATCCTGCTCCATGAAAAAATAAACCATAGGGGCATTATTTGCGAACTGATTCCAGGTTTCTTCAATCTCGTTCATAGCTTCCTGTATATTCTCCGGTTTTAACCTGATTGAGATAAATCCCCATCGTCTGTCCGGGTTATTCAAAATAAAGATATAAGGATAGATCCTCTCATGGAGCGATTCATAGTGAAAATCATCTGTCACACCAATCACCCGCAAGGCCCGCAGCTGATTATTATCTGCCGGCAGCAGAAACACTTTCCCGATTGGTTCTTCAAGATTAAATTGCCTGACTGCACTCATATTTATGATACATGCGCTGCTGTCTGTTCCGAAGTCTTCAGAGAAAAACCTGCCTTCACGCATATTAATACCCCAGGTTTCAATATAATCATGATCTACCCAGTTTGTCTGAAGTAAAAATGTCTTGTCCCCAGCTTCCCCTTCCATCATATATCCATTATGGTTATTGGGATAATTGGGTACTGAAGTTGAGTGAGATGCCAGGATTACTCCCGGGACTTCATTTATCTCCTGTAAAAATGTATTGATTCTTGCTCCGAGAGCTTCTGATCTTCTTAAAACCAGCACATTTTCCTTATCATAACCGAGATCTCTTGACAGCATAAAGTCGAGTTGCCTGTAAATCAGAATGCTGCTGAAAACAAGCAAAACTGATGCAGTCATCTGAATTGTGACAAGGATGTTCCTTTGAAGTTTTCCCTTAATACCGGTTTTGGCTTTGCCTGAGAGTACCTGCAACGGCTCAAAAGAGGCAAGGTAAAATGCCGGATATGTTCCTGATATTAACCCAAGAATCAGAGCAATGAGGAGTATTGAAGGAATGGTATACCACTGACCGGTATAATCGGCTGTCAGACTTAGTCCGAGAATATTATTCAGGTAAGGAAGAGAGAGCTCAAGTAGTAAAATTGCAATGAACATCGCCAGCAGGACCATGACAAAAGATTCTGTCAGGAACTGGATGACCAGGCTCGTTCTGTCTGATCCGGATATTTTCCTGATGCCAATTTCAAGGCTTCGCTTTGTCGATCGGGCCGTAGCGAGGTTAACATAATTTATACCCGCCATAATCAGAATTATAAATCCTACCAGTGAAAAAATGTAAATATATTTTCTGTCATTAGAAGGTTTTAATCCATGCTGCACTGTCGGGTCCAGGTGAATTCCGGTCAGTGGCTGAAGTTTGTAACCATACGCATTTCCTGACTCCATGAACTCCTCAATAGTTACTCCCAAAAACTCTTCAAGCTCGGGTCCGACCCTCATATTAACTGCTTCAGTAATTTTTTGCTGCAGGTTTTCCAAATTGTATCCTTCCTGGAGAAGAAGATATGTGTAAAAACTGTTGCTGGTCCACGATGGATGCGCAGAACGCGGATTAGTCATGAATGAGCCAATTGCATTAAGTTGTATATGTGAATTTTCCGGGAAGTCCTGCATTACCCCTGTTACTGTGTAGTATGTAGTGTCGGTCCCGACTTTCAGGGCTTTTCCCATAGGTTCTTCATTGCCAAAAATCTTCAGGGCTGTTGATTCACTCAGTACTAAATTGTGAACTGATGATAATGCCGTTTGGGGATCTCCCTTGAGCAGGGGAATTGAAAAAATCTGAAAGAAGCTGGAATCTGCTTCACCGAAATAATCTTCTATAAACCCGGTTTCTTCAAGTTGTAAAACAGTTTCTCCCGACATATTAATTCTTACCTGGTTGATCACCTCAGGAAATTCATCGAGGAATGTCGGCCCGAGAGGGGGACAGGTATATGCTCCTTTAAGTTCAGTACCTCCGAGTTTTCCCTCAAGATATACTCTGTATATCTGATCTTTTTTTTCGTGAAATGAATCGTAGCTTATCTCATGCCTGACAAACAAACCTATCAGAATGCTGCAGAACAAACCGATACCAAGTCCCGTAACATTGATAAAGACATATGATTTTTCCCTTATCATACGCCTGAATGATATCTTAAAGAAGTTCTTTAACATGGTGACGTCGATTTTAAAATTATACTTTCTTAACATTATGACGACGCTGCATCGAATTTCGTTACAACAGTTTCTAAATTACTTTAATATTTTTGTTAGCTTTATTCATGTATTATTTGAATAATGATCGAATCAAAGGCTAAGATATAAATGAATGTAAAAAACGATTAAGTTGTATGGAAAAATCAAAAATTGGATTTATTGGTGCCGGAGGCATAGCAAGATCACACATATTTGCACTTAATTCGCTGAAGTATTTTTATACTCCGGCACCCCTGTTTGAGCTTGCAGCGGTATCCTCTGCCACGAAAGAAAGCAGGGGAAAATTTGCCGGGGAATTCGGGTTCGGGGAGGCTGTAAGTGTTGATGAGCTGGTTGAAATGAGGACTCTTGACACTGTATTTATTCTGGGGCCCAACAGTGTGCATTTTCCACAGCTTGAAAAAGTTTCGGAAATGCCTGGAGTTAAACGAATATACCTTGAAAAACCAGTATGTTCAACCTATGAAGAGGAAAAGAAGATCAGCGGTATACTGAAAAAAGTTGAAGGTGAAAAAACTATCCAGGTCGGTTTTCAGTTCCTTATGGCTTCTGCAATCAGAGAAGCATTAGTCTGGTGGAAACAAAAGGATTTTGGCAGGCCGCTGCATTTTAATTTCACACTCAGGCATAGTGATTATCTGCAATCTGCATACAGGGAGAAAAGACGGACCAGGCTGACACCTGCACCTGACGGAGGAGCTATGGCTGACCTTGGCTCTCATGCCCTAAGCCTGATGGTTGCTTTCCTGGGCGAGGATCTCAAAATAGTGTCGGCACTGCAATCGGGAGAATTTGATGATGTTCCTTCCGGTTCTGACCTTTACTCTGAAATCTCCCTGTATGACCCGAAGACGCGTGCAGTCGGCAATGTTTCAGGCAGCAGGGTGAGCTCAGGGATTGGCGATATGATGGCTTTTGAAATATATGCTGAAAATGGTGCAATCAGGTATAACTCCATGCTGCCTGACAGGTTTGATTATTTTTTTGAGGAGACCGGCGACTGGGCAACGCATTTTACCGGCAGCAATTATAAGCCTGTTACAAGTTTTCCTTCAGGGCACGTGCCTGGTGGATGGCTCAGGGCACTTATTCATGCTCATTATGTTTTTCTTTCCGGTAATGATGAACTTGCCTTTGTGCCTGATCTTCATCACGGACTCGAAGTGCAGCGCCTTGTGAGGGAAACGGCTGAACAAATGGAGAAATTCAGGGGATTGACAGGGAAATAGAACCGTATTTGTTCCGGGTCACATAATTACCATGATAAATAATAATTTTTATAGCCTTTAATATTTGGCAATGCTTTATAAACATGTTGATGACAGAGCCCTTGTAACTCTAAAATTCTGATATTGTTTTAAATTTTTAAATCCAATACTTATAATAAGCGAAATGAAACTAAATATCTTAATTCTTGCCATATCTTTTTTTATATCCACTTCCTGCGAAAATCAGGATCAAGGCTGGCACCTGGTGTGGAATGATGAATTTGAAAATGAAGGATTGCCTGATCCTGCCAGATGGGCCTATGATATTGGTTATATAGCTAATAATGAGAAGCAGTACTACACAGAATCAAGACTGGAAAATGCACGGGTTGAGAATGGACAGCTGATTATTGAGGCGCACAGGGAGTCGTGGAATGATTTTGATTATACTTCTGCAAGGCTTGTTACCCGTGGCAGATCAACATGGACTTATGGTCGTTTTGAGATAAGGGCAAAGGTGCCTGGAGGAGTCGGAACCTGGCCTGCTATATGGATGCTTGGTGAAAATATAAGTGAAATTGGCTGGCCTGCATGCGGAGAAATAGATATTATGGAGCATGTAGGTTTTGA
Organism: uncultured Bacteroidales bacterium; assembly: GCA_964421595.1. Lineage (GTDB taxonomy): Bacteria > Bacteroidota > Bacteroidia > Bacteroidales > PUMT01 > PXAP01. Next base: position 36,689 of record CAYQXY010000011.1, on the reverse strand, counting down.
TCCTCACAACGTTCATGGAAATGTTCATACAAAGGCATATAATCATATGATTGGCACAAATAAGGGTGGTACTGTAGAACTCGAGAACCCGGCGGAAAATTTCCATATATATGCAATTGAATGGTTTGAAGACCGGATTGATTTCTATGTTGATGAAAATAAATATTTTACGTTTGAAAAGGAGTCAGAGGGTGGCAATGATGTATGGCCTTTCGATAAGCCACATTATCTGTTGCTGAATCTTGCGATAGGGGGAGACTGGGGAGGGAGCCGGGGTATTGACGATTCAGTCTTTCCTCACAGGTTCTTGATAGACTATGTAAGAGTTTATGAATGGAAATAATGCTTTATGTCTCTGATGGTTAAAAATTTCTTCTGCGGGGTGAGACGAGAATCGAATAAACCACACAGCCAAGGCAGTAGCCAAAGATACCCTCCAGCAATGCACAAAAAATAAGGGCCGAGGCTATTACAATTGCAGTTATTGGGAACTGCATTATCATAAAAACAGCAGTAAGAAAACTGAACGTCATGCCAAGCAATGCAGCAAATTTTTTCGGAGCTGCATCAATTAACTTCTTGTCTCTTATCTCAAGAAAACCGGCAGCATGGATTGATATAAATTTCAGGGGACTGCCCTTGCCTGAGGTAAAGGACCTGATTGCAAAGTCTGCTGTAAGCAGCAGCATTATAAGATAGTTGCCGAAAAAAAGTGCTGTAATTGTAACAAGAACAGTGAAAACAGCAATGGTGCGTGTAATATATTCGTCGGCCTTACCGGCAGATACGGGGCATATTATATCGATAAATCTATTCATTCCGGTTATTATTGAAAGTTGATAATTCGCAATATTAATAATTTATTATGCCTGGATTAGTAATTGTTATTAGCCCGGTACAATTATTCTAATTAATCTTGCCATCCTGTAATTGATCTGGTATCTGATTCAATAATTTTGTGTCACTAGTTTGTGACGGCAGAAAACTTAAATTAATTAAGACTAATTAAGGTCAATCTAAATAAACAACCCAGTCTGCAAAAGGTTCGCTCAGATTGATGATTTATCTTATATTTGTTTCGCCGGAAAGGCATTGCTGAAATAATCGTTTAGAAGTTAATCTATTACAAACTCTATGAAAATAGTTTCAATCGTTGGAGCCCGTCCCCAGTTTATTAAACTGGCACCATTATCCGAATTGCTTTCTGATGATCATAATGAGCTGATAGTACATACCGGACAACATTATGACTATTTAATGTCAGAGAAGATTTTTTCTGACCTTGGGATCAGGAAACCTGATTTTCATCTTGGAATTGGTTCGGGATCTCACGCTGCACAAACCGGTGAAATGATGAAGGGTCTTGAACAAATAATGATTAAGGAGAAGCCCGGACTGGTGATTGTTTTTGGCGATACAAACTCCACACTTGCGGGGGCACTTGCTGCATCCAAGCTAAACATTCCCGTATTGCATATTGAAGCGGGGTTAAGAAGCTATAATAAGTCGATGCCTGAAGAGATTAACCGCATTGTTACCGATCATGTTTCAGATTACCTTTTTGCACCCACTGACTCTGCCGCCGGCATACTGAAAAGTGAGGGGCTCGAAGAGATAACGTATATGACCGGCGATATTATGGTTGATACTATCAGGAAAAGTCTGTCGCTTGCACTGGAGAATTTTAATTCTCCCATTATAACCGATCTGAAGAATACCCCATATAATCTGCTTACCCTTCATCGCAACTATAATGTTGATGATCCGGCCTTTCTTAAAAATATTTTAATTCAATTAAGTGAACTGGATGAGCTTATTATTTTTCCGGTCCATCCCAGGACCAGGAAAATGCTCAATGGGATTAATTTTTCTGGCAGTAATATAATCCTTGCCGAACCTATGGGCTACCTTGACTTTATAGCCGCTGAATATTTCAGCAAGAAGATCATTACCGATTCGGGTGGTATTCAAAAGGAAGCCTATATCCTTGGACGCCCATGCGTGACATTGCGAACAGAAACTGAATGGGTTGAAACAGTTACAGAAAAATGGAATCTGCTTCTGGACCCCTCCGGGAATGACTTATGTGAAAGGATCCTCTCTTTTTCTCCCCCCCAGACACAGAAAGAGATATTTGGCAGGGATGTCGCCGCCGGGATGATTAAGTTAATAAATCAATTTTGATCAAAAACTTGTAAACTATTTTAGTTTATATAGTTTTTTTGTATAGATTTGCACCCAAAATCCGGTGTGCGAATAGCATGCATTTAATTAACTTATTGTTATGTTGTAAAATGGATGTAACGGAAAGAATACTTTCACAATCGGCAGAACTCTTTATCAAATCTGGTATAAAGGCAATAACCATGGATGATATTTCAAGGGAGGTCGGAGTTTCCAAGCGTACTATTTACGAAAACTTCAAAGATAAGGACGAGTTGCTCAGGGCCTGCCTTATATATATTGACAACTACTATAACAAGGATAAGGAGGCACTGATAAGGGAATCAAAAAACACCATCGATATGATGTTCAAAATCCTGAAGCATGGTATTCAGCTTATAAGTACCATCAATCCTCTGTTCATGACCGACCTTAAAAGATACCATTACCGTGTTTGGAAGGAAACTCATAAGATTAATACTGAGAAGCATTTGGCCCAGACTTATACAATGCTTAAAAAGGGGATCAATGAAGGCTTATACAGAAATGACATTGATATTGAGATTGTAGCGAAACTTTTACATGAACAGTTAAGAATTATGACGGATGAACAAATATTTCCTTCGTCGAAATACTCAATCAAGGCTGTTTTTGAGAATATACTTATAAATTTTATGAGGGGAATTGCCACCAGGAAAGGCCTTGAATTAATTGAGAATTATCAGAGAGATTGACAGAGTTTCCGAAACTTTAAATACATAAATAGTTTAATGAGTTTTATATTTTTAATTTAATTGAGTATATCAATATGATTGATTTTTCAAAAATCAAAGGTGTGATTTTAATCATTACACTTTTGTTTACAGGTAATTCAATAAAGGCGCAGATGGAAATGCATCTTAGCCTCGACAGTGCGAAGCTTTATGCTCTTGAGCATAATAAAAATCTTATGAATGCCGGCCTTGCAGTTGATGAGGCAGGTCAGCGCCTCCGTGAGGCTATTGCCCAGGGTTTGCCGCAGATTGATGCATCCCTCGACTATTCAAACTTCTTTGGTTCTACTGCCACTCTTGGCGCAATGCCCGGTTTCGAAATTACCTTCAGTCCCACAAGCAACCTTAGTCTTTCTGTTGGACAATTGATTTTCAGCGGGAGCTATATTGTGGGAGTGCGTACTGCCAGGCTTCTTACTGAAATATCAGAAGTTGGCCTTGAAAGGTCAGAACAGGAAATAAAGGCTCAGATAGCCCAGGCATATCACATTGCACTTATTTCCATGAAGTCAAGGTATTTTATTGAAGCGAACCTGGAAAATATGCATGATGTGCTTGTGAAAACACGTGCCATGGTCGATGCCGGGATTGCCGATGAGCTTGATTACGACCAGCTTAATGTTCAGGCAAATATGCTGGAAAATGCTCTCAGTGGAGCAGAGCGGCAGGTTGTAATGGCGGTCAATATGCTCAGGTTGCAAATGGGTGTTGATTCCGGAACTGAAATAATTCTTACCGATAATCTTGAAGACATTGTAACCAGTTCAGATTTTCAGCGGTCAATTGCCACCCGGTTTAGTGTGAATGAAAATCTTGATTTTCAGATCATGCAGCTTCAGAAAGCAGTTTCCGGCAAACAGGTTGACCTTCAGAGAGCAGCTTATCTACCTACTGTGATGGGTTTTTACAACTACACTGAAAAACTGATGAAGCCGGAATTTGACATTCAGCCCAAGCATGTAATTGGCCTGAATGTAAGTATACCTATTTTTTCAAGCGGTTTAAGGCAGGCACGTGTTAACCAGGCAAGAATCAATCTTCAGATAACTGAAAACCAGATGGATCTGCTTACCGAGCAACTCATGATACAGGAAGTCCAGCTCAGGTTTAACCTTAACAATGCAATTGAACAATATGAGAGTCAACAGGCCAATGTAGAGGTTGCTCAAAGGGTTTTTGAAAATATAAGATTAAAATACCAGCAGGGACTCCTTTCAAGCCTGGACCTGACATCTGCCAATAATAATTATCTGCAGGCAGAAAGCAGTTATATTTCTTCTATGCTTCAATTGCTTGATGCACAGGTTGAACTGGATAAACTTCTAAATGATATTTAATCAGAAAACAAATAAAAAATAATAATATAAATCAAATTAACATGAAGTTCAAAGGTATCATTAACTCAATTTTTGTTATTCCGGTTATAATAATAGCTATTGCCGGATGTTCTGCTCCGGGTGAAGGGTCTGATGTTGCATCAGATGCAACAGGGAGAACAGAGCCGGTAAGGACAATTGAAATTGCCAACACTGAAATAGCAAGGAAGGTAACCTATAATGCAAATCTGCAGGCATTTCGGGAAGTTCATCTTGCACCGGCTTCTCCGGGCCGGATAGAGTCTGTTCATGTTGAACCCGGTGTCAGGGTTTCACAGGGACAGTTGCTTGTTGAAATGGATAAAACACAACTGCTTCAGGCTCAGGTCCAGTTGCAGAATATTGAGAAGGATTACAGGCGTCTGGACACTTTAAGAAGCGCTGGCAGTATTCCACAGCAGCAATATGACCAGATAAAGACACAATATGAAGTCACTCTGTCCAATGTAGGGTTTCTAAAGGAAAATACAACCCTCAGGGCACCCTTCAACGGTGTAGTTTCAGGTAAATATTTTGAGAACGGCGAAATGTTTTCGGGCGCGCCAAATACACCTGCCGGGAAAGCAGCCATACTTTCACTTGTCCAGACTTCACAGCTTAAGGCCATGGTAAATGTTTCAGAAAAGTATTATCCGCTTATAAATGTTGGCATGCCTGTGAGTATTAACTCAGATGTCTATCCCGGGGAAGTATTTCAGGGCAGCGTTTTAAGGGTTTATCCTACCATAGATCCTGCAACACGTTCTTTTACCATAGAACTTGTCGTTCCGAACAGTAATGAAAAACTCAGGCCGGGAATGTTTACCCGTGCAGACATTGAATTTGATAAAGTTGAGGCATTTGTAGTGCCGGCACTTTCAATTCTAAAACTACAGGGATCGAACGAAAGGTACGTGTTCATAAATAATAATGGCACGGCAAAACGAGTAGTTGTAGAACTGGGAGAGAGGTATGATGATATGGTTGAAATAGTTTCTGAAGGGATCAGTCCCGGAGATGATCTTATAGTTGCGGGGCAGGCGAGATTGCTTGACGGAACATCAATTGAGATCCGGTAATCGCGGAAATCAAAGACTAAAATATTTTTTACTGAAAATCATGAATCAATGAGTATATACAAAACTGCTGTCAACAAACCAATAACAACATTTATGGCTTTTGCCGCCGTAATTGTCATGGGTATCTATTCACTTATTTACATTCCGATAGACCTTTACCCGGAAATGGATCCGCCCTTCATTTCGGTAATGACTACTTATCCCGGAGCCAATGCAAGTGATATTGAGACCAATGTAACCCGCAGACTTGAAGATGCATTCAATACAGTTGACAATCTAAAGGAAATAACTTCTGTTTCAAGTGAAAACCTGTCTGTTATAAGCCTGGAATTTGACTGGGAAACCGATCTTAATGAGGCTACAAATGATATTCGTGATGCAATAGATATGTTGTTTGACTACCTGCCTGATGGTGTAAACAGGCCGACTATCTTCAAATTCAACATGAGCATGATCCCGATAGTTTTTTATGCCATTACGGCAGAGGAAAGTTATCCGGGACTGGCAAAAATACTCGAAGAGAGGATTATTAATCCGCTTAACAGGATTGAGGGTATTGGTTCTGCCAGTCTTATAGGTTCTCCCCAGCGGAGAATATACGTAGAGGCCGATCCTGTTAAACTTGCTGCTTATAATCTTACCCTTGAGCAGCTTGGTAACGTTGTAGCTTCGGAAAATATGAATATGCCCTCAGGCAAGATAAAGATGGGCATGATGGATTATCAGCTGAGGATTGAAGGTGAGTTTGATGAAAGTTCGGAGTTGATGAATATGGTCGTTGGGCAACACCAGAACCGAACGGTTTTTCTCAGGGATGTGGCCCAGGTAAGGGATACATTGCGTGATATTTCTCTTGATGAACGGATCAACAGCCAGCAGGGGGTGCGAATGTTTGTAATGAAGCAGTCAGGTGCCAATACTGTTAAAATTGCCAGGGAAGTGAAAGCTGCAATTGCTGAACTGCAGGAAGACCTGCCTCCTGATATAAAGATCAGTGAGATTATGGATACATCTGTGTTCATAAGTGATTCAGTAAGTAATTTGTCGCAGACTATGTTGTGGGCTCTGTTCTTTGTCATACTGGTCGTGCTCTTTTTCCTCGGGAAATGGAGAGCCACTTTTATTGTAGTGATCACCATTCCTATTTCACTTATAGTTTCATTCGTATATCTTTATTTGACAGGAAGCTCTCTTAATGTGATATCTCTTGCCTCCCTTTCAATCGCCCTGGGAATGGTAGTCGATGATGCAATTGTCGTTCTTGAAAATATCTCCAGACATATCGAGCGGGGTAGCAGTCCGCGCGAAGCAGCCATTTATGCCACAAACGAGGTTTGGTTATCGGTTGTGGTAACCACCATGGTTGTTGTTGCCGTTTTCTTCCCGCTGACACTTGTTTCCGGAATGACCGGCGTTCTGTTTAAGCAGCTGGGATGGATTGTTACAATAACAGTTGTGACATCGACGGTTGCAGCAATTACGCTGACTCCTTTGCTTGCGTCAAAACTACTTGACCTGAAAAGCAAGGAAAAGGTGCCGGGACGGTTCAGCCATGCGCGGATAGTTGAACCTTTTCTTGCCAGGGTAGAGAGTTTTTATGAAAGAACCATCAGGGGGGCTTTAAGGTTCAAAAAATCAGTAGTTGTTGTAGCATTAGCCATGTTTTTCAGCTCTTTCCTGCTGCTGAGATTTATAGGTACTGACCTTATGCCCGAATCAGATGAAAGCAGGATAAGCGCTGCTATAGAACTGACTACAGGTTTAAGGGTTGAAGAAACCATTAAGGTAGCCAGGCAAATTGAAAAACTAATAATTGAACGTTATCCTGAAGCTGAGATTATGGCTATTTCTTCAGGTTCGGATGATTCCGGAGGAATGATGGCATTGTTTACCCAGGGAGGTTCGAATATAATAAACCTGGTTATGCGCCTGTCGCCTATATCGGAGCGACAGAGAACAGTATGGGAAATAGCTGATGACATGAGAAGGCAGATGGAGCAAATTCCCGAAATAATTGAATTCTCAGTTACTACAGGTGGTGGCGGGTTTGGCAGCACATCAGTCGATGTGGAGATATTCGGTTATGACTTTGATGTGACGAGCGGGCTTGCTGAACAAATAAGGAGCGGGATGCTGTTAATACCTGGAGCAGAGGATGTCCAGATAAGCCGCAAAGATGATCGTCCTGAATTACAGGTTGTGCTTGATCGCGGAAAACTTGCCACTCACGGACTCAATACTGCAATGGTCTCTGCTGCGATACGCAACAGGGTTGATGGAATAACAGCTTCCATGTTAAGAGAAGAAGGTGAAGAGTATGATATAATTGTACGATACAGGGAGGAATTCCGAAGTTCAATAACTGACCTGGAAGCGCTTACAATTACAAATCCTATGGGATCTAAAATCAGTTTAAGCGAACTTGGGGAAGTAATGGAATACTGGAATCCACCAAATATCGAAAGGAAAAGGAGAGAACGTGTCGTTACCGTTTCTGCTATACCTGCAGGTATTTCTCTTGGTGAGCTTGCCACAGCTATTTCAGACGTAGTTGGTTCAGTAGATATTCCTCAGGGTGTGGTTGTGAATATTGGAGGCGCCTATGAAGATCAGGCAGAATCTTTTATGGATCTGGGACTGCTTCTTGTGATAAGCCTGATCCTGGTATTCCTTGTTATGGCTTCACAGTTTGAATCTTTTATTATGCCTTTTGTCATAATGTTTTCCATTCCATTCTCGTTTACCGGCGTTCTGCTGGCATTATTCCTTACCAATACCACCTTAAGTGTAATAGCAGCCCTGGGAGCAGTGCTGCTGATAGGTATTGTTGTCAAGAACGGGATCGTTCTGGTGGATTATATTAACCTGATGCGGGACAGGGGGAATAATCTTAATGAGGCCATAGCGATTTCGGGTAAATTGCGTCTAAGGCCTGTGCTTATGACTGCAATGACCACCACTATGGCAATGCTTCCGCTGGCACTGAGCAGGGGTGAAGGATCTGAAATATGGAGCCCAATGGGCATAACACTCATCGGGGGACTGGTGTTTTCAACTATTGTTACCCTGGTGCTTGTGCCTGTGATATATGCCATAGTTGCCAGGAAGGGAGAGAGAGATAAGATACAGCGCATAAGAAATAAATTTACCTTCATGTCATAATGAATTATTTATATTGCCGTAAAACCTGGTTCATCTTTATGCATTTTGCTGCGATAATGTAATTGATTTCTTAATCAATATGGTGTGCTGAAAACAGTTATAAACTGGAATTTTCAATCGGAGGCGGATAAACAAATTAAAGAACAATATTAAACAAGTATTATAATGAAGGCAGTAATGATAGTTTTTAACCAGACAAACACTGAGCGCGTTGAATTTATGCTTGACAGGCTCGACATCCGCGGCTATACATGGTGGAGTGAAGTAAAGGGCCGGGGGTCGGAAACCGGTGAGCCACGCATGGGTACGCATACCTGGCCGGAGCTGAATTCAGCACTTATGACTTTCATAGATGATGAAAAGGTGGCTTTACTCCTTGATAAGGTTAAAAAACTGGATGAAGTAAATAAAGAAGTAGGAGTAAGGGCATTTGTCTGGAATGTTGAAAGCAGCTATTAATGTACCTGTTACCAGGAAAATTGTTTGCTGAAAAATGGAAGTCTCCTTCCTTGCCGGGTGGATAATATTATCAGCAGGCTTATAATAATAGTATTTATCCCGGCAGGTGGCTTTCCTTTTTTAAGCGGGTGAACCATTTGTGGCAATGATGCAAATGGTTAATGTAACTTGAATATATTCAGGATGATATATCTGGGTTTGTTCTGATAAAAACAACGTAGTATTTAATAAACATTTTTACCGGCCGGTTGTTTCAATATTAAACTATTCATTATGTGGAAAGAAGAGAACAACCAGCTGTCAAGAACTTTTGATTTCAAGGATTTTAAAATGGCCTTTTCCTTTATGACACGGGTGGCGCTGCTTGCCGAGAAGATGGATCACCATCCGGAGATGAGGAACATGTATAATAAGGTGGAGATAAGACTCTATTCCCATGATAAGGACAATCAGATAACCGAGAAGGACCTGAAGCTTGCTGCAGGAATAGATGAACTGATCTGATCTAAAAAATAAGACTGAATGTAGTGCCTTCTCCCGGTGCTGATTGAACGGTTATCTTTCCTCCATGCTGCCTCATTATCTGTTTCGACAGACTGAGCCCTATGCCTGAACCGTTTTCGCGGGTCGTGAAAAATGGTATGAATATTTTTTCCCTGATTTCAGGATCAATACCTTTTCCATTATCAGTTATCTGAATAATTGCCTGTCCGCCTGTACCAAAAAATGAGGTTATAGTTATCTCTTTTTTGTTAATGCCACTGAGTGCAGCAACCGAATTATTTATGAGGTTAATAAGCAACTGCATTATACTCTTTCTGTCTGCCTGAAATTCCATGTTTGCCGGGAATATGCGCGTATTGAGAATAATGTCATTCTTTTTTAATTGATCGTGCATCAGGAATTTTATCTCTGCCATCATTTCTTCGATACTGATATTTTCTAATGCTATTTGAGGCAGTATAGTCAGGCTTCGGAAGTTGTCGACAAATTCCCTCAGACCCAGGCTTCTTTCCTTTACGATCTGCATACCCCTGATGGTGTCGCCAATTATTTCATTATTAAGTTCTTCCACTGGTTTGGGCTTCAGGCTTTCTTCATCAGAAAGGAATCCTGAAATGGTCTCTATTGAAGAGATAATGGGACCAACTGAGTTCATTATCTCATGAGTAAGTATCCGTATAAGTTGCTGCCATGATTCGAGTTCTTTCTCATCAAGTTCTTCACGAATATTCTGAAGTGATACTAGTTTCAGGTATCTTTCCCTGAACTTTATTTCGCTTATTCTAACTGCAACAGGAACATCTTCTGAGCCGATCTTCAGTTTGATCAATTTCTGTTCTGCAGGTTTTATTTTTTGGAGGATCAGTGCCATCTCGGGTATTTTTTCAATAAGCCCTGCAAGGTTTCGAAGTGATTTAATGCCCGTAATTCCGGATGCGGTCTGGTTGAACATTTCTACCTTCCCGTTTTGATCGAATGCAATAAGTCCGACGTTGACATGCTCGGTTACCACTTTAAAATATTGATTTTGTTCCATTTCAGCCAATCGTGAATTCTTTATCTGCCTGCTGATTTTCATGAGACTCCTGTTCAGTCTCTCAAAAGATGCCGATTGGATATTCCCCTTATAAGCCATCATCATATCTTCCATTTGCAAAGATTCAAAAAACCCGGCAAGTGTATAATTAATCTGATTCAGTGACTTAATAAGCAGCCAGATCTGTATTCCAAGTAAAATAATCAGATTGGCAAGGAGCAGGTAGTCTTTATAGAAAGCAATTACACAGGCAGCAGCAATACAATTAATAAGTATGAGGGCTGTGCGGATTATTATCTGAAAGTAAAATTGCCTGACGATCATATTATTTTTTTTACCTGAAATGGTTTTACTTTTGTTTTCAGCTAAGCTGGAACGGGAGAATATGAGCAGGTCTTAGCTATAATCCGTATTTTTTCATTTTCCGGTAAAGCCGTTGCCTGGGGATGTCCAGTTGTTTAGCTGTTTCACTAATATTTCCGTTATTAACCTTTAATGCTTTTGCAATTATTGATTTTTCACCTTCATCAAGGCTGACTCTGTTGTGAGAATTGAAATCTGTTGCTGGCAGGTATTCCAGGGAAAGATCGGAAGGAGATATTATGTCTGAACTACTCAGTATTACAGCCCTTTCAACTGTATGTTTCAATTCCCTTATATTTCCGGGCCACTGGTAATTCATGAGTGTGTTGATTGCAGGTGTTCCGAGCCTGATGCCTTTTTTTCCATACCTGGAGCTGAAATGATCAAGGAATGATCCGGCAAGGATCTCAATGTCTTCTTTTCTGTCTCTTAACGGGGGAATTGATATAAGCACTGTATTGATTCTAAAGTACAGGTCTTCACGGAACTGTCCGTTACCAACCATCGCCTTGAGGTCTTTGTTGGTTGCGCATATAAGTCTGATATCCAGAGGTATTGAGCGATTCGACCCAACAGGGGTTATACATCTTCTCTCAATTGATGTAAGAAGTTTTGCCTGGACCGACAATGACGCATTGCTGATCTCATCAAGGAATAGTGTACCACCTGAGGCACTTTCAAAACGTCCGGTACGCTCCTCTTTGGCATCGGTAAATGCACCTCTGGAGTGCCCGAACATTTCACTCTCAAAAAGTGTTTCTGATATGCTTCCAAGGTCAACCGGCATGAAAATCTCGCCGGAACGTCGTGACATTCTGTGTACCTCCCTTGCAATAAGCTCCTTGCCGGTTCCGTTTTCTCCGGTAATCAGTATATTGGTGTCAGTTTCTGCAACTTTCAGCATAGTGCTGAAAATATTCTCCATTACCTTGCTTTTCCCCCGGATGATCCTGAATTGTTTTTCTGTATCGGACTGGAGATGTTTCTTCTGGCTTTTAAGAATATTGACTTCCTTCCTGGAATATTTCAGCTGCAGCGCAGCATTTATGGTTGCAAGCAGTTTCTTGTTGTCCCAGGGTTTGACAATAAAATCAAAGGCTCCCTCTTTCATTGCCTTAACAGCAAGCTCAATATCGCCGTAGGCAGTTATCATTACCACAACTACAGTGGCATCGATGGTTTTGATCCTGTTTAACCAGAATATGCCTTCGTTTCCTGTATTGATACCTGCGGCGAAGTTCATATCAAGCAGGATAACATCAATATCCTCATCTTTCAATACTGAAGATATCCTGTTTGGATCAGTATGAGTAAATACACCGGCAAACTGATGCTTCAGAAACAATTCCATTGAAGCAAGGACGCTTTTATTGTCATCGACTATCAGGATGTTGCCCTTTTTTTTGACCATTATAAATTGAGGTTCCTGCAAAAATTATTTATGAAACTTTTCTATGATCAAAACTACGAAATTTTAACAAGACTGCACCCATTTGTATGGTTAACAGGCAAGTGATGGTTCAGGGTGTTTGTATATGTATCACCTGCATGATAATTAACCGGCACGAAAAAGGATCCCCGCCATGTTCCGGCAGGGATCCCGTTATAAACAATCCGGTTATTTATTTCAGGAAAATACACCGGAAGAGATCTTTAAACTGATCAGGAGAATGATGGTTTAACTGCCATAGGCGTCAGGTCAGTCAAACCTGCAATATCTACCGGTCTGCTCTCTGCAATACTCTTCCGGGCAGCAATACCGATAAGAATTGACATAACCCCGTCACGAACTCCCGCCTGCTGGCCCAGTGGATCGGGCATATCGGGGTCCTTGAACAGTTTATCATTCATTATGGGGTCACCTCCCCAGTGTCCTCCTCTTGCAAATACCACATTTATAACCTCCGCCGGCCTGTCATTGTAAATACTTACCGGGGTGAATACGATGTCAACATTGTCTTTCTGGGGATATCCCAGTACCCGTGCCTCAAGCCTCCCCTTTGTTCCATTGAAGGCGATCCAGTAGCCGTCATAATCTGTATCTGCTGTGAGCGAATAGTTCAGATAGGTTCCGTTGGCGTATTTTACAATTGCAGAATGTTTATCATGTATATCAATCTGCGGCCTGAAGACGCAATTGTCTCTTACGTAACCATCGTAATGCTCATTGTCTGCATACAGTCTCTTAAGGTTCTCGTTTTCGTTGATGTTCCAGTAATACGGACACTCTGCCGTGTACGCGCAGCTCCTGCAGTTTTTTCCCCGGAATGGGCCTTTGCTTCCAAACCTTTCGAGTGCGCCGAAGGCCTGCACCTGAACCGGTTCGGAGTTGATGAACCAGTTGACCATATCAAAATGATGGGTTGACTTGTGCACCCACAGACTGCCTCCCCTGCTGGTTTCTCCATGCCACCGCATCATATATTGCTGCAAATGTCTGTGATGAATGTTCCAGTGGAAGTCAACTGACCTTACATCTCCTATCATCCCCTCCATGATGAGTTCCTTCATCTTTGCCCTGTAAGGAGGATAACGGTAATTGAATGTTACAATGACTTTCTTGCCCGACTTTTTTTCTGCATCGATAATTGCCTGCGCTTTGACTTCATCAATGGTAAGGGGTTTTTCAGTAATTATATTACATCCCATTTCCAGCCCGGTAATAATAACCTTGTGATGTGACGAATCTTCTGTTGTAACGATCAATGTTTCAGGTTTTTGTTTCCTGATCATCTCCTCCAGGTCTGTAAATACGGGACAACCGGCACCAATCATCTGGCTGGCTACTGCCAGCCTTCCCGGATTCGTGTCACACAGTCCGACCAGCTGGACATAATCTGAATAGTTCCTGAGAAGATCACGTCCATACATTCCTATTCCGCGAACTCCCGTGCCAACCAGGGCCAGGCGTTTTTTCTGGTTCCGGGCCGCAGGGTTATTTACCATTCCTGTGACAGGATTGATAAGAAGGGCTCCTGCCGTTACAGCCCCTGTCCTGGTAATAAATTTTCTTCTGTCCATTTTGTTGATATTTTAATTGGGTTTCACTCGAAAATTAAAGTAGGATTATCTATTTTAGTTCAGTTATATTGAAGGGAGTAAGTTCTGATGACTATCTTTTCAAAGCCAGGTATCAGGTCTCTAATATATAGCAAAAATGAATTTTGAACAAAACTTTTTCGGGAATTTATCTTTATGATATCAAAAATGGTCGTTTGCTGATCCCGATACTCAGACGAAATGAACCTTAAGATTCCGCACCAGGCAAGATAGAGGTCAATCAATCGGTTCATTCAATGCCCGATGTTGATTATTAGTCACATAGGGCTTTTATTGTGGACTTGCACAGGGCTCAGATCAGCTAAAATAAAGGTTTCAGTGAGGGAAGCAACACCCGGCAATTGTAATTTTTGAATACTCCAATGAAGTTCCAATGGCCACATATAAAATATAATGATAAAATTAAAATTTGTACATACTGCTGACCTCCATCTGGATACTCCTTTTAAGGGTTTAAGTGAATGGAACCCTTTGCTTGCCGGAAAGTTAAAAGATGCCACGTACAAGAGCTTCAGCAACATAATTGATTTATGCATTGCAGAGGAGGTTGACTTCCTTATTGTTGCCGGCGATATTTTCGACAGTGAAAGCAGCAGCCTGGCTGCTCAGATTAGATTTATTGATGAATTAAAGCGACTGTCCGGCATGGGCATTCAAACATATTTCCTCTGTGGCAATCATGATTACCTGGGATCGTGGGTGAAAAATTTTTCTTTGCCTGAAGGAGTTTTCAGGTTTGGTTCTGAGAGTGTTGAAAGGTTCACTTTTAGCAGAAACGGCTCTAAAATTGCCGATATTTACGGGATAAGTTATGAAACAAGCCATATAAGTGAGAATCTTGTTCCTCAATATTTAAAAGGTGAAAATCCCGCCCCATTCTCAATTGCAGTGTTGCATGGCATGGCCGACATCGTGGGGAGGGATGAGAATTGTGCGCCCTTCAGGGTTAAAGATATCTTATCCCGGCCTTTCGATTACTGGGCTCTTGGCCATGTTCATGCGGCAAGAGTGCTGAGCCGCGATCCTCTTGTGGTATATCCGGGCAATCCTCAGGGAAGGGATTTCGGCGAGAAAGGGCCGAAGGGATGTACCCTGGTTGAGATGACCAGCGGAATGAAACCGGAGGTTAAATTTGTTCCTGTTCAACAAGTTCGTTTTGAAGATCTGGAAATAGACCTTACAGGGCATAATGATATTACAATCCTCAAAGAGGTTATTGAAGAAGGGAAATCACAACTTGCTGCGACAGGCAGAGGATCAGGACTTATCTTAAGGATAAGTCTGGTAGGCAGAACTGAGCTGCATAAATTTCTCAACAAACCCGGCGAATCAGTTCAGTTTACCCACATGCTGAATGAGGGCCAGCTGGAGAGAGACAGTTTTAGCTGGGTTGACAGCATCACAGTCAAAACCAGTCCACCTGCAGATATTGACAGACTAAGGAATGGCACTGATTTCACTGCTGAAATGATAAGAAACATTGAAAGATATGAGACCGATAAGCCGATTTTAGATGATATAATAAACAAACTTCAGGAAGAGCTTCCTCTGGCCCGGATATTTAAGGAGATGGAAGGCTTTACTGAAAATGAAAAAAAGGATATACTTGAACATGCAAAATGGCTGTTGATAGATAATCTCCCTGGTGATACCTCCGGCGGGAATGAATGAATATTTTTAAACTTATGATAATTAAGGACATCCAGATAGATGGTTTCGGAATTTATAATGATTTTCAGATCAGGGGACTCCAAATAGGTGTGAATATCATTTATGGCAGAAACGAGGCCGGTAAAACCACCCTGCTCAGGTTTATTCGCTATATATTATTCGGCAACAGAAAGCAAAGGGATAATAAATTGTCGCCTCTCAATGGCGGAGCAGAAGGGGGCAGGATACTGGCAGTTCTTTCCTCAGGTGCAGAATTGAACCTTGAGAGAGGTGGCAGGAACAAGATCAGGCTTTTTTTTTCCGGAAGGGAATTCAATAACGAGAGTGATTTATTGCAACTACTTGGCAATGCCTCTTCTTCACTTTATTGCAATGTCTATTCCCTGACTCTCGATGAACTCGTAAACCTGAAATCTTTGTCTGCCTCAGGAGTTGAAGATAAGATATTCAGCATTGGGATGGGACTGGGCAATGTTTCCCTTGCTGCAATTGAATCGGATATAAGGAAACAGATTGACGAAATTTATAAACCAGGAGGACGTACACAGAAGATTCAGGGAATATTGAAGGAAAAAGAAGAAAAGACAATTGAAGCTGCCGCATTGAAGAGTCTGCTGCCTTCACATAAATTGTATTCCTCAGAACTTGAAATGGTGTCTAATGAACTTGATCATCTTGAGAAGACGAGAAATGAGTACCTGGCCGATAAAATCAGATTCAGTAACTATCTGAAGTGTTATGACAGTTTTTTAAATATTACAGCAGCCGATGAGCAACTGAACAGTTTGCCGCCTTTGGTTGATTTACCTGAAAACGGACTTCAGCGTATGACTATGCTGGAGGACAAAAAGCGGGAACTCGTTGAGAGGATTGATGAACTGTGCAATGGGAGTGACAAGGAAAAAGGCATTGCTGAACTGGGCGATCTTGTTTCTTCTGTTGGTTACAATCAGGATATACTTGACCAGCAAGGAAAAGTAGAGTTTCTCCAGATGAAACTCAGCGCGTATGTCAGCATGGTAAATGAAAAAAACAGGGAGGAGACAGAAAAGATAAAGCTTGAAGGCCGTATAAATGAATCGCTTGCCGGAATAAATCCGGCCTGGGAAGATCCAGTGCACATCAGGAAAGATGGCATGTTAATTCACAAAACAGCAATTCGCTCCTTCAGGCAGAAGATCGAAGAAAATTCACTAAACAGGGCATCAGCAGCAGCAATTGCAAATTCCCTGAAGACAAGGGAGGGTAACATTAACATTGTCGGAATTGCTGTTGTGTTTGCTCTGTTATTTCTGATATCTTCCATTACTGCATTCTGGTATTCATTAAATGTCCTTGGTGCAGCCCTGGGTATGGCAGGAATAGTGATTTTTGCCGGTAAGGGATTTCTGAAAAAAGATACCGCTATTAAAATGGCAATTAAAGAGCTTGAAGATATAAATAATGTTGAATTGCAGATTATAAATGATTACAGGAATTATATTGTTGATCAACTCGATTTGCCTGTAACTCTGCCATTGGAAGCAGCCGAAGGTATCATTTCCGAGATTGAAAAACTTCAGGAACTGGCAAGGCAGCTGCATCAGATTGATTCAAAGCAGAAGTTGCAGAGAGAGCCTTTTATTAATGAGTATGAATCGATAGTCGGCGAATTAGCACCTTATGTGACAGGCAAACATGCCGGACATAATATTGAAACACTTGTAAATATTATCAATTCTGAATATACTGCATCGCTGAAAAACCGGGCAGAAAAGGAAGAGTATGAAAAAGCCATTCAGAGAAAATCAAGAGAGAAGGAAAATCTCGAAGGCAAACTTAAACAGACCCTTGATGAAGCCAAAATGCTGCTTGAAAAAGCCGGTGTATCTGACCCCGAAGAATTCACAAGAAAGTATGTGCAGAATAATCAGGTCAGACAACTGAAATCTGACAGGGATAATTCGATTAAGACAATAAACAGTATAATGGGCCCCGGTAAACTTGAAGATGTTTTATCCTGCTTCGGGGAACACGGGAAGGAGAAAATTGAAGCAAAAATAGTTGAAATTCAAGATATAATTGAAGAAAGTGAATCAAGAATAAAGATTCACAGAAACAGGGCCGGTGAAATTAAAAATGAGATCAGACGCATTGAAACCGGATCTGACATGGCATCTGTACTTACCGGTATTGAGACAGCCCGTCAAAATCTCAGAACGGCCGTCTCCGATTGGTTAAGCGGCCGGTTAGCCATTGAATTGCTTGGTGAAGTAAGGACCAGGTTTGAGAATGAAAGACAACCTGCTGTGATTAATAATGCACGGGATATATTCTCATCGGTTACAGCAGGAAAATATGAAAAGCTTCATGTCTCCCTTGATAATTCAGGGGTTCACGTGTTTGATAACAAAGGTGCAGCTAAAACAACCGAACAACTCAGCCGGGGAGCCAGGGAGCAACTCCTTCTTAGTCTCCGGTTAGGCTTTATAAAAGAATATGAGAAACAGGCTGAGCCTCTGCCAATGATAATAGATGAAATTCTTGTGAACTTTGATCCCGAAAGGGCAAAAAACATGGCCGGTGTTCTTCACAGCTTTGCAGCCGACAGCCAGATATTAATGTTCACATGTCATCCTCATACCCTGGAGCTGTTTAATGGAAAGGATGTTAACATTGTGAGACTTTAGACTGGTTTATTACCAGTACCAGTGGTGGATAAAGGCAACCGGGAGAGAAAAATTATGTTCGCAGTTGTCCGGATTGCCGGCAGCCGGATATTGCCAGACAGGTCAGTTCCCTGCAGGGGTTATCAGGGCTGCCCATTGTCCTGATCTTGGGGGACTTATAGTTATGGTCCTTTTTCTTCCCCGGTATTCTGCGTCGAGCCATTCCGACTCTGCAATGTTGAGCCACCTGACCACTATTTCGCCGCCTGAGCCCGAAATTTCAAGGTCTACTTCACCTCCGTCAGGAAAATAAACTGCGTACTGGCTCCCCTCTTCGGCAAGACAATAAGCTTCATTTGGCTCCCTGTTGCCAAGCAGATGATTTGCAGGAATGCACCGGAAGACATTCATCTCATCGGTAAACATTCGCATACTCTTTAAATGTACCAGGGCAAGATCACTTAAGCCTGCTCCGAAAAACATGGAGGATGGCCCTTCCCTGTGAAAACGCGAGGAAGCTAGTCCGCCGAATATATTCCGCCAGAACCTTCTGGTACCTTCCTCGGTACTTGTGGTCCAGCTGCCAATCTCGCCACCATATATCTTGACATTATTCAATGGTTTGGGATTGTCAACGATCTGGTTACGAACAGACATGATAAGGTCATAATGACGCTGATCATTGTTTGCCGTGTTTTGTGAGATTTCAAAAAAATCATAATGAATACGGTCATGCAACAATTTAACCTGCTCTTCAGATCTGAAATCTGAATTCCTGCGCATATCGGCAAGGAAGACCTTTTTTCCTTCATCGTTTGCAATCTCCCTGATAAACCCGGCCCAGTATTCGCCCCACTCAGCATGCTCACCAATTTCGTTGTTCATACAATAAAGCACATTGGGATAGTTAAGGGAAATGGAAAGCACTTTTTCTACAAAGGCTTCCTGATATTTTCTGATTACAGGAATATCCTTAAGTCCCGGTATCGAATGAAAGAAAACGTGCTCTGACGGTTTGGAGCCGGAATAATAGTTGATATCGGTTGCAAGTCCTGTCTCTTCTGCAGTATAGTTAATATTGAGCAGCGGGTTATAAGGGCAGCTTTCCCAGCCCACATTATCGGGACCATAACCGATTGGTGCTTCTGTCATAAAGTAATCCCATGGATCCCATATCTCAATCTGAACTATTATGTCCCTGGCGGCACAAAGGTCAAGCAGGTTTTCAAACCGTTCCCAGTACTCATTATCCCACTGGTCAAGGTCATATAATCCGTTTTCCAGCATTTTATGAGGCCAGGGATTACCCGGGTTCCTGCTGCTCATGGTATTTCTTATGTAATTTCCACCTGCTGATCTGAGTTTGTCAAGATGCTCAGCCAGGCCTTCGGGATGATTAAAAAGATTATCTTCCCTCGATCCGCCAATCAACAGAACGGGTTCACCGTTGTACTGCCAGTAAAACGGATTACTGTCGTATATTTCTATTGAATCGGAATTGCTGTTAAAAACAGGGGACTGGCAGGAAATTATCATTACTATTATAAATGAAAATAAAATAATGAAAGTGGATTTTGAAAAGTTCATCAGAATATTATATTAATTATCAGGTATTTTTATAAGACTTATTCATTGTATTAATTTATGGAATAACCGCTGCATTAAACAATTTCCCTTCTCTTGTCCCTTTTTCCGGGAGTCCATATAACTGATTTACTAAATAACGGATTAGAGATTGAATAAGGCCGGCATTGATGAATTGATATGAGTTTAATGCAAAACCTAAAATAATATGGGCCAGCCTGACCGGCGACCGGCTCATCCAGTCCTGTCCGGCAGTCTGCAAGCAAGGTATTTAATTATATCGAAAAAACAAAAGGTGATTTAATGACTTTTTGCTTATTTTGCAGTAATAAACTTTTATTCCGGTAGTTTCTAAATAAACCCTTCTAATATGAAATCCATCCCCGTCAGATTTTTAATTTTTACCCTGTTGTTATCATTTTTTCTTCCCGGATATGTCGAATCTCAGGTTACTGTAACAACCCGGAATCTGACAATCCCCACATACCAGGTTATGGAGCCTGATCCCAATCCCGTATTTTTTAACGGGAGAAGATATCAGGGTGCCAAGGGGAAGGTTTATCCTTACCCTCTTACACACAACCTTACTGACAGCATTATCGATAAGGAATATAATGCTTTGATTATAGAGAATGAGTTTATTGAGGTTTGTATTTTACCTGAACTTGGTGGCAGAATACATTATGCAAAAGATAAATCAAATGATTACTACTTTCTTTACCACAACCAGGTAATTAAACCTGCACTCATCGGGATGACAGGAGCCTGGGTGTCGGGAGGTGTTGAGTGGAATATACCTCATCACCACAGGGCTTCCTCCTTTTATCCTGTTGAGCATTCAGTTACAGAAAACAATGACGGAAGCAAGACTGTATGGGTTGGCGAGACCGAGCTAAGGCACAGAAGCAAGTGGATAGTCGGTATCACACTTCATCCCGGAAGATCACTTATCGAAACTACGATCAGGGTTTTTAATACCACACCGTATCAGAATTCTATTCTTATCTGGGCTAACGCTGCAGTTCATGCGAATGAGAATTACCAGATATTTTTCCCTCCGAAAACTCAGTACGCAACCTATCACCGTAAAAACCAGTTTACTGAATGGCCGGTCAGCACTCAGCAATATGACGGCGCCGATTATTCTGAAGGGGTTGATGTAAGCAAATGGGCTAATCATACCAAATCAACCTCATTTTTTGAATGGGGCAACAACGGAAACTTTGTGGCCGGGATAGACCACGGGAAAGAGGCCGGTACAGTTATATTTGGCGATAAATATATAAACCCCGGCAAAAAGCTCTGGTCATGGGGTAACAATCCTTCAGGTGCAATGTGGGATGCATTGCTTACTGATGAAGACGGGCCTTATGTTGAGCTTATGTTTGGATCCTTTTCGGATAACCAGCCTGATTACAGCTGGATACAGACTCTTGAGACAAAAGAAAGCAGATATTGGTTTTCTCCCCTGAAGGGCTTGACGAGCATCCAGAAAGCCAATAATAATGCTTTTATTGGATTTGAATTGTTGAACGATACCCTGCGTGCCGGAATTAACGTCGTGGAAGCTTTAGCAGGTGCTGAAATCTCAATATATGAAGGAGAACAGCAATTATTTAATGAAACTGCTGATCTGAGTCCAGACCAGTCATTCCTTTGGCATGTTGAAAATCAGGGATTTAATGAAGGAGAGTTAAGGATAGTACTTAAGGATTCTTCAGGCAAGGTGCTAATTGATTACCAGATTGAACCTATCGGTGATGAGCCACTTCCTGTTCCTGTATCTTCTCCGCTGGAAGCGGAAACAATAAATGACCCTGACAGCCTTTATTTTGAAGGTTTGAAATATGAGCAATTCCATGATCCTTATTACAAGCCCCTCGATTTCTACGGCAAGGCACTGGAATTAAATCCGGCCCATATTCCTTCGCTGGTGAGGACCGGGATGCTGAACCTTAAGACAGGAAATCCTGACAGTGCGGCAATTAATCTGGAAAAAGTATTCAGGCGGGTAACAGCAGACTATTCCGTTGCCGAGAATGCCACATCACTCTACTATCTTGCCCTTGCATATAAAGAGATGGGCAGGGAAAGGGAGGCATACGAGCTTTTCTACAGGGCAAGCTGGGACTACTCCTTTCATTCATCTTCCAGGTACCAGCTGGCACTGCTTGACAGCAGGAATGGCGATTACAGTTCGGCACTTGAACATTTGAGACATGCTTATTCCACAAATATCAGGAGCATTGATATTATTTCACTGATGGTTTCAATGTTCCGGCTGAACGGAGAGTCTGAAAAAGCACTTGAATGGGCCGAAACACTTCTTGAAATTGATCCTGTTAATTTACGGGCAGTAAATGAAAAATTCCTTGTAAATAATGACAGGGGGAGCAGACAGCAACTTGAGAGATTGATGCGCAATTATCATGAAAACTACCTTGAACTTGCAGTTGATTATGGAAATGCCGGACTTATTGCCGAAGCGATTAATCTTCTTGAACGATATAATCAGCTCTCCTCGCAGAGCCGCAAAGATTATCCAATGGTTCATTATTACCTTGGTTATTTCAACCACCTGGCAGGCAGGACTGACATAGCTGAAAAGAATTTCAGTACCGCTTCCGGGACACCTGTTGAATACGCTTTTCCATTCCGCCTGGAATCAGTAAAGGTATTGGAGACAGCACTGGAGTACAATGAAGAAGACGCAATGGCATGGTATTTAACAGGCAATATATACTACGACCTGCAGCCTCAAAAGGCAGTAGACGCATGGACTAAATCAGCTGCACTGAATGAAGAACAGGGTGTTGTTTACAGAAATCTGGCCTTCGCAAGTGCAAACATTGATAATGACCCTGAATCGGCAATCAGTTATATCGAACAGGCAATCAGCAACAACCCGGACGATCCGCGATACTATTATGAATATGATCTTTATCAGAAGACCCTTCTTGCCAGTCCACAAAAAAGGCTTGAACCTTTTGTAAAGAATCATGAGGTAGTTGTATCAGATCAGATAACTATTTTTCCATATGTTGAACTGCTTACTTTGACAGGAAACTTTGACCAGGCCATTAACCTGATGAAATCCAGGCATTTTCACAGATGGGAAGGTGGTGAAAGTATTTACCTGTACTGGATCTATGCACATCTTTTCAAGGTAAAATCTGCTATCAGCGCAAATCTTGCCACTGAGGCTGATCTTTTGTTGCAGGCAGCACTGTCGTTCCCTCCTAATCTTCAGTCGGTTACCTCTTCGCATGAAACGGTTGCTTATTATTATCGCGGACTCGTAGCGGAATTAATGAAACAACCTGAGGAGGCCGCAAGTTATTTTATGAGTGCTGTAAATTGCCGGTCCAGTGCTCCTGAATGTGATTACTATGCAGCACGGGCTTATGAGAAATTAAACCGCTCTATTGCCTCCCAGTCTATTTTCGAGTATATGGTTGAGGGTGGACTTGAAGAGCTTTTGACAGATGAAGATGATATGGACTTTTTCGATCCATTTGCCAGGACAAGATCCAGACACGAGATTCAGGCAAATGCGTATTTCAAGGTAGCGCTGGGCTATCATGGATTGGGGGATACTGGTAATGCCAGGAAATATTATGGTCTGGCCAGGGAACACAACCCTGCAATAATGAGCCTGGTATTTGATTAATAGCAGGATGGATTAATGAATGGAGATTCAGCATAAATTTGCTATAAATTACGTGCCGGCCCGGCTGATTTGTGCAATAAACAGTAATTTTGCAGTCAGTGATATAACATACAGAGTTAATAAGAGAAATTTAATATGAAGCATACTCTCACCTACAGGACATTTATTTTTTTGATATCATTAGCCTTTATTTTCGTTTCCTGCCAGGGCCCGGCAGGCACTGTTGATGCCGGTCAGTATGAGAACGAAATAGCAGAATGGGATTCCGAAAGGCTCGAAAGACTCAAGTCGCCGAACGGATGGGTTAACCTGGCCGGACTGTTCTGGTTAAATGAGGGTGAAAACAGTGTTGGATCAGGAGATAATAATGATATTGTTTACCCGCGCGGACCCGAATCTGTTGGAACCATGACCCTGGCTGACGGACAGGTAACCTTCAGTCCCCGACAAAACATTGATATAAAAGCAGATGGTGAACCACTCGACGGAAACATTCAGATATTTGACAATAACAACAGATCAGTACTGATAACTACCGATTCACTTGGTTTTTTTATAATTAAACGTGGTCAGCGATATGGCATCAGACTCCGCGATTATGTTCATCCCAGACTTGATGAACTGCAGCATATTGACCGTTATCCCGCCAGTCAGGAATGGATAGTGAAGGCACGTTTTATCGAAACAGATGAGGAAATGACTGTAAGGGTTCCCGATGTTCTTGGAGAGATAACTGAGGAAAAGGTGCCCGGGATACTTGAATTCGAATATGCCGGTGAGACCCGGAGGCTGTATCCCACAGGAAGCGGCGACCGTCTTTTTATAATATTTGCCGACGATACCAATGCCCTTGAAACCTACGGAGCCGGACGTTTTTTAAGTGCTGGGCAGCCTGACTCAGATGGTTTTGTTTACCTTGATTTTAATAAGGCATATAATCCACCATGCGCTTTCTCACCCTATGCAACCTGTCCGCTGCCCCCGAGGGAGAATTTTCTCACCTTTGAGGTTACTGCAGGGGAGAAGGCAGTACCCTATTAATGAAACATCACACATGAAATATCTGCAATTGCCTGAAATAGCATATATAGCAAAAAGCAGGGTTTTCCCTGCTTTTTGTTTTGCCATACATTGCCATTCACCCTCCGGTGAATCCCCGGCACAGTATTCATAACTGCCGGATATCCCTGATTCAAGGGAGTCCACTGTCTGATATATACTGTATTCAGGGTCTTTCAATTACTTTTATACTGATGCCCCTGATTGCCTGCCATCCGGTCCTGTCTGTCAGCCTTACCATCAGATGATAGTCGCCGGCATCAACACCTTCCGGTACTTCGATGACCTGGCTGGCATTGTATTCCCTTAATCCGGCAGGTATTTCAAACTGCCGGATATACAGCAGGGGGACATCAGCAGCCCTGGCTGGATCCATCGGGCAGTCAGCCATATCGGTACTGTGTGAATGGTGGTCAAAATTATGGTGTATATCAATGCTGTATGATCCCAGCTCAAGATTGTCAGTGAAAAGTGCCTGTAAGGTAAAACTTTCGCCTATATAAATCGTGTCACAGTTATGGGGGAAATGATCTTCTCCACTCATAATTATTTCCGGAAGTTCAGTATCCCTATCCTCTTTGTCGCAGGCAATAACTAATAAAATGGATATTAATCCAATAATTATCAATCTGTGCTTGTTCATAAAATCTGATTTAATAATTGGTTATCCTGCCAATTAATAATTTACCAGGATAACCAATTGACTTCACAATTGAAAATTTAAAGATCTATGTTAATTTTGATTCTTTCGGAGAATCCTGCCGGTCCACCAAATAATGCTGGTGATTTGACCAGAAGATAGTATTCGCCGGTTCGCCATGCTATGTCGCCTGTAATCTCTTTTGGCGTTATATTATTATCATATTCTGCACCAACCTTAACACTCGCTTCGAAACTAACATTTGCCGGATTATCGAAATCATGAGTATGAAGTAGAGTAATTGAATTCCGGGAATTTACCTGGCCATCTGTATAATCAGTGTCAGACCTGACCAGGCCAATATAAAGCCCCCTGACCCCAAGGCTGTGAGTAACTGTCCCCGATATAATTATTGTCTGGTCACTGCTAAATGTTTGCCCACCTGAAGGTGAGGATGTGATAGTTATTACCGGGACTTCAGTTACTTCAGGCTCCTTGATTATCAAATCTTCCTCAATTTCAGCCGTATATCCCTCCATATCGATCACCTTGAAATGAAAATGATATTCGCCAGGTTCTGCGTTAAGCGGGATTTTTATATGTTCATGAAACGTTGTGTTTTTTAATCCCCTGAACTTATCATAGATTGTATCAATCTCCCAATGATGATGGTCATCACCATTTGCAATTCTGATACTCTTTGTATGAACCCCCTCATAATGGATCTCTATTTCAATGATATCGATATTGTTTTCAGCGATGATGTTAGCTTCAATATGAAAATCGCTACCAAGATATCCTGTTTTGCTGTTATCATGGCCGAGTTCAAAATCAAGGATTTCCGGCATTTTAATATCCTCGTCTTTTTCGCAGGATACTGCTGTTAACACAAAGACCAGTATTAAGGATATCTTTATTATGTTATGAATTGTTATTCTCATAGTTTTGATATTTAACTTTTTAAAATGATTAGTAAATTAATATTTCCGGTTCATTTAATTAATTGTAAATAATGTATAGCCGATAGTCATTCTAACCGGATAAAAAATTGACCAGAGTTCGTTTTGCATGTTGTGTTCATTGCATTTTACATTTTTATTAGATGCAAATTCATGATCATTAATGATCCCATTAATTATTATTGAATAGCGGCACTTTCAGGGAAAATATAAAATTCCTGCCCGCCTCCGGAGCGTTAATCAGCCTGTAATAACTGACATGATTCAGGTACCTCCTGTTAAGCAGATTATGAACCCTCAGGCTGAATTCAAACTGACTGTTGTTCCGGACTATCTTTGTTCCTGCAACCAGATGCACAAGCTCGTATGCCGCTGTTTCCTTTTCGGGGGGCACTATCCTGCTTTGTTTACCTGCGTACTCAATATCAAACCCTGCAAAGGGCTCCTGAAGGATGCCTTTCCCTTTCGGGGAAAACATCATGCTGAACCTCAGAGTCGCGGGGGGTGAAAACGGTATTGTGAACCCCTTTTTATTTCCTGAAAGTTGCTCGGAGTAGACATAATCGCCGGTAAGCACCGCCGAAACATTTCTTGCCGGATCATATCTGACCCTGACCTCTCCGCCAAGCCGCATCACCTGGTTTTGAGTATACTCAAAAATCTGGTTTCCAGCACCGTACATATAATCCATTCTGTAGGACGGATCCAGGTAAATATACCCGGGGAAATAATTGAAAAAGGGGCTCAGTTCAAAACCGAATTGTGTATTGTTGTATTCAATATTCAGATCAGCCTGCCACGATTCTTCAGCCTCCAGTGTGTTGTTACCTTTTTCATACCTGAAGTAATGGTAATTTACACCGTTTGCTGCAAGTTCTTTTGGCGTCGGCATCCTGTATCCCTTACCAATGTTTGCTCTCAGTGAAAACAGCTCACCCGTGTAGTTCAATCCGACCGACATGCTCAGGCTGTTGAAGGTTCTGTCAATAGCTTGCGCCCTTGTAAGAAACTCCTCTTCAACCCCTCCATCTTCACTATTCTCCACAGGAGTAGTGAACCAGTCGACGCTCTCTTCAGTCTGCACCCTTCCCCTGTCATACCGTATTCCTGTGTGCAGGTTTGTACGGCTGCCCAGGCTTATCCTGTCATACAGATACGCACCGACAGTCAAAAGTCTGAAATCGGGAATAATGAATGCATAGCCTCCTGTCCGGTTATCCTGGTATTCTGAGTTTATGCCAAGAGAGAGATTGTGGCGCCTGCCGGCTGCGAGAAAATTCCTGATGTTAAGGGAAAATATGTCCTTGTTGAATTCTCTTTCCAGAAATCGCCCACTCCCCAGATCATCGGGAAATACAGGAGGCATATAACCGTGGTTGACGTAGTTGTTCTTCTCCTGACGGAAATTATTCTGAAATCCGGCTTCACTTTCAAATCTGTAAATACCCTTTTCAAACCTTACCAGTCCGGTTAGCTTAAGATGACTGACCTCCTGTGAAGGAAACATTATGTCTCTGTCAGAATAATCATACAGCTCAGTATTGACCATCCTTGGCTCCAGTCCATGAGCATTTGCAAAAAACCCGCTGTTACTGTTTATATGCGAAGCTGACAACCTTGCCATTATTCCGGGTCTGATAATTCCGGCTGAAGCATGTATATTCATTTCATTTCCTGCCGTGTTCCTTAGTTGCCCCTCATGCAGCGGCACATGGAAAGAATATATCTCCACGCTGTCTGCAGGGATCCTGTAATCGGCATAATCCAGCAGGGTGAACCTGGATGTGAAGAACAGGCTCTTGTTCCGCCCGGAAAGGAATGCCGAACCACCCAGCAGATTATTATTGCTCCTGCCACTGAGTTCAATATTCCCCGAAAGGGTATTTGCAGCCGGAACGGGATCCTGGTGAACCCGCATTACACCTCCTATTGCATCTGATCCGTACATTACCGATGCCGGTCCTTTAACAATTTCAACACGATCAACTGCATACTGATCAATCTCCAGTCCGTGATCGGCACCCCACTGCTGTCCTTCATGCCTGATCCCATTTTCAATCACCACAACCCGGTTAAACCCAAGTCCCCGTATTAACGGCTTGGAATGTCCTGAGCCAATTTCAATAGCACTCACCCCGGGAATGCTGTTTACAGAACTCATCAGGCTTCCCCCGCGGTGCATTGAAATAAAATCGCGATCTGCAATCTCAACTGAAACAGTTTCCAGTTTTTTTATCCGTGCAGAAATACCGCTGACAATAGAAACCTCCTCAAGTAACGTTCTTTCAGGGGTAAGGGAGATAAGTATATCAACGCCATTTTCAGGAATTGCAGTCAGTCTGAGATACTTTTCATATCCAACATAGGAAACAGCAATTTCCAGGCTGTCAGACTGATCATCTGGGATTCTGAAGAATCCTTCTGAATCAGTCACAGCAAAATAATTCCCGTCATTGACAGAAACGATTGCTCCGGCCATGGGAGAATTATTCTCATTTACTACCCTGCCTTTGACAGATGTGTTTACCTGTGCACCGGAATTTGCAAACAGCAAAATAACCAGTAACAGGCAGAAAGTCTTCTTCATATTGAGAAGATTCGAATTTATTAAACTGGTAATGGAAATTGCACGGTTTAACCCGGAGGAGATCCGTACATTACCTTTGGTTATGTCGTGGCATGATTAATAAGCGTGTCAGGCCACAACCGGAATGTTACATAAAGGTCAGATGTTCATTAAACGGCCGGGGGAGCTCTGAGAGAGCGGTGGTTACCTGTATATAATACTGAAGGATCGCGGTATAAATAGTTATTTACAAGAGTAAACCTTTCGTCTTTAAAGTAAATATGAAAAAGTGATTTTACAGAGAACTTGCCAAATTCATGTTCACAAATAGGACAATGCTCATGTTCATGATCAGGTTGCTCCGGAATGCCTGCAATATGCTGGTCGGGGAAATGGTGCTTTTCTGGTTTGTTCGTTTTGCCATCGGTATTGTCAGAATGATCATGAGAAGAACATTCATGATTATTCCCGGAATTCACCAGCCAGTTTCCTGCAGTATGGCTGTGATCATGGTATAGAATATGAAATGTCTGGAATACAAAAGGATACGCTATAAAAAGCAGCAGTACTAAAGCAATATGTCGGCTATGTTTCTTCATTCAGGCATCGGGAGACTGTTTTGCAAAGATAGCAATAAAATAACATTCCTCAATATTAATTATATTTGCCATAATATATTTAGATAACTAAATGTGTTGGGGATTTATTAACCTCACTTAAAATTTGCGAAGATGGCAGAAGTAATCATTACGGGACAAATGAAGCTTTTTGATATTATTAACACAGAGAAGCGTGCAATGGTTTTATTTCCACGGTTTGGAATTGAGCTAGGGGTAGGAGATATGACGGTATCAGGAATTTGTAAGCAAAAAGGCATAGATCTTCAGTTTTTTCTTCTGATGGTCAACACCTTTCTGAATCAGGAATATTTTCCTGACAGAAAGCTCAGGAATGTTGACGTAGACATGCTGCTTGGTTATCTGGCTGAGTCACACAATTACTATCTGGAAGAGAAAATACCATATCTCCAGACATTGATTGGCACATTTAAAAAATCTGTAGACCATCCGGCCGTGCTTCAGCTTGAGAAATTTTTTGATCAGTATATTATTGAAGTTAAAGAGCATCTGGCTTATGAGGATGAAACCGCATTCCCTTATATTACAATGATTTCTTCTTTTAGAAAAAAGACTGACAGTCCTGCCGGTCCCATTGATTATTCAGTCGATGTTTTCGAGGAAAGACACAATAACATTCAGGAGAAACTCTCTGATCTGAAGAACCTCCTCATCAAGTATTTACCACCAGCAGGAGACAGGTATATAAGAATAAAACTGTTGAATGAACTGATTGATTTTGAGGAAGACCTTGTCAACCATGCCAGGATAGAAGACAAGGTTCTTATTCCTGTAGTCAGGCAACTTGAAAGGCAGGTTGGGTTATTGTAGTATTCTTATATATGCGTTTAACAGTGGTTCGTATTTACTCATTGTACCTGATAACTAAATGCTTACATAAAAAAAATGGGAAAAACCTTAATTATTGCTGAACAATCGGAAGTCATCAGAAAAGGGCTTATTCAAATAATCGGGAGTTTTGACCTGTTTGACAGGATTCATGAAGTAAGCTGCAATTCTAACCTTGAATCGGGTATCATCAGGATGGAACCTGAAGTTCTTATTATTAATCCCTTGCTTATACAGCCCGGATTAAAGGAATGGATTGCCGGAATAAGGAATGGCAAAATAAAGGTTGCGGCCATTGTATATTCCCTTTTTGATGATGAGGTGATTGATCTTTTCGATGAAGTCATCAGGATAGGCGACACCAGGTTAAAAATCAAAAACAAACTCGGCAAGCTGACAAACAGTCCGCCCGGCAAAAAAGTCCTGAATAATGACAGCACGTTATCATCACGGGAGAAAGATGTAGTCCGCTTGCTGGCAAAAGGATTGAGCAATAAGGAGATTTCAGAGAAATTATTCATAAGTCCACACACAACCATAACACACAGGAAGAACATCACCCGCAAGCTAAACATAAAATCAGTAGCCGGCCTGATTGTCTATGCCCTTATAAATGATATTGTATCGGTCGATGAAATGCAGGAGGAGTGAAAAAGGATGTACCAGTTACAAAGTTCTCCAGGTAAATATTCAGAATTACTTCTGATCGTCAATTTTCCTTAATAATTCCCTGAGAAACTCTTCAAAGTCCGCCGCAAATTCCTTCCTTTTCAAGGCAAATTCAACAGTAGTTTTTAGAAAATCCAGCTTGTTTCCAATATCATAGCGCTTCCCTTCAATAAGGGTTGAAATAATCCCTTCCTCCTTAAGAAGGATCTGCAGTGCATCTGTAAGCTGAATCTCATTGTTTTTCCC
This sequence comes from uncultured Bacteroidales bacterium, assembly GCA_964421595.1. GTDB lineage: Bacteria > Bacteroidota > Bacteroidia > Bacteroidales > PUMT01 > PXAP01. The sequence goes on along the minus strand of CAYQXY010000011.1, from coordinate 5,557 downwards.
GCGTGGTGTCTTTTCGAGTGCACTGAAAATTTCAGGAGTCAGAATATAGCGCCCGGCAATTGCAAAATTTGATGGTGCGCTATTTTTATCGGGCTTTTCAATCAATTCATTTAACTGGATAATTTTATCACTCAGACTTGTACCTCCAACTATTCCGTATCGGGAAACGAATTCCGCGGGAACGGTTTCAACGGCAATGACTGTCTGCCGGTATTGTTCATAGGAATCTATAAGCTGCTGTGTGGCAGGTATTACCGAGTCGATAATAGTATCGCCAAGCAGTACTGCAAAAGGTTCATGTGCACAATGAAACCGTGCATGATAAATGGCATCTCCAAGTCCGTTTAATTCCTTCTGCCTGATAAAATGAATGTTGGCCATGCTCTCAATATGCCGCAGCTGTGTATAAAGTGCCTCATCGTCTCTCTCCTGAATACGTGATTCCAGCTCATAATTTTTGTCAAAATGATCTTCGATTGAACGTTTTCCCTTGCCTGAAATTATCAGAATATCTTCAATACCTGAATCAACACATTCCTGCACTACATACTGAATTGTCGGAGTGTCAATTATGGGAAGCATTTCTTTGGGCTGTGCCTTGGTAACCGGAAGGAACCGGGTACCTAATCCGGCCGCCGGGATAACAGCTTTTTTAATCATGATAATTATAATATTATTGGTTTAATAACTCTGGCGTTGACTTTTTTCAGGTTTACAATCAGGCGTCTCAGCATCTCATCATCTTCATACATACCTATAATAGCGCCCCCTGAACCTGAAAATTTGGCTGAGGCACCACAACTTCTTGCTGTCATTACAAGTTCCATATTACTTTCAGAGATATTCATGATCCTGCAACGTAAATCAAAATTCTTATTAATAAGTTTATTTAATGTGGAATAATCTTTTTTAGCGATCACCTCTTTTCCCTGCTCGGCAAGATCAGCCAGTTCGGCTAATGTACCGATAACCTTCTGATCGCCTTTATCATATTTTTCACGAATATTGTTTAGCACGGCACCCGAGACTTTCCCCAGTTCAACCTTATAGGCAAGGTAGAGTTTTGGCAATAATACGGGATCAATGTTCTCGTATTTTCCATAACCGTTTTTCTGTAAGTGTTCCTGCTCAAAATCCATAAAAACACAACCTTCATAGACCTGTATTACCCTGTCCTGCAATCCAGCATTTATCCCCAGCTCTTCTGCTTCTGCTTTAAGTATCAATGAAGGCAGTATGTACTGGGGAATATCGACGCCATAAAATTGCATTAATGCCTTAACTGTAGCGGTAATGATTGCACTTGATCCGGCAAGTCCAACCTGCCTGGGAATGGAAGAGCGGTAACGTACGGTGAAATTTTTGTTGTTCAGCCTGATATTATTGCTTTCACAGTATTCCACAAATTTCTTTATGGCGGCTTTAATAAGGCGTGTGCCTCCATAATATCCTGTTAACTTCACAGAATCGACCAGATGGTAGATATTCCTGAATGTATCCCGGTCAACGTCCATCTCTTCAATCTTCAGCTCAGGCGTTTCATAAAGAGATATTGACGAGCCAAAATTTCTTACAATAATTGATATTGTTTTTCCGAAGTAACCATCGGAAGGATTCCCCAGCAAACCTGCGCGGGCAAACGCCCTTGTTTCAATAATCATATAAAATTACAATTCCTGTATTGAGAATTCTTTTATCGGTTTTCAACCAATCCAGACACTTATCAGCCGCTGCAAGTTACTAAAAACGGTTTAATTCACAATCAATCATTTCCTGAACCCCGGGAATCAACAATTATTCTTTCTCAGTAATACGATGCCGCCAATCAGCCAGTAAAGATTCACCTGCATTCACCTTTATGTTACCGTGATATAACTAAACATTAACAATTGAAATTGATTGGTTGTCATTGTTTAAAGTTGTGATGGATAAATCACTTATAAAAATTTTTTATATTAGAAGAGGAAACCGGTGAGAGGAGCATATTGATTATTCAGTTAATAATTTTTGTTCAGGTCTTATGCCATCGTGGCAATCGGCACATGAGACAGAATGAATGTTGTTCGGGCTGCCTTTGAAGGCATATGATGTGTTCATGGTCATAACATCAAGTCCGCAGTTCGACACCCCGGGATGACAGGATACGCAGGCGTTCACTGCTGAATTGGAATGGCTGTTGTGACATGAAAGGCAGCTTATACCCTCATGTACACCTGACGGTGTGCGATCGTCAATCGTTCCGGCCTGGTGCCAGGCTGAAGGAGCATGACACTGGATGCACATCCTCATAAGAGGATCGTCAGAAACTCTTAGCTGCCTCTCTCCGTCCCACATGACCGGTTTTGAAAGATGGTCTGCATTAATGAACTTCCTTTCATTCCTGTCATACAATCCGGCTTTGCTGTATCCGGGCTTGCGGGCATAATGTACGTCTGAAGAACCTGCATATTCAATGCCGGCCTTTGGCAACCCGTCGCCATGAACCTGATGGCATGCAAGGCAGGGAATAGCAGGCTGGTGTGCCTTGTCAGGATTACTGAGCGACCATGGGCCCTGAATGTCAACTGGCTCAACCAGCGAGTGTATGTCTCCTTCATAAAACATTCCGTGACAACGCAGACAGTCATGGTTGAGTTGTTCATTGCTGTTCTGTTCATGATCGAGAAAAATATGAGCATAATCTACCGAATGGCCGCCTGACTGCCATGCAGCATACTCGGCCTGATGACAACTCCTGCATGTCTGATTCATATCAATCACCTGCTGTTCGGTAAGCGAAATATCGTCATAATATTCTCTTGAAAAGTGCCTGAACACCATTCTCGATTTTTCTTTCATACTATGTATGCCATTGCTTAATGCAGTGCCGTGACATTCAATACAGTTTATATCCCTGTGTGCTGAACCTGCCCACATATTATAGGAGGCCTCTATTTCGTGGCATGACATACAAGTCCTGTCTGGCGGCAGGGCAGTCCAGTAGCTGTAATATCCCAGCAGGAAAAGAAGCAATGCAAAATGTGCTGCGAGTATTATGGCGAGCCTTTTTTTAAACCTGGTCATTATTATCAGTTAAATTAGTTAAATACTCTTTTCCAGCCTTTATCGCCTGATGGTGAATTTATTCACGTCAGGCGATCAGAATGCTGACTTTACCCGAACCTGTTGCCATGATTCCATTCCCTTACTATATGGTCAGAAACCAGATAGCCCAGGGCCATAATCGTAAGAACCGGATTAAATGCACCATTGGTAACATGAAGACTGCCATCGGCAACAAAGAGGTTGTCAACATCGTGTACCTGTCCCCATCTGTTGGTAACCGAAGTCTGCCGGTCATTACCCATACGGCAGGTACCTGACTGATGCTGGCTTCCGCTCACACCTGTTCCGGGAATACTTTGCCATGTCTGGATTGCTCCGGCAGCCTTAAGCCACTGTTCGGCCTTGTCGGCTATAAACCGGCCTGTTCTGATATCTTCTTCAATCTTAAACCCTGATATCCTGGCCACCGGTATTCCCCAGTAGTCGGTTACATCCTTACTTACCTGTACCCTTGATTCAGGGTTGGGAACCTCCTGTACCGGCCCCCTGATGCTGGCATGATGCTTATACATATTTTTCTGAAAATCCTTGTGGGCCTTACCCCATCCGGCAGAACCCGGGGGCCTTACACCAGTAAACAGATATGGCATCCTGATAAATTCGTTTGCCAGCATTGCTCCACCGATGATTCCGGGATTGTTATGGGCAAAATCGGCAATTGCCACACTTGCTCCCGGACCGACATCGTCGTAAACTTCTTCCTCAAATAACCCATCTGCTCCGCAATATGCATGTCCCTGCAGGTTTCTTCCAACCCAGTCATATCTGTTTCCTATTCCGTCAGGGAAATTCTTTGACTTTGAATTAAGCAGCAGTCTGGCCGATTCTGTTGCAGAAGCCGAAACAATCACGATATCGGCTGTCTGTGTCTGTCTCCTGTCATTTTCATCAAAATATGCAACACCCGTGACTTTACCTGTTGAATTTGTTAATATCTCGTATACGGGAGATTTTATTCTTAATTCACAATTTCCCGTTGCAATTGCAATGGGGATAACAGTATTCTGTGTACCGCATTTTGCATTTACAGGACAGGCAAATCCCACACAATTCCTCATCCTTATGCAGGCTGGCCGGCCTCCATAAGGAACCGAATTTCTAAGCATGGGAATAGGGAAGGGGTGAAATCCGGCCTTACGGGCTGCAGCTTCAAGCATAGCGGCTTCCCGGTTATGCCTGAAAGGTGGCATCGGATGAGCCTTTTTGCGCCGGGGAGCAAACGGGTTCTGGTAATCATCACCTGCAACACCGATCTCCCACTCGGCTTTTTCATAAAATGGCTCAAGGTCATCATAAGTGATTGGCCAGTCGGCGATACTCGAACCCTCAACATGTCCATAGGTAGATTTGAATTTGAAGCATTCTTCCATGAACCTCCAGGCCATGGCACCGTATGTAACGGTTCCGGAACCCACACAGGCCGCATTATTCTGGTAGGACCAGTCATTGGGATAAACTATCCTCTCATTTCCCTGCTGGTCAACGGCTACCCGCCAGTATCTTGCGTTGTCAGGGCCAAAATAGCAGCCCAGTGGGAATGTGCGGTTTGAAGTAAGTTCATCGTTATTATGTTCATCATACCTGGCCCAGTCGCCTCTCTCAAAAATCACCACAGACAGTCCTGCCACAGCAAGTTCTTTAGCCACGACACCTCCTCCGGCACCTGAACCCACGACTACCGCGTTTACATGTTTATTTGCCATTTTTATTATTGTTGAACCTGAAATCAGGCAATTTTTAAATTATCAAAAGTCCATGATGCATCAATATATGCTGTTACTGTAAATGGTGATTTCTTCCGACCAGGAATGGATAATCCAGTTTCATCATACGATAACTGACGTGGTCTTTATTTCCGCCATGACGGGGACTGCCATAATACCCTTGCAAGCAGTGGTTCCGGAGAGTATTGAAAAAAGATGACGGTGTGTTCCCGTTCCAGTCGGCCGAATTAAATTTACCACTTTCAATGTCGGTAAGGTATTCAAATTGGGTATTGAATTCCAGCTCGGTAAACCCCTTGCCAAAAACTTCTCTTGCAGTCGTGTCAAGACCCTTCAGGCATGACCTGTACATTTCTGTATGTTCGTTGTAAAAGCCTGCCAGCTGTTTGTCAATGAAGTTTGTCACGCCTGCATCACGCCCGCCTGCAAATTCATCGGGAGGGATGATCTGATCAGCCAAGGCATCAAGAATATTTGCTTCTTCATAGGTAAGGATGAAACGGGATGACTTTGGCAGATTGTAACAGCCTGCCATGAACATACATCCGGCTCCGGTTGCCGACAATCTGATAAAATTGCGGCGGGATATTGATCTTTGGTTCATTGTGCCCTGAATTAGATAATTAAATATTAAATATCTCCTTTCTTTTTATAACCTGCAATATCCCTTACTAATTTAACCTAAATTGAGCGATTCATAATTTCACCCTTCCCTGTAATCTCACTTG
>CAYQXY010000010.1:0-119686 GCA_964421595.1 uncultured Bacteroidales bacterium | reverse complement strand
CCAATCCCGGTTCCGCTAAGATGTGTATGGCTGAATCCGTATATGGTGCTGTCAGAATAATGATATCCGCTCGAAGCATCCCATCCTTCCAGTCTGGTATCCGGACTCAGTTGCACCCGGCCAAAAGGTACAACTGCGCCGGGGTATGTATGACCATGAAAGCCTGTACCTATCATCGGGTCAACATAATCAACCGCGCTTTTGCTTTCTGAATTGTCAACATTGCAGCCTGTTGATGATGTCCATATCAAAAAGGGAATAGTAATGAACAATTTGATTTTCATTGGAATAATGAGTTGTTATTGTATTTATTATAAGTAAGTTACCTTGTATTTCCCCAGGGCGCCACGGATGGATCACCAATATTAATCACTTTTGGGGAGTCCTGCAGACTTTTTTCATCCGGTTGTGTTTGTTTTCGGATAAAATAAATTCTTATAAATTTGGGTCGAGATAATGGTCAGCAAAAATACTAAACAGTTTAGAAAAACCTGTTATATTTAAATCGAATTTGAACAGAACCGTGAAGCACCAGGTAATGACTACCGAATTAATAAATGTATTTTAAGGTTGATTAAAAGATGAACACTAAAAAAAGAATTATTATTATAGGCGGAGGAGTAGCTGGATTAACTGCCGGTATATTTGCACAAAAATCAGGTTTCAGATCAATTATATATGAAAAGAATTCCTTCACAGGCGGAGAGTGCAGTGGATGGGACAAAGACGGATTTCATATAGATGGTTGTATCCATTGGCTTGTAGGTACCAAGGAGGGGAGAGGCATGAACAGGCTGTGGAATGAGATCGGCGCTCTTAACGGGACAAATATTTACCAGCCTGAGAGTTTTGCCACTGTAATGCATGAGACGGGGAGCCTGAATATCTGGAGAGACAAGGAAAAGCTTAAAAATCAACTGCTTGAGGTTTCTCCTGATGATAGAGACCCTATTGAAGAGTTGATGGAATGCATTGAAGTATTTGAAAACTTTGAGCCATCAGTTGATAAGCCGGTGGATCTGATGAATATATTTGAGATGACGGGCTTCATTCTGAGAAATAGAAAGGTTTTTGGTAAAATCAGAAAATACAGTCAGCTGCCATTGGCTGATTACCTGAAAAGATTTAAAAGTCCGCTAATAAGAACGGCACTTGAACAGGTAGTTCCGGAAAAGTACAGCACCCATAACCTGTTTTTTACCCTGGCTGCTTTTTTAAGTGATAATGCCGGCATACCCAGAGGTGGATCAAGAGGTATGGCTGAACGTCTTGAAAAGAATTACCGTGAGCTCGGTGGTACAATAGTTGCAGCCAATGAAATAAGGGAAATACTGATTACCGGTGATACTGTAACAGGTGTAGTAAGACAGGACGGTACAACAGATCTGGCTGATTTTGTGATCACAGCATGCGATCCTGATATTGTATTCACCAAACTTCTGAAAGGAGAGATTATTGATCCGATGTTCAGAAAGAGATATGAAGACAGTGAGACCTATCCCTTGCAAACTTCTGTACTTGCTTCATTTTCGGTAGATGCAGATATCTCATCGATGCCAAGAAGTATTGTGTTTAAGCCTCGGGGACTGAAGTTTGAGAACGGGACACTGGATATTCTGACATTGAAGCATTTCTGTCATGAGCCGTCATTTTCCCCGGAAGGTAAATCTGTCATTGTCGTCCTGATGAATGCTGACTATGAATGGTGGAAATATACTTACCAGGACAAAGATGTCTATAATAATGAGAAAGCAAGGCTTGGTACAGACATCATTAAACAGATTGAGTTGCGTTTTCCTGAATTAACGGGAAAACTGGGCGTTCTTGATATTGTCACCCCAATTACCTATGAGCAGAGCTTTGGTGCCTACAAAGGATCATGGATATCATTCGGCAATACACCCGGCAGTCAGCCCCTCAGGCATTCGGGAAAAGTTGAAGGGCTGAAAAATCTTTATATGGCAGGACAATGGTTTATGTCTCCGGGCGGATTGCCGGCGGCTGCAATTACAGGGAAATGGACAATAAAAAGAATTTGCAGGGAAAACCGCATCAAATGCTGATTACCCTGCATTTAAAATTTAATTCCATCTCGGTACAACCTGTTTATCAATACTGACAAATCAATTGGTCCAGTAATCGACTACAATCACATTTTGAAGAATTGGCGAGAGTACTTTTCCGAATTCGCGGTGATCAGGGTGAGGGAGATAGGCATCGCGGTCAGCCTCTGACTTGAAAGTTACAAGAAAACAGTGTGTATAACCTCTGGAAATGTTTTCAACGCTGACATCTGTTCCCCACTCGAAATCATGTATCTCGCTTATCTTGCCAGGCAGGGCCGCAAATGCCTCTTCAACAGCCCTTATCTCTTCAGGAGTTGCTGTCTCCTGGAAACTGAACAGAACTACATGACGAAGAAGTCTCTCTGATTGTTGATTTTCACAGGAATATAAAAACATCAACACAGCCGTAAAGAACAAAACTTTTTTCATATGAGTAATTTTTAGAATTAATGTTAAATTTAAATACTTAAAATTTTTTATATGCTAAATTCTGCCGTCCATATCATTTCTCTCTGTTTCAGGCATTATGGGCCATCTGACGGTACAATTATCCCTCTGTGACCTGTATATCGCAGTAAATAATTCAACGGTCTTCCTTCCGTCTTCACCGGTCACCGCTGGTTTTCTTCCATCAATTACAGATTGAATAAAATCTTCGTTCTGCAGCCTGATATAATATTCAGTGGCATCTACACTATTGAAAGCTAAAGTGTCATCTTTTACCCATCCCTCAAGCTTTTGTTCCTCGCCGGGAACAGTCCACAGATCATTTACAGGAGGCTCAAGTATACCTGACATACCGGCAATAAACATGGCTCCGCCATCTGTCTGTACACCCACCGAGGCTCCGTTGCTGCCATGAATATGCACCTTACCATAAATACCGGGCTTTTGGGAATTGCTTACAATGATATTTCCAAGTCCGCCATTTCTGAATTTAACTATTGCCAGCGCAGTATCCTCTACCTTAATGTAAGGATGGTTTATGTTGCTCCACACGCCGAAAAGCTCCTCTATCCCGCCACCCATGAACCATTGCAGGAGATCCAGCTGGTGAGGGGCCTGATTTACAAGTACGCCACCACCCTCATGCTCCCATGAACCACGCCAGGGATCGCTTGAATAGTATGCATTATCCCTCCACCCAAGCATCTGAACAGTTCCAAGTGCAGGGCGGCCTATCAGTCCTTTTTCGATAGCATTTTGCATTCTGATGCAGGGAGCATAGAATCTTCTCTGGCTTACTACTCCAAGGGTCTTTCCGGCTTCCCGGGCGGCAAGAATCATCTCGTCACAATCCTGTAGGGTTGACGCCAGAGGTTTTTCAACAAGCACGTTGGCACCTGCTTTCAGCGATTCAATGGCCGGTATTTTATGATTGGGATGAGGGGTGCAGATTACAACAACATCCAGTTTCTCTTTTTCTACCATCTCCTTTACGGAAGTGTAGGATTTTACCCCGTACTTCATCCCGAATTCCCTGCCCTTGTCGGCCGATCGACTTGAAACTGCCATGAAATCAGAATTGTAAGCATTCTTCAGAGCCCTTGCATGCAGGTGAGCCACTTTACCGCAACCTGAGATCCCGGTTCGTAATTTAGTGTTCATGTATTTTTATTCTGATTAAAGAAGCCGGGGTTAATAAATTTCCAGAGTTGTAAATTTTTCATCATCTGTATAAATGGTATCTTTTAAGTTCCGGGTAACAGCACTACCTTATTCAGGCCTTTTTCCTTTTCGTACAACCTTTTAAACCATTGAGCACCTTCAGATAAAGGTGCCTCTGCACTCAGTATGATACCGGTATTAACCAGTCCGCGATCCATAAGATCAAGCACCGCCTGGTATTCTCCGTTTATTGCGCATGAACCCTGTAATCTTAGCTGTCGTGTAACAACTTTCTGGAGTGGCATATTTATTTCTGATGACAAATTGCCAACCAGAGTAAGGGTGCCACCCTTTCTCAGAGAGTCTGCAGCAAAATTGACTGTGTCACTTATTCCCACAACTTCAAAAGAAATGTCTGCACCTCTGCCACCTGTAATATCCGTTATTTCAGTTAACCCATTATTTGAGGTACTGCTGTTAATAAGGTGGGTTGCACCAAGATCTTTTGCAAGCTGAAGTTTATCATCTGAAATATCTACTGCGATTATCCGGGTACATCCGGATAGTTTAAGCATCTGGACAATAAACAACCCTATCATTCCTGAACCAACAACCACGGCAGAGTCGTTAACAGAAACCGAAGCAAGGTTTACAGCATGCAGTGCCACAGCCGCAGGCTCTACCATTGCTGCCCTCGTAAAACTTACACTTTCAGGTATCTTATATAAAATATGCTGTGGCACTGCAACAAACTCGGCATATGCACCATCACGCCTGAATTCCTGTGCGGAAACCCCCAGTACCATTCTTCCATCACTAAGGTTATACAGCCCTTTTCGGGTAAACCAGTCATCAAGAGGATATATTGTAGAATCAAATGTTACCCGGTTGCCTGAAGACCAGCCGTTGACGTTTTTCCCGATTTCTACAATTACACCGCTTGCTTCATGACCCATGATAACCGGAGGGATCCTTCTTCCGGTACTGCCGTCCATTCCATGGACATCGCTTCCGCATATCCCCGCTGCCTTTACTTCGATCAGAACTTCATCATCACCAATTACCGGATCGGGAACATCTTTATATTTTAATTGCATATAATTTTCAAGTACCAGTGCCTTCATCAGTTTAAGTATAAAATTTTTAATTGCATTCAGCTGTATTGACAGGATCCGGATAATTATGCCAATTGTGCATATTTTCTGTGGTTGACAAGTTTAACAGGAGTGTCTGATCCTGTAATGATAACAAATCTAAATAAAATAAATTCTAAAATAAAACTGTTAAAAAATAGACAAAATCGAATTTAATTTGTTCTACCGGGGGATATTAAAATATCAACATAAATCCAGTATCAGAAGATATGGAATTGCGTTAAATTGACTAAAACTTAAGAAGTACAAAAAAAGAATATGAAGGTAAGACTATTATTATCCGGGTTATTACTGACTGCCATTGTTATAATATTTAATAGCTGCGGTAATACCGGAAGAAATTCACAGCAAGTCAACGGAATAAAAATTTACAGTGAAAACCCATGGTACTGGGAGTATAAAGGGAAGCCTGTTTTGCTGATCGGAGGATCTGCTGAAGATAATCTTTTTCAGTACCCTAATAATTATTATGATGATGATGCTGATAGTCTTGAAGAACATCTTGACAAATTGGTTGCTGCAGGCGGGAATTATGTAAGAAATACGATGAGCAGCCGGAATCCGGGAAATTTATTCCCTTATGTTAAGATACAGGGAGAACCCGGTATCAATACCACCGCTGACATATACGACCTGGGTCAGTGGAATGATGAATACTGGAAAAATTTTGCCAACTTTTTATCAATGTGCGCCGAACGTGATATAATTGTTCAAATTGAATTATTTGACCGTTTTGATTTACATCAGGCAGAAAGTAAACAGGGAAATGCAGAATTCCGTGGTTTGCAGAATACAGGATGGGAGGTTCACCCATGGAACCCTGACAGGAACATAAATTACACCGAGGTAACTTCAGGATTGAGAGGCGGAGAATTAGCCGGTATGAGCGATGAAAATGAGCTGTATTTTTCAGTACCCACATTAGCAATGAATACTAAATCACCTCAGCCAATTGTATTGACTACATTACAAAACTATGTGGAGAGGTTATTGTCCATTTCACTGATGTATGATAATGTGCTTTATGTTATAGAAAATGAATCTGATCAACCAATGGAATTTGGTGAATACTGGATAAGCTTTTTACAAAACCAGGCTGCAGAAGCCGGAAAGGCAATATTTGTATCCAATATGAGAAACAATCCTGATCCGGCTTCAAGTGAGCAGCAAAGTGTTTTACATAATAATATTTACACATTTTTTGATTTTTCCCAAAACAACCATAACTATGGTCAGGAACATTATGATAATATTATAGAACTAAGAGAAAGTATACAAACAAGTCCCAAACCAATAAACAATGTTAAAATTTATGGAGGAGTACTTTATGAAAATGGGGTTGAAGAGGGTAAAAAAAGGATGTGGAGGGCAATATTTTCAGGAGTTGCAGCCGTCAGGTTCCATCGTGAAGGATCCATTGCGACCGGTTACGGGATAGGGCTAAATGAAGATTCCCGGCAGTGGATACTTAGTGCCAGGACGTTTACTGATTATTTTAATTTTTTTGAATGTGAGCCCAGGAATGATCTTCTGGGCAATCGTAACGAAGATGAGGCCTATTGTCTGGCACAGCCAGGAAGGCAAGATGCCGTTTATTTTACAGATGGGGGAAGTGTAACCCTTGATATGACCGGTGCATCAGGAGTATTTAATTTACGCTGGCTTGATATAGCATCTTCTGAATGGGGAAGGTCAACAGTAATCACAGGAGGAAACAGCTATGAGCTCAATGCTCCTTCTGATGGGCAATGGGCAGTATTAATAACAAAACAATAACTATGGAAAAAGCAGTTTCTGGAGTTGAAATCCAGTGCATTCAGGGCAATATTGCGGCACAACCTGATATAGCAGCCATTGTTAATGCTGCTAACGCCCGTCTTAGGACCGGTGGCGGAGTTGCCGGTGCCATTCATGATGCTGCCGGACCCGGACTGGAAGAGGATTGCCGGGCACTTGCCCCTGTCAGACCCGGAGAGGCAGTTATAACGAGGGCACACAAGCTGCCAAACCAGTATGTCATTCATTGCCTGGGTCCTGTTTACGGGATTGACAAGCCTGAAAATATTCTCCTGGCAAATTGCTACCGAAATGCTCTTATGCTGGCAGAGGAGAATGATATCGTATCAATAGCATTTCCCTCTATTTCAACAGGGGCATTTGGATACCCCATTGAAGAAGCCTCAAAGATTGCGGTAAGGACTATTATGGAGATCATTCCTGAACTTCACATAATCAAACTGATCAGGATAGTTCTTTTTAGCAAAAATGATCTTGACATTTATAAAGATCTGCTGCCAACCGGCAGGCCTTTAATATAGTTCACTGGCGGACTTAATAAAATGAATAAGTTTTTCCGGCAGCAGGAGATAAGGCAATGGTTTATTATCCAAATAATTTATATTTGCCGTACTTAATAGTTGTGCAGACCTGATTTGCCCGAAAATTCAGATATCCCACAAATCATCTGCCTTCCTGCTAATTTTGTCTGCAGTCCCTGCTAAACAGCCGGGAGCGCAGATTTAACAAAGTGTAATGCCGGTGAAATTAGATAAATTTGTATTAGCATTAATCGCTGGAGTAATATTAGCCTGGATTTTTCCTCAACCAGCAAGCGGTTATGGCAGTGTTATTCTTGGTCATGTCAGCACTATTGGAATTTTCCTGATATTCTTTTTTTACGGGCTCCGCCTGAGCACAGAAAAAATCCTTATGGGGATAAAAAACTGGAGGCTCCATATTCTTGTACAGGCCTCCACCTTTCTAATGTTCCCCCTGATTGTAATGATCTTTTACCCATTTATTCAAAATGAAGAGCAGGAGATACTCTGGCTCGGACTTTTTTTCATGGCAGCCGTCCCATCTACAGTTTCTTCCTCAGTTATCATGGTATCTATCGGTAAAGGAAATATTCCTGCGGCAATATTCAATGCCAGTATTTCAGGAATTATCGGGATAATTGTTACCCCCCTCCTGATGGGTATTTTTATACAACAAGCAGGTGAAGGATTTGATTTTACCACTATATATTTAAGATTATTCCTTGGAATTCTTTTCCCGGTAATAATAGGTTTGATCATGCGAAGCAGATTACAGAGTTTTGCTTTAAAATACAGCAGATGGCTTGGAATGTTTGACAAATCTGTCATTTTGCTTATCGTATACAAAAGCTTTGCGAAATCTTTTATTGATGGAGTTTTCGATTCTCTGAATATTACAGATCTGTTAATTCTTGCCATAATAGTTGCCGTGTTATTCTTTATTCTTTTTGGCATTGTTCGCGGAATGTCAGGTATATTGAAATTCAGCAGGGAGGACAAAATAACGGCCCTGTTTTGTGCTTCACAAAAATCACTTGTACACGGTACAGTTTTTTCGAGTGTGCTTTTTGCCGGCTTTCACGCAGCCGGATTAATACTTTTACCGCTGATGCTGTACCATGCATTTCAGATTTTTATACTGAGCATTATTGCTGCCCGTTTTGGGAGGGAATATAATGAAAAAGTGCAAAATGAAACTTAAATAATAGGCTTATGGACCCGTTGATTATTGTTTTAATTCTTGTTACTGCTGTTGCATCTCTTTTATTCCTGGTGCTTAAATTAAAGTTACATGCTTTTATTTCATTGCTGTTGGTAAGCATTATTACCGGCTATTCAGCGGGAATGGCCCCTGCATCAATCCTTGCAAGCATACAGGAGGGAATGGGAGGTACTCTTGGGTTCATAGCCGTTGTTGTCGGACTTGGTGCAATATTCGGGAAAATACTTGAGTATTCAGGTGGAGCCGAAGCACTTGCCTTGTTCATGATCAATAAATTTGGTGAAGAAAAGGCACCATGGGCACTCAGCATTACCGGATTTATTATTGCTATCCCGGTATTTCTGGATGTAGCATTTATAATCCTTGTACCAATACTTTATGCTCTTTCGAGGAAAACAAAGAAGTCCCTGCTTTTCTACGGGATACCTTTACTGGCGGGACTTGCCGCAACCCATAGTTTCATACCACCGACTCCGGGGCCGGTAGCTGTGTCAGAAATTCTGGGAGCCAGCCTCGGATGGGTAATTATACTGGGGTTTGCAGTAGGCATACCGGTGGTAATACTGGCCGGACCGGTTTTTGGGAGCTATATCAGCAAGAGAGTGAAAATCTCCCCCCCTGCTGAGATGTTTGCATCACTGGCTGACAACGACAGGCCAAAGGATTATCCTGCTTTCAGACTGGTAGCTGTGATAATAGGTACCCCCCTTGTACTTATCCTTTTTAATACCATAACAACAGCCCTTGTCAACACCGGGTCCCTGCCTGATAATTTCATTACCGGTTTCCTAATATTTGTAGGCCATCCTTTTTCGGCTCTCATAATAGCTACATTCCTGGCTATGTACTTCCTTGGTATAAAAAGGGGTACGTCAAAGAAAAAACTTCAGGAAATAAGCAATGCATCTCTCGGTCCCGCTGGTATTATAATTCTCGTTACCGGAGCAGGAGGAGTTCTGAAGCAAATACTTATAGACAGCGGAATTGGCGATAGCCTGGCTGTCGCTGTTGCCTCCGGAAGTATTAATCCGCTTGTCCTCGGCTGGATGATTGCCGCTATTGTAAGGGTTACCCAGGGTTCGGCAACAGTTGCAATGATAACTGCCGCCGGAATTATCAGTCCGATATTGCCGGTTTTCTCACTTTCCCAGCCACAGGAAGCTCTTGTTGTTATTGCCATTGCTGCCGGAGCAACTATTCTCTCACATGTAAATGACAGCGGGTTCTGGCTGGTCGGTAAATATCTTGGCATGGACGAGAAACAGACACTGCAAACATGGACAGTAATGGAAACCATTATAGCCGTTAGCGGACTGGTTTTTGCATGGCTGCTTTACCAGATGTTCTGAGAAACTGTTAATTGGTTCCCATACAAAGGGAGTTAATTGTTATTCGTCAAGCTTTTCAAGAATTTCATTGACCCTTGATTGGAGCTGTGGATCTTGTTGATAATTTGTCATTATTTCTTCAAATTTTGCCGGTTCTATTCCTTCCGTGGTAATTGTTTCAACAATTATTTCATTATACTCAATTTGTATATTCTGAATACCTTCAAGAGCATTATTGAATGACTCGATCTCTTCTGCAGGTGCGTTAATGTCCTCACCGTTGCTAAATGATTTCATCATATCGTTAAACTGATCGATTGTAAGGTTTTCCTCCTCAATCTCTCCGATCATCTTCATCTGGCTTTCCTGCTGAATTGGTAAAACTTTATTTGCAGCATTAACAAAAGCGAGGAGCTCACTATCAGAATACTCAACTTGTTGTTGTGGCATATCTGGTAATTGAGCAACAGCCCGTTGAGAAGCCAGCATGCCGGTCAATACTAATAAAGAAATTAAAATATTGAAAAACGAATTGTTCTTTAATTTGATCATAACTTGATTTCTATAGAATTAAGAATTAAGATTTAAAATTCAAAATTACCCAAAACCGCTTTGAAAGTCAATCTATATATAACACGGGTTACTGTCTGGCATCAATTTTACGAATTCTTTAGAACTATCATTCTTCTAATAATCAAATAATTATCATATTTTAAAACTTTTAAAATTAAAATCAGTATAAATTATCTGGCATTGGTGCTATCAAAATTTTAAAGATTATTTTGTCTCACGGTTTAATAGCCTTAATATATGCTTATATTGATGAATATCATGTATATAGTTTGCGATTAAATTTATTTTAGAAGATATTACCGGGGGGAAGTGGTAAACCAAACAACTCGGTATTCTCATAACAGCCATTAAATGATTGTCAGTTATACTAATTTATCAACCAATACTCTCCTTCTATGATAAAACTAATACGATCAAAACTAAAGAAAGGGTATACGCTAATAGTTTTACGTGACATACCAAAAGCACTGCCATCAACCGCACGTCATATTACCCCTGTAATGTTAAGATGGGTTTAATTATTTTCCAGCAAATTGCAATTAAAAGCTAAGTTGTAGCAAATCGATCAACAATAGGGTAGATTTGATGGGAAATATATTTCCGTCAGGATATCTCTTTTGCATGTATTGAATAATTCTTCAATTTGAACAAATTAGTCCGAAATTCATTATATAGTTGTAATCTTTTGAATATTAAGAAAGAACTACAAATTATACAATGGCTGTTTTTGTGTATACAAGGCTTTTTGCCGACGAACAGGGTGAAAGTCGTTTTGAGGAGGTAAGTGTTGAATTAACCGATAAAGGTCCGATCGGGCATTTATCTGACTCATGGAATGTGAGGGAAGTAATATTCAGAAGTAATGATGCCGGATATGACTGGAACATGCATAATGCGCCTGATCGACAATTTATAATTCTGCTTGACGGTGAAATTGAAATTACCTCCAGTCTTGGTGAATCGAGAATATTTAAGGGAGGGGATGTGATTTTGGTTGAGGACATCGTTGGAAAAGGACACAAAACGCGCAATATAAAAAAACAGATCCGCAAATCTATTTTAATTAAGATATGACAGGAAAGTTAATATCAGGACTTCATCACGTTACTGCACTATCTTCCGATGCCCGGAAAAACCTGGATTTTTATGCAGGGATTCTTGGTCTCAGACTTGTCAAGAAAACTATCAACTTCGATTCACCAGATGTATATCATCTTTACTATGGTGATTATGAGGGGTCTCCCGGAGCATTGATGACTTTCTTCCCTTATCCGGGAATTGCATCAGGACGGAAAGGTAGCGGACAGGTAATTACAACTTCCTTTTCTATTCCTGAAAATTCACTGGGGTACTGGATGAAAAGACTTGATAAGTTTGACATTATTTATACAAAACCTGAACAACGGTTCGGAAATGAAGAATTCATTTACATTGAAGATGACGATGGGCTTGGAATTGAGTTAGTTGCCAATAAAATTGATTCCCGGAAGGAATTTAAATATGGCATTTTAAAACCCGAATTTGCTATTAAAGGCTTCTTTGGAGTAACACTGAGCATACAAAACCACGAGAGTACCTCTATGCTTCTTACTGAAAGCATGGATCATGAGCTGGTATTAGAAAGTAAAGGCCGCTACAGGTTTTCTCCGCGGTGGAATTCTGGCGGGAAAGGAGCCTCAGGATCAATAGTCGATATTGTAAGTCAGCCGACAGGAACTAAGGGAGCCGGGGGAGGTGGCACAATTCACCATGTTGCATTTGCCACTGAGAGTAAGGATTCGCAACTCAGGATCAGGAGGCGGCTTACCGATGCAGGACTTCAGGTGACACCTGTAATAGACAGACAATATTTCCAGTCAATCTATTTTCGTGAACCTGGTGGCGTGTTGTTTGAAGTTGCCACCCTGCCACCCGGTATGACTGTCGATGAAGATAAAGATAGCCTTGGCGAGGATTTAAAACTACCGCCGTGGTATGAAGATGATCGTTCAGAAATTGAACTAAGGCTGGGGAGAATTTCTTTGGAAACTGAAAAATTCATGGACTGATGCATAGGTATGATATTACTGAAACAGAAAACAGTCTTGCAAAGGCTGAAAAGGCATTAATTCTTCTTCACGGAAGAGGGGCAACAGCTGAAAATATTCTCACCCTGGCTGACCATTTTACAGATGAAAGCTGGTATGTGGCTGCTCCTCAGGCTACAAATTACCAGTGGTATCCGTACAGTTTCATGGTCCCTGCCAGCCAGAATGAACCATGGCTGGGCAGTGCCGTTGATCTTGTGAAAAGGTTGATCGATAAAATATCGGAGAATATTTCTCATGAGAAAATCTATTTAATGGGGTTTTCACAGGGAGCATGTCTTTCGCTGGAAGTAGCAGCGCGATTTGCAACTAAATATGGGGGAGTTGCTGCATTTACAGGTGGCCTTATTGGTGAAGAAATTGACAGGCTTAAATACAATGGTGAATTCAAGGGTACAAGAATCTATATCAGCAATGGTGATAATGATCCCCATATTCCCCAAAGCCGGTCATTTGATACCCAAAAACTGCTGACTGAAATGGGAGGGGACGTTAAACTTGATGTATTCCCCGGCAGAATTCATACCATTTTGCAGGAGGAGATAGATCATGCCAGGTCATTTCTGCTTTTTAGTTAATTTCCCTGTAACACCGGAAATAAATCTTATCCGGCATTTTTTCGGTCATTGACTTTAATGAATCAATATTCTCAGCAAAAAATCAAGTTTTAAACAGATCAATAATGCGTTCATCGCAAGACAAAAATCTGGTGTCTGTTCTGAAGAGGGTGTCCCTTTATGCTGCCATACTGGTAATGGCTGTATCTTTTATGATACTGGCCGGGTGGGCAATTGATCTGCAATTGCTTGCAGATCTGTATGCACGATATGATTTCATGAGGTTTAATGCTGCACTATGCTTTCTTTTTTCGGCCACAGCCATACTGTTACTGCACAAAGTTAAAGTGTTTGCCTGGTTCCGGATTACCTCTGTATTTCTGGCGGTTACAGTATTTCTTATCGGACTGGTTACTTTCATTCAATATGTTTTTTTAATTGATTTGGGCCTTGATGAGTTGTTTGTTGCCGATCTGAAAATTTCTGGTGAATTTCCCGGAAGGATGTCTATGAATACATCTTTGACTTTTGTTATTATTGGGATTGCCTTATTTCTTAATATTTTCAAATACAGGGCTTTATTAATTTCACAGTTATTGTCTTTGACACTTGTACTTTCAAGTTTTTTACCCTTACTGGGGTATATTTATGCAGTACCAGAGTTGTTTGGTTCACTTTTATTTACCAGAATGACTCTCCAGACTGCAATCCTGCTGTTTGTAACCAGCGCCTCACTACTCTTTATTTTTCCCGAAAGAGGACTGATCTCAATTATTACAACCAACAGTGTCGGGGGTTATTTAGCCCGGCGATTATTACCTCTTTCAGTTTTTCTGCCGATAATTTTTATCTGGTTTCTGGTTATTTTGGAACGAAACGAAATACTGGATATCAGCGGAAATATTAATCTGATAGCTGTTTTGTTTATAATGATGTTTATACTGCTTGCCTGGAGGTTTATGAGTTCAATAAGCCTTATAGACCAAAGCAGGACAAAAGCCGTTAATAAAGCCTTGCTGGCTCACCGCCATCTTTATTACAATGTTGAAAACTCTCCGCTTGCCCTGATTGAATGGGACGATTTGCTAAGGGTTATCAGGTGGACCAAGCAGGCCGAAGAACTGTTCGGATGGAAGGCAGGGGAGGTTTTAGATAAGTCGCCGGCCGACTGGAGATTTTTTCATGAAGATGACATATCCGGAATTGAGAGTTCAATGCAGAAAATTCTGGCAGGATCATATATCAAGAACAAATGCTCTAACAGAAATTACAACAAACAGGGAGATATTCTCAACTGTATCTGGTATAATTCTGCAATACCTGATATTGATGGAAAAGTGACATCAATAATCTCTATGGTTGATAATATAACCCGTCAAAAGAATATTGAGAAACGACTCCGGGAAAGTGAAAATCAGTACCGGTCACTTATTGAAATTACCAAAGACGCGATTTTTATAAATCAACATAACAAGATAGTATATTTGAATCCGGCTGCCATTGAATTATTTGGGGCCGAAAATCAGGAACAGGTACTGGGAAAGTCTCCTTTGGATTTTTTTCATATAGACTTTCACAAATTGATTAATGAGAGAGTTGGAAAATTGTTAAGCGGTGGAAGGGTGTCACTTGCCGAGGTAAAAGTTGTAAGACTCGATGGTTCAATTATAGATGTTGAGGTTGCAGCAACATGCTTCATTTTTAAAAATGAATCTGCTATCCAGGTAGTTGCAAGGAGTATTTCAGAAAGGAAGAGGATGGAGGAATTATTAAAAAAGAATGAATTTCTTTTACGCATGGCAGGAAACCTTTCTCAGATAGGTGGGTGGATGGTTGATGTTAAAGAAAAAAAAGTAACCTGGTCTGAACAGGTCTCTGAAATACACCAGCTTCCGCCTGGATATTCTCCCTCACCAGAGGAGGCTCTTAAATACTTTGCTCCTGAATACCATTCCAGGATAGCTGAAGTTTATTCCAAATGCCAAAGCGAAGGGCTTTCTTTTGATGAAGAGGTTGAAATAATTACCGGATATGGAAGCAGGGTGTGGGTCCGATTCACAGGTATGGCTGAAAGGGATAACTCCGGAAATATTGTTCATATTATTGGAGGTATCCAGGATATCACAGAAAGAAAGGTTTATGAACGAAATCTCCAGAAGGCACTTCAAAACGCCGAGCAAAGTGACAGGCTAAAAACGGCATTTTTAAATAATCTTTCTCATGAAATACGAACTCCACTGAATGCCATTGTCGGATTTTCCGAAATACTTAACCAAACCAGACATACCCCTGACCGGATAAGATATCTGACAGGAGTAATCGCTGATAGCAGTGATCAGTTGCTTGAAATCATTGAGAATATAATAAATATTTCAACTATTGAAACAGGCCAGACTGAGATATTTGAGGTAGAAACCAGTATTGATCAATTATTCAGGCAGTTATATGAAAAGTTCAGAAAAGGTGCAGAAGAGAAAGCTATAGAATTTCACTCTTTTTGTTATGCCAGTGGAAGAAACGCCGTTGTTTTGACTGATGAGGGTAAAGTAAGAAGTGTACTTACCCACCTTATTGATAATGCTATTAAATTTACTGACAAGGGAAAGGTTGAATACGGGTGCACACTGGAGGATAAATTCCTCAAGTTCTATGTTTCAGATACTGGCATAGGTATTGATCCGATGTTTCACACATCGGTTTTTGAACGTTTCAGGCAGGTTGAGACGGAACTTTCAAGAATGCGGGGGGGGATCGGACTCGGACTTCCGATATCAAGACATTTTGTAGAGACTTTGAAAGGGGTGTTATGGCTTGAATCTGTTCCGGGTGAAGGCACAACAGTTTATTTCACTATACCATGGAAACCACTGACTGCATTTCCTCAGGAAAAAGCAGAAAAGAAAATAGTCAGAAAAGAATTTAAACTATTGGTTGCAGAAGATGAGGAAAGCAATTTTTTTCTTATCCATGAGATGTTGTCAGGATCAGACCTTAATATACTGCATGCATGGAACGGCCAGCAAGCTGTTGAGATGGTAAAAAGTAACACAGGTATAGATCTTGTACTGATGGATATAAAAATGCCTGTAATGGGTGGATTTGAAGCTACAATGCAGATAAAGGAGCTCAGACCGGAGCTGCCTGTAGTCGCACTTACCGCACATGCCTTGCAGGGTGACAGGGAAAAGGCAATAGATGCCGGTTTTGATGAGTATTTATCAAAGCCCTTCCCGTTGGAAAAATTAAAAAAAATAATTAACGGGTATTTACAGTGATAATTTTTCATGAACAGTTCATGCATAAAATGATATACTGATAAAGATAACTCTCCGACAAAATTTGCAGCTCCTGGAAACTAAAAAGAATATTATGGCATTTATAACCCGGTTTGAGAAAAATCCCATACTTACAAAAGAGGATGTACCTTATGAAGTAGCTACAGTTCATAACTCCGGTGTAGTAAAATACAATGGTAAGTATATGATGCTGTTCCGTTCACACCGGCATAACGGCAGGAGTATACTCGGACTAGCCCGAAGCTTCGATGGTTTCAATTTCATTGTTGATGAAAAACCTTTCATGGAACCATCGCGAAATGGGATTTTTGCAGAATATGAAGAGTATGGAGTTGAAGATCCCCGGATTACATATATTGACGGTGAATTCCTGATAACCTATTCAGCCTATTCAAGGCATGGCGTAAGGATCGGCCTTGCTAAAACAGCGGACTGGGAATCAGTTGAGAGGTTCAGCATGATCACGGAAGCTGATTACCGCAATGTTGTAATATTTCCTGAAAAGTTTGGCGGACTATATGCCAGGCTTGACAGGCCACATTCTGAAATCAGTCCCTGGTCGGTATGGATCAGTTATTCACCGGACCTGAGGTACTGGGGAGACTCAAAGGTGATCATGAAACCTGTTCAGTATCATTGGGACGAAATGAAGATCGGTCCGGGAGCTCCTCCATTTAGAACCGAAAAAGGATGGTTGAATATCTATCATGGCGTATTTCCAACAATGGATGGTAGTGTTTACCGTTTAGGAGTAGCACTGCATGATCTTGAGGATCCTGCAAAGATACTGGGGGTAGCTGATGACTGGATACTGCAGCCGGAAATGCCTTACGAGGTAACCGGATATGTTCATAACGTAGTGTTTACCTGTGGTGCAGTTCCCGAGGATGATGGTACTGTGAAAATTTACTGGGGTGGTGCAGACACTGTAATGTGTGCCGGTACTGCACTTATTGATGAACTTGTTGACCTTTGCCTGAATCGGGGCAGGCCTGCCATTTAGTTTATCAGGAGGTGCAAAAAAAGAAAAATTTATATTGTAATCCGAACAATTTTATACCTTTAGTGGTGTAATTGTTTTTTTTGTGCTACCTGTCTGTCCAACTGATTTTTTCATTTGTCTTCCACGAACCAGGGCACACAAAATAAATTAATAAACATGGGGTATTTATTTGTAACAATTACATGACCAGCATATGTAACATACTGTTTTTTGATTAATAAGCTTAAATTATCAATATGAATAATAACAGGAAAATTACTCTCGGTTTTACTGATCAACAATTCGAGCCCGGAGTTCATATATGTCAGATATTCAACAGTGATGAAGAGCGGCATGGTGCCCTTTTCAATTATGTAGTAAGTGGATTGCAAAACGGAGAGAAAACAATCTGCTTTTCAGAAAAAGAGAGCAGGGAGACCCTTTCTGAGGGTTTTGAAAAAAGCGATCTGGCATATACTGAAGTTTCGGGTTCAGGGGATTTCTCCCTAATGAATACAGCAGAGGTGTATTTTAAGGAAAACAAATTCGATCCTGAAAGACTGTTGGATCTGCTTAAAGATTTTTTTCAATCCAGTCAGAGTGCTGGATATACCGGAGCCAGGGTTATTGGAGAAATGCCTCCCAAAATAAACCAGATAGAGGGAGGGGCACGGCTTCTTGAGTACGAATCTAAAGTAAGCATGCTTTTAAGAGATTACCCTATTTCTGCGGTGTGCCAGTATGATGCCCGTTTGTTTGATGGTGCCACCATTCTCGATATCCTGAAGGTGCACCCGTATATGATTGTACGGGGCTCAGTTGTCAATAATCCTTTTTTTATTCAGCCGGAAGAATATCTTACACGTAATTAGTAATTTCTTTTCATTGTATGAATTTCCCACGAACAATGGCACACAAAAGAAATGAATAAAGCATGGGTAATCCATCCGTGGAGGCCACGTGAATAGCAATTGTAACTTACTTATGATTAATACTTATATATTATTCGGATGAACATCGAGAAGTTAGACCCCAGGGTATTAGGTCAGTTGTTGGTTATGCAGAGCATTCTTAATAACTTGCCGGATAATGAATCGGTTTTCAGTTTTGTTTGTAAAGGACTGGCAGATATACCCGGCATTTCCCGCGTCGACTATTATGAAAACGGCTATGGTAAGGAGGAAACATCATCAGGTTTGATTTATCCGGTCTCTTCAGGAAGTACTTTTTCGGGAGATCTGTTGCTGACCATTGAAAATTATGATAAGTTCTCACCTTATAAGGAATACCTCAGTAATTTTATATTTATGACAGGTATTATCCTTGAAGAGCGCAAGCAAAGACTTTTAAATGAGCAACACAAACAACTTCTCGAAAAAAGGATTTCAGAAAGGACCCATCAACTCATTCTAGAAAAAGAAAATCTTGCAGAATCTGAGCGTCGATTTTCAGATCTGATGGCCAATGTAAACCTTCTCTCAGTTATGCTGGATGCAAAGGGTAACATCATTTTTTGCAATAATTGCCTGCTGGAATTAACAAACTACTCTGCCGGTGAAATAATGGGTAAAAACTGGTTTGATCTGTTTATACCACCAGACATCAAAACTGAAGTCAGAAATATATTCGGGAAAATCATAAAAGTAGAATCTTCTTCTACGTATTACGAGAGCGAGATATTGACAAAGTCAGGTAAGAGACTGATTATTTCCTGGAACAATACATTATTGAGAAGTGCTGAACAGAAAATAACGGGGACTGCAAGCATTGGTGAAAACATTACTGACCGTAGAAAGGCAGAGATCGATCTACAGGAGAAAACTGAGGAAATTGAAGCACAAAATGAAGAATACCTGCAAATAAATGAAGAGCTTAACCAGATAAACGAGGAACTAATACTTGCCAGGAAAAGGGCTGAAGATAGTGAAGAAAAATTCCGGCTTATGATCGGAAACTCTAATGATACGTTTGTTTTAATTAATGAAAAAGGTGATCAGTTTTATATCAGTGATGCAGCAGAAAGAGATACCGGATACACCCTTGATGAACTGAAAGGCCCGTTACAGAACGTTGTTTTTCCTGAAGACCTTGGCAATGTCATGGAAGCCTGGGAATATATGCTGAAACATAAGGGAGAAGCCGTAAGGGTTCAGTACCGGCATAAGCATAAGCATAAACAGTATATATGGTATGAGGCTGTAGCCCAGAACTTTATTGACAATCCTGTGATCAATGCAGTAGTAGTAAATATAAGGGATATAACAGCAATTAAAAAAACCGAAACAGAATTAAGGGAAGCCATTAAGAAAGCCGAGGAGAGTGACCGGCTTAAAACTGCCTTCCTGCAAAACATGAGCCATGAGATAAGAACACCGATGAATGCAATAATGGGCTTTTCAAATCTGCTGGTCCAGAATTTTAACGATAAAGAGAAACTTCAGAAATTTTCACATATTATTGGTAAGAGATGTAATGATCTGCTGGAGATAATTAATGGAATTCTTGATATATCTCAAATTGAGTCAGGTCAGCTGGAAGTTCATATGGAAGAGTTTGATCCGGCTGAATTATGTTCAGAGCTGGCTTCATTTTTTAAAGAATACCAGAAAAGAATAGGGAAGCAGCATATCAAATTTAAATTGAATTCCAATGGCTTAGCCTCCGGTACCATCATTACCGATAAGATCAAGCTAAAGCAGATATTTATTAATCTTATAAACAACGCCTTTAAATATACGCAAACAGGAATGATAGAAGGTGGTTGTAAGATGGATGATAATAAAAATCTTGTATTTTTTGTATCTGATACCGGCATCGGAATCCCGCCTGATAAGCATAAAGTGATTTTTGAGCGCTTCGTTCAACTTAAGCAAGAGCCTTTAAATAATAGTGATGGTACAGGACTCGGGTTATCTATTGTAAAAGGAATGCTCTATTTGCTCGGAGGAGAAATATTCCTTGAATCTGAGCCGAATAAAGGAAGTACCTTTACATTTACAATACCCTGGCAAAAGCCGGGATACAAACCGGAAGAGACGGTGATTAATGAAATAGATTATAAATATGAATCAGATAACAAGACCATACTGATTGTTGAAGACGATATCTTCAATTTAGAGTACCTGAAAGAGGTGCTTTCAGGTGCAGGTTTTACAATACTGGAAGCTGTAAATGGGATGGAAGCTGTTGACAAAGCCTTAAGCAGGGAAGTTGACCTTGTATTAATGGATATACGCCTGCCGGACATAAATGGTTATATGGCCGCAAAGAAGATAAGGGAGCAAAAACCTGACTTGAGGATTATTGCACAGACGGCATATGCATCCAATGATGATAAGGTAAAGGTGCTTAAGGAAGGGTTTGACGACTATATTAGCAAACCAATGAAACAGGATCAGTTACTATCGGTAATAATCAAACAATTGAAGGGCTTTAAGTAATTTTAAATTTTCTCCGTCTCAAGCTTCTTTCAACCAGAAAGGAACTCTCAGTAATTTTGCCTCCCATAATCCCGCCACCATAAACAAATTCAACAGGTGTTTGTTTTATAATTGGTTATCAATCTGTTTCATAATAATGAAATAAATGAAACCATTTTATTGATTAAGGTTGATTGTAATTTTAGTAAATTTACATCAGTACACTTTTATTTTTTAATTACTGGAATTTATATGGCAATTATTGGAGAAATAATAAAAGGTGCAATTGAGTTGTCCCATAACATCATTACTAATCCGGACCCCGTTTCAGCCCAGAAAAAAGAGCTGATTGATTTGCTCGACAAAGCGAAGAAGACCTCTTTTGGTGTAACATACAGGTTTAAAGATATGCTTGACCTGAATGATCCAAGGAAGGCATTCTCATCTATAGTACCTTTTCATGATTATGATAAAATTTATAATAAGTGGTGGAAGGATGTTTATAGGGGTGAACCGGATGTTACATGGCCGGGAAGTCCGGAATATTTTGCGCTTAGCAGTGGCACCACAAGCAACACCAAATATATTCCGGTTACAAATGAGATGCTGACTTCGATCAGGAATGCAGGGATATTGCAGTTATTGAGCATAGCTGAGTTTGATATGCCTTCCTCATTTTTTGAGAAAGAGATCCTCATGCTTGGAAGCAGTACCGGATTAAAGGAAGTTAACGGCCACTATGAAGGAGAGATCAGTGGCATATCTGCATCAAGAATACCCTTTTGGTTCAAGGGTATTTATAAGCCCGGCAATCAGATTTCTGCCATCAGCGACTGGGATGAGAGGGTTAATCAAATAGCCATAAATGCTCCTGACTGGGATATTGGAG
This sequence comes from uncultured Bacteroidales bacterium, assembly GCA_964421595.1. Taxonomy (GTDB): domain Bacteria; phylum Bacteroidota; class Bacteroidia; order Bacteroidales; family PUMT01; genus PXAP01. The sequence continues at coordinate 98,187 of CAYQXY010000010.1, read as the reverse complement.
GACTCTCGGGAATTCCTTCATGGATCGAGCTAATGCTGAAAAAGGTAATTGAACATCATGGTTTATCCAATATTCACGATATATGGCCCAATCTGGAAGTTTATACTTCAGGGGGAGTTAGTTTTGAGCCTTTCAGAAAGAGTTTTGAAAAATTAATGGGAAGGCCAATTATAATAATTGATACCTATCTTGCATCAGAGGGATACCTGGCCACTCAATTGAGTAAAGACACCGATTCGATGACTTTATTAACTGACAACGGAGTGTATTTTGAATTTGTCCCCATGATACCGGAAAACCTTAATGAAGACGGTTCGGTGGCAGAGAATGCAGAGTGCCTTACTATTGGTGAAGTTGAGGAAGGAGTTGATTATATTCTTATAATAAGTACCAATGCAGGGGCATGGCGGTATATGATAGGAGATACTGTTATGTTTACCAATAAAAAAAAGGTGGAAATTAAGATTACCGGGCGGACCAAACACTTTTTAAACGTAGTAGGATCACAGCTTTCAGAATTTCAGATGATAGAGGCTGTTGAGAGACTTGAATCGGAAAACAGCTTAAATATACAGGAGTTTACTGTTAGTGCCGTCAAATCTGAAGGAGACTATATTCATCGCTGGTATCTGGGTTGTGAAGGTAAATGTGATGCTGATGAGAAGAAACTAACCGGTGACCTTGATAGTATTTTACAGGAGATAAATAAGAATTACAAGGTGGCACGGACCAAAGCCCTTAAAAACATTGAGGTAAAGGTTATTCCCGTTAAGAAATTCTATGATTGGGCAGAAGCCAAAAAGAAAAAAGGCGGTCAGACAAAAGTGCCTAAGGTAATGCGCGAAGAAATATTTGGAGAATGGGAGGATTTTATCCTTGAAAAAGAACAGACAACTTAAAATTAATCAAAATGACTGAATCTGAAATTATTGAAAGCCACTTCCGGAAACTGGATGACATAAGGAATACAGCACAGAGTCTTATGGAAAAAATCGGGCAACTCCAGGCAGATTTATTCAATAATCCTGATAAAGAACTGGAAAAATCATTAAATGAGGTTAATAACGCCGTAAATGAAAGTTACCAGATCATTGAGGAGGTAGTTACCGATTACGAAAATAACAAGGTAGGTCCTTCAAGGAGTTGACCAGCCGGGGCTGTTTAATTGATATTTTTTGATTAATTCTGGAGGCTGGGTTCTGAACTCAGGGTCGAAAAACCAATGCCCTGTATCCGGATACGGGCGCAATAATTAACTGCAAGAATTATATGGTGCCGGCAGAAGGTAAATAATTATTGCATTAATACCCTGTCAATCTCTTCTTTTATTATACCTGTCCATATTTTGTAACCACCAGGATTCAGATGCAATAAGTCAGGCTGAAATAATTCATTCCTCGGAGTGCCGCGTTCATTCAGGAACAAGCTTTCTGTGGCTATAAAATATGTACCATTGTTTTTTTCACAATAATCCCTAATAAGATTATTTGCTTCTCTGATTTTCGGCCATACAGCCCACCTTGACATACTTGGTGTGATACTGATCCAGAAAACAGGTACATCCGGATACTCTTTCCTGATTAACTTTACCAGGTGTTTGAATAATTTTGCTACCTGTCGCGGACTCTTATCTGATTCTGAACCGCTTATATCGTTTGCTATAAAGATTACAATTGCACTTGCTTTATGGGGATATATTATCCGGTCAGCATAAACAAGGTAATCACTTAGTTTTGCCCCTCCGTAACCTCTCTGGATAACAGGGTATGGAGACATATCTTCTGAAAGGCTTTCCCACAAACGAATACTCGAGCTTCCCGTAAACAGCACCGAATTCTCCGGATAATCATTGTTTTTATCAAGAGTTTCGAACTTCTGTATTTCAGTTTCCCAGGCCCTTACTTCAGGAAGATTCCTGTATGTTCTTACAGGTGAACAGGAGATAAAAAAAATGAGAATTAATGCCGGAAGATATCTTTTCATTGCTATTGGGTTTTTTAAGTTACCTCTTTTTTCGACTTTTGCCGCCACCATGTAGCCAGTGAGGAACCGGTTATGTTCATCAGCGGCCCGAAAACCGCAGGTGCAAGACCTACGGTTGCTATTTTCCCCATTTGCATTGCCAGTCCGGAAGCCAGTCCGCCATTCTGCATTCCAACTTCCAGTGCAACTGTCCTGCAGTCTGCCTCAGGCAAATGCAGCAAATATTTTGTAATGCCATAACCTATTCCGTATCCTGAAAGATTGTGGATCAGACAAGCTAAGATAAGCAATAAACCAACATCCAGAAGACTTTCCCTTCCGGCTGCCGTGATTACAGTTATAATAATCCCGATTCCCAGCATTGATATGAAGGCCAGTGACCTGTTAAGCAGCTCACGGTCACCATTGGCAGCATATTTAAAGAAAAGGGCAATGGCAACCGGAAGAATTCCAAATATTAAAATGTCTGATAGCAGAGTTACTGCAAATTGATGAACTGAAATATCGCTTGTAGATAATGAGATGAAATTTTTCAAAATAATTATCATAAGGAAATATGGCACCTGATTTAGAAGCATTCGCCTGACAATCTTATCTCTGGAAAACAGGTTGAAAATCAGGCCTGCAACGATTGGCAATATCACCATGTTAAAAATATCGACCATCATGTTCCAGAAGTTTATCTCCACCATCTGACCGGCAAGGAGCTTCATTAACAGTGGTGTAACAAGGGGAGAAACAAGCGTTGCAATTGCTGTAAGTGTAACTGAAAGTGCAAGGTTGGCCCGCGCAAGGAAGGACATCACATTAGATGCCAGTCCGCTAGGTGAAGTCCCTACAAGTACAATACCGGCAGCTATTTCAGGGGGAAAACGAAATAATACAGCCAGTGTGACCCCTACAACCGGCATGATTGTAAACTGGCACAATACACCAGTAATGACTCCCTTCGGCATTTTAACAACTCCCGCAAGATCACCAAGCGACATCTGCGACCCCATACCGAACATTATTATTTGCAACAAAGGAACTATCAACAAGGTAAGCCGGAAATCACCGACCGATAAGAAATACTGCGGGAAATACATTGCCGCTGAAACAGCTGTAAATATCCAAAGCGAATATGAAAAACCCCTTGTCGCCTGAAAGCCTCTTGCCGCATTGGCAAGCATTATAAATCCGGCAATCAGGCAATATCCTGAAAGCAGATAAGAATCTGACAAATGAAAAATCAGGAACCCTGTAAATGAAACAAAAGAAAGGATCAGTAATAGGATTGAGATTTTTTTGTACATCCGGTTAAAATGTTGTAGGTAAATTATTACAAATGATTTTCGATGCAATCCTCAATCACACCTTTATCGCAGTATTGTCCTACATGGCTGATATCAAGGATTTCATCTATATAATGCAGGTTAATCAAATTAATAATCAATTATGGTTAGTAGATCATTCATATATTACCCATGGATTATTATTCGCTTTTTGTGGACTTTGATTCGTGGGAAATTATTCCAGATATAGTGTTGTTAACCTTTTTAGCTCCATGTTCTGTCATGGGAGCGTCGCTGGTCCCATTCAGGGGTAGGTTCAAAATACCCTCCGGGTGCATTTTTATCGAGCCGTCGTTTTATTTCATCTTCGTTAAGCTCTATACCGAGGCCTGGTGAATCAAGCGGCACATTGGCAAATCCGTTTGTGATCATAGGTTCCTTGCCGGTCATAATTACCAGGTCATCATACCATGGAGTATCTACTGAATGGTGTTCAAGGGCAAGGAAGTTTTGAGTTGCAGCTGCACAATGTACACTTGCCATCAGGGTAATGGGAGAACCTGCCATATGCATTGCCATTGCTATGCCATTTTCCTCAGCATAATCGCCAATTCTCTTCGTTTCCAGCAGTCCCCCCGAAGTTGCAATATCAGGGTGTATTATATCAACTGCCCTTTCATCAATAAGTTCCTTAAATCCTCCCCTGAGCATATAAATGTCTTCACCGGTGCATGTCGGAGTATCCAGTGCATTTGTAATTCTTTTCCACTGGTCGGTATAGTTCCATGCAACCATATCCTCAAGAAATGCAAGCCTGTATTTTTCCAGTGCACGGCCAAGCCTGATGCAGTTATTGTAATCAAAATGCCCAAAATGATCGGCACATAGCGGAATTTCCATACCGCACATTTCCCTTACTGATTCAACATATTGTGCCAGTCTTTCGATCCCTTCATCGGTAATCTGGATCTGGGTGAAAGGATGGAGTGTACTTGAAAGACTCATATCGTCCCCCTGTCCCCAAAATGACAGGTTTCCCTGTGCATTTCGCCAGAATTTATGATTTGAAAGTGCTCCGGGAGTGTTGTTTATCAATTGAATTCCAAGATCCATTTTCAGCCAGGTAAAACCCTGTTCTTCCATCCGGAGCTTCAGTACCTCCGCAAATTTTTGAGGATCCTGCACACCGGGGGTATCTGCATAAAGTCTTATCTTGTCGCGGTATCTGCCCCCAAGCAGTTGCCATGCAGGGACATTATAGGCCTTGCCGCACAGATCCCATAATGCCATTTCAACTCCACATACTCCGCCGCCAAGACGGCCGTGGCCTCCAAACGGATTTATTATTTTCCACAGCTGTTCAACATTGCATGGATTAAGGCCCAGTATACGGCTCTTGAGCATAAGTGCATATCGTTCATCACCACCATCCCGTACCTCGCCAAGCCCGTAAATCCCCTGGTTGGTGTCTATTCTTATAATTGGATTTCGCCCGCTTGCCCTGATTGTTGCGATCCGCATATCGGTAATCTTCAGATCGGAGGGATGCGAATTACGTTGAACTGTTGATGTTGCGCGGGCCATTGTATCTTCAACTGACATACCCATAAAACCTGCCAGCGATACGCCTCCTATCACAGCTTTCTTAAGGAAACTCCGGCGGTCTTCTTTAGTCTCCGGGTTTGAAATTTCTTTTTCCATCACATCATTCTGCAATTTTTCAGATGTTTTGTGATCTTCAATAATTTGCTTCAATACGCTTTTCATCGGTATCAGGTTTTTGGTTAGGGATAATTCATGAATTACCAGGTCCGGTTTTTTAGAAAATCATCCAGTTCATCCTTGCTCATTGGCAGAACACCAGGGTAGTTATTAAGCCAGTTCTGGAAGTCCTCCCTTATTGCTTCGGTCCATCTGCTGTCTATCTCACCGGGCAGATACTTACCTTCCCGAAGTCGCAGTTTGCCAAATTCATCACGTAGCATAATAAATTCAGACCTGATCACCACATCTTCAATCAGATGGGCAGGTATGAATATCGTGCCGAATTCATTTGCCAGGACGACATCTCCCGGCAGAACAGTAGCCCTGCCAATCCTGACAGGTGTATTGATAGATGTGAGGATGGTTTCAGTCAGGTATGACGGGTCATGGCCAAGTATCCAGCCATTGAAGCCCTTAACTTCTCTTATGCCCTGCATATCCCTCACCGAGCCATAAAATATTACCCCATTTTGCGAATTTCTGTAGATAGCAGTAGCAAGATTATCGCCAATCAGGGTGCCATCAACAATTTTTGCATAACTGTCGGCTACATAAACATCACCTGGTATAAGAACATCAATTGGCCAGGAATTGGTGCCTCCTTGCGGTGACCTGTTCTCAGAAAGACCCTGTTTCCTTACTGCATCACTTAGATCGGGCCTCAGTGGCATATACTGGGCAGTTACCACACGCCCTGTCATTACCGGGTCATCCGGATTAATTATGATCCAGTCACCCTGGTACTGATTATGATAGTTATGACTGCGCAATATGCCCCATACCTCTTCCATTGAAACCTTCTTCAATCGTATTAGAAGATTGTCAGGAACATGAGGCCGCCCGTCAGGAAAGCGATCTCCTTCCCATTGAGAAGTCAGTGTTTTTATATATTCAGGTGATGCGCCCACTTGCTGGGCCGTTGCATTAAAATGTGCCGTTAATAGCATAAAAGCAAGTGCAGGAATAATTATTCTTAAGTTCATCAGGGCAGGTATTAGTAAGCAGATAAGGATTTAAAGTTATACCTTGATAAAAATAAAAAAATTATTGGTGCGCTGACACTTTGTATCCTGTTATTTTTTTATGTGGGTTAAAAGATTTTAGCATTTCAGACAATTGTAGTTGATAATTAGACCATTTCGTTTATTTCAAAAGTCGCATTGGAAAAGTATTTGGATTTCTTAATATTGTAGAAATAAACGCACCATGCTTACCAGGTGCAAATGTTTGTTTTTAATAAGAACTTATTATGAATCTCCCAATTGATGAAGAATACAAATAAATGAAAATTGAATGGGTGATCCATTCGTGGCGACCACTTGACAAACAAATGTAAATAGCAGCCGGATCCATGGGTTAGAAAAACATAATTTCAATTACCTCCATGATGTATTTAACTGAATATTAATATGATTATCCCAAAAATACAGGAATGAAAAGGTTTTACTCAATTATACTTATAAGTGTATTAATAATTTTTTCATTATCATCTGGTGCATCTCCGGTTAAAGTCTGGGATGTTTTTGAACTTACCCTTACAGCCAGTGAAACCCCTGAAAACCCATATGGAGATATTCCGGTCGATGGCAGCCCTGATCTCCTTAAAGTTGTTTTTACCGGAACTTCAGGAAGAGCCATGGGATCAGAATATTCTGTAACAGGCTTCTGGGACGGAGAGAATAAATGGAAGGTCCGGTTTGCCCCTCCGGTTGAAGGAACATGGAAGTATCAGAGCTTTTCCGCGGATAAAGGATTGAATAATGCTTCAGGAAAAATTGAAGTTGGGCAGTGGGAACCATCCGCACTTTCAGAAAATCCTGTTCGCCGGGGCATGATCAGGGTAAACCGGCAGGGACCAAGGGAAGGCAGGTATTTTGAATATGCCGATGGTACACCATTTCTTTGGATAGGAGATACCTGGTGGAACTGGGCAAAAAAGGATATTCCATTTGCCAGGTTTAAAGAAGTTGCCGACGACAGGGCTGAAAAGGGGTTTACACTTGGGCAGCTTTTTGTTCCCGGCAACGGATGGGGGGAAAAGGCTACAATTCATGAAGATAATTTTACGCGCATTGACCCCTCGCATATAAAAAAGATCGATAGCATAGTCTCTTATGCCAATCAAAAGGGTATCAGTGTATGGATCCATGGCTGGTGGGCAAGGGAAAATATGAACCAGATGATAAGCCAGGATCAGTTAAAGCGATGGTGGAGGTATCTTATTCATCGTTATGCTGCTTATAATGTTATATGGGTTCTTGCAGGAGAATATAACATGTACGGCAACGGAGGTTATCCCCTTTCGTTCTGGGATGAGCTGGGCAAAATGGTTAAGGAAGAGGATCCTTATGAAAGGATTGTGAGCACACACCCTACTCCCCCGGGATGGGAAGGAGGAGCAGATGCCCCGCAATGGTCTACTGCCGAAGTGTTGCATGATGCAACATGGATGGACTACAACCAGAGTCAGCCGGGACATGGAAAATACCGTAACGAACTGACCCCTTTTATTGTAGCAGATAGCTACAGGAAGGAACCTTACAAACCAATTATTGTGACCGAGCCCTGGTATGAATTTATTGAGGGCAATCCATCCGGTATGGATATCAGGTTCAGTGCATGGTCTGCTTTTATGTCCGGGGCTGCCGGACATTCTTACGCAGGGGGGCATGTATGGAAGGCACATGTTCCTGAATCGCCTGCCGGTCCGGACACCTGGCCCATGGATTTGGATTTTGGCACCAATACACTTGATTATCCGGGGGCTGTCTCAATGGGAGTGATGTCCAGATTCCTGCAAGAGCTTGAATGGTGGCGGTTCGAACCGTCTCCGGATCTTATGCTGGATTACCCCGGGGCATATTGTGCCAATATACCAGGTGAAAAAATAATTGCATACCTTAGGTACGGTGATTTTGCTGTCATAGACCTCACAGTTTTTTGCAGGGCCAGGGAACTTAAACTGACCTGGCTAAATCCATCAAACGGAGAAAGGAAAATTACATCAATTAACGGCGGAGGCAGGAAAATATATGTACATTCACCAACTTCATATCCCGGCACGCAGGAATACCAGGACTGGGTAATGCTGATTGAAAGAATTTAAATATAAACTCTAAGGGCTGGATACTATAATCCGGATAAAGTTGCCGGATAAAATATTTAAACTAACAAGTAACAGAAATTAAACAATATAACAACATGATCAAAACAATTACTGTAATCAATAATTACAACCCATCAGTTATCAGCATTATCGGGCTTGGACTTTCAGCAATTATTAGCGGAGGATGCAATACAGACAATGACAGCGAGGTGAAAAGGCCAAATATAATTGTGATTATGGCCGATGATATGGGATACAGCGATATTGGCTGTTTCGGGGGAGAAATACCTACTCCTAATATTGACATGCTGGCTGAAAACGGAGTGCGGTTTACCCAGTTCTATAATGGAGGGCGGTGTTGTCCTACAAGGGCTTCTCTTCTGACAGGTCTTTATGCACACCAGGCAGGAGTCGGTGCTATGGTCGCGCCTACTGATGCGCCGGGATACAGGGGACGGCTGAATGAGTCAAGTATGACATTTGCCGAGGTACTACGGCAGGAAGGATATCAGACATTTATGAGTGGCAAGTGGCATGTAACGCATTTTGATTACCAGAATCCGGAACCTACACTGCATCGTGAATCATGGCCCCTGCAGAGAGGATTTGACAGGTTTTTTGGTACGCTGGCCGGTGCCGGCAGCTTTTTTGATCCAGTAAGCCTAATGATGGACAATGAATTTATTGAGCCATGGAATGACTTTTATTACACTGATGCTATAAGTGATCAGGCTGTACGATTTGTTGAAGAAGCAGATAAAGATAAACCCTTTTTACTGTACATCGCTCATGTGGCCCCTCACTGGCCCTTGCATGCCAGGCCTGAACATATTGAAAAGTTTAAAGGCTTATATGATAAAGGATGGGATATGTTGCGTGAAGAGCGGTATGAAAGGATGGTTAAAGGCGGAATAATTAATGAGAACTGGCTGCTTTCTCCCAGGGAGGACAATATACTGCCCTGGGCTGATACTCCAAATAAAGAGTGGGAGGCTCACAGGATGGCAGTATATGCAGCAATGGTTTACAGCATGGATCTGGGTATCGGACAGTTGGTCGAAGCTCTGAAGAGGGAGGGTAAATTTGAAAATACGCTTATAATTTTTCTCTCTGATAATGGGGCAAGCAATGAAATTATCCAGGGCACTGAAACCCGTCACGGTTTTTTCGAAAATGGCGGGACGAATCCTTCAATTTATCCGGGTGGCCCTGACACATATGCCGCCTATGGTCCGGGATGGGCGAATGCTTCAAACACACCCTACCGCCGGTACAAACGCTGGATGCATGAGGGAGGAATAGCCACACCAATGATCGCTCACTGGCCCGTCGTTATTGATACAGGAAGAACAGAAAGCCATGTAGGGCATATCATCGACCTTATGCCCACGTTCATAGAACTTGCTGGAGGTAGTTATCCGCAAGTATATAGAAATCAGCAGATAACTCCGCTGGAAGGAATCAGTTTGTATCCGCTTTTCAGCGGATATGAACAGAAGGAGCATGATGCCTTGTTCTGGGAGCATCTTGGATACCGTGCGGTAAGGCAGGGAAAATGGAAGCTGGTTTCTGAGGGTGATTCATGGCAGCTGTATGATCTTGAAAATGACCGGACCGAAATGAACAACCTTGCCGGCAAATTTCCTGAAAGAGTGAATGATCTGGCCGCAATGTGGGAAGAGTGGGCAATACGGGCAAATGTAAACTGATTCACCTGACACACCTGTGGCCGGAAAATTTCAGTTTCCGATAAACAATGGTGATGTATGGCTATTTAAGGTAATAAACTATCAAGACAAGATGAAATATACTTATGATTATCCTAAACCCTCTGTAAGTGCTGATTGCGTGGTTTTTGGGTTTGACGGAGACGATTTGAGCGTTTTACTTATTGAACGTGGCCAGGAACCGTATAAAGGTCGATGGACATTCCCGGGTGGATTCATGAATATGGATGAGACTACTTTGCAATGTGCAGCCAGGGAACTTAAGGAGGAGACAGGACTCAACGGGTTGTACCTGGAGCAGGTAGGGGCTTACAGCGCCGTAGACCGTGATCCAAGAGAGCGGGTAATAACAGTTGCCTATATGTCAATTGTGAAAATATCTGAAAATAACCCTGTTGCAGGTGATGATGCTGTCAACGCCAGGTGGTTCAAGCTGAAAGATATACCTGCACTGGCATTTGATCATGACCTGGTCTTAAGGACTGCTGTCGGAAGATTAAAGGATGGTTTTAAGGAAGATGGCAGCCTCGCGGAACTGGCCGGAAAAATGTTTTCTTCAACTGAACTCGGGAAATTGACCTCTGTCATCGATAGCCTTGATTACGAGCCTTATAAACCGGAATAGTTTATAATAAAAATCATCGATTATTTTGTAAACCATTTGGAGTAAGCCAGGAATCTGGACTCATCACATTAATGAGATGAATAGTATGCCCGGTATCCGTATAAATTTGTTCAGTGTTTTTATATTCCTTGGTATCATCCAGGCTATTATCCTTTCAGTGTTTTTTCTTCGGGGGCAAAACCGGAAAAGTCCTTTTAATTATTACCAGGGCCTTTTATTACTGGCAATTACGGCTGTTATCCTTGAGATTTTCCTTATGTCACGGCATTACACATTGGAAATGGGAAAGCCTCATCTGATCCAAACTTTATTTTATGTAAGTGGATGAGCAAAACCCGTTTGTGTGTAATATCAGATTAAAACATTTCATGTACATTTCATGATTATCGGAGAAGTCATTCGAACAATGCTTTCAGGAGTTCAATCTTTGAGTGAACATTGAATTTTTCGAAAAGAATCTGCATATGACGATGGACCGTTTTCGGTGAAATATTGAGTCTGTCGGCTATCTGCTTATATTCAGAACCTTTTTCCACTTCCCTGATAATTTCGATTTGCCGTTTGGTTAAACCGGAATCCCTGGCTCTTAAAGTGAAAACCTCCCACTTATCGCCCGGTACATTTACAGTTTTATTAACAAGCTTTAAGTTAAGCGTTTCAATAGCGTCATTTATACCCGATTTGCGTTGTGATTCGGCATTCTTCAGGGCTGATCGTATTTTGGCCTTTAGTTCATCGACAGAGAAGGGTTTGTACAGGTAATCAGTCACACCCCTGTTAAGCATATTGATCTTTTCCTGCTGATCAGATCTGGCAGTAATGAAAAGGAAAGGAATGGTATTAAATCTTGAATCAAGGCTGATGATATCGAAAAATTCAAAACCGTCCATCGAATCCATCATGACATCGGACAGGATAAGGTCCTGACCGGGGGAAGCCTTGAGCAGGGTTAAAGCATCTGTGCCGTTAACAGCCTTAAATACGTTGTATTCAGCCGATAATTCGTCACATAAATACCTGAGCATATCTTTATTATCTTCGATTACAAGGATATTTTTTCGTGCCGGACTGTATTCATGCATATTACCAACTGCTTTTTTTTCACCTGAAGGCTGGTTACTGGCGGGGGAATGGTGACCGGGAGAAAGAACGCCGGTGGCTGTTTCAGGGACAGGCAAAACGGGCTGAATGTTGTACTCTGAAATCGTTGAAATGTTTTCTGCCTCTGCATATGCCGGCAGGATTACGGAAAAAATTGTGCCTCCCCCGGGATTTGCCTCTACGTTAATTTCCCCGTTAAGGGAGTCAACAATCCTTTTCACTATATATAGCCCCATCCCCAGGCCTGCAAGGTTTTTTTCACGGTTATCAAGCTGGTAATAGGGCTGAAAGATTGCAGGAATTGATTTGCTGTCAATTCCCGGTCCGCTATCTGAAACTGCAATGACTGCTGAATCCTGAACCTTTCGTAGGGTTAATGAGATGGTGTCAAATTCTTCTGTAAATTTCAATGCATTATCAAAAAGATTATTAATGATTCTTTCAATTGCAAGCTGATCGGCCTTCAAAATGATATTTTCTTCAGCCCCGGAAACAAAAATCCTGTTTTTATTCCGGGCAAGCTCCCTGTAAAGGGGCGTTTTAGTTTTAACCAGGTTCGAAGCAGAGATCAATTGATCGTGGCTATAAAATTCCTTGTCCTTTTCAAACTTTTCGGTATCAAGGAAGCGAACCATGGTTTCCCGCAGAAGATCAAAATTGTTGCTGATTATTGTAAGCTCTTCTGACTTTCCGTTAATTTTAATATAGCGGTCGAGATAATTCCCTATTAGCGTAAGTGGAGTCTTGGTCTCATGAGCCACATTGATGAAATAATCGGTTTTGATCTTGCTTGATGCCTCTATTTTTTTATTAGCCTGTTGCAGTTCAGATGTTTTTTCTTCTACCTTCCTTTGCAGATCTTCTTTCAGCAGGATAAGATCGGAAAATTCCCTGTTGAACCTGACTGCAAGTGAGAGGGCAAAGGTAAATGCCACTCCGATCTTCAGGATATTATTTATGAGCCAGAAGGGCAGCAGAAGGTGGACAGGGTAGATTGTTATAGCAAGCCTGTAAAACCAGATATACAGAATGTAGCACAAAGCAGTTACTGTTATTATCCTGATCCCGGTTTCAGCCTTATTGTGCCCTGAATAAAGTGTATATAAGTAAGTGGCTGAATACAATGCGATAAAGAGTCCGTTAAAAAACCAGAAGATTATGAATATCTGCCTGTGATATACAGTCAGGGCAGGTATAACAGGGGAGAGCCACAATAATAGTGAAATCAGGTAAACGGCAAGGGCATTCCCGGTAATTCTTTTTACTCTTTCCGGCGGATTGATTGAGTTGTTGAGCAGCTGCTGAATGCTCCTGAATATTATCAGCCAGCTTACTGCGGTAAAAAATGATGTCCATTTATTGGTATCCAGTGTGAGTGACACTAAGATATAATACATGTTCGTGTCAAGGAAGATATACAAAAGAAGCCCGGAAAGGAGCATTGTCATATAAAGGTAAAGACTGCCTTCGGGAGAGTTCCTGCGACCTGCATAAATTATTATATGGTATAAAATCAATGATATAAATACAGAAAATACCGCTATTTCGGCAATGGTAACCAGAATACTTTGATTCTGCTCTATTATCTGGTTAATAATATCCATATGAATTGGTTAAGAATACCCATTGAAAAGCGCGAATATAAGCAAGTAATTTGATCATGAATTACCGGACGGTTTACAAATTAAATAATTTATACAATTAAAATCAATAATTATGGAAAGAAGAGAATTTATAAAAAAGGCCGGCATTACTGCAACGATCATGACTGCATCGCCATGGCTAACATCTTTTAAGCAGTCTGAAAGGTATGATTTTCCCCTTATTGACATGCATGTTCATTTAACAGGAGAATTCGGGATAGACAGAATGATGGAAATTGCCGAAAAAAGAGGTGTCAGGTTTGGCATTGTAGAGCATCCTTCTGACTGGGCCATTAAAAATGACAAAGACCTGCTGGATTATATCAACAAATTGAGAAAATACCCGGTTTATATCGGATTGCAGCCAATGACCCCCGGATGGAACAAAAGTTTCTCTCAGCAGGTAATTGATCAGCTTGATTATATCTTAATGGATCCTCAGACCATCCCGCTTAGCGGCGGAGAATTTAAAAGAATCTGGCAGCTGGAGACTTATGTTGAAAACACTGAGGAATTCATGAAAAGGTATATGGATTACAGTCTGCAGATACTCAGGGATGAGCCAATGCAAGTGTTCGGCTGGCCCCTCTATTTGCCAGTTTGCATAGCTAAGGATTATTACCCTTTGTGGACCGACAGGCGGATGGAACAGATAATTGAGGCTGCCGGTAAGCGTCAGATTGCTATAGAGATTAATGACATGGCCCAGGTACCGCATGAAAGGTTCATATTGATGGCTAAAGAGGCTGGACTGAAATTCACTTTCGGTTCTGATGCGAGGAATAATAATGCTGGCAGACTGGCTTACTGCAAGATGATTGCAAAGAAGTGCAACCTCAGGTATGATGATTTTTTTATTCCCGGACGAAAAGTGGTTTAACTTTTCCTTACAGTTTTAAAAAACTCCCCTCCTTATATTACAGGGAGGGGAATTTTACTGTTTATTAACTGTTTTTAAATAGTTTTTCCGTAAAGTAACTATAGACAATTCCCTCTTGTTCGGGATTTAAAAGTGTTATATAGCCTGTCTGAACATTTTATAAGGATATCAACCCTGGCCGAAGACCCTCCTGAGCAAGTCAGTTACCCTGGCGGCAGGGTTAGTTCGTATTTTTTCTTCCTCAACGGCCAGTTTAAGAAACAGTCCGTCAAGAGCCTGGTTAGTGAGATGCCTGTCCAGTTGGGTATCTACGGTTTTTAAATCTGATATTCTGCCGACTGCCGAACCCGCAAGCCTGTTCCACTGACTCGTAAGAGTGTTCCAGGAATCACTTGCAGAGACATTCCCTATTAATGGCCTGTCGAGAGAATTCTGGATTTTAGGCTGGTAGAGGCTGAAAAGTTCATCAAAAGTCCGGGACCTCAGATATTTTGTTGCGGCATCATTTTCGCCCCTCAGTATATCAAATCCATCCTGAATGGTCATATTGGTAACAGCCCTGGCAAATACCGGTGCTGCTTCCCTTGCTGCATCCTCGGCAGCCCGGTTGATACGGAGAATCACGTCTTCAATGAGCTTTTCACCACCCGGCAATAATGATAGGTTCCTTGTTATTATTTCAGCTTCAGGGGGAAGCAATATCCTTACCAGTTCATCACGATAATACCCGTCGACCTCAGCAAGTCTTTTAGAAGCCGAATCTGATCCGATAACAAGCGCCTGTCTGAGTCCGTTAATTACCTCCTGGTTGGTCAGCGGGCGAGGTGTTTCGATGTCCCTGGCAATTTGCTGTAATTCCGCGCATCCTGAGAATATGAAAATTAAAATAAAAGGCAGAATTTTTTTTATCATATTTAGAAATTTAATAATTGAACGCATCAGGAAGTTTTTTGTTATTATTAAAGTTACTATCACATCAACATATCAAAATACGAACCAAATACAGTTCAGGTTACAGGAAAATCAAATAGGCATAATAGTACTAAAGCAATTTTAATAATAACAATACAAGATTAATACGGTTGAATTTTCATTGATTTCCTTGATGGATAAGTGATAGTCTTTTCTGGAGATGGTTAGCAGGGTAATTAGCAGACCTTAATAATGAATGTTAAATGAAGACACTGGTAATTATTGATATTCAAAATGATTTTATTCCCGGGGGTTCACTTGAAGTTCCCGGGGGTGATGAATTAGTTCCGGTTATTAACCGTATTCAGGAAAAATTTGAACTTGTGATTGCAACGCAGGACTGGCACCCTGAAGACCATATTAGTTTTGCATCTAATCATCCGGGTAAGGATCCTTTCAGTACTATACAGTGGAAAGGCATGAGCCAGATACTATGGCCGGATCATTGTGTGCAAAAGTCAAAAGGAGCTGATTTTCATCCTGATCTGGATATGGCTAAAGTTGAAGCTGTTTTCAGAAAAGGTATGGATAAGTTTATTGACAGTTACAGTGGATTTTATGATAACGGACACGAAAAAAGTACCGGATTGGCCGGGTACCTCCGGGAACGAAAAGCAACCGAACTCTGGTTCTGCGGACTTGCGGCAGATGTTTGTGTTCAGTTTTCTATTACAGACGCCCTTAAGGAAGGATTTTCAGTTAACCTTATTGAGGATGCAACCCGTCCAATTGATGCTGATGAATTTGAAATAATAAAAAACAATTTGAGGCAAAGGGGTTGCAAATTCGTCATTTCAGACGAATTTGCCCTGTTTTAAAAAGTTTTTACTTGTTTACCAGTATAAGAGTTGCTTATCTGGATAATTAACCCTGTCAAACCCTTACAACTGAATTGTACTCATTTTCAAATGGAGAAGGTGCCTGGTCATCTGCTTCCGGATCTGCTGCCCATCTTTCACCATCTATAAGATATCTGAACTGATATTCCTTATTGCTTTCGAGTTCCAGTGTAAGATTGAATTTTCCGCTTCTTTTCTTCATTGGACTTCCTTCCGGACCCCAGTTGTTAAACTCGCCTACGACTTTGGCTGACTTTGCGTTTTCAGCCAGTTCCGCGGGTAATGAAAATGTTACCTTGCATTTTTCCTTATCGGTTAAATACTTTTTTTTAATACTCATATCTGTATGATTATAAATTATTTAAAATTAAAATACGCAGACAAATAACTCCTTAATTTATGTTTGTCAATCAAGGCTGTCACTTATTAAAAGTATTTTTTACCCGATTTGTTCAAAAATGTACTCAGTATTTCTTAAAAATATTCTTTCATGGAAACGCATCCCATGCATTATTCAATTATCAAACCATTGTGCAGGAACCTAATCAGGACCAAACAATCTTTTACTTCCTTTCTGCATTGAAAATAAGGACAGGAAGCTGGGTCTCCCTTGCAATTTTTTCGGATCGGCTGCCATGAATGAGCCTGTCGGTGAACTTGCGGTTCTCCCTTAATAGTACAATAAGGTCTGCATCCATCATTAATGCGAAATTGTGAAGTTCTGTGACAAGGGGCTCGCTCCCTGTTTCGGGCAGTACCTTCATCGAAATCATCTCATAACCAGTCTCTTTTTTAATCATATTAATAAATCCTTCACCTTTAATTTTTTCCTGAAAATTATCATCTCTGGTAATATGAACGGCAGTAATAGCTGCCGGAAACCTTGATGCAAACCTGGCAAGGTGCTTTAGATTAGGCAAATCCTCGTCATGATAATCTGTGGCATACAGAATTTCAGAAAAAGGCTTATAGGTTATGCCTTTAGGGATGATCCATACAGGGCATTTTACCTTTCTCAGGATATTAATATTAGACGAATCATCCAAAAAAGAGGATTTATCTTTTGGTCCACTTAACATGATGGCACAAACTCTTTTGTTTTTAGCATATTCATGAAAGATATCAGGAGGGTTGCCAGTCTCAATACTGTATTCCAGCAAGGGAAGGTCAGGATCAGAAGCATTGAGTTTCTTTATCTGAAGTTCAAGATGATGCCCGGCTTTTTCCTTTAACTCAATGGAGTTCTGATGGCTTTGAGCCGCAGCACCGGGATTTACGGAAATACCTGCAGGGTATTCTGCAGGAGTAACAATATTAAGGTATCTGACAGTTGCATCCAGATCTCTTGCAATATGTGCAGCAAAAGATAGGAATAATTGATCTTTGGCAGGCGAAGCTGCATAAACCAGTAGTTCTTTCACAACGATGTATTTTAGGTTAGTAATCAGTTTTTTTCTGGAATCACTTAAACATTTAAACCAAACCTCTGTACTTTTTAATTCATTAAGCAGATTTTTAAACTCATCCTGATCTTCAATTATATACCTTGCATCAGTCCGTGTCTTTCCAATTTACTTTTTCCCTGAGTAGTTGTGGCAGGAGAATCAGATGATAATCGTGGATCCATACAATATCATCTTTCCGGATTATCTTAAGCAGTTCATCGCGGAATATCGTGTTTACCTTTTTGTAATCATCCCAGAATTCCTTGTCAAAGACAGCATAACCAGGAAAATAGTGAAAAAGTGGCCAGATGGTTTTATTGTATGAACCATTATACTCATTCTCCATCAATCTGACACGACTAAAATATTAACAACCTGCATACTTTAATGTTTAATAAACTGGACGGTAAAAACATGTTTCTCTATTCAGGAGTGATCAAGCCAGAATAATTTATACCTGATTTTGAACAACATCAATAGCCTGTTGTTTTTTATTGAGAAAACAATATCGTCTGAGTACCAGATCCTGCCGGCCTATGAAAAAAAATGACCGTATGCCCAATCATCTTAATGGCCAGTTAAGTCCTTATC
Organism: uncultured Bacteroidales bacterium; assembly: GCA_964421595.1. GTDB lineage: Bacteria > Bacteroidota > Bacteroidia > Bacteroidales > PUMT01 > PXAP01. Next base: position 80,237 of record CAYQXY010000010.1, on the reverse strand, counting down.
TTTTGCAGCACCTGTATAACCCGGTTGACTGGTATCCCTGGGGAGAAGATGCGCTTAAAAGAGCTGTAAATGAAGATAAACCAATACTTGTGAGCATTGGCTATTCTGCATGCCACTGGTGTCATGTTATGGAAAAAGAAAGCTTCGAAGATGCTGAAATTGCAGAAATTATGAACCGGGAGTTTATCTGCATCAAGGTAGACAGGGAGGAACGGCCTGATATTGACCATATGTATATGTCGGCCGTTCAATTGATGACCCGGCAGGGTGGGTGGCCACTGAACTGTTTTGCCTTGCCAGATACACGTCCTTTCTGGGGTGGAACATATTTTCCGGCAGATCAGTGGAAAAGCATTTTGCGCCAGGTTTCGGATATATATAAAAAACAGAGAAAAGACCTGATTGAGCAGGCAGAAAAGCTGACCCGGGGCATTGCCGATTCAAATTTCATAAGTTCAGCAAAGACAGGCTCAGCATTTGATGAGCAAGATACCAGGCGTTTTTTTAATTCCCTGATGGAGCATATGGACAAAACAGGTGGAGGAACAGTCAATGCCCCAAAATTTCCAGTGCCCGTTAATATTGAATTTCTGCTTAATTACTATTACCATACAGGTGAGGTTTCTGCCATTGATCAGGCAGAAGTCAGTCTCCGAAAAATGGCAATGGGGGGGATTTATGACCAGGCAGGAGGGGGATTCTCCAGATATTCTACTGATGAATTATGGAAAGTTCCTCATTTCGAAAAAATGCTTTATGATAACGGTCAGTTAGTTTCGGTATACTCAAGGGCATATTCATTATTGAAAACACCTCTTTTCAAAAATGTAGTTTACCAAACAATAGATTTTATCGAAAGGGAACTTACCTCACCTGATGGCATATTCTATTCAGCGCTTGATGCTGACAGTGAAGGAGAGGAGGGTAAATTCTATGTCTGGAAGGAAAGTGAAATCGACCTGGTATTGGGAAATGATGCTCCTGTTATAAAGGACTATTATCAGGTTGGCAAACAAGGATACTGGGAGAACGGAAATAACATCCTGTTGCGGATTGAATCGGATGAGGATTTTTCCAGGAAGTGGGAGATGTCCATCGAAGATCTCAGAAGTTTAATATCAAGGTCCAATCAGAAATTACTTGAGTCGCGCTCGCAGCGGGTGCGCCCCGGACTTGACAACAAAACTATAGCGTCATGGAATGCTTTGATGATTAGCGGATTGACTGAGGCATATGCCGCATTTGGAGAAGCTTCATATCTTATAAAAGCAAAACGGGCAGCTGATTTTATTATCAGGCACTCAGTAACAGATGAAGGAAAGATCTTTCGCACGATAAGTGGAAAGGAACCACTGATTGATGGTTTCCTTGAAGATTATGCACTATTTATTAAGTCACTATTAAATTTATTTGAAGTTACTCAGGAATCAGGATACCTTAATTGTGCAAGGAGACTTACAGAATTTGTAATCAACAACTTTACTTCAGAAAATACGAGACTCTTCCCGTTTTCTTCAAACAATGGGGAGAAATTAAAAGCTGAGTTTTACGAGATACACGACAATGTTATTCCCTCTTCCAACAGTGTAATGGCAATGAATCTGTTTTACATGTCCGGATATTTTGAAGAAATGGACTGGGCCCGCCGGGCTTCGGGTATGACAGGAGATATTGGTTCGCAGATGTTCCGTTACAGTCCCGGATTCTCAAATTGGGCCCGGTTAATGCTTCATCATGTTTACCCGTTTTATATTTTTGTTGTATGTGGTACTGAAGCAGAACAGAGTATAAAGGAAGTAAAAAAGAATTTTCTGCCCGGAACAGCAATTGCCGGCACAAGAGGAAAAAACAGTGAAATACCGGTTTTCCGGAACCGCTGCAAGGATTATGAAACCTGGTACTATGTTTGTTCAATGGGGCAATGCAGGTTGCCTGTTAAAAATATTGAAGAAGCACTGAGCCAAATTATTCCTAACAATAATCTATAAACTACATGACAGATCATACAGATGAGGTTTCCAATGAGAAATGGCATGCTGTTGAAGCAGAAGATGTTTTGACTAAATTGCAGACAGACAGAAAAAAAGGACTCGATCTTTCAGAAGTTTCAAAGAGGCTTGAGAAATATGGCAAAAATGAAATCCCGGCCGGTAAAGCACGGAGTGCATGGGTAAGGTTGCTGATGCAATTTCATAATGTATTGATCTATGTCTTGATGGCAGCTGCTATTATTACAGCTTTTCTGGGCCACTGGATCGACACTTGGGTCATTGTGGCAGTAATTGTCGTTAATGCTCTGATTGGATTCATTCAGGAGGGCAAGGCAGAAAAAGCACTGGAAGGTATCAGGAAAATGCTTTCACTCAATGCTGTTGTGAAAAGAGATGGAAAGAAGAAGACTATAAATGCAGAGGATCTTGTACCGGGGGATATTGTTCTGCTTAAGTCTGGAGACAAGGTCCCGGCTGATATCCGTCTTTTCAAATCCAGGGACTTTAGTATTGAAGAGTCGCCGCTTACGGGCGAGTCAGTCCCTGTTGAAAAAAACACCAGCCCTGTGCCGGAAGAATCGGTAATTGGAGACCAGACCAGTATGAGCTTTTCCGGGACACTTGTAACTTATGGAAGTGCAACAGGTGTTGTGGTATCTACTGGAATAAATACCGAACTTGGGAAAATTAATCAGATGCTTTCGGATGTCGAGGATATTACCACACCTTTACTGCAGCAGATTGAGAAATTCGGTAAATGGCTTTCGTTTATAATCCTTATTTTTTCAGGTGCCTTTTTTGCATTTGGATATTTTTTCCGCGATTATTCCATCGATGAATTATTTCTTGCATCGATAGGATTAATAGTTGCTTCTATTCCTGAAGGACTGCCTGCAATTATGACAATAACTCTGGCAATCGGTGTGCAGCGTATGGCTTCAAGGAATGCCATTATCCGCCGTCTTCCCTCGGTTGAAACCCTGGGGTCGATTAATGTGATCTGCTCAGATAAAACAGGCACCCTTACCAGGAATGAAATGACTGCCAAATCTATAATTACCGCAGAAAAGGAATATACCATAGAAGGTACAGGTTATGAGCCTGTAGGAGATATTCTTGAAAATGGCAACAAAATAGTACCCGAAGACGATAAAGTATTATTGCAGTTCCTCAGGTCGGTAAGAGTAAGTAATAATTCAGAGATCAGTAAAACCAAAAAAGGCCGGTGGAAGTTAACAGGGACACCAACAGAGGGAGCCTTGCTCACATTAAGCTATAAAGCAGGTTTAAAAGATTTTAAACCCAAACGCATTGACTCAATTCCTTTCGAATCGGAACACAAGTACATGGCCACTCTGAATAAAGTTGACAGTGATGTATATGTATATATCACCGGTGCACCTGAAAGGTTAATTGATATGTGTACCATGCAATATACTGAAGAAGGTGCTGTAAAAATTGACAGTGAATTCTGGAAAAGTAAAATAAATGAAGTTGCTGAAAAAGGTGAAAGGATTTTGGGTACTGCTTTTAAAAAAATGGACAGTTCGGTTAGTGGTATCAGTAAGGATGATCTGACTGGTGACATAGTTTTTATTGGCCTGGCTGGTATTATTGATCCTCCCCGGGACGAAGTGATTAAGGCAATTGAAGAATGTAAAAGTGCCGGGATAACTGTTAAAATGATTACCGGCGATCATGCAATGACCGCCGTGACTATAGGGAAACAAATAGGAATAGGTGATGGTGAAAAAGTAATGACTGGTCAGGAGCTCGAAAAAATGAGTGATGATCAGTTCCAAAAAGTTGTTAATGATTATGATGTATATGCGCGTACCAGCCCTGAGCACAAGTTGAAGCTTGTAACTGCCTTGCAGGATAATGGAAAGCTGGTAGCAATGACCGGTGATGGTGTCAATGATGCACCTGCGCTGAAAAAATCAAACATCGGTATTGCTATGGGTATTAAAGGGACTGAGGTATCCAAGGATGCTTCCGAAATGGTTCTTACCGACGATAATTTTGCGACCATAGTCTATGCCATCGAAGAAGGGAGAACGGTATATGACAATATACGAAAGGCACTTCTGTTTATTCTCCCGACCAATGGTGCCGAAGCCCTGGTACTTATTTCGGCTATAATACTTGGTATTGTCATGCCCATCACTCCGGCCCAGATCCTTTGGGTTAACATGGTCACTGCCGTTACCCTGGCTCTGGCTATTGCCGTTGAACCTATGGAGGAAAGTCTTATGGAGCGCCCCCCCAGGGGGCCGGGAGAACCTATACTCGGAAAATTGTTTATTTGGAGAATAGCTTTCGTATCAGTGCTCATAGGCGGACTTACATTGTTAATGTTCAATCACCTTCTTTCTGGAGGAATGGATGAAAGTACGGCAAGGACTGTCGCTGTAAATACTCTAGTTGGGGGACAGTTGTTCTATTTGTTCAATTGTCGTAAGATAAGGCTTCCAAGCCTCGGTAAAGGATTTTTTAATAATAAATATGTCTTTATAGCAGTAGGTGTATTGATTCTGTTGCAGATGGTATTTGTTTATGCTCCTTTTATGAACAGTTTTTTTGGAACAACACCCATTGACAGGATCTATTGGTTATATACAATAGGAGCGGGATTGTCAGTTTTCTTAATTGTTGAAGGGGAGAAATGGCTGATCGAAAGATTCCGGAAAAAGAGGAGTTGATCTTATGACCAATTCCTTTCCGGAATTCCCTCAATTTTAAAATTTATTCCTGTAAAATCTATGGTTACAAGCCTTAGAAATCTTTCAGCTTCTTTCTCTATGAAAAAATTAATGCCGTTTAACATTTTTACATTATCACCGTAGTATGATTCTTCTTCAATATCCATTCTTAAAGGATTACCACACTTACTTTGGGTGGCGGAAATGCGGATTCCGCTTTCCGGTTCAGTGCTTTGATGTAAAATTAGCATGAACTGTTCAATTGCTCTTTCTGTAATATTGATGCGCATAATAAAAGTTTTTTCTGAACATTATTAAGATAATACGCAGAATTTCTGGTTTTAGTATAAATTCATGCTTCTAATGATTTGTTTTTCAGGATATTTCTAATAGTGTTGATGATCTCAGGGAGGGTATCTTTATTAATATGAAAGACAAATACTTTTCCAACATTCCATTTTCTGATCATAGTATTTACATGACTTTCCCTGACAACCCACATATGGGGTACCTTGCCAGATGTTAACAACATATTTAAAGCAGGGGCCCAGCCTTTATCATTAATCTCCAGCGGGCCCAATTCATCTGTAACTATCAGGTCAACCGGTTTTGTAATGCTTTCAGTCAAGATTTTATTGCCATAAAGTAAACCTTCTGCAGAGAAATAATACCTTCCTTGTCTAAAAGCATTCTGCAAATTTTTTTCAGAGCATAACAGCTTCCTTTTGTGGGATGAGATATCTTCAACATAATATGCATTTCGACTTGAGTCATTTGTATTTCCAGGTGAGAAAATACCCTTAATATGCAGTCCGTCGTTTTGCAATTCTGATACTATTTTTCTCACCAGAGTGGTTTTTCCTCCATTTACTCTTCCACAAATAATGAAAACAACAGGGCGGTTCTTTCCATAGTCAGTAAATCTGTCAAGCAGGGATTGAGAACTGGCCAGCATTGTTTCTGTCAGTTTTCTGAATCCCTTGATCTCCTTTGCCTGGACTGAGAATGCCTCCATCAGTCCGGGTAATGCTGAAAATGCCAATTCCAGTGATTGATACAGATTCTTTAAACCCCTGGTATACAATATGCTTTTAACCAGAGGGTTTTTCAGTTCGACGCTAATGGCCGCAAACCCTGAGAGCAGGATAAATACCCTCAGTACCATTCTGACCCCGACAAGTAAACCTTCAGCCTCCAGCCCCCTTCCCGGAGAAAATTCATTGTGAAAAGCCGAAGAAAAAAGCAGTATAAAAAGAACCTGCCACCATAGTCCGGGTTTCTTAAAATAACCAAGACGATGTCTGTAGCGCATCAGCATAAATCCAGTGAATAAAGCTGTAAAAAGTGCTGACCAGATTAAAGACATATGTGTTATCAAAACCATTCCCCCAACAAGAAAAAGGAAAATGATTATCAATAGAAGTAAAGAATATTTTTTCTTATCAGCAAATTCAAATAAATCGTTTTTTGCCTTTGAGTTTAGGTGGATTTCAGTATTATTTACTTTTCTGCTTGTTATATACTTTCTTCCCGCCATATAACCCATTAACCCCGCCAGTGCTCCACTCGTAAGGTATATTGCTGAGATAAGAATCAGTAAATGTGATGGTTGTAAATAGTCCATTCTGAGTTGTCGCGCAGAAAAAAGATACATATTTTCCAGTACCGGGATTATATCACCACCATAAAGAATAAGAAGGGTGAAGGCTTTCTGGACCAGGGCACTGAAAACCGCCAGGGCACCACCAATAATAAAGGCTGCGAGATTTTTGCCAATTATTCGGATAACCAATTCGAGTATGAAGGCTTCAGACAAAATTCCAAGCATTGGACCGAGGATAACAGCACTTGGCGAGATAGATTTCATCAGCGCACAGATAATTCCGGCCCTCCATATGATGCCATTCTCTTTCCAGATTTGAAAATATGATATTACAAGGTAGACGGTTATAAATGATAATATACTGCCGGCAAATGGTATTTTCAGATTATGGAGCAGGCTTCCCGGAATTATCTCCACTACAGCCCATAAACTTCCTATGACTGCTGCCTTCATCCATTTTTCGGATAAAGATTTTTCGGAGTTGTTATTAAAATTAGCGGAATACAACATTAAATGTTATCCGTGCAACAACTTTAGCTTCCGGTGGGGCCCGACCAATTATCTTGTTTTTGTATGAATTGATCCATATGTTAGGCATAATATGAATGTTATTTCCGGGCATTATATCCAGTCCAAGTGTATAAAATTGCTCATCATAGGGGAACATATACTCATAGAAGTAATGGTCTATAGAAAAATTATTATCAGGGTTATATGAATCATACCTCGCGAAAATACGCAGTTGATTTCCTGTAATGTTTGCATGCGCAAAAATGCTCGTACCTAAAATATCCATATCCTGATCGCCCGGTCCAAACCCCGATCTTAGCTGATGAACCAGTTCAAGTCCAAAGGTGTAGTCGGGTACTGCCCATGCAATAAAACCTTTTGTTGTTGAAACAGTTCTGCCACCTGAAGCTTTATTAAAATCCTGATACATTTCGATATACAATCTTTTTTCAAGCAGCTTTGTCCAGAGATTCAGGTAGAATAATTTGTATTTATCGTTTTCCGGTCTTGTGCCGTTACCGTTGCCGGCCATGAAGTTGTATCCAAGAGTGCCTGATTCATTAAAGCGGCCTTTGATCCTTATTCCTGCATCACTGGATGATCTCAACCCTCTCATATCAGCAATTGTAGCCTCGATTGAACGATATCGCCAGTAAGATTCGGAACCATCGATTGAATATGCCGGGGTTCCGGATTGACCAATAATCAGATCAGCAAGCGGATAAATATCTTTCCAGGTCAGGCTTGCCTCTTTCAAAAAAAACGATCTGCTTCCATTTTCCAGTGTTGAAAAATCTTTTAACTCCATCTGGATCTTTCCGGAAAACTTCCCGGAAAAAGCATGTTCATATCCGAGATAAATTCTCCTGAAAGAAAAAGCATTATCATTTTTTTTATTGCCGGCATATTGAGACTGCCCTGGATACATATCGTCTCCCCCTGCCATGTAAAAATAGTCAAAGAACATGGTTGCATAAACATTTCCCGGACTTAATAATTCAGAAAAGGGATTGTTCTGCTGAGAAAGTGCAATAGTTGATAATGCAAAAAAGGACAGCGCGCTCAGCCATATAAGTTTTAACATCTGAATTACTTGTCAGTTTTTTGTATCTAAAGTTTACTATGCTATATTAAGAAATTTATTCTAATCTTAATATTAAGTTAATCCTGAAATAAGACTGTTAAACTATGTTTACACTGACTTACTGCAGTATTTTTTCATAGTCATATGCAAGTAAGTAAATAAGATTTTATTTGCAGACTATCATGAAAAAAATTTTGGCAATAATAACAGTAATAATTGTAAATTCCTCAAATTTCTCTTATTCCCAGATTAAAGAAATAGAAATAAGCCCTTTTAAGATTGTTCAGATTGTTACACCGGGAAGTTATTATCACGATGATGGGGCTGATCTGATTAAGTATCCCAAATATGAGATCAGAGATACTGCTGATTCAGTAATTGTCGTCGTACCCGAAAGTATTAACAGGCATCATACGATCAAGCTACTTCCCGGGGAGTATGTTTTAGAATTGCAAAAAACCAGTAAAAAACAGGCCTATAAGCTTATCATTAATCAGGAAAATTATCAGTTATTCCAAATTACCAGGTCATCCCAAAATTCAGATCAATAACCTTCCTTTCCAGGGATGAATCTACCACGAACCAGGACACACAAAAAGAAACGAATAATCCATGGGTGATCCATCAGTGACAATCACGTGATTAGTAATTGTAACTTACTTGTATTCAGATTATTACTCATAAATTACTCGGATAAATCTCTTGCTAGTCAGGGCACAAACTCTTCTCAATTACTCCTTTCAGGCGGTTCCCGGTAGAATGAATGAACCAATCACCGGATAGATTGTATATCTGTCATGTTTTTGTTCAATGGAACCGGCAATCTGTTCCTGAATAGATGCGGCGATCACTGTATTATTTATAGTTACATCAGGAGGTGTTCCGGTAGTCTGGGTTTTTATTAAAAATCTTCGTATTTTTAATATTAATTTAATACTATTTTAAAAGAGCCTGTATCCCGAATAAAAATTCGGTATTAAGAAATCCGGATTTAAACTCTGCCAATATAATTTACTAAAATTTAAACATATAGTATATGTTGGCTATTATTTCAATAAAACTATTAACAGTCATATTTTGAATTATATTTTAGTATGATCTTTTTTTCTGCTTTTCAGGATAGTTATTTATGGTTGCCGTTAATTGGGCTGACAATTGGATTTCTTGCCACACTGACAGGAGGGGGGGGAGGATTTTTTTTTCCACCGGTTCTGATCCTGGTTTTCGGAATTCCTGCACCGGTGGCTGTAGCCACTTCACTTGCAGCTACATTACCGATATGTGCAGTTGGTTCAGTCGGACATTACAGGCAGGGAAATGTAGATGTTCCAAGCGGGATGGTGTTTGTAATTGCCGGTATTACAGGTGCTTTAATAGGTGCCGGATTTACAAGGCTTATAGATCCTGACCAGCTAAAATCCATCTTCGGCATTTACCTTGTAGTTCTGGCAATGATAATGATTATCAGCATCCGAAGGGGAGAATCCGATAATGGTCTTCAATCTGCACCTTATGGCAGATATGGCTGGCACAGGATTTCCAGGGGGTCGTTTTTTGGGTTTATAGGAGGAACTATAACCGGAACCTTTGGTACCAGCGGAGCAACTCCGGTTCAGGCAGGTCTTTTTACTCTGAAAATTCCCGTCAAAAAAGTGGTTGGGACTTCGCTTGTGGTGGTACTCGTTAATACATTCTTTGCCCTTACCGGACATTTTCTTGTCGGCCGGATAGATTTGACCCTGCTTCTGTTTTTAACTTCCGGAACTTTAATCGGGGCTTTTGCCGGACCCATACTTTTCTCGGGATTAAAAATACAGAGGATGGAAGGCAGTATTCGAAAATATTATGCATATATGGTATTCTCACTGGGACTGATACTCGTAATTACTTAAATATTTTTTCTGGTTGACTTATATTAACTTCATATGATTCTGAGAATCTACATAATTTTATTAGCTCTTTTCGCACTCGGAGGAATAGCTTTTTACTTTATAAACCGAAGTAGAGAACCCCAATTTGCAAGGAATAACTGGATTAAATATATAACATACTTTTTTATTATAAATACCCTTTTTGTGAGCATTGTCTTTCTGCCACAGTTATTCAGATGGCTGGTTATAATTATTATTTTGACAGGGTTTTTCGAGATGGTAAGGCTCTGCATTCGTTCCGGGTTTTCCAGTAAAAGATTTTATTTAATCTCCATATTATTGTATACTATCTTTTGCATTGGATTTTACAGGTTCAGCGGATTGGACACCCGTTTAATACTGTTTGTGTTTCTGGTCCTGTCTATTTTTGATGCATTCAGCCAGGTTACCGGGCAGCTGGCAGGCAGGACAAAAATACTTCCAAAGATAAGTCCCTCCAAGACACTTGAAGGTTTAGCGGGTGGTGCTGTTTTTGCAATGTCCGGATCAGTGGTTTTCAGAAGTCTTATAGGCCTCAGAATTCAGGAGGTATTAATTCTTTCATTCCTTGTGGTTACAGGGGCCTTTGTTGGTGATATGGCAAGCTCTTTATATAAAAGAAAATCAAATGTTAAGGATTTCAGTACTTTGATACCCGGACATGGTGGGTTTCTCGACCGTTTTGATAGTTTTATTGTAGCTGGAGCATTCTTTTCAATTCTTAAAATTGTTATTTCATGAGTCTCCTGTAATTCCGCAAGACAAAGCAATATGAATAATGGGACGGGTGTTCCATACATGTCAACTTCTGTTTTGAATTTATATGTTTTATAGTAAGTGCTATTACATCAAATTCAAATGTTTTCAATAAGAAGCCATCGCGAGAGGTTAGAAAATATTTATTAATAAAGAATAACAATTATGATCAATCAGATAGTGATAGTTATAATTTTTATAATTGGTCTGTTCCTGTTAATAATATTTAATGAATTAGTTTATCGGAGACTAGGGCTAAACGGCGAGGTAACAAGAAAATTCGCTCACTTTACGGCAACTCTTTCAGCAGTTTCTTTTCCATTTCTATTTACTGACCACTGGTATGTGCTTGCACTTGCAATAATTTTTTTTATTGTCCTTTTTGTCAGCAGGCGAACCCGGCACCTTAATTCTATCAATGCTATAGAACGGGATTCATTTGGCAGCTTTTTGTTGCCTGTCTCTATATATATTACATTTTTGGTTTCACATATCTATAGTGACCTTCAGCTTTATATATTGCCAATGCTTATTCTGGCCATCAGTGATCCTGCAGCAGGAATTCTTGGAATTAATATCAAACGTTTTAACCACAGGATAAGGATATTCTCATGGAAATTACATAAAACCTGGCTAGGGTCAATTACATTTTTTATATCGAGCTTTTTTATTAGTATCCTGGTGCTTTACTATACCAGGTCACATTTTGATCTTGTAACTTTTGGCATTGCATTGACTGTAGCGATGGTCAGCACTATTATTGAAATGTTTAGCATCAGGGGGACTGATAATCTTTTTATACCAATTAGTGTTGTTGCAGTGCTTATTCTTACAGGCTGAAACCTATCCGGCTCATGTGTATCTTAATTTTGCCTGCCTCATTCCTGTTGCAGTATAAAAAACATACAGAATGAGTAGTTGTTCATTAAAAATCACTGGAATTTTTTGTCTGAACCCATAACCCCATTAATGCAGCATAAAGATTATCAGGGCATAAGTAATTTTGATGTTATTTTTAAGTTATTCCATTAACAATACCATTATGATCTATGTTAATAGTTTGATCCCGGAAATTAACCGGATTTCTTACAACCATGAAAATTGATATTTTAAAATATTCTTTGGCTGCCATTGCTATTGCCAGCTTGTATGGATGTGAAAAAACTGATCAAATTAATAGCCCCAGAGTATCAACTCTTGAGGTTACTGAAGTAACCAGGCGAACTGCATCAGGTGGTGGAATAGTAACTGAAGATGGTGGTGGAGATATTTTCAGCAGAGGCGTTGTATGGAGCACTTCAGATAATCCTTTAATATCGGATAGTCAGGGCATTACTTCTGATGGTTCCGGAACAGGCCGGTTCGAAAGCAATTTAACCGGATTGTTGCCTGGTACTGCATATTTTATCAGAGCTTATGCAGAAAATGTATCAGGTATTTCATATGGCGAATCTGTAAGTTTTACTACATTAAAGATAACAGATGGTGCAAAAGGCACTATGACAGATATTGACGGGAATGTATATAAGACGGTACAATTGGGAAACAAGGAATGGATGGCAGAAAACCTTTATGTTTCTCATTATAATAATGGTGATCCAATCCTGGAAATACATGATAATGATGACTGGAAAAATGCCACTTCAGGTGCATTATCAGTTTATCCGCATGAACTAATCAGCGAATTGAATTCTACATCTGAAGTAGTGCAAAAATATGGGGTACTTTATAACTGGTATGCTGTAGAAACAGGTAAACTATGCCCTGACGGCTGGGAAGTGCCATCAGATGATGACTGGAAAAGCCTGGAAGGATATTCTGACACCTGGTTTGAACAAGGACATCAGGAATGGGACAGGAGTGGTTGGCGTGGACTTGATGCAGGACAGAGGTTACGTGCGGACTATGATTTTGGGTTTTCTATTAAAGACGACACATGGATTCCGGTCAAGGGTTCTGATGATTTTGGTTTTTCTGCATTGCCCGGGGGCTTCAGGAATTTTATTGGTCCGTTTTATGAAGCAGGCAACTATGGTTATTGGTGGAGCCGCACAGAAGAGGGGGAGGAAATTGCCTGGATGCGTTCAATGGGAGTCGTAAGTTTTGTAAGACGGGAAAGCCCTGGAAAAAATAATGGTTTTTCTGTTCGTTGTATAAGAAAGTTACCCAGTGATTAGGAAAAATAATATCCATGTCATATAGTTGCCACGGTCAGATCTCCATTGCTTTACCCGTTTCTTTGTGTTTGCCCCTTTTTAAAGAGGTTCCTTTCGGAATTTCATGTGCAGTCCCTGCAGAAAATTCCGTAAATTCTGGTCCTTGCATTCACGGTACTGGCTTTGTTCAGGTTTTCTGAAGAATGCACTTAACTCATGTTTGCTGATTTTCCTGCCAGCTTTTTCAAAAACATCCAGTATATCATCATCTCTCATATTCAGCGCTATTTTGAGTTTCCTCAAAATAATATTATTATTTAGCTTCTTTTCAGGAACTGCCCGTAGCCCATCTTTTTCTCCTCTCTTGTAATTAATCAGTCCATTGAGGAAAGCAGCAAGTTTAAAATCATTCACAGGCTTAAATTCAGGATCTTCTTCTTTTTTCAACCATTCGCTAACCTCTGTCCTGTTTACTGTGAGACCGCCAAGTCCGAATATTTCAATCATGGTCGGATCGCTGAAGTCAAAAGTGTACCTGATGCTGCGTAGTATATCGTTATTGCTCATAATGTGCAAGATGAACTACTCTTAATACTATGTTAATCAAAGGGAAAACGCTAAAACTATTTTCTCAGTTAAGCGGACTTCCGACTGGAATTTCACATCGGTGTCCTGGTTGTCCGTGAGGTGGGTTAAGTCTCGCAGTGCTAGATGCAGCAGGGGCCGCAGAACTTTGTCTGCGGGGTGCAGAACCCATACGTGCAGCATTTTCAACGGTTGGTGCCATTGATGTATTTCTGACCTCCCTTACAGGGTTATCGGCCAGAGCATTGAGCGGACTTCCAACCGGAATATCACAACTATGACCTGGCTCTCCGTGAGGTGGATTCAGAATTATTTCAGCAGTTGGCGCCTCAGATTCAGGCTGTTGAATTGCTCCATCTGTTGAATCTGCTGATGTGTTCTGACTGACCGCAGGAGCTGGTACAGTTGAGGGAACTTGTTCCTGGGTACGTGTATAGGAGGGTTCTTTTGGTGAATGTGTACATGAAATCAGCAAAATGGAAAGAACTGAAATTACAATAATAGTATATTTCATCTGGAATAAGTTTATCAAATTTATAATCAGTTAATTAAGCTACATCAGACAATCATATTGAGTATTTAATCCCGATAAATCTCCCTTGTTTTGTGTATCCGGGTTCAGGATTGCAGCCATTCTATAATCTTACATTGAGTTTCAAACATAATATAATTATTCCTTAAATCAATAATCATTGCCAGGATTATGGTTTGAATTGTCTGATTAGAATGGATGCGAATTAGTGCCATCATTTTTCCACTCGCTGTAATGTCCTGGTGCGGTTTTGCCCGCAAGTCGTATGTGAGTTAATAAATTCGAGGTGCGTAGAAATATCCGGATTAAAGCCACTACCTGGTGGTGGATAGTCCGTTTTTTGCGAATTTTTTATGGTTACACTGAAATTTACTGGAAATAAAACATAATCCTGCCACAAACGACTTTCTGAAAATTCCAGGATAAAAATTTTGAGATGACTGTTAAAAAAGCCCGATTTTATTTTTTTACAATATAAATGTTTTTAACTTTGCAACACAAAGTACTTTTTATGAAAACTGAACAGGAATATATCAGAGATTTAACAGAGATCCGGTCAATGATGGAGCGATCTGCCAAATTTTTGTCTTTAACTGGCTGGTCTGGCATAATGGCCGGTATCTATGCCCTGGCCGGAGCTTACATTGCCTGGAAGTTATTTTGCTTTAATCCGGATGATATAATTTACCAATCAACCGGCCGGCAGGTAATATCAGCCAATGATTTATACCTGCTTCTTCTGGCGCTGTTGATACTGGTACTTGCTGTTGGCACTGCTATATTTTTATCCTACAGGAAGTCAAAAGGAAATGGAGAGAGGTTATGGAACCCGGCTGCCCGAAGGTTAGTCATCAATATGGCTATTCCGCTTGGAACGGGAGGGGTATTCATTATCATTCTCCTGTTAAAGGGCCTGGCTGGTTTAATAATACCTGTAACCTTAATTTTTTATGGACTGGCCCTTCTGAATGCCAGTAAATTTACATATGAAGAAGTAAAATATTTGGGAATAATTGAAATTATTCTGGGTCTTGCAGCCTCTTACTTTGTTGGATACGGACTTTTATTATGGGCAACAGGGTTTGGTGTAATGCACATTATATATGGTATTTTTATGCACCTGAAGTACGAGACGTGAAAACAATTATAAAAGGTTTACATAAAGCTTTCGAAAGCAGAATAAGGTTGGGCATTATGTCGGCACTTGCAGTAAATGATACATTTGATTTTAATTCCCTTAAGGAATACCTGGAAGTGACCGACGGAAATCTTGCAAGTCATCTCAAAGCTCTGGAGAAGGAGGATTTTTTGAGTGTCAAGAAATCATTTGTCGGACGAAAACCAAATACAAAATATTACATGACAAGAAAGGGAAAGAAGGCATTTGAAGAACATATTAATGCACTGGAGAATATAATAAGATCACAAAAATAGCTACATATATTTTTTTGCCAACTAACTTTGAAATACAAAGTACTTTTAATCTTAATTTTTAATAAAATGGAAACACACGCGAAAAATTACCTGGAAAACATAGGTCAGTCGATTAAACGGTCGGTTACACTGAAATTGCTTTCCATCTTCGTTTTGATGATGCTTTTAATGATCCCGGTATCGTTTGTCAGGTCTCTGATTCAGGAACGGGAAACCCTGAAACAGGAAACAATAAATGAGGTCAGCGGCAAATGGGCAAATGAGCAATATGTATATGGGCCAATACTTACAATACCGCTGGAAATGAAGGTAATTGAAGATGATAAAATCAGAACGGTCCACAGCCAGGCACATATTTTACCTTCAAAGTTAATGATAAATGGCAGTGTGGCACCGAAATCACTCCGCAGAGGAATTTACGAGGTTGTGGTTTATGACTCTCATCTATCATTTTCAGGTCAGTTTGAAGATGTTTCAAAATATTTATCAGAACTAAAGGAATACGAGGCTTTTCCTGAAGACGCTTTTCTTACAATTAATATCTCTGACCTTAGAGGCATCAAAGAGACAGTTGTCGTGAAATGGAATGATCAGCAAAAAGAAGTTGAGCCAGGTTCAAACATCCTTCAACTGGTGAGTTCGGGTATTACAGTAAAGAATATTCTTCAGCCGGCCGGGCTGAATTTTTATGACTTTTCCTTTGGTTTGCAACTTCAGGGAAGCCAGTTCCTGGGCTTTATCCCTCTGGGGAAGGAGACGAGCGTTCATCTGACTTCCGACTGGAAAGATCCCAGTTTTTCAGGTTCATTCCTTCCTGAAGACAGGAATGTTACTGAAGATGGTTTTATCGCCGACTGGCAAGTGCTGGAGTTGAACCGTAATTATCCTCAGTTCTGGATTGGTGATAGTAAAAGCCAGGATATGCAGAATTCTTCCTTTGGCGTCACTCTTCTGATGCCCGCCAACGATTATCAAAAATCGATGCGGTCAGCCAAATATGCGTTACTGGCTATTTCCCTGACTTTTTTAACATTTTTTCTTGTTGAGATCTTTAACCAGGGCAGGATGCATCCTTTCCAGTATATATTAATTGGATTAGCTCTTGTACTGTTCTACACTCTTCTGGTTTCCATTTCGGAGCATTCCAGTTTTAATTTTGCTTATCTTATTTCGAGCGTGTCCATTATAAGCATTATCGGCTTGTATGCCAGGTCCATCCTTCGCAATACCAGGCATACGATCGCATTGGTAATAATTCTTGGTTTCACCTATACATTTGTTTATATCACACTTCAGGTGCAGGACTATGCGCTTTTGATTGGCAGCATTGGTCTTACATCGATACTCGCTTTTACAATGTATATCACAAGAAATATTAACTGGTATGAGTTAAGTTCATCGAAAGAGAGTATAACCCGGAAAACTTCAGAACTATAAACGTCATAAAACCCAAATCTTAGAGTTGTTTGACGGTAATTTATACGAATGCATTGGTCTGGCTCCGGATAAACCCGGGAAAATACCTTGGTTGTGGCTAATCGGCGACATTACTTTCCGATGCAAAAGTTCTTGAATATATTTCCAAGGATTTCGTCAGTGGTAATTTCGCCGGTAATTTCGCCGAGGTAGTAGAGAACCTCCCTGATATCCATTGCGAGCAGATCGCCGGTGATGTGATGTTCAAGCCCGGCAGAGGCACGAAGAATTGCTTCATGGGCATTTTTCAGGGCATGGTAGTGCCTGATGTTTGTTACTACTACATCAGTATCCGTGGGTTTGCCCTGTTGTACTATGGAAACCAGCAGGTTCCTGAGATTATCAATTCCTGTGCCTGTTTTGGCGGAGATCTCCATGACATGGTCATTACCACCCGCAGAAGGAGTAAGATCAGCATAAGGAAAGTCCTCTGTTTCAGAGGGACCATTTTTTTGGAAGGAATCTCCGGAATAACTATTATCCACTAATGGATTTCCTGATCTTTCAGATTGACTGGAGTTGCCGGTCTTCTTGTCAGCAGCTTTCAAATCGCTCTTGTTTAGCAGAAGAATGATTTTCTTGCCGCTGAATTCAGGGGTGCTTCGTATTCCATTAAGCAGATGATTTATCTGATCGCGGGAATCGGTTACCTCGGCCATAAGAAGGATTATTTCAGCGTTCCGTATTTTATCCATAGTCCGCTGAATGCCCAGAATTTCAATTGTGTCGGTAGTTTCACGTATGCCTGCTGTATCAATGAACCGAAAGGTAATACCTTCAATATGTATTAAATCCTCAATAGAATCACGTGTGGTTCCGGGTATTTCCGATACAATAGCCTTTTCCTCCATCAGGAGGGCATTAAGCAAGGTCGATTTGCCGGTATTGGGTTTACCGGCAATTACTACCGGGATACCATTTTTCAGGGCATTTCCGAAGGCAAAAGAACCGGTAAGCGAACTAATCAGGCGTGATATATTATCCAGCAATACTTTTAGATCACTGCGGCTGGCAAATTCTACATCCTCTTCACTGAAGTCCAGTTCAAGCTCTATAAGCGAAATGAAGTTCAGAAGCTGCTTGCGAAGAACCCCTATCTCAGAGGAAAATCCTCCCCGCATCTGGTTCATTGCCACTTTATGGAAAGCGGCCGATTCAGATGCTATAAGGTCAGCAACTGCTTCAGCCTGGGATAGATCCATTTTTCCATTCAGGAAAGCCCTCTGCGTGAACTCTCCCGGACGGGCGGCTGCTACTCCGTTACGGACAAGGAGTTGTATTATCTGTTGTTGAATGAAGACTGAACCATGACAGGAGATTTCAATTATATCCTCACCGGTATAGGAACGTGGTGCCCTGAAAATGCTTACGAGTACATTATCAAGGGTAGCACCGTTTTCCAGAATCTTGCCATAATGGATCGTATTTGGGGGGTGTTTTGAAAGTCGGGGACCGGCAATGGCCGGCTGGAATATCTTTTCGCACACTTGAATGGCATTTTCACCGCTTACCCGGATTACTGCAATAGCTCCCTGTCCCGGAGGTGTGGCAATGGCTGCTATGGTCGGTCCCTTATACATAGTCGTTTATTAATCTGCAAAATTAACTTTTTAATTGCTGAATCAAAAAAATGAAGCTTCCGGCAGTTATTGAAGTACTACTGATATGCTTGTGGTTATTGCTTAATTATTTATATTTGTCATCATTATTGTCTTTACATTTCATAAGGTTGTTATGAAGATTGAGGCATATTTGAGATGGAGGGTGGATTCTGATCAGACACAAAATTGTTAGGAGTAAATTGCGAGAGAATCACAAATGGGAAAACAAATGATCCTTGCCGGGATGCTTTTTTGTTGGGGCTTTGATGGATCATGGCATTATTGAATTTAGTCAGCATGTTTTAATGAGGCTTATAAATGAATTTGTAAAAAACTAAATATTATTTAAATGAGTGTTCTTGTAAATAAGCATTCCCGGGTAGTTGTCCAGGGCTTTACCGGTAGCGAAGGCAGTTTTCATGCTTCCCAGATGATAGAATACGGTACCAATGTAGTGGGGGGTGTTACCCCGGGGAAGGGAGGCCAGGAACACCTTGGAAAACCTGTGTTCAATACTGTAATTGATGCTGTAAAAACTGCCGGTGCCGATACTTCGGTAATATTTGTGCCTCCTTCATTCGCTGCTGACGCTATCATGGAAGCTGCTGAAGCCGGTATTAAGGTAATTGTAGCCATTACGGAAGGTATCCCTACATCAGATATGGTCAAGGTGAAAGAATATCTTAAATCGCGCAAAACCAGGCTAATCGGGCCCAATTGCCCTGGGGTCATATCTCCGGGAGAGGCAAAAGTGGGTATTATGCCCGGCTTCATCCATCAGAAAGGCAGCGTGGGTATTGTTTCCCGCTCGGGTACTTTAACGTATGAGGCTGTAGATCAGATAACAAAAGCCGGCATGGGTCAGTCAACCTGTATAGGGATAGGTGGAGACCCGATAATTGGTACCACCACACTTGATGCCGTAAAATTGTTAATGGATGACCCTGAGACAGAAGGTATCATAGTAATAGGTGAGATTGGTGGCGGGATGGAAGCTGAGGCTGCACTCTGGATAAAGGAGTACGGGACCAAACCGGTTGTTGGATTCATCGCAGGGCAAACAGCTCCAAAAGGCCGCAGGATGGGGCATGCAGGCGCAATAATTGGAGGCAGTGATGATACCGCGGCATCAAAAATGAAGATAATGCGTGAATGCGGAATCCATGTTGTTGAGTCTCCTGCTGACATCGGGGTTGCAATGGCGGGACTTCTGAAAAAGCAATAACCCCCCCCGGCTTTTACATTAGCTCTTCCAGCATCTGTTCAACGGTTTCTATTCCCAGCCGCTTGGCAATAATGGTTTTCTTTGAATCGAGAATGTATATCGTGGGAGTGCTGTAAACATCGTAATAATGCCTGAAATACGAAGTGTTTTGAGGATCATAGACGTTAATCCAGTCCAGGTTATTGCTGTCAATGTAATCAGTCCATTCTTTTGTGTCGCCAAGTATGTATACACCGAAAACCTTTACCCTGTCTTTATACTTTATGTTTAATTCATTCAGTTTTGGAGTCACAACTTTACAGTGGCCGCAGCCGGGTTCATAAAAATAGACGATAGTATAATCTGCTATGATATCATGAAGGCTTACTGTTGCACCCCGGGGCGTACTCATTTTCAGATCGGCTGCAGTTCTCCCAATCAGATTGGGTTTAAGTCGCTCAACTCTCTCCCTTAATTTTGAAACTGTTTCTTCATCAGCCCAGAATGCTTCACCCGTCAGGTAGTATCTTTCCGCCAGTTCGACAAATACCTCATCGAGCCCCATAATATGTGATCGTTCATAGTGATTTAAAAGGTATACCAGAACATATTGAAAAACCTGCTGATTAGCTTTTGACAATTCGATGATCCTTACTACTTCTGGAATTATGGCATCAGGTTGCTGTATCAGGACACGGGAAAAGAAATGCTCCAGTTTACTATGAAGAACCGGGGTCCTCAGTAGCCTGTCATCAGAGAAATCAATCAGGTCAAAGTAATGCTGTTTGTTGAATTCGTAACCTTTAGCCCATTTAAGCGAGTCTGGATTATTTGCTGAAGCAGGTATATCAAAATCAGGTATCTTAGGATTCTGCATCGCATTTATCATATTGGCAAGCAGTGTTCCGGGATTATCGGCAACTATCGATTTCCAGTACTCCTGAACCTTACCGTCAAGTGTTTTAGCCTCGGATTGCAAATATTGCATGGAATCGGGATTTTGACGGTTATTCTCCATTCTTTCCTGCAGACGGGATGATAAGGTTTGCATATCACCCATGAATTTGTGGTATTTAATGAACTGTTCATTTTCAGCCGATCCTCTTATTGTCATGTTCCTGACAGGATCTTCAGTGTTCGTTTCTACAACAAATTCCTGCTCCTTGTCTATCAGAAGTTCAAAATAATTCATTTCAGGCATTACAACCAGGTATATTCCTCCGGGAAGTGCTTCTTCTCCACTGAATATTCCGGCACCACGCGAATCTACCCGAATCGTATCTTTTATGTACTTCCTGTTTCCGAAATGGTATGCCAGCAGCAATGTGGTATCCTGAATTCCGTCTATCCTTATGCTGATATTGTATCCGGCAGAGAATAATGGAGTAAATGCTGCGAGGAAAAATGCCAGAACTAAAGCAGTATGCCTGAATCTGTTCATTAGATAAAGTATTATTGTATGTTAGGCTTTAATTAATTACAAAAATAACATCCGGAAATGAATTTCTGGTATTAAAACCGGTTTTTAAAGATATTACGAATCTGAAATTTAAATGTTTCTCCTATTAAAACCAGTGAGTATTTTTTTTCTGTTTTTTAAACCGGGATTACCTTACAGGCGTTTATCAGGGGAATTACCTTTGAATCGGGGAAATACGGAACCCCGGGATACCTGATTGTCCTGATATAGTTTTATAAAAATTTAACATATTCCATTTACAGGAGGCTATTTATGCACCTGGTAACTGGCTGTCAACATGTAAAGATCAATCAGCTTATGTTTTTCGGTTTCCCAGTTCAACTCTTCTGAAGCTTTTAAGAGCTTCTCCTTCCAGTAATCCTTTGGTATATCAAAAAGGATAGTCTTAAGCTTTTCTGCGATATGTCGGGGACTAACTTCTGTGGTTATAAGGCCTGTTCCGTAATGCTCAACAATATTTCTGACCTCAGGAAGTGAAGAAGCCAGAACCGGTATTCCTGCCATAATATAATCGAATAGTTTGTTCGGCAAACTGTACCGGTAGTTCAGGCTGGTGTCTTTATCGAGTGACAGTCCACAGTGACAGATACTTGTGAGTTGCATCAACTCCTTATAAGGAACTGGCGGGATAAAACATATTTTTTCCCCTGACTCTTCAAGTCTGACAAGTTCTTTAAGCTCATTCACAATATCTCCGTCACCTGCAATCACCAGCACGGCATTTTCAATATACTGCATGGCAAGTATCGCTTCTTCAGCTCCCCTGTCCCTGTTTATTCCCCTTCCCTGCAAAATTATCAGTTTCTTATCTTCAGGCAGTCCATAACGGGAAGGTGAGGGTGATGTATTTATGGTAATCTTTTCAGGAAGGTTCCTGATCACATGTATGTGTCTTGAATATTTTGTTTTGTAAATTCCCGCTATTGAATCATTAACAGTAATTATATGCTTTATGTCAGGAAGGATTTTTCTTTCAATGAATTCCCATATTTTTTTTACTGCAGGGCGGCCCGCCAGTCCGGGAACTTCGGTGAAGTATTCGTGAGAATCGTATACCATGGGCCTTCGTTTAATCCTGGAAACAAGGTAATTTGCCGGAAGAGTGTCAAGATCATTTGAATGCAGGATGTCAAATGGTGTGAAAAGTAGGTAAAAAAACAGCCTGATATTATATTCTGCATAAAAAAACATTTTTTTATTGAACCAGTGCCTGACTCTCCTTGTCTTGTATGATGTGATGGTAAGAGGCAAGCTGTCCCTCAGAATTCTGCCTGTCAGGATAACCTCGAATCCAACTGAGCTTAAGGTCCGGCACAAACGGCTTACCCGCTGATCAGTTGCCAGGTCGTTTGTAACCGATACAATTACACGCTTTTTAATCATGATAAGCAAAATAGCAAAAAATAACCATTATTTCCAAGGTTCAGACTTTTATTAAATTGCCACAGCCAGCCACGTTTTTTTACAAATTATTGTACCTCTCTCAGGATTGTGCCTGTTTCCGGCAGCCACAATGTATTAAACTAAAACCCCGGGATTCCGGATCCGGATGCCGGCTTCCTGTTTTACTCAGGTGTAATAATTAGCTGCAACCGGCATGGCAGAATTAATATGATTCTTATTATCTTTGCTGGCTGAGTAAATTACCCACTGAACCTGACCCTGTCAAATGAGAATCGAAAGTATTATTGCCGGTGCTGTTCACCGTTTCTTCATTGAAAAATCCCTTCCGGAACCCGATAGTTCACTAATTCAACTCCAGAAAACCAGAAGGGAATTCGTGGGTGATATTACCCTGGTCGTTTTTACACTAAGCAGATTCATTAAAAAATCACCGCAGGAAGCTGCAGAAGTTTTAGGTATCTATCTGAAAGAGCTTAAGGAAATAGACGATTTCAACGTAGTCAAGGGTTTTCTTAACCTGGTGGTAGAACCGTCATATTGGATTGGATTTGTAAACCGCTACCATACTGACAATAACTACGGGTTACCTGAAGCACCACTTGATAAAGAAACGGTGCTTGTTGAGTTCTCATCTCCCAATACCAATAAACCCCTGCATCTCGGTCACGTGAGGAATAACCTCCTTGGTATCAGTATTTCCAGGATACTGGAGGCTAACGGAAAGAATGTAAAGAAAGTTAACCTTGTGAACGACAGAGGTATTCATATTTGCAAGACTATGCTTGCCTGGCAGAAATGGGGTGAGAACAGAACACCAGAAGATGCTGGTGTAAAGGGTGATCATTATGTAGGTGATTTATACGTGAAATTTGAAACTGCTTACCGGGCTGAAATACAAGAACTTGTTGAGAAGGGTATGGGAGAGGAGGAGGCCAGGAAGGAAGCTTCCCTGATAAAGGAAGCCCAGGAGATGCTCAGAAAATGGGAGGCAGATGACCCGGCGGTTACCTATTTATGGAAAATGATGAATGGATGGGTTTATGAGGGTTTTGATGTAACATATGAGAGAATGGGAGTAACATTCGACAGGATCTATTATGAATCGGAGACCTATCATACTGGCAAATTAATTGTGGAGGAGGGACTGAAAAAATCCATTCTGAAAAGAAAAAAAGACGGATCAGTCTGGGCCGATCTCACCCACAGGGGATTGGATGAGAAGCTGTTACTGCGGTCTGATGGTACTTCAGTGTATATAACCCAGGACCTGGGTACTGCCGTGCTCCGGCAAGCCGATTACAATGCCGACAGGATGTATTATGTAGTCGGTAATGAACAGGATTATCACTTTAAAGTATTATCACTCATTCTCGATGAGCTGGGATATAAATGGGCAGGATCACTTGAACATATTTCCTATGGCATGGTTGAGCTTCCTTCAGGTAAAATGAAGTCCCGTGAAGGTAAGGTGGTTGATGCTGATAATCTTATCGATGAGATGATTCAAACTGCCGGCAGACTTTCTGCTGAACTGGGAAAGCTTGACGGACTGGCTGATAAGGAGAGGGAGGATATTATTAAAACCATTGGAATGGGAGCCCTTAAATACTTCATCTTAAAGGTGGATCCCAGAAAAAATATGATTTTTAATCCAGAAGAATCAATTGATTTTAATGGAAATACCGGCCCGTTTATTCAGTATACTCATGCAAGGATCTGTTCACTGCTAAAGAACGCATTTCAACTGGGAATTATCGTCACTGACACTATGAAGAACGGGTTTCCTTTAAGTGAAAAGGAAACCAGACTGGCGGTATTGCTGCATGAATACCCGGAAGTAGTTACAGAATCAGGCAATAACTGCAGCCCGGCACTTATTGCCAATTATGTTTTTGAGCTTGCAAAAGAGTTTAATCAGTTTTACCATGATCATCCGGTTATTAAGGAGCCTGATCCGGTAGTAAGGGAATTCAGGCTTAAACTGACTGGCATGACCGGTATGGTAATTAAAAACAGCATGGAATTGCTTGGAATAACAGTTCCGGAAAAGATGTAGATATGATATCAATTGCGAAAAGATAATGGATTGGCAAAAGCCGGTGAATTGATTAATTTTGTTTGAATAACCGTAAAAATAACCTGATATGTTTGAAAACTTATCTGAAAAACTTGAACGCTCTTTTAAATTATTAAAGGGTGAGGGATATATATCGGAAATTAATGTGGCAGAAACTCTCAAAGAGGTAAGAAGGGCCCTTCTTGATGCCGATGTTAACTATAAGATAGCCAAGAGTTTTACCGATGTGGTAAAGGAAAAGGCACTCGGTCAGAACGTACTTGCCTCTGTAAAACCCGGCGAGATGCTGGTTAAGATTGTTCATGACGAACTTGCCACACTTATGGGCGGGAAAATGGAGGATATTAACATTAAACCCAATCCGGCGGTTATTCTGGTTGCCGGGTTGCAGGGTTCAGGTAAAACTACATTTTCCGGAAAACTTGCCCGGTTCCTTAAAACCAAAAAAGGAAAAAATCCCTTGCTTGTTGCAGGCGATGTTTACCGGCCAGCAGCGATTGAGCAGTTGAAAATTCTGGGCGGACAGATTGAAGTACCGGTTTATACAGAAGAGGGTAACCAGCAGCCTGTCAACATTGTAAAGTCAGCAATAAAACATGCAAAACAACAAGATTACAATCTCGTGATTATCGATACAGCCGGACGTCTGGCAGTTGATGAGCAGATGATGAATGAAATTGCCGCAATTAAAAAAGCGGTTGATCCTCATGAAATTTTGTTTGTTGTTGATGCAATGACAGGGCAGGATGCTGTAAACACGGCAAAATCATTTAATGACAGGCTTGATTTTGACGGAGTGGTCCTTACCAAAATGGATGGTGATACAAGGGGTGGAGCTGCCCTTTCCATCAGATCGGTGGTCGATAAACCCATTAAATTTATCGGTTCTGGTGAAAAACTAGATGCAATTGATGTTTTCCACCCTGAAAGGATGGCTGACAGGATACTGGGTATGGGCGATATTGTTACCCTGGTTGAAAGGGCACAGGAACAATTCGATGAGGAAGAATCAAGAAAACTGCATAAAAAGATTGCAAAGAATCAGTTCAACTTTGATGATTTCATTTCCCAGATACAGCAGATCAAAAAAATGGGTAACCTCAAGGAACTGGCAAGTATGATTCCCGGTGTCGGTAAAGCCATGAAGAACCTGGAGATTGATGATGATGCATTTAAGGGGATCGAAGCAATTATCAGGTCAATGACTCCCGGAGAAAGGGAAAATCCGGCTATAATTAACGGAAGCAGGAGAAAGAGGGTCGCAGAGGGAAGCGGTACAACTATTCAGGAAGTAAACCGGCTTATAAAACAGTTTGATGAAACCCGCAAGATGATGAGGATGATGACCAGCGGTAAAAATCCGGGTAAAATGCCGCGGGGAATGCCAACTATGGGTAGATAATGTTTACTTGAAATAATTTAACCTAAAATCCACTGAGACATGCCTATACTCGATGGGAAAAAAGTTGCTTCAGAAATAATGGAGGAAATAGCCTCTGAGGTTGAGAGGCTAAAAGCAGCCGGCGGAAAAATACCTCATCTCGCTGCCATGATAGTTGGAAATGATGGAGCCAGTGAAACTTATGTTGCTCATAAAGTCAAAACATGTGAAAGGGTAGGATTTAAATCCACCCTGGTGAGACTGGAAGCTAATGTCAGCGAAAAGATCTTACTTGAAAAAATTGATGAGATAAATGACAATCCTGAGATTGACGGGTTGATTGTTCAGCTTCCCCTGCCTTCTCATATTTCAGAGGAGACTGTGATAGGCCGTATAAAAGTGGAAAAGGATGTTGATGGTTTTCACCCTGTTAATGTCGGGAGACTGCTAATTGACCTTCCCGGATATGTCTCAGCTACACCGAATGGAATAATTGAACTTATCAAAAGATATAAAATTGAGACTTCAGGCAAACATTGTGTGGTTCTGGGACGAAGTAACATTGTCGGAAAGCCTATGGCTGTCCTGATGGCCAGAAAGGGTTATCCCGGCGATGCTACGGTAACATTGTGCCACAGCAGGACAAAAGACCTGAAAACTGTATGCAGCATGGCAGATATCCTGATTGTTGCAATGGGCAAAGCTGAATTTGTATCGGCAGACATGGTCAAAGAGGGGGCGGTGGTCATTGACGTTGGTATTACACGCGTTAAATCAGATAAAACCAGGTCAGGATGGAAACTCCTTGGCGATGTAAAATATGATGAAGTGGCCCCTAAATGCAGCTTAATAACGCCTGTACCCGGTGGTGTGGGCCCCATGACGATTGTTTCCCTGCTGAATAATACCCTGTTGGCTTCCCGGAAGGAGATTTACGGTTAGAATATTTGATCACTGCAAACAGGAATAGCTTATTCACCTGGTTACATTTAACGCTATTGTTAAACTATTCAAGCTCGAATTGTGTCTGGCCCCTCAGTTTTCCGTTTAGGTATACCTCCATTGTAAAAGTACCTGATTCCAGTTTGTCATCGTAACCGATAGAAAATTCAACCGGAACTGGCTGATGGTTGTATTGTATCTCTGCAAATTCGGTATATGGACCTGATTCTTCTGTATCTTGAATTATAAAAGTTTCTTCAGAGGGATTCACAATATTGCCGTTAGCATCTTTCATAAGGAGGTGAACGTTGATCAATCCCGGTTCAACAAATATGTTGCCGTCAATTTCGAAGCTGACCTCTGTCCTGTTAACCCTCCTGGCCACTTCCATAGTTACAGGTCTTCCAAGCCATCTGTCACGCAGGTGATTCACTGCAATATTATACACAGTTACATAACTCACCTCTTCAATTTGTCTGGTAAGTGCTTCATGCTGGCTTCTGAGACCGGTTAACCGTTCATTGATTAATTCCAGTTCTACCAACAATTCCTGGCGTTCATTTTCAAGCTTGTTTATCTCCTGTTCGGCAGCCTCAAGTTCTTCGGCACGTAACTCGTCTGCTTCCTGAGCCTGCGCAATCTGCCTTCTGAGGGTGGCTATCCGGTTATCTCGTGTAGATACCTGCCCTTCAAGCGTTTCAGCGCCTTCCCTGATCTGTTCCATCTGCTGATTGAGATCTGTAACCTGTGCCTCCAGCTGTGCATTTGTTTCTCCTGCAGTCTGAACTTCAGTTATCAGCTGATTTTTTTCGCTTATAAGCTCCTCATTTTCATTATTAAGTCCACTGTTTCGGATAAATAGAAAAACATTTCCAAGTATAGATAAAAGCAGAATCACACCAATTATAATGCTGGTGCTTTGTTGGGACTTGAGTTGTTGCTCAAGGCGTTTTTCTCTGAAATTTTCCATGATAATGTTTTTATTTAATGTTTTATTTAGAATCGCAGCTAAATGCAATTTACTAATAATTAAGAAAATATTCAAGTTAATTTAATAAAAACCTGGTTGAACCTCTATTGTTTATTCATTGTTAAAAAAAAAAACGATCAGGAGTGTTGATTATTGGAATTTGATATTACATTTATTGTGGCTTAGTATTATATATGTTTTGTTAAGATATGTTACCAGGCTTAAATGCTTCAATTATAATTTGTAAATTTACCGCCTTATTTTATAAGATTATGAACGAAGAAAAAGATCGATTTTACAGAGAAAGCGGTATTGTTGAGGTTGTGCGGCGATATGAAGAAATGATAAGCAATAATACCCGTTATTACTTTGATGTCGATGAATTTGAAGAGATTATCGACCATTATCTTAATCTGGCTAAATTTAACCGTGCATTCAAAGCGGTTCAGCACGCTACAATACAACACCCTTCCTCTACGGTTATACAGCTAAAAAAATCAATAATACTAAATGAAAAGGCCCAACCCCATGAGGCCCTGCGTATTTTAAAGACTATCGAAAAAATAGAGTTGAATAACCCAGAAGTCTATTTCACAAAAGGTATTTCACTTAATTTACTGGGTAACACGAGAGATGCTATTAAACAGTTCAACAAAGCAATTTTGCTTACTGAGGACGGGAAAACGGATATAATGTCGAATGTGGCAATGGCTTTTGAACAGCAGAACCAGTTTGCGGCAGCTCTCAGATATCTTCTTCAGGCATATGATCTGGAGCCGGAAAATTTGTCATATATCTACGACATTGCATATTGTTATGAGCGGGACGACAAACTGGATAAGGCACTGGAATATTATAATAAATTTCTTGATATAGACCCCTTCTCCGAAAATGTATGGTACAATATGGGGGTTGTATATAACAGGATGGAAAACTTTGAAAAGGCAATAGAGTGTTATGATTATGCAATTGCTCTTGATGAAGAATATTCTTCAGCATACTTCAATAAGGCAAATACGCTTGCAAACAGTGGCGACCAGTTAGGTGCCATTGAAATATACAAGGAATTACTTTACCTCGAAGAAAATAACGAGCAGGTAATGTGCTATATAGGAGAGTGTTATGAGAAGATTGAAAAGTGGGATGATGCACACAAATATTACCTGAAAACTCTTAAGATCAATCCGGACTTTGCAGACGCCTGGCTTGGATTGGGCATGGTTAAATTCGCCCGGGAAAATTATACCGAAAGCCTTGACCATGTAAAGAAGGCTCTGAATTTTTCTCCTGACAATTCTGAGTATTGGTACTCGCTGGGGAATATCTACATTAAACTCAACCGGCTTGAGGAAGCTACAAACGCCTACAGGACTGCAGTTGAGTTCGATCCACAGGATTTTGATTCATGGATAAACCTGGCTGAGACTTTTAGGAATTTAAATAATAATGATAATGCAATAAAGATACTGGAAGAAGCATCGGGAATTAATCCCGGAGTTGCGCTTTTTAACTACAGGCTTGCTGCTTATCATCTTATGAATAAGCAAAGCGAGAGAGCCGATCATCATCTTAGAATTGCGCTATCTCTTGATTATGATTTGCATAAGGAGTTTTTTGCCTATTATCCAAGGGCCTCCCGGCTTGCCGCCGTTAAGCGGCTCATAATAGAATTTCAACAGGCAAATTAAAAAATTTAATTCCACAGGTTTATGGATTACTTAATTCCGCACATCCCTGACAGGTCAGACAAACCAAGGGAGAGCGGCATCACTATGATGATGGATAAAGGCTTGAGCGTTAAGGAGGCCGAAGAGTTTGTCAGATCTTCAGGTGATTTTACTGATTTTGTAAAACTGGGGTTCGGAACAGCTCTGATCACCAAAGATCTTAATGCTAAATTAGATGTTTACCGTAAGGGTAACATCAGGCCCTATTTTGGAGGTACACTCTTTGAAGCCTTTTATATTCGGGGCATGTTTGAGGAATACAGGAAATTCATTTCTGCACATAACCTCGATCTGGTTGAAGTCTCTGATGGCACAGTAAGTATTGATCATGATAATAAACTAAGTTGTATTGAAATATTGTCACGTGAGGTGCAGGTTTTGTCTGAGGTAGGTTCAAAACTTGCAGGAGTTGTTATACCTGTAGATCAGTGGGTTAGCATGATGCAGTCTGAACTGAAGGCAGGTGCATGGAAAGTTATTGCAGAAGCAAGGGAGAGCGGTACCACCGGAATTTACAATGCTGATGGGTCTGCCAACGATGATCTTATTAAAGATATCACCGGTAATGTTAAGCAAAGTGATGTCATATGGGAAGCTCCCCTAAAGAACCAGCAGGTGTATTTTATCAGGATGCTTGGGGCCAATGTAAACCTTGGCAATATAGCTCCCGATGAAGTTCTTGCAATGGAGGCACTCCGGCTTGGTTTAAGGGGTGACACATTGATGGAATTCCTTCCAGGGGACATGAAACAATAGTTTACCTGTCAGAATAAAACTGCTTTCACAGTCCGGGCAATATTCAAAAAACTACTTGTAATTGTATGAAAAATAATATCAGAGAATATCTGGCTCTGACTCTTAAAGGATTTGCAATGGGAGCTGCAAATGTAATTCCTGGGGTTTCAGGCGGAACCATTGCATTAATAACCGGCATTTTTGAAAAACTAATTCATTCGCTTAAATCAATAGATCATATCGCACTTTCTTTTATTTTGAAAGGAGAATTCAGGTCTTTTGCATCGCATATAAATTTTTCATTTCTGTTTGCAGTTTTTTCTGGTGCTGTTCTAAGTATATTTACTCTCGCCAGGGTATTGGGATGGCTTTTTGAATTCTATCCTGTTTACATCTGGTCGTATTTTTTCGGACTCATTATCGCTTCTGTCTGGTTTGTAGGTAAAACAATTGGCAAATGGGACTCTCTGGTGATAATTACCTTCATCGCTGGTGCCGGACTGGCAATATGGATATCGTCAATGAGTCCGGCGCAGGGTAATGAAGGATTTTTATACCTGGTTCTCTGTGGAATTGTAGCTGTCTGCAGCATGATATTACCAGGCCTTTCAGGTTCTTTTATATTAATTCTGATGGGCAACTATGAGCTTGTAGCTATAGAGGCGGTAAATGAATTAAGGCTTGACATCCTGCTACCAGTGCTTATTGGTATTGTTCTCGGATTACTTGCCTTTTCACATTTTCTATCCTGGATATTCCGGAAGTTCAGGAATATAACACTTGCCTCACTTACCGGATTTATCGCCGGCTCGCTAATTTTATTGTGGCCCTGGAAAGATCCGGTATTCAGGGTCGATGAACTTGGATCTGCGGTTTTAAAAACAGATGGTACTCCTGTTATTCAAAATTACGATAAATATATTCCCGAATCTTTTTCCCCGGAGGTTATTATAGCGATTCTGCTAATGATTGCCGGATACCTTACGATCTGGCTTATAGAAAAAATAGCCGAAAAGCATCCGGAAAAAGTTGATCAGCCAGAATAGGTACCAACTCATTATTGAATTGTCTTAATCTTCTGTTTTGATTTGTGTTTAATAGCACGGGTTCAAGTAAGCGTTTAACTTTGAACAGGGAGTGAATCAAAGCTAAAAAAACCCATGCCTGCATGGGTTTTTTTAGCTTAACATGTAATCTCGTACTTTGAAGGCGGATAATTGGTGCAGTTAATTATCAGAGTCTTATTCCTTCCATTGATTTTTCCAGTTCCCTGGCATTATCCAGAAATTCATCAACATTCATATCCTTGAAAAACAACATTCCATGAGTTGACCTGATACGTGGACTCAGATTCTGATAGAAATAATCCTTGCCCAGAAGTAGCTGGATTGTTTTTAGCTGGTCTACCCAGGTGTTTTTTGTCAATTCACTGAATTTTCCGTCATGCTGGTAACTTGGGAATGATGCGTCAACCTGGCTCAGGTAGCAGTCTGTAAAAGTATCTTCCAGCACGGCAAGGGCATTAAGTGAAACCGGCACAATAACATTCACTTCTGCCGGATGGAATTTATACCAGACATTTCTGTATCCCCATATGCGCAGTTCTGAGAGGTCTGTTTCCTTTCCCCACAGTCTTACTGCTTCGGCAATTGCCTGAAGAACCTTATAATGAGTATCCGGCCCGCTGCCTTCCGGATCGAAGGCCAGGCTGATAACAGTGGGCTTTGTCTTTCTTAACATTTCAAGAATCGGTTTAACATCCCTGTCTCTCTCAGGTTGTGCAGTAAATACATCTCCGGTATAAAAACCCAGTCTTAGATGATGAACGTTTTTAACCTGAATGCCAAAATGCGCCCAGACAAGCTCTTCTTCAAACTCCCTGATCATTCCCTTTAATGTTTGAATATTAGGGGGATTTTTCTCGCCATCATAACTTTTTCTCAAAACCGATAAAATACTGTCTATCTGATTCCGCAGATCTTCCCGGGTTTTTATCTTATGTATATCAACAATGGCCCTGATTATCCTGTGCGCCAGTCCTCTTCTCCTTTCTGATGGTTCTCCGGAAGCGACTTTATTTAAGAAATGATAAACGTCCTTGTCCCATTTGAGACTGTATCCTATTTCAAAAAAATCAGGATAATCTACCATCTGGATTAACCCCTTGTCCAGAAATCTTTTAGTATCCTCAAGTGCTTCACGAAGGAACTGATTGGTGACAGCTGTAAACCCTGAGGTCAGGACAGAAAAGTATGCCTTATTGGTTTCGTTTCTTAGCAATCTGTGAATATGGGGGAGGATAGCCAGCATTATATCATCATGATGAGGCCCGGTATGATAGTATACCTGCTTTTCTTCATCTTCCATGCCACTTTTCATCTTACCGATAATGGAGTTTATTACCGATTTTACCGTTTCTTCACCAAGGTCAGGTATCAGGCTGCAGTATTTATCCTTCTTCAGGTCATCCAGCCTTAAATGGTGCCCGTATTTGTCCAGTTTTTTGCACAGATCAATTACGGCGCTTTCAGTTTTTTGATGTGTCCATTCCCCTGATTTATAATAAAGGTCTACACTGTCTTCCAGCAATGAAGCTGCACCATTTGTCAGGTAAAACCTTGCGTTTTTTAAAGAATGTAAAGCAGTGGCAGGGTATATGTTGGAGGGTTCGTTTTCAAGTGCAGATTTAACCACTTGCGCCTTAGCCTCGCCTGCTGCAAAAATGACTGCGACCGCTTCAGGATTATAAGTAATAGTCTGGAGTCCTATTGTTATAACAAGACGGTTTCTTGATATCTCGATCCCTCCAAGATCTCCGGCAGCAACTGCCTGGGTTTCGAAATTAGTGGCAGTAAGTCTGGTTGTGGAATGATGATCAGAGCCACGTGTATTAAAGGCGATATGCCCGTCGGGCCCGATTCCTCCAAGAAAGAATCCAATGCCGCCTTTCTCCTGGATTGCCTTCTCATACTTTGTACACCATTCATCTATCGAGAATACAGCACTTTGCTGAAGACATTCGAAAGATGATTTAGCCTCCCTGTATCTTAGTGAAAGATCAACCCTGTTATCGGGAAAAATTTCTGAAAAATGTTTATTGCCGGGAAGAGGAATCGCATCAGAATTAATAAGCAAAGCGTTTTTTGGGTTGAGCCCGAAGCCTTTTATATAATATTCGTTAACATAGTGATAGAAACTGTTATGCTGATTTGAACTAATTGGATAGAACTCATCTATCTGCACAAACTGAAGTTTACTCAAATCAGGCCTGACAGTAGCATTCAAGCCATAATTTTTCCTGATATCCTTGATCTGGGAATCATTCCAGTTATCAACGATACGTTTTGTCCATTTAATAAAATATTCAGGAGTTTTTCCTGTCGGGAGACTGATAACTCCTGCAGGGTTCTCCGACACCCATTCGATAAATCTGAGAGCAGTAAAAAGTCCCAGTTTAGGAAAATTATCAACTGTTATATAAGGTATTCTGGTAGAAATTTTTTCATTTTTGCTAATATCAAAGAAAGATTTTTCTACAGATGAAAGGCTAAACTTTTCCATAATTCAGGTTTTATTATTAGGCTGTTATAATGATATAGTCCAAGGGATGAAATTAATTACTTTTAAGGAAAATTACAAATTAGCACTTACTTTATAAAAAATTTTCTTTACTATCTCTACTAGTATTACAGGTATTTTGTCAACGATGTTATGTTAAGATAAAAAACTGAATAACAGGATTAAATATTTAAGTAGATCGAAGGAAGTTATTAATAATCGGCTTGATGTTTCCATACTTTCTGAAAGGCGATGACTGGCCAAATAAAGTCAGGAGTAATGCAGGGTAAATATAATCATTGCAGCTGACATTATTTATATCACTCAAGCACATACTCCGCGCGAATAAATTTGAAAATCTAAGATTTTTACATCATCAGGATTAGTTATTTGAGTATAATGGTCAGCGCGAATTCAAATATTAAAATGTGAACAACTTCAATTTATTGTATTATTACATTATACTACTAAATTTCAGGATGATACAGCATTAGTCCTTCTTATCCATATTACCTGGTTCCCGGGTGATTTTCATTTTAAATTAATTCCGGTCTCTTATTCACTCTGTGCAGGCAGCTAATCATTCCGGATTCAGCTGTATTCATGAACTCAATTTATTTAATTATTGTGGAAATCGGCTATATTTACATATGTAATCAATATTCAAGAATGAAAATAATGCATTTTTATGGAATTAATATGGATCATATAACACATTAAACCAGTAATTTGTAAAAATATGGTAAATTATTGGTTAAATAAAATCACCACTTTCAATTACAAAGGTAAATAAATAACGGATTGGAACATTTTAATATACTATAAATCAGGTATATATGGTGTTTAAATAAATTATATATTTAACAGTAGAATTTAAAAGCACAATGTTTTATTATACAACACTTTAACTTTTATTCTGAATATTTGTATCTATCATAAATATCATATAACCAAAACTTTAAATAATTGTTTTTATTTTAATTAATATTACATTCAACGGAATAACTATATACATACTGCAATTACAAATGTAATGCAATTAAAGTTACAGATGTTATTGCGATATTGATTACATTTGTATATTGATTTGGGATTTATGATGTTAAACCTGTTTATTACCTGAAAATGAAGGATCGTTTGCTCAAATTCTTAAACAAAGAACAGCTTTCCTCTGCCAGATTTGCTGAAATTATTGGTGTTCAGCCTTCCAGCATTTCGCACATACTTTCTGGCAGAAACAAGCCCGGTTTTGATTTTATACAGAAAATACTTATTAACTTCCCTTACCTTAATCCCGATTGGCTTATTATGGGCAAGGGCAACATGGTAAGGAATTATGCCACCCAACGTGATTTATTCTCAGAAGGCGGAGGCTATATCCCCGGAGAACTGGAAAAGTCATCCAAAAGTGATAATAACACCAGAGCCGGCCACGATAATGAAGGTGAAAGCACCGGGAGGAACAACGAATCAGAGATAACAGATACATTTGTAAACAAGAGTACGTCCGGCAATGATTACAAAAGTGATTCGAGCCTCTCTCCGGACGTTACAAGTGTAAATAAATCAAAATCTGTCAGCAGAATTGTAATATTTTATACTGATAAAAGTTTTGATGAGTATTCTCCTGCTTAAACAAATCAATTATATTTGGGCTAAAAATGCTATACAGACTCTTTATTCGTCCGGTCCTTTTCCTTTTTGACCCTGAATCCGTCCATTATTTTGTTGTCTCTTTGCTAAAGCTTGCATTTAGAGTGCCAGGAATCGGAAGAATGATCAGGTCATATTTTTCCGTAACTGATAAGGTTCTTGAAAAGACTGTATTTGGTTTAAAATTTAAAAATCCTGTCGGACTAGCTGCCGGGTTTGACAAAAATGCTGAAATTTACAATGAATTATCAGGTTTTGGGTTTTCATTTATTGAGATAGGTACTGTTACTCCCAAAAGTCAGCCAGGAAATAATCGTCCCAGATCATTCCGCCTTCCAATTGATCAGGCCCTGATTAACCGCATGGGTATCAACAACGATGGCGCCGATGCAATTGCTTCAAAACTCCGCAAAAAATCACCCAACGTAATAATTGGAGGAAATATCAGTAAAAATACAATAACTTTAAATATCAATGCTATTGATGATTACAAGTACTGTTTTGAAGCTTTGTATCAGGTAGTGGACTATTTTGTGCTGAATGTAAGCTGCCCAAATGTTGGTGATATCAAGGAATTGCAGGATGCTGACAATTTGTTTGCAACAACTACATTGTTAAAAGAAATGTCTGAAAAAAAACCTGTAAAGAAGCCGATATTACTTAAAATATCTCCCGATCTTAACAATTCCCAGCTGGATGAACTGATTGATATGGCTTTTAAAACGGGTATTGACGGGTTTGTTGCTACTAATACAACTATCAAAAGAGAGAGACTTGAAACCGACATGGTAAAAATTGAAAAAATTGGAAAGGGTGGTTTGAGCGGTAAGCCGCTTAAAGAGCGTTCTACAGAAATAATCCGTTATCTTGTTCAGAAATCAGGAGGAAAAATCCCGGTTATTGGTGCCGGTGGGATTATTGATGCTGATGATGCAATTGAAAAACTGAATGCAGGCGCCAGTCTTGTACAGGTTTACACAGGCTTTGTTTACACAGGACCATCTATAGTCAGTAAAATTAATAAAGCGATAGTTAACAGTTTGCGCAGTTAAACGCATTTAGAGTAAGTTTACGGCATGACTGGTTCGAAATTATAAATATCCCTGCCGTTAATCCCAAACCCTCTAAAATGGCTCTTAAATGTAAAATTAGGGGTGTATGATACATGTTATTGTATCAGAGTCGTTGTCAGGTCCATTTACTAATTTGATATTTCAGAAAAATGTATTTTAATTTGCTTTTCTAATCAAAACCAAATAAAATGAAGATTCTCGAAGGAAGAAATGCTCTTATAACTGGTGGAAGCCGCGGAATTGGCAAAGCTATTGCATTAACCCTGGCACGGCATGGAGCCAATATTGCATTTACTGATCTGAATTATGATGATCTGGCAAAATCACTGGAAGAAGAAATTTCCGGCCTTGGTGTAAAAGTTAAAGGATATGCATCAAATGCTGCTGATTTTGAGGAAACCGGAAAAACCGTTGATGCTGTGGCTCAGGAATTCGGCACCATTGATATCCTGGTAAATAATGCAGGTATTACAAAAGATACTCTTCTCATGAGAATGACTGAAGAGCAGTGGGATGCAGTAATAAATGTGAATTTAAAATCGGTATTCAACTTTACCAAAGCTGTACAAAAATATATGCTTAAACAACGCTCAGGTTCGATTATTAACATGAGTTCAGTAGTTGGTGTAAGCGGGAATGCCGGCCAGTCCAATTATTCTGCCTCAAAAGCCGGTATCCTTGGGTTTACAAAATCAGTTGCCAAAGAGCTTGGTTCAAGAAACGTTAGGTGTAATGCCATTGCTCCGGGTTTTATTATGACCGAAATGACTGCAAAGCTTCCGGAGGATGTGCGGAAACAGTGGACCGATACAATTCCATTAAAAAGAGGAGGAACACCTGAGGATGTTGCAGATGTAACGCTTTTCCTTGCATCCGACCTGTCTTCCTATGTAACTGGTCAGGTAATAAGTGTTTGCGGGGGAATGCAAACGTGATAATTTTTTAATTACCAGAAACTTGCCCCGGTCGCAGACCGGGGTTTTTCAGGTGGTGTGCCCTGCATGGTAAATAACCTGGTTGTGAAAATCCACTATGGGGATTCATAGTCGCCATTCTTAGATACTGACAGGGACTTCCATTTACCTTACCGAAAAACCTTTGCCGGAACCGGCATTACAACATTATTATTCTCCCTTCCAGAGCCGTGTAATTATCAGTCCGGTAATTACAGTAATTCCTGCTCCGATCAGTGTATACCAGGTCCATGCAATTTCAGTGAAAATTATTACGTATATCATTACAATTATTCCTGTAAGAAATGCAGGCACAGCATGCTTTAACTGTGGTTTTTTGAAAAGGACGCCAAGAAAGAAGGTGCCAAGCAATCCACCATAGGTAAAAGAGGCAATCGATAAAGCCAGTTCTACAACAATACTTGAAGTGGACATGAAGAAAATTGCCGATCCGACCAGCAGTCCGCACCAAACCAGCGTAATAAGCCTTGAAATCGCCATCTCATTTACCGAACTGAGATTTTTGTAGTACGGTATCACATAATCATACATTGTTGCTGACCCAAGCGCTGTAATTGAGCTGGAGAGAGTTGACATGGCAGCAGCGAAAAGAGCAGCTATTATTAATCCCGATAACCCTGAGGGCATTTCCTCTATAATAAATTTCGGAAATATCTCATCCGGAAGCATGACTGCCCCGCCATAAAAAACAAACAAAAGAGTTCCCAGAAAAAGAAATAATGCAAACTGCAGAATTATAATGCCCCCGGTGAGTATCAGGGCCTTTCTGCTGGCTAATAGAGAACCTGCTGCAAGCAGCCTTTGAACTATAAGCTGATCAATGCCATGTGAGGCCATTGACAAAAAGGCACCACCAAGAATACTGCCAATAAAAGTATACGGGGTCGAGAAAAATCCCTTCAGACCTCCTTCAAAAGAGAAATTGAAAACTTCAAGTTTGCCGGCCTGGGAAGCTTTTGCTATGCCACCTGGCAGACCACCTGATATCTCACTGCTAACAATTAATATTGCTGCAATTGCCCCGGCGAAATATATAAAAAGCTGGACTACATCCATCCATACCACAGCCCTTAATCCCCCCACATAAGTGTAGCTTAAAGAGACAAGTGCAATAAGTAGTATAGAACCGATATATATCCATTGTGTGGAAATATTTTCAGCAATAAAAGTTCCCCTGAGGATCAGTGCCAGCGGGATGGCAGTCGCGAACAATCTTACTCCGTCTGCTGCCAGCCTTGTTAACATGAATATACCTGAAGCCAGGTTTTTCATTGGTACTCCAAATCTGTTTGCCAGGAAGGTGTATGCAGTTCCCAGTTCACCCCTGAAATAAGCTGGCAAAATTATCCAGGCAACTACCATTCTTCCGATAAAATAACCAAGGGTAAGCTGAAGGAAGTTCAGGTTGGTTATGTATGCAAGTCCGGGAATACTTATAAAAGTCAGCGTGCTGGTTTCCGTCGCAACAATCGCAAAACAAACTGCCCACCAGGGAATCTTTCTTCCTCCAAGGAAGTAGTCTTTTGTAGAGGATTGCTTTCCGGCTATTTTAATTCCAAACCAGGTAATTCCAGTAAGATAGGCAATTAGAATAATGGTATCCAGGTAGGTGAAGTTCATTTAGCTGGGCGATATTAATTTGGGCTTTGATAGACGGCTTTTCCTGAGATAATCGTGTGCCTGACTTTAAATGAGGCATCAATCAGTACGATATCTGCATCTTTTCCGGACTCAAGACTTCCTTTAATATGGTCAAGGCCCAGAATACGGGCAGGATTTATAGTAACAGTATCGATGGCCTCGCTGAAAGTGCTGCCAGAGAAAGATTTAAAATTTTTTGCTATCTTAAGAAGGTTCATGGTTGATCCGATAAAGGTGCCATCCAGGTATCTTGCAAGTCCGTCTTTTGATGTATATTTCCTGTTATTGTAAACATAGGTGCCTTCAGGGAGCCCCATACCACTAATGCCGTCGGTTATACATGCGATATTATGAGGGCCCTTCAGCGCCCATACCATCTTAAACAAGGCGGGATGAACATGATGTGAGTCGCCTATCAATTCAATACTGATTTTTTGATCCTCAAAGATTGCAGCAAGCGGACCCGGGTCTCTGTGGTGAAGCGACCTCATAGCGTTAAACAGATGGGTTACATGGTTTATTCCCATCCTGAAGCCTTCTTTGGTTTGTTTATAGTCGGCATCTGAATGGCCGAAGGCAACTATAACATTGTTCTTCAGTAAATGTTCTGTGATTTTTCCAATTCCGGGAATTTCGGGTGCCACACACATCATCTTTAATGCGTCACCTGTTTCCTCCAGAATCTGATCAAGTATTTTTAAAGATGAGCCCGTAATACTTTCCGGTACGATTCCTCCTCTTTTGGCACTATTTATGAAGGGACCTTCAATATAAATACCAAGTAATTGTGCGCCACCAAGACTTCTTCCCGTGGATTCAGATGCCGCCTTAAGATGCCTGTTCTCAACGCCGGGCTTCATAACCATAGTACTTAAAAAACTTGTAGTACCGTGTATGGCAAGTGTTTGTGATATAGTAGATAATGCCTCTTTTGTCCCGTCAAGGCTGTCGGCTCCTCCTGCTCCATGGATGTGCATTTCGATAAGTCCCGGAATGGCTATTTTTCCTGAACCATCAATAATTGTATCAACCGTTTCAGTTAGTTCACCCGGGGGAGATATGGAAATTATTTTCCCGTCCTTTGTCAGAATATCAAAACAGGAATTACTTTCAATATCCTTGTACAATAACACATTTTTTATAAGCAGGTTGCCCGACATCACATTTATTTCTTAAATTGAACCTGAAAAATACATAATCTTTATAAGAATTGAAACAAAGGTTAGACTTACTTATACTATTAATAATAATTTAGTTATGAAATTCAGACTGATACTGTTATTTTTACCGCTTCTGTTTTCATCATGTTTATCGGTGATGAATTACAATATTCAGGTGCTCGAACCTGCAGAAAGTGCAAAATTTCCATTGATGAACAGTGTGCTGTTAATTAATCGCACCATCATCGATGATGAAAACCTTCTAATGCTCCCGGATAACTCCGGCATAAATATTACTAAGAATCTGCATAACCTGGCAACTACTGAAATCATATTTTCCCTGGCTGAAACTCTTAATGAATCGCCGGGTATTGAATTTATTGATGAAAACCGTTTGCTTGAAATGCCGGGGATAACTCCCGGCGTAGTACCTGATGTGTTTCCACCGGTCCTTGTTAAATATTTCTGCGATTCACTGGATGTGAAAACAATTATATCACTGGAAAGTTTCAAAGCTTCATATTTCGATACTGTAACAGTAATACAGGGGAGATTAAATTCTTCTGAAATGGTTTACCAGATGGGTTCACGGCTGTACTCAGATTCTTTCTGGCGCATTTATGAAGGTGAATCAGGTGAGCTTATTGATGAATACAGCTTGTCAGATACATTAACCTGGAAACATGAAACAAATGATGCGGGTAAAATAAGCAGGCTATTCCTTCCCACCATTGAAGTAATGTTGCATGAGGCTGGAAAGAAAACATCAATGGCCTGTGCAGGAAGGATTTCACCTGTCTGGGTTGAGCAGGAGCGTAAATTCTTTGCGGGAGGTAATTATAAACTTTCAGTGGCAGCACATTACATCCAAAATAATCAGCTGGATGAAGCAGAGCAAATATATACACAATTATTGTCCGGCAATAATGCCTCAATGGTGGCTGCAGCGTCATACAATCTGGCATTTGTACATGAGATGAGAGGTAATTTTACAGAGGCCCATGCATGGGCCAGGAGATCATATATTCACCATAAAAAACCCCTGTTTGCTGAATATATTGAAATTCTTGAAGACAGAATCAAAAAATCAAATATACTTGACCGGCAACTTGGAGATTTCCGGTAAATGCCCATAAACGTTAATAATTTAATTCAATTCTTAATATACAAATATTATGGCCGGAAAACTGGGTTTTTTATTCATTTCCCTTTTGTTTACCTCTTGTGTTTCGGTGTCGGTACTGAATGTCCAGGTTCTTGAACCGGCTTCAAATCCTTCAATCGTCCGTATTGACGATGCTCTGATCCTGAACCGGGCAATTTTTGAAAGCGCTGGAGTTAATGTTGATACTTTAGATTTTGAATCTGAAACAAAGGAATTATATAATCAGACTACAACTGAGATTGTGTTTGCCCTGGCTGATATTTTAAATGAATCACCGGTTATTAATTTTATTGATACATCAAGGATACTTGAAATACCGCTCAGGAAAGTATCGGCAAGACCAGCTCTTCTTGAACCCGGATATATCAGATTCTTGTGCGATTCGCTGAACACAAATGCTGTCTTTTCTTTTGACCTCTTTTATATCACGATTCCTGAAGCTGTTATGGTGACCAGTGTTCCCGACGGAACATATCAGGGGTATTATTATGAAGGCGAAATCGATGTGTATATTTCAGCGCTATGGCGGGTTTATGAAATGCCTGAAGGAAATCTTACTGAAGAAATAAACTGGTTTGACACCCTTACCTGGAGCCACGCTTCCTATAGTACTGAAGAAATATCAGCGAACATGCCAACGCCGGATAAAATGTTTTTTGAATCGGCATATTTCACTGCACTGAGTTTTGCACGAAAAATTTCACCTTACTGGGTAACCGTGCCACGTAAATACTTTTTCAGAGGCAACAGGATATTAAGAAATGCTGCATATGATTTGATTGATGGGCAATTTGATGAGGCAAGGCTGAAATATGAATCTTTGCTGGAGAAGCAAAACCAAAATATTGTAGCAGCTGCATTATATAATATATCTCTTATCTATGAAATACAGGGAGATTACAGACTTGCACATAATTGGGCCAGAAGATCTTACCAGAATCGACAGCATCCTGTTACATCGGAATATATTGATATACTTGAGAGGAGGCTTGAAAAAGCCGATGAACTGGACAGGCAGGTTGGCAGGGATGACCTAAAATAGTTAACTTTGCATCCTTTACTAAAAGATGCAGATATGTTGTTTCATTATGTTTTAATCTTTATTGTTATAGCTTCCTTTCTTGCCGGGGTTTTCCTTGAATATCTCAATTCAACGCAAAGATCGGAAGAGCTTCCTGATGATCTGAAAGATATTTATGGTAAGGAAGAATACAGCAAATCGGTCAGGTATGAAAGTATTAAGCAACGTTTTTCTTTGGTTCGTGGACTTTTTTCTGTACTGCTTTTACTTGCAATGTTGATTCTGGGAGGATTTGCTGTAATAGATGAATTTGCCAGGGAGCTATCGTCTAATCCTGTAATAGTTGCACTGATATTTTTCGGTATCATAATGTTTGCTTCTGACCTTTTGGGATTACCATTTGACTGGTATGGCACTTTTGTGATAGAAGAAGATTTTGGGTTCAATAAATCAACCCCCTGGATATTTTTTACTGATAAATTAAAAGGGTGGCTAATTGGAATTATAACAGGAGGGGGGCTTTTAGCTCTGATAACCTGGTTTTATTATCAGACCACCGACTACTTCTGGATTTATGCCCTTATACTTATATCGGGATTTATGATTTTCATGAATTTGTTCTATTCAAGCCTTATAGTGCCTCTTTTTAATAAGCAGACCCCTTTGGAAGAGGGCGAATTGCGGGATTCCATCTCATCAATGAGTAAGAAGGCAGGGTTCAGGCTCGATAATGTTTATGTAATTGACGGATCAAAACGCAGCACCAGGGCAAATGCGTATTTTGCAGGCCTGGGAAAGAAAAAACGAATAGTTTTATTTGATACATTAATTAATGATCTTTCCATACCGGAAATTACAGGGGTCCTTGCCCATGAGATAGGCCATTATAAAAAGAATCATATATTATCAGGTATGCTGATATCATTGGTTACCACTGCCGTTACCCTCTATTTACTATCAATTTCAGTTTCAGATCCTGCACTGTCAGCTGCACTTGGAAGTGAAGAACCGTCATTTCATATTGGACTAATTGCATTTGG
Source organism: uncultured Bacteroidales bacterium (assembly GCA_964421595.1). Classification (GTDB taxonomy): domain Bacteria; phylum Bacteroidota; class Bacteroidia; order Bacteroidales; family PUMT01; genus PXAP01. The sequence goes on along the minus strand of CAYQXY010000010.1, from coordinate 36,692 downwards.
TATTTTATATACGCCGGTGTCGGCGATTTTTGGTCTTTTAGCAAACCTTATGTCAAGAATGAATGAATACGAGGCAGATCACTTTGCCGCGCAAAACCACCCGGCAAAGCATCTTGCTTCTGCTTTGAAAAAACTATCAGTTAAGAATCTGAGTAATTTAAAGCCCCATCCATTGTATGTTTTTGTACATTATTCGCACCCGCCTTTGTTAAGCAGGCTGCATGCATTAAAACATATTTGATTACGAAAGGAAATATGATAGATCTGGCTGTCCTCCGGTCCGGAGAAAACTTTACCGTGGCTGCCTGAACAGGTTGGCGATGTTTTTTACAACGCCAATTATCATTCTTGTTTTGAATAAAGTACGAAAAAATGAATAATTGAAAAGTTTACTGCGGACATTTAAACTCAAGTCCATCATGGAAAGGGACAAGTTTGAGAAAATCAAGCCGGTATTATAATACAGTTTCTCCCGGTGTACAATTGTGTCATACCTGTATTTCTCCTTAGCCAGCCTTATATCATGTATAGTTTTATATTTCCGTCTGGACTTTTTCATACCTCATCCATTTCATCATCATCATCGCTCTTGTATATAATGGAGGAAATTGCCCTTATCAGCGGCCTGGTTATTAAATAATCACGGCTGACCAGGAATATGATGCCGACCAAAATATAAAAGCCTGCAGCAATAAGAAACCCGGTTGCAATATTACCTGTAGTCTGCCCATACCAAAAGGCAAATGCAAGTGAAATGAACAGTAGAAAGAACGCACCGATTAGCACAATAATAATAACACTAAGGAAATATGCCCCTGCCAGGGATACTTTCTCCAGCAGAGACAATTTCCATAGTTCAACTCTGGAATTCAGATAAGAACGTGCAATCGTAATTATTTCAGCAACGTTACCAGTAAAAGATTTACCTGCCATTAAAATTTATTTAATAATATTTGCTTTGGTATCTTTTACTTCCTGTTGCGATTTCCTTTCCATTTCCGATACTTTTGATTTTGTATCATCGGCAAATCGCGAAATAAAATTACTTAACTCATCAATTTTATGAGACAAGGTCACTTTCAGATCGTCAGTAGATTTCTGAGCCTTGTCTTTTATTTTACTTCTGGTTTCAACTCCTTTGTCCGGAGCATATAATATACCTGCTGCCGCGCCTGCGGCTGCACCAATCAGAAATCCGAGCAATACGCTTGTTTTGTTCATGATTATTGTTTTTTAAATGGTTAATATTTAAGGTTAATCTGAGAAGGAAGCATTTATTACTTCCTAACAATTAACAAAACTAATACTGTTAAGTTAACAAAATTATCTGATTTTAGCAAAAAAACCTGATTATAAATCAGAAACCTGTAAAGGCTTCGCACTATTGTTTTGTCAATTCTTATTAATTTTGCAAAATAATAGTATTGATAATTGATACGAATGAATTCCGAATATCAGGATAAAACCTTTTTACTTTTTCCCGGCATAAAATATGATCTGACAGTTCTTAAACTTTTGAATATTGGGAACGATCAGCGGTATTTTATATGTGCAGACGCGAACGGACTAAAACACCTGATACCTGAAGTTTATTACAGACATTATGGCATAAAACCGGGAGATATCATCAGGTGCAGGCTTGACAGGATAAATTGTCTTGGAAGGTTCTTTTTTGAACCTGATCATCCCTTTTATGAGCTACATAAGACATATCAGTTTACAATAAAGGATTTCAACAAATCAGAAAAAAACGACCCGGATTATTATACCCTGATAGTTGAAGATGTTTTCGGCTATGAGTGGGAAACAAAACCTGTGCAGAGTACAACGGTTATTCCGTCTGACATGAGATCAGTATATTGTTATGTTAAGGCTTTAAAGAAGGCCAGGCTTTACCTTGAATTATCAGATTCAAGATTAAAAAGATCTCAGTCATCCTAGAAGTCCGCGGTTATAAACTGTTTTTCCCTGGTTGATTTAAATCTATGTCTGGTTTATATTTAATACACTATCTTTGCATTAAGAATGTAATTTTGTCTAACTTCTGGAGTTTATATAGAGTGTATACCTTAATGATTCATGGAAATTAACTAACATCTAATATTATGAAAAGAATTACTTTATTAATGATATTTGCCATTCTGATGGCCGCAAATGTAAGTTCCCAGCTTCGCTATGGCTTAAGGGGCGGAGTAAATACAGCATACTTCAATGCCAAGGATGTAATAACTGATGAAAATGTACGTATTTCAACCTTAAATGATGCTACATTGGGGTTTCACGTTGGTGCGATGGCACAGGTAAACTTTTTGGGAATGTTTATTCAGCCTGAATTGCTTTTTTCTTCTATAGGCAGTGAAGTCAGAGTTGTCGATCTTGAAGACGATGCGGTCTCCCGAATCAGGTCTCAGAACTACAGTAAACTGGATTTTCCGGTTCTGGTTGGTAAGAGGTTCGGGCCTGCAAGAGTTGGTATTGGTCCGGTAGGAACAATAATGCTCAGTACGAATTCTGAACTGAATGAATTGGGGTACAGGGAAAAATTCAACTCCGCTACTTTTGGATATCAAATCGGAATCGGACTTGATGTGTTAAGCCGGTTTGCCCTTGATGTTAAATATGAAGGTAATCTTAGCAGACTTGGCAATGGAATTATGATCGGAGGGCAGGAGCAGGAATTTGATTTACGCAGCCGTCAGATCATATTAAGTGTTGGTATTTTTCTTTAAAATCTGAAAATATTTTTTTAATCAAGACGCTATGCCATCAGGCATGGCGTTTTTTGTAAGTGTGCCGTGCATTATAAGTAACTGCCTTAAAGGGCCCGTTGACATGCATTAGCTGAAGTATGTGTGACTTGTCAGGAAATACTCTCTTAAATATTTTTGGAATAAATAATTTTATGATCCAGGTCGTCATAAAATCCGGTCAGTAATGCTTCCTGAAAATAACCTGAACGAATGTAAAAGTCTCGTGTAGGTTCATATTGCTTTCTTGATGAGGTCTCGATATAAATTCTGCCCCCTCCTGAGGTATTTATGAAATCTTCAACATTTTTCAGAAGGGCAGCCCCTATTCCGGATCTTTGGTAATCACAATGAACTACAATCCAATACAGGTCAAAACTGTTCTTCGTACCAGGTATTCTGCCAAAACAGCAATATCCTGCTACTTTTCCATCCAATTCGGCAAATATAAAATTATACCCGCTTTTTTGTCCGCTTGAAAGAGTTTCAACAGCCAGTTCAACTGCAACAGAGACTTCCTCAACATTAAAAAAGCCAGTTGATGTGACAATATCAGAAATTACATCTTTATCTCCGTTTATCAATGTACTTCTGAATACCAGATTATTCTTTATTTTTTCCATATTACCTGAGACTTCCTGTAATGAATTTAACAACTTCATGGTACGGTATACCTGCTTTTTCTGTAGCAGCGACAAAACCGCTGTCGGCTGAAATACAGGGATTCCCATTAATCTCCAGCACCCATGGAGCACCTGTTTCGTCAACCCTGAAATCTATTCGTGCGTAACCATTAAGGCGGAATATATTCCACAACCTGAGGGAAATTTTCTCAAGCTTTGCATATAGAGGCCCATCGGAAGGGATCATATCAAAACTTCTGACAGTATTGTGGTATTCAAAGGATTCCTTATCCCATTTTGCCCTGTAACCCACAATCCTGGGTTTATCTGAAGGGTAATCAATGAAAAGGATCTCTGAGGGGGGCAATGTTCGTGGACCTGAAGGAGTTTCAATAAGAGAAATATTGAACTCTCTGCCATGAATATATTGTTCTGCAAAGAATTCTGTCACTCCTTCATTTTTTCGTTCAAGTTCATCCCGCAATGTTTTATAGTCGCCGGGTAATGCCATGTTCTGCTCATCCATACCTGCTGAAGCATGTTCCCAAAGGGATTTTATTATGTAATTTTTGCAACTGCCATTTCTGTTTTTCAGATTCTCCTTAGCCTCAATCCATGGAGGAGTTGAAATGCCATGGATCATCATAATCTTTTTAGCCAGAAGTTTATTAGATGTGATATATATCGCCTGGGAAGAGCATCCGGTAAACGGTATATGGTAATGCTCAAACAGGGAAGGAGCGAGGTGGATCATCCTCCCGTCGCCATCAATGGTTTCTACCAGATTTATTATAAACTGATGCTTCCTTAATTCCCCGGCTGAAAGTGCAGCCGGCAGATCAAGTGTAAAAGGCATGACAGTATAATCCATGTTCAAAACCTGAAGTCCGGATCCGAACCAGTTTACCTGGTCCATTACATCCTGTTCATCTGCAGATGCATTATCAGAAATATTGCTGTGACAGATCAGTACCGGGTGGTTCATAAATACATTTCGGTATTTTAATTATAAAATTGTTTTATTGATTGAGTCAATTGAATTTTCCCCTGGGAGTATCAGCACAGGCATTCTATTTTCCCGGTAAAACTAAATTCGGCAATTGTTGACTGGTCCTGGTAATACGTGAGAGAGCTGAATTCATTATTTCAGAGATAAGTGAATTATAGTCTATACCCATTTTTCCGGCAAGTATTGGCAGGTCTGAATGATCAGGATTCAGCCCCGCAAGAGGATTGACCTCGATGAATGATGGAACTCCATTTTCATCCATCTTCAGGTCAACACGGCCGGCATCGAGGCAACCCAATCCTCTCCAGGCATAAAGTGCGAGTTCCTGGCATGAAAGTATTATTTCCTTTTCTGGTATTTCATAATACACCCTGGACTGATAATTTTCCTTAGTCTCATATGAATAAACTGAGCTTTCTGATAGCCGGTTATGTAAAATTTCCATTGTGCCAATCGCCCGTGCACTTTTACCGCTGCCAAGAATCCCAACTGTAAACTCTCTTCCGGGTAAAAAACGTTCTACAAGAATTCCCTGAGGGTACAGAGGCAACAGATGTTTACCTGCCATTATCAGCTGTTCAGTACTTTTTATGACTGACTTTTCAGAAATACCCTTTCCGGTTCCTTCTGATACGGGTTTTACAAATAGCGGAAATCGGAGTTTTACATCCAATAAGTCACTCTCACAGTTAACAACATGAAAATCGGGTGTCGGCAGCCCTAAATCACGAACCACCCTTTTAGTCATTGCCTTATCAAGACAGAGTGACAGCACAAGAGGCCCGGAAAAGACATAAGGAATATCGTAAAGGTCCAGTATTGCGGGAACCTGAGCTTCCCTGCCAACACCTTTGAGCCCTTCGCAAATATTGAAGATAATATCCCACCTTTTGCCATTATGAAGTAATTCTATAAGTTGTTTTGCATGACCGATCTTCTCAATTTCAAATCCTGCGGTAAGCAACGCACTCCCAATTGCATCAATTGTTTCGGACTTATCAAATTCTGCAGTCTCTTCTTCAGAATATCCCATTGAGAGATAGGTGTCTCTCAGGTCATAACAGATGCCTGCCTTCATTCGGATAAAATATTAATTATCATGTTTTAAGAATACTTAAGTTATAAATCAGGTAAAATGACTTGATCACAAAACTTCATTTATTTATTTTTTTCCTGGCTAATGAGGGGTCAAACGATAATATTGATAACCATCACTGCTATTATTTAATGGTTACTTTAAATGAACAACCAGTGTGTTAATTTCCCTTTATTTTCCAGGGTATAGGTAAGGCTTTCCATTTGAATTCGTTTTCTAAACCTGGCTATTGATTTCGTCGGCAATATCAGGGTACAGGAATAATTTTCCTTCAAAATTTTTAAGAATGACATTGTTCCCTTCCCGTCCCTGGTAATATTCAGGTAACAAGGGTATTTTACCTCCTCCTCCGGGTGCATCAATCACATAGTGTGGTATTGCATAACCACTGGTATGTCCGCGCAGGCCCTGGATCATCTCTATACCCTTTTCAACTGATGTTCTGAAATGTGCTGAGCCTGGCACAGGATCGCACTGATAGAGATAATATGGCCGGACCCGGTTTTTAAGGAGTCTGTGAAACAATTCCTTAAGAATTTCCACTTTATCATTTATACCCTTCAGTAATACAGTCTGACTCCCAAGAGGTATGCCTGCATCCGCCAGCCTTGCACAAGCCTGCTGAACTTCCGGGGTAAGCTCAGCGGGATGGGTAAAGTGGATACTCATAAATAAGGGGTGATACTTTTTAAGGATGTCAGTCAATTTTGTAGTTATTCTCTGGGGCAATACAGCAGGAACCTTGGTGCCGATTCTAATGATCTCAACATGGGGTATAGCCCTGAGTTTCCCGAGGATTCTGTTAATCATACCGTCACTCAGAGTCAGAGGATCTCCACCCGAAATAATAACATCCCGTATTTCAGCATGACTTTTTATATATTCAACAGCAACTTCAAGATCCAGATTGCTTTTATGTGATCTGTTTTCCCTGGCAACATCATTTTCTTTCCCCACCATATGTGATCTTGTACAATATCTGCAATAAGACGCACATACACCGGTTACGAGAAGTAACACCCTGTCAGGGTACCGGTGTACAAGTCCGGGCACAGGACTGTCATTATGTTCACAAAGCGGATCGGACGTTTCACCGGTTCCTGTAAAGTATTCATTCATCATGGGAATTACAGTCCGCCCTATAGCATTGAAGGGATTATTCCTTTCTATCAGACTAAGATAATACGGGGTAATTCTAACGGGTAGAGTATGCTTTGCCGGCAATCCGGGGTAAACCATTCCGGAATCAATACTGAGAAAATCTTTCAGTCTTTTAAATGTTTTTACGCTATTTTTTAATTGCCAGCGCCAGTCACACCAGTCTGAGAGATTAGCATAAGGAAAATGCCGGTTTAAAAACTCGAGAGAAACCATTCCCGGCAGTATTGAATTTGCCGGACGGCCATCGGGCGAGGTAAGATAATCAGGGTAAAGTCCGCACCGGGAAACAGTAGCTCCTGACTCCGGAGGTTCGTCATCAGAAGAAAAGTCATTTTCTTTGACGACAACTTGTTTAATGCCTTTGTTTGACATATTATTACAATCGCTAATTGATTATTTAACAATTACTTATAAAAGCAAATCCAGCTTTGAACCGCATCTGGATTTAAATACAATTTTACATTATTTTTTAATCTGAAATCATTCTTATAAAAATATTTTACAGATTAAACCAATTATTTTTCAAACAGATTATTCTGCAAAAAATAAAATTGCAATTAACTGATTAAGTGATAGTAGGAGGGAAATACTATAATATGACGAAATGCAAAGGATCAGCTGGTACTTAAATAAAAAACCAGCTCTACTGGCTGGCAATTAATTATTAATTTTCTGTTTTGTCTTTCTTTTTCTGAAGATCCGCCCTATTATCGAATAAAAAATATTCGATCTGGCTGCCGATCGAAGGATTGACAGTGCAAAGAACCTGTTTCTGATAGCTATTCCCAGGTTTCTCATAGAAACAGAAAGGCTGGGTATTGTATTGCCGGCAGTGGCCAGCAATCTTTCCTTATAAAATTTATGCTCATATTTAAGTCTTTCCCTTGCTAGTCTGATATCAGAAACAGAACGATAAACCTTCTTTTTTTTCATAGTTCATCCATTTCATCATGTTTATCATTCTTATAGATTATTGAGGCGAATTTTTTGATTATTGGTCTTGTTATCAGGAATTTCCAGCTAAAAACAAATACAATTCCCAAAACTATATAAAATCCTGCAGTAATAAGAAAACCATTCGCCAGGTTATCCGTACTCTGCCCGTACCAGTATGCAAACCCAAAAGAAATGAATAGCAGGACAAATGCAGCAATTAATAAAACAATAATATAACTCAGGAAAAATGACCCTGCCAGTGAAGTTTTTTCCAGCAGGGACAGTTTCCAAAGTTCTACCCTCGAATTAAAATATGAACGTAAAGTAGAAATTATTTCAGCGATATTTCCTGAAAATGATTTATTCGCCATAAAAGACTATTTTCCGACATTTCCTTTTATATTCTGTACTTCACGATGCGCTTTTTTTTCAAGATCGTCAATTTTTCTTTGTGTTTCATTTGCAAAACGTGAAACAAAGCTATTCAACTCATCGATTTTGTGCGAAAGGTTTTCTTTCACGTTTTCTGTAGTCTCCTGAGCCTTATCCTTAATTTTCCTTCTGGTTTTGATTCCTTTTTCAGGTGCATATAATATACCTAATGCTGCTCCAGCGGCTGCACCAACAAGAAAACCTAAAATTCCGTTTTTTGATTTCATAATTTATTATTTAAAGGTTAAAAAAAAGTCTTTTTAATTCCAGTATCATTGTGATAAGGTTGAGTCAGTAATTGCAAGTTCTATAATTTGCAGCTCAATTCCAAGAGATTTCACTATTTTCATTTTGAATCCAGACTACAATTGCTGCCAGTATACTGCAGGGTAATCATTTATTATTTAACATTATAAAGGTTTAAATCTGGTTTTTGTTCATAAATTTTTCCGCTGATTTCATCTTTTTTAGAATTAACTTCAATATTGTACTTCTTTGTACATACCAGTACAGAACTTCTGTTTAGTTCTTCTATACTTTCGTAAAATGGACAAAGTCTTATCATGATGGTATTTGGCTATATGAAATGTATAGTTAACTGCCGGTTGGTTTTACATTTTGCAATGCAATATTTTATGAAATTATGTGTCTTAACATTTTTTACGAGAAATGTTTTAATTGTTTTAACACTTGCATTTAAACAATTATTCGATATACACTGTTAATAAACAAAAACACAAATATTTATATATATGCATAAAATATTTCTTTCAGTGGTATTTTCATTGTCAGTGAACCTGGCAATTGCACAGGTACCATCGGTTAATTTTGATCAACTTGAACCAAGGCTCAGCACAGGAAGTGATACTCTGTTTCTGGTAAACTTCTGGGCTACCTGGTGTGTTCCCTGTGTTAAGGAATTACCTGAGTTCGAGAAAATTAATGAAGTGTACTCTGACAGAAAAGTAAAAGTACTACTTGTGAGTCTGGATAACCCGAGACATATGGAATCCCGCTTGCTTCCATTTATTGACAAGCACAACCTTAAATCTGAGATTGTTCTGCTTGATGATACAAGGAGTAACAGATGGATCCCATTGGTTGATGAATCATGGAGCGGTGCAATACCCGCTACCATAGTTTTTACAAGCGAATCAAGATCCTTTTATGAACAGGTTTTTACTTACGAAGATTTGGAACGCATAGTAAATTCCAAACTAAACTGAAAAATTGTTTAAAAGAGTGCCCCGGTTTAATGCATCCGGAAAAGTCTGCATTAATCAATGTAATTAATTTATTTTAATAACCTAATTCGAAAAACTATGATTAAAAAAATAATGTCAGTATTTGTTTTTGCTGTAATGACAGCAAGTCTGGTATCCGGACAGGGATACAAGGTAGGAGACAAAGCGGCCGATTTCCGGCTGAAGAATGTTGACGGATCACATGTCAGCATGAGTGATTATCCTGATGCAAAGGGGTTTGTTGTCGTATTTACCTGCAATCATTGTCCATATGCAGTTGCATATGAAGACAGGCTGATTGAGCTAAACAATACCTATAAAGCAAAAGGATTTCCCGTAATTGCCATAAATCCAAATGACCCGGCTCTTGAACCGCGCGATTCATATGAAAATATGCAGAAAAGAGCGAAAGAAAAAGGTTTTACCTTCCCTTACCTTGTTGACGAAGGACAGGAAGTATTTCCGCAATATGGTGCAACACGGACTCCTCACATTTTTCTGCTGGAGAGAACAGGGGAGGACCTTGTTGTTTCTTATATAGGTGCTATCGACGATAATCACCAGGATCCTGATGCAGTTGAAGAGAGATTTCTTTCTAATGCTATTAATGCAGTTATGGAGGGAAGAAGTCCTGAACCTGATTTTACGAGAGCTATAGGATGTGGCATAAAGTCAGCCAATTAGTTTTTTTTCACTTATCTGAATATATCTAACCGCCTTGTAATGAGGCGGTTTTTTTATTTTTAATTGAAAAAAATGCATTACTTGAATAAGGGTGGATATTTTGTCACCACTATCCAATCATTGACCCTTCTTAAACTTTCTTTAATCAAAGTTAACATCAATCATACATCAAAGGCGGATTCATATGTGTACTTTTGAAAATATTTATCATCAGGAACTTAGATGAAAATATCTGGTTATTTGATCACTCTTTCCCGGATTTGCCTCAAGTTAACGGTTGAACAAATAATTTTTGCAGTTGTTTAGTACTAAGTTTTTTAGAACTATTCCTATTTTCAAAATAATCAAATTTATATAGGAATAAAGAGTGTTTTTTGTTATAAGTTATGAGAAGGATATCTATTACAGGCCTGGTCTTGAAAGTGTTTTTATTAATGATTTTTTATTTCTGGGATCTGGCTATCAGTTCATCCGGCAGTAATTCAATGAATACGGTTTTAAGATCTGAGCAATTCCAGCCTATTCAGTTTCGTATAAATAATGGATTATCAGATCTGGAGGAGTTTGAGCATCTGGAATCCGGAATAATTGCCCTGTTGGGTAAATATAATATTAAAGGTGCATCTATTGCCATTGCCAGGGATGGCCAGCTGATTTATGCAAAGGGAATAGGTTACGCAGATCTGGAGGAAGAAGAATTGGTTGAACCCCGACATCAGTTCAGGATAGCCAGTGCCTCAAAACTAATCACTGCTACCACAGTACTTAAGATGAGTGAATCAGGTTTGCTCGATATAGACGATACTGTTTTTGGTAACAATGGAATTTTGAACGATTCTATATATCTTGGTTATAAGGATAGCAGAATAAACAAGATAACTGTTCGTCATCTTCTGAATCATTCATCAGGATGGAACAAGAGAAATGGCGATTATATGTTTATGCCCCATTTAATTGCCTCCTCCCTCAATATTGATCTTCCTGTACAGGTTCCTGATATTATCAGGTTTGCGCTTAAACAGCCACTTCATTACGAACCCGGGTCCAGAACCAGTTACTCAAACATGGGTTATGCAATTCTGGGAGAGATAATAGAAAAGATTTCCGGTATGAGTTACGAGGATTACGTGAAGGAAACAATTCTCGATCCTATTGGAATATATGATATGCGGCTTGGAAAGAACCTTGAAACTGACCGTTATAAAAATGAAGTTAAGTACTATGAGTTACCCAATGCTGCAAAAGTCAATTCCTTTCATACTACAAACAAGATTGTACCGATTATTTATGGCGGAAATGATTTGCAGGCACTGGGGGCTTCAGGTGGTTGGATAGCATCCCCTTTGGAATACCTGAAGCTGATAGTGGCAATAGATGGCTGTGAGATCGTGCCCGATATTCTGTCGCCTGAAAGTATCGAGCTTATGACCAATCCCTACTTATCCGGCGGACATACTATCGGTTGGGCAGGAGCAGACGGCAACGGAAACTGGTGGCGCACCGGCACATTATCCGGCACGTCAGTCCTCGCTATGCGCCAGAATAACGGATTAAGCTGGGCCGTATTCTTTAACTCAAGCACTGTAAAAGGAATAAGTTTTCCCAGGGAAATTCGCCGTGAAGTTCAAACCGCACTTAATAGCATAGAAAACTGGCCAGAACATGATCTGTTTTATTATTTTGAGACTCCGCCATTTATTTACCCTGATATAGCTGAATTAAACTAAATTTAGTTTCAGAAAAAAATATACGAAGTTTTTTAAACAGGTAATATTCTCAAATCAATCTAACATTCCCCTCTGGCAAGTGTTTCAAAGTCTGCTATATAAAAAAAATATTTTTTTATTTTAAAGTCATTAAATTAAAATGAATGTTATTGATATTTTTTTTATTTTTGTCACTTGCCATTCCAGAAGACAGATTAGTATTTATTCACAACAGAATTATTAACTGTTGCTAATGAGAAGGATGTATATATCAGGAGTAGTTTTAAAGGTAGTTTTTATTGTAATCTTCTATTTTATGGATCTTGCCATGAGTTCTTCCGGCAATTTATCCAATAACAGCATAAAAAGATCTGAACAGATCCAGTCAATCTCAAGCAGGATTAAAAATGATTTTTCTGATTTAGATGACTTTACAGGTTTGGAGTCCGGACTTAGTGCACTTTTGAGGAAGTTTGAAATAAAAGGAGCCTCGATCGCAGTAGCAAGGGATGGGCGACTCGTTTATGCAAAGGGCATAGGTTATGCTGATCATGAAATGGAGGAGGTGGTCGAACCCGCACATATGTTCAGGGTTGCAAGTGTATCCAAACTCATAACTGCAGTAACCATTATGAAAATGCGTGAGTTCGGATTACTTGATCTGGATGACCGGGTTTTTGGAAATGGCGGAATCCTTAACGACAGCGTTTACCTTGATTACATTGACCCAAGGGTGGAGAACATCACCGTCAGGCATCTGATGAACCATTCTGCCGGCTGGAGCAGCCGTTATGGTGATCATATGTTTATGACACATCTTATATCACGTCAGATGGATATTGAAGCTCCCGTCAAGGTTCCTGATATTATAAAGTTTGCATTAAGAAAAAGATTACATTATACTCCGGGAACCGGATCAAGTTATTCAAATCTGGGCTATGCAATTCTTGGTGAAATAATTGCCAGTATTTCAGGGATGTCTTATGAGGCTTATGTTAAGAATACTATTCTTACTCCTCTTGGAATCCACGACATGCGGCTGGGCAAAAACCTGGAAGCAGACCGGTTTGAAAACGAGGTTAAGTATTATGAGCAACATAATGCCATCAGGGTTAATTCAATTTATGATCATGACGAGATGGTCTACAAAGCATACGGTGGGAATGATATAGAGAATCTTGGTGCTGCAGGAGGATGGATTGCCTCGCCTGCCGAACTGCTCAAATTTGTTGTTGCAATTGATGTTGAAAGCGGTGCCCCACTGATCCTCTCGCCTGAAAGTATTGAAATTATGTCAAACAGGAATCTCCACGGAAATAAGCTGCTGGGCTGGACCAGCTCTGACTGGCAGGGTAATTTATGGAGGACTGGCAGTTTTGCCGGGACTTCAGCGCTTGTGATGCGTCAGAGCAATGGCCTGACCTGGACTGTTCTCTTTAATACAAGTACTTACAAGGGTACTTCTCTTTCAAGGGATGTAAGGCGTATTGTCCAGCCGGCTTTAAACAGAGTAGAAGAATGGCCGGAACATGATTTATTTTATTATTCAGAGACGCCAGATCTTCCGCTATTGCTTCCTGCAACATCACTGAGCCCCTCAGAAATAAGATAAATAACAAAATCCTGACAGAAGTGAAGTCACGTGAAGTCACATTGCAGATGGATAATCTCATGGACTGTGAGCATTGTTTTTGTCGGCTATATGACCAATAGCTTTAATTACAGAAGCTTACAATGGAATGTTCCCGTGTTTTCTTGATGGTCCGGAAACACTTTTATTCTGTGTCATCTCCAAGGCAGCAATCAGTTTCTTTCTTGTTTCACGCGGGTATATGACTTCGTCAATAAACCCGAGTTCTGCAGCTTTATAGGGATTTGCAAAGGCTTTCCGGTATTCTTCCACTGCTACCCCTTTTTCCTCATCAGATATTTTATGACGAAAAATTATATTTACTGCCCCTTCAGGCCCCATTACCGCTATTTCGGCAGTTGGATAAGTCAGGTTAACATCAGCTCCAATATGTTTGCTTGACATGACATCATAAGCACCACCATAAGCTTTTCTGGTGATAAGTGTGATTTTGGGGACTGTAGCTTCGGAAAACGCGTATAACAATTTTGCTCCGTGCTTAATTATACCTCCGAATTCCTGGTTTGTTCCTGGCAAAAATCCCGGGACGTCTACCAACGTGATAAGGGGTATATTAAAAGCATCGCAAAACCGAACAAACCTTGCTGCTTTTACTGATGAGTTAATGTCAAGAACACCTGCAAGAAATGCAGGCTGATTGGCAACAATCCCAACTGTCTTTCCTGCCATTCTTGCAAAACCTGTAATCATATTTTTTGCATAATGAGGCATAATCTCAAAAAAATTGTTATCATCTACGACAGTCTCAATAATCTCCATCATGTCATAAGGCTTGTTCGGATCGGCAGGGACAAGGTTTTGAAGATTTTCATCTTCCCGGTTCACATCATCGCTAAAGGCTTTTACAGGAGGGTCTTCCATGTTGTTTGATGGCAGAAAACCAATAAGCTCTCTTATCATCATCATGGTATTCTCATCACTGTCTCCAATTAAATGCGCCACACCACTTTTTGAATTGTGAGTCATGGCCCCTCCAAGTTCTTCCTTTGTAACAGTCTCATGCGTGACTGTTTTTATTACATCGGGACCGGTTACAAACATATAACTGTTTTCCTTTGTCATAATAATAAAATCAGTAAGTGCCGGTGAATAGACTGCACCTCCTGCACATGGTCCGAGTATTGCTGAAATCTGTGGTATTACTCCCGATGCCTTTACATTTAAATGGAATATATCTGCATAACCTGCAAGACTCTGAACTCCTTCCTGGATCCTTGCACCACCTGAATCATTAAGGCCAATAACAGGAGCACCCATTTTCATGGCCATATCCATTACTTTAACTACTTTTTCAGCATTTGCCCGGCTCAGTGTACCACCGAACACGGTAAAATCCTGGGCAAAAACAAAAACTAGCCTGCCGTCAATCTTTCCGTAACCAGAAACTACACCATCACCTGATATTTTGTTTTTTTCCATTCCAAAATCAGTGCACCGGTGCTTAACCATTTTATCTATTTCTGTGAAACTCCCGCTATCCAACAATAAATCGACCCGCTCTCTGGCGGTTAATTTCCCTGCATTGTGCTGTTTTTCAATTCTCTCCTTCCCGCCACCAAGACAGGCTTCACGGTTTCTTTGCTCAAGTTCACTAAACTTTTCTTCAAGTGTTGACATAATTCTTAAGTTGCTGATTAATAATTTATTATTCCAGTACGATTAAAGGCATATTTGAATCAATTATATCTCCTTCGCCAACTAGCACTTCCTTTACTTTTCCATTCCTGCCTGATTTATATTCACTTTCCATCTTCATGGCTGAAACAATAATAACTACCTGGCCGGATTCAACTTCATCTCCGGCTTTTACGAGGACTTTCACAATCTTGCCGGGCATGGGAGAGGAGATTATATTTTCCTGGTTTTCTCCGGTTGATTTTAATCTGTTTTGCATATAACGCAATTCAGCATCAACAATTTCAATATTATAAAAATGGCAAATGTATTTAACAGAATACATATTCTTTTTCCCTGAAGGTACCACTTCAATATCGAACGATTTATTTCCCATTAGCACCGAATAGATATTCTTTTCAACTTTTACAATATCGAGAATATATTCTTTGCCACCTATTACTATCCTGATCTTGTTTCCATCTCTGGATAATATTTCCACTGACTTTACATGGTCTCCTGATTTAATTTCAATAGCTGACATAGTTTTCTATTATTTAATCACTCATATATTTCCTCAAAAATATACCGTTGTTTTGTTCTGCTTTATTTATTATTCAATGCACCATTTTTGTTTGGAAGGTAAACGGAAGCCTTATATTTACTTCAGTTACCTGCTGGAAATATTACCTTTCCTTTTTTGCAACTTCCAGTTGGAGGTAACAGGTGCAACGCCATTCTTTTTGTATTCAGTGCCCTCAAGATATTCCATCAGGGCTACGATCATGGCCAGGTCTTCCAGTACAGGTGCTTCCCTGCAGGGTCGGAACAATTCTGCCTCATGATTCCCCACAAAGTGTGTATCATAATTACCTTCTTTAAATTCCTGGACTTCCATAATCCTTTTAAGAAAATCAATTGATGTTTTTATTCCCATGATGTAGTATTCCTCCAAAGATCTTTTCATCCGGTCAATGGCTTCACTTCTTGTTTTCCCCCATGTTATAAGCTTTGAAATCATAGGATCGTAATGGATTGGGATCTCGTATCCTTCATAGACATAACCATCACATCTGACACCGAAACCCATGGGCTCGGTTATTTTTTTTATCAGACCCGGACTGGGCATGAAATTGTTTTCGGGATCTTCTGCGTAAATTCTGCATTCAATGGCATGTCCATCCTGAAAAATGTCATCCTGAACGTAAGCCAGTCTTTCACCTGATGCAACCCTGATCTGTTCCTTGACGAGATCAATTCCAGTAACTCTTTCTGTTATGGGATGCTCTACCTGCAACCTTGTATTCATTTCCAGAAAGTAGTAGTTTAACTTTTCATCTACAAGGAACTCAATTGTTCCGGCTCCCTCGTATTTTACAGAACGCGCAGCAGCAATTGCTTTTTCTCCCATTTCTTTCCGCAGGGCTACTGTCATTATTGGAGAAGGTGTTTCTTCAACTATTTTCTGGTGACGTCTTTGAACAGAACATTCCCTCTCACACAAATGGATCACATTTCCATGCTGATCAGCCAAAACCTGAAACTCTATATGATGTGGGGAGGAAATATATTTTTCAATATACACTGAGTCATTGCCAAAAGCTGAACCTGCCTCTGACATAGCTCCTCTGATTGCCTGAAGCGCTTCTGATTCCTTTTTTACAAGACGCATACCCTTCCCACCTCCTCCGGCAGATGCTTTGATCATGACAGGATAGCCAATTTTTCTGATCACTTCAAGTGCTTCTTCAGGATTATCTATTTTTTTTGTAGTTCCGGGTACAACAGGAACGCCAGCTTCTGTCATAATTGTTCTGGCAGATATCTTATCTCCCATCAGCCGTATACTTTCAGCCTGGGGGCCAATGTAAATGATACCTGCCTTGCGCACAAGATCGGCAAAATCTGCATTTTCAGACAGGAATCCGTAACCGGGGTGAATTGCATCGGCACCTGTGATTCTGGCAGCTTCTATAATCTTTTCTTTAACCAGGTAGCTTTCAGTGGAAGGGGATGGGCCGATATGAATGGCCTCGTCAGAATATCTTACATGAAGTGACTTTCGGTCGGCATCGGAGAAAACTGCCACTGTTTTAATTCCTAGTTCCCTGCAGGACCTGATTATCCTAACAGCTATTTCGCCACGGTTTGCAATCAGAACTTTCTTTATCATCCTCATAAAACAGGTTAGTGATTAATTGTTAATGTATTCAGAAAACATCTTTATGTTTTAAAACATGTAAACTTATAAAAAAAATCAACATACTGTGAAAGTGAATACTAAATTGGAATATTTTATCAACTGAGTAGCTAAATGAAAAATTAAATCCCCGAAAGGGATCAAATCCGCGCACAATTTTTATTTAGTGATAACAATTGGTATATTTAAAACGCACACTATTTAATGTGTTGTTAATAATATTATGGAATTAATTTTTGCTCACCAGTTTGGCTTTGAGCAGTTAAGCAACAGAAAATTTGACTACTTCATAGCAGCTTCAGGTTATGAAAACCGTTGTACATATCTTCTTGACACAATTGGGATTGATGCCACCAATAAAATAGTTCTCGCATTTACTGAAAAAAAGGATTATCTGTTCAGGAAAAAAAACGATGATATCTTTTCCGCTTCCGGATTTACCTTTATTGAAGAATCTGCAGGAGGAAAGGACAGGATCATTGAATTACTCAATTCTATATGCCAGTCCGCTATAGGATGCAATCACATCAGCATATTAATTGATTATTCCTGTATGAGCAAGATCTGGTATGCCGGAATACTGAGTTATTTTGCATCTTATGAGTTGAATATTGACAATCTGGAGCTTTACTTTTCGTATACCTCTGCAGTATTTTCTGCGCCTATGGAAACTGATTTTAAACCAATGATCACTACACCCAGAGGTTTACTTAAAGCAAATCTGAAGTCGTCAAGACCAAAGGCTATAATTATCGGACTTGGATATGAGAAATTCATAACTACTTCAATGATATCAACATTTAATTGTTCAACAATTTATGCCTTCTACTCAGATCCCGCATTTGATGACCGTTATGCTGTCAGTGTAACAGAAAATAATAAAAAAATTCTCAAGATAATACCACATGACCATATTATTAAGTATCCTGTAGGCAATTTCAAGGGAACAGATTCTTTGCTTACATCGCTTACAATGAAACTAAGGCTTGATCATCATGTTGTAATACTTCCGGCCGGGCCTAAACCTTTCACCCTGTCCTCACTTATCCTTGCATCCCGTTATCCTGACATTGAAGTATGGACCGTTGACAACGGACAATCACCCGCGGCATACAACCGTGATCCAATGGGTGAACCTCTGGTTTGCAAGTTATTGTTCAGTAACGAAGATGAATCATTCCTTTAATACCCTGAGCACTTCTCATGTTTTTTGACCCTTTTCCGTGCTGAATTCACTGCTATAGTTGGAAAGTAATGAATAAATAGCTCCTGAAAACCGAAACAATAATAAGATCCCAGCGTAAACAAATTCATACTATAAGTATATCTTAAAGTTATATTATGGATATCCCAGGAAAATGTAATTTTTGTTCCCGCTGCAGAAAAGCTTCTACAGGAAAAGAGGAAATATGTCCACAATGTATAAGTGAGTTGCTGGAAATTCATGACCATGTGATTGGATGGAAGATGGCTCTGGAAATTGAAAGAGAAGAGACGGAAGGAGAAAACCTATTTATTACATTTTAAAAACCACTACTTTTAGTTGTTTAATGCTCTTATGGTTTTACCTTTAAAAAATACTGATATTCCTTGCCTGTTTAAATAGTTCAGGGACTGCCCGAAATTGCGCTCAGTGAGAAGGCTATGCCCTCGGCAACCTAAGAATCCTCCCTCCGGACGGAGGTGGTTCACTGAAATTCAATAAAGTTGAACTTTGTATTGAGAATTGACTCATAATATTGTCCCCGTTCAAGAAGGTCATCATCCCCGTCTTCATAGTACCAGTTAACCACTAATTTAATATTTCCTTTTTTTTCCATAAGGATTCTCAGGATTTCAAGGATAAACCTGGACGATCCGCTATTGAAGTATTCAAGTTCTATATCAAATACAATGGTATTACCGGGGTTTTTTAAATATGCATCTACCCATCTTAAAATGGGTTCGAAAAATGCAGTTGGGTTTTCATGAATAGATCTTCCTCTTATTCTGAAACTGCCCGAGGGATCCATGCTGACAAATGGTGTCCGGTTTGTTCCATTTATAAAAATTGGCTCCATTAATGCCTGAATAAAATTCAATCTAAATATAGGTGAATTAATTCAATTCAGGAGTATACAGCCGAAAAAATCGACTTACCGGATTAAGAGGGTTTTTAAATTTTCAAAGATCAGTCATCAAGGTCGTCGAGGTCATCTGGATTTTCAGCCAGTGATTCGTCATCAGCATTGATCTCAATATCATCGTCAACAGGATCCTTTTCATCATTTTCCACAACGGCATCTACCTTTACATTGACCTTTACCAGGTAACTGGCATTGTCTGTATCAACCGTTATTGCGTAAAAGAAGTCATTAAGACCCTTTGGAACTTTTATGACATAGTCTGCATACCCATTGGGATATTTTTTTTGAATTGCTTCCAGAACCCCATCAGGAAGGTTTGCCATATTGACTATCAATCGTTTTTTCTCCATAAGTAATATACCAGATCTAAGATTAAACAAACTAAGCAATACTATGTCTCAAATATTTGGCAAATTAAATAAAAAATAAAAAGCAAATCCTAACAAAGACTATTTTTTTATTTATTTACTGTTTCTGGAAGTAGAAAGTAATTATCCCTGTCTGAATTGTCGGTGAATCAGCACTTTGTGAAAACAGGCTATTCATGGCAGATTCCAATGCCATTTGATGATTACATGATTCGTTAAAATTTTCCGCAGAGCCATCAATATTCGCTTTTATAACCTTTCCCTGCCTGTCTACCGAGATATTTACCTCTACTATTCCCCCTTCCGGGCACTTGTAAACAGGAACCGGTACCCTTAAATGAGTCCTGCCCGGCAGATCATATGTGATGGTTGTCGGGCCGGAATATGGTTCAGTATCTTCTGTTTTTTCCTGTACAGGCAAAACCGGTGGTTCAAAATTTATTTCCGGTTGATCAGGCTCGGGCATAATACCATTTGCAGCATTATTCAGGATGTCATTTATCCTTGATTCCAGTTCAGATGCCTCCTGGGGTGACAAATCCTTAAACTGATCAGCCACAGGACGGTCGGCCGAAACATTGACTGCAATATTTCGGGTATGACTGCTCTCATAATCAAGCTCATTCCTGGCAAGCAGTGATTCAGTATATTCACGGAATTCCTCTTCGCTTACATCAATATCAAACTCAACCAGAATACTGTGTTCATCCTGATGCTCGAATGATGAAAGCCTTGTTGCAAGGATCAGTACAACAATCAGCAGGTGAAAAATTACTGTGCCCAGTAAACCGTTAATATTTTCTTTTATGAACCGCACCATTTATTGTTGCATTACAATTACCCATATGGCCTGAATTTATAGAACGACACAGAAGGACTTAAATTTCGACCCGGTTTTCATTTTTAAAACTCTGCAATATTATTCATGTTTTCGAAAAAACAAAATTAATGCAGACAGAGATGAAATATTAAATTTTATTTTCTCTGTCATGCCAATGAGACTAACGTTCAAATCAGGATTTCCTGATGGGTAAACCAGGTGAAGATATGCCTTTGAGTCTTTTTTCAACTTCATAGCTGCGAAAGCACCCTCAGGTATTAACAACTGTAAGTCATTTAATTTATTATGTCCAAAATTCAGAATTATCAATGATACCTCATTGTCGTTATATCTCAGGTAGGCATATATTTTACCCGAAGTTTGATTCATAAGGTCTTCATTAACCCACATAAGGTCATAGAATGAGCCATTACTGAACAATTGATGTTCAGAGCATAATCTTGCTATATATGAATAATTTTTCCTGAGTTCCGCGAGGTCATCAGGAAGTAATTTGCCGTCAAAGGCTCCATCATTCATCCATTTCTGATGGTTTGGAACTGTCCAGTAGTCAAAAATACTTGTTCGTCCGTCATCTCCGCTAAAGCCACTGCATCCCTCAGCCGGCTCACCGGTTTCCTGGCCGGAATACAATAATAGCGGCCCGTTATTCATTGTTGCTGCAAGCACCATTCCTGGTAAAGCTTTCCATGGGTCAGATGCAAAGTATTTTGAGGCAATTCTTTGTTCATCATGATTTTCAAGAAATCTCAACATATATTTTTCCAGATCTCCTATTTTCTGCCAGCAATGGGTTATTGCCCTGGTATCTGACTTCTCTTCTATAATATTCCTTACTGAATCATAGAAATCTGCCTTATCATAAAGGTAATCGAAGTTCCCTCTTTCGATATAACCCCTGTAGAGTTCAGGCTGGTAAATTTCAGCAATGAAAATTATTTCAGGATACTGTTTTTTTATTTGAGGAATCAACCACTCCCAGAATTCCAGAGGAACCATCTCAGCCATGTCTGCACGGAAACCATCAATATTTTTTCCTGCCCAGAATAGAATAATATTTTTCATCTTTTCCCATGCAGGAGGTACCGGGTTAAAATAAGTTTTCCTGTTATTAATGTAATCAACCCCGTAATTCAGCTTCACAGTCTCGTACCAGTCGCCTATACCCGGCGATGCACTAAAACAATCGTTGCCTGTAACCCTGGCGGGGAATTCCCTGTAGGGGAGTGGATCTTTACGGTATTCTGTTGAGGCTGCTATTTTATATAGTTCACCCGGAAGTTTCAATTCTTCGCCAGGCAGGTAATAAAAATCATTTTCAGCCGAAAAGGCAACTCCTGTCTGATCAAATACACCAAAATCAGCATTGCCGGATCCATTGCCATTGCCATTACCAGACCTGTAAACCCTGGCAAGATGATTGGGCACGAAGTCAATTAACACCTTCATTCCCGCAGCATGGGTTCGGGCAACCAGGTCTTCGAACTCTTCCATTCGTTTATGAACATCTGTTGCCAGATCGGGATTTACGTTAAAGTAGTTTTTAATAGCATAGGGTGATCCGGCTCTCCCCTTTATTATCTCAGGAAAATCATTAAATATGCCATAGGCTGAATAATCTGCAGCTACAGCATGTTCAATAATACCCGTATACCAGATATGGCTGATGCCCATTTTTTTAAGTGAGGCTAAAGCCTGTTCATTTATATCGCAGAAAGTTCCGCAACCATTTTCCTCAATGGTCCCATTAGGAATGTTGGCAGTTGAACTGTTCCCGAATAGCCTCACAAATAACTGATATATGACTGGTTTCATCTCTATAAAGCAGGTTAATCAAATTAATAATCAATAATTATGTTTAGCTGTTAATTCATATTCAGTATTTCAATTCCGATGGATACCCCATGCTTAATTGACCTATGGTCGATTCTGGATGCAATCAGAAAGTTCAATCAGCAATAATAGCCAGATTCAGTATTCAATTTTTCTTGTGTATTTTGGTAAGTAAGAGATTCATTAAATGATACAAATTAACGGTTCTTATAAGCAAAACTTTAATCTGCAAACCTAATTGTTTTTTCAATAATCTTAGTCCGTTATTTTGCATTTGGTTCATGGAGCCTCAGAAAATGCATTTATATGGCATATATTTTTTAGTTTTGCACTGGCTTAAATTAAAGACAGTGCAATCGGAAATAATCTTAAACCAGATAGTAATTCTTGGAATAATTGCCTTCATCGGTGTTATAGCTACCAAAGCTGGAATTATAACTGAGAATCTAAAAGAAGGTATTGCTTCTCTCGTATTCAATATAACACTGCCATTACTTATCCTCACCTCTTTTACTTCTCTTGATATTACTATTGATCTTCTCAGGAATGGATTTTTAGTAATAGTTCTGTCCTTCTTTTCCATGTTTTTTCTTCTTTTTATGGGACATCTTTCTTCCCTTGCCTTGAGAATGAAAAAAGAGAGTTACTCCATTCATGTGCTGCACACTGCGTTCGGAAATATTGTTTTTCTGGGATTCCCTTTAATGAATGCACTATTTCCCGGCGGGCAGGCATTATTTTATGCAACCTTGTACTATCTCGTTTCAAACTCTGTCATGTGGACTTTGGGAGTCGGCATGCTGGACCAGTCGGTCAGTATGATCGGAAGACTGAAAAATTTACTTAACCCTAACACTTTTGCCTTTATAACAGGCATAATTCTCATGCTTACAGGAGTCCGCCTGCCAGAAGTTATCGATATTCCGTTTAGCGGTCTTGGCCAGACAACAAGTTATTTATCAATGCTGTATATTGGTGGGATGTTGGCACAGACCAACATTCATGGGGTTTTTAAAAGAAAGATGGTCTACTTTTTATCGGTCAATAAGTTGATTATTGCTCCATTGTTACTTATAATTATATTCAGAACCATTTTAGATCTTTTATCTTTACATATAGATCCTGTTGCATTTTCAGTGGTGATACTTCAGTGCGGTACACCATGCATGACAATTTTTGTAGTCCTGGCAAAAAAATTTAATGCTGACGATGCTCATGCTATGGAAAATGTTTTTATCTCAACTCTGTTAAGTCTTTTCACACTTCCCTTCCTGAACTGGATGATTAAAACATTAGCTTTTTAAGGAAAAGGGGACTAAAAACTATACAATGACAGACCTTGATTTGACCACTCCTGCACTACTTTTTTCAGCAATCTCACTTTTGCTGCTTGCCTATACAAACCGATTTCTTGCGCTCGCGGTTCTTGTGAGGAATCTTCATGCCATGTACAAGGAAAACCCTGACGATATCCTCTACGGACAAATCAAGAACCTGAGGCTCAGGCTGTCAATAATCAGGCATATGCAGATTTACGGACTTTTAAGCCTCCTGCTCTGCGTTATATGCATGTTCCTGATATATGTTGGATATATGCTTATCGCAATTTATGTATTTGGAGTCGCGCTTTTGCTGCTTATAGGCTCGCTTTGTATTTCCGCATGGGAGATTCAGATCTCGGTCAAAGCCCTGAACCTTCAGCTTAGCGACATGGAAAAGAAGAAGTGACATTGAGTTACTCTATTTACCGGCATTTATCCATTGTTTACCTATTTTGTATAACCCGGAATTTTATTATATTCTATTTTTGGATTGGCTTTAAACTCATAAATAATTAAAACTATACATTATGTCACAAAGTTCCAATCAGTCGAGAATGGTTATCGGTCTGATAATTATCGCGGTAGGAGCGATGTTATTACTTCGTAACCTTAATTTTTTTGAACCTTTTCATTTTATGAATTCCTTATTTTCATGGAAAATGATCCTGGTAATAATCGGGCTGATACTGTTTTTTAATTCCTCAAACAGATCTTCCGGTATTATTCTGATGGCAGTTGGCGGCTTTCTCCTTATTCCTGACATTCTGGGAATACCTTATTTCAATATGTGGAGGGTAGGGTTGCCATTGTTACTTATGGTGGTCGGTATACTTATATTACTGCGCAAAAACTTTGATACACGCAGATTTGATACCGAAACCAAACAGCATGATATGGATTATATCGATGAGGTAACGATTTTCGGAGGCATTAAAAAGAGTATAAATACAAAAACATTTAAAGGTGGGAAGGCTACTGCAGTTTTCGGAGGATCTGAACTGAACCTGCTCAATTCTGGTCTTGCAGAGGGACAGAATGTTATAGATATGCTCGCCATTTTTGGTGGTGTAACCATGCATGTTCCCGAGGACTGGTCAGTAAAGATTGATGTTGTTTCTATTTTCGGAGGATTTTCTGATGACCGGTCGCACAGCAGGCTTATTGTCAGGGACCCTTCCCGGGAACTTGTAATAAAGGGAATGGTAATTTTTGGCGGTGGAGAGATAAAAACTTTGTAGATTCCTGATATCCCGGGAAATCCCGGGGTATCATTTTTCAATGTCTGGCTATTTAACAGATGGATAACCCCCTTATAGTAAACAGGAGATATTTTTTATACTATCTTTTTGCATGGATTACAGTTATAGTGTTGCATGCGGGCATCCTTTACATATATTTTGGTGCAGGGTTAATAGTAGCGGTAACTGATAGTTTGATTTTTAATGCAACCTTTGCTTTTCTCGGACTAAGTTCCTGGTTTATGGTAAGGTTTATGCAGGCCGGAGCCAGAAAGTTGCTGTATCTTTTTCTCAATTACCTTGTTGTAGCTTTTCTTGTATCTGTATTCTGGGTATCAATTTGCAGCTATATTCTCTCCAGGATTTTTCCGGGACAAACAGATTACCAGTTTATTCTGGAAACAGGGATTTATGGCAGATTGATAGCCGGTTTCTTTTTCTATCTTGTCATTATAATGTTTTACTATCTCGTCATTTATTATCAGAGTATTCAGGAAAAGGCCGCGGCGGAAGTAAAACTAAATACAATGATACAGGAAGCAAAACTTGACGTCCTGAAGTCGCAGATGAATCCTCATTTTATTTTCAACAGTCTTAATTCAGTCAGTTCCCTTATTATTACCTCGCCTGAAAAAGCAAGGGATATGGTGATTAAGCTTGCCTCATTTCTGAGGTACTCTCTCGAACAGGATAGCAGGACGACATCAACGCTTGGAGAGGAATTAAACAATATTGATAATTATCTTGCCATTGAAAAGATCAGGTTTGGTGATCGACTTGAATATTTTTATAATATTGATAAAGAATGTATTTCTTGCACTTTACCTGCACTTATACTACAGCCGCTTTTTGAGAATGCCATAAAGCATGGCGTTTATAAAAGTGCCGGCCGGATTAGCATAAATATGAATGTAAGTTTAGAAGATGACATGCTGCAACTGATTCTCAGGAATAACTTTGATGAAGAGACACAAACACGGGTAAACTCAGCAGGTATAGGATTAGCCAATATTAAAAACCGTCTGGAGTTATTATACCACAGAAAAGATCTTTTTTCATTACAAAAGAGTAACAATACCTTCGAAATATCACTTTGCATTCCTCAAAAAACTTAATGGAGAATGAATTTAAGAACTCTGATTATAGATGATGAGAAGCCTGCCCGGGATCTTCTCAGGAATTATCTCACAGACTATCCGTTTATTGAGATAGCCGGAGAATTTGAAAATGGATTCGAAGCGCTTAAAGCTGTCTCTGAGCTTAATCCGCAGCTGTTGCTCCTTGATATAGAAATGCCCGTATTGAATGGCTTTGAAATGCTTGAGTTATTAGAGAAAAGGCCATTTATAATATTCACTACAGCATATAATCAGTATGCCATCAAGGCCTTCGAATTAAACGCAGCCGATTACCTTTTAAAACCATTTTCCAAAGAAAGACTTTCAGAAGCCATTGCCAGGGTTCGCGAAAGGAGCATGTTAAGCAAGGGTGATGACCTGATACCACGATTGATTGAGCATTTTGACAAAACGAGGGAAACATTGCAGCGGATAGTTGTTAAAACCGGAAATAAAATAAATCTGATATACACTGAAGCAATAATTTATCTGGAAGCCCAGGATGATTATGTGATGATTTATACTGAAACTGGTAAATATTTAAAACAGGCTACTATCAAATATTATGAAGACCATCTTGATGAACAACTGTTTGTTCGCGTACACCGTTCTTTTATAGTAAATATTTCTGCAATTGACCGTATTGAACTATATGGCAGGGAATCATATATTTTAATATTAAAATCAGGTCAAAAACTGTCGGTAAGCAAGTCAGGTTATGCCCGGCTGAAGAAAGTGCTGAAGTTCTGAGGTAAAAGTCAATTAGTTTCCGGAAATCAATATATCTTTGATGCTACTGTAATAGTTTATTTAACGGTAGTTTCATGTTGTTAATGGTATATTGTATAATTACAGCACTTGCTGCTTCTTCCAATAATGATATTGGCGGGAAAGCTTCTTTGATATTACCTGCCGATGCTGATCTGAAAGGATGGTATCTAGCTGATAATGTTCAGCATATACCCTTTGATTCTGCCTGTTTTTATGCTCCTTGTATGCATAAGGCATTTGCAGAATATGGTCTTAAGGAATTAATATTAGCCGTGTATACTGATGCATCTGAACACCTGCTAAATGTGGAGATTTATCATATGGAAGATGATGGAGGAGCCTACGGACTTTTCTCAGTTAACCGTGGTAACACTGGGGTCTCCGTGCAATATGGAGATGAGTCTTTTAAAACTGAAAGGGAAATTCATTACTGGAAAGGAGATTATTACGTAAGGATCTGGAGCGAATCTGAGACAAAGGAAGTAATGGATGGAATATGTGAAATTGCGGCCGCATTTGACAACAAGGATATTGCAAAAGGATTCAGGCCGGAATTGACGAATGTTTTGCCTGAAGAAGGATTTGTAACTGAAAGTACCCGGTATTTCAGGGGAAGCGCCGGACTGAAAATGCTATTGCCATTTGGACAGGATGATATCTCAGGGTTCAGTGAAGGCATTTACAGTGATTTCGGGACCCACAGACTTATAATCTTTGAATTTGAATGTGCCGGGAACATGGAAGTATGGCTTGGAAAATTAACCGGCAGCCTGAAAAACCAAAAATGGTATACCGACTTTTCCGGATCCGACTCCGCATATTTATTTGAAGATACAGACGGAAATAAGCTGGTAATAGGAGTCCTGGATGCCTTTGTCCTGGTTTATATAGGAAAAGATGTTACCAGGCAACCTGAAATATTTGAAAAAATAGAAGATATATTATATAATGAGAATCCGGAATATCCATTCTCAGGCATTATTCCCGTTTTTTAGATTTATCCATTATATTAATCCGTTAAAATTATTATTTTAGCAGGTCTCAGGGTAAATGTCAATTATTAATTATTTTGTAAATAAAGTATGTTGCATACAGCTGCCAAGTGCTTACGAATTGTTTTATTTCTGGTAATCTCGCTACCGTATGTTTCTGCATCACAGTTACCTGTGTGGGATAATCTTAAAAATCTTCATCTTGAATTCTCTGACAGGGATAACCGCCGGATCACAAGGATTGAGAATCAGAAGAATATAGCCGATAATCTTGTTGAACAGGCTTCAGGTTCAAATGACGGGGCAATCCTTGATAAAGCTTTTAATGAACTTTCTTCCGCATGCTATGCCTTGTTTGACATATATGATCAGTATTGCAGGGAGGAGCGGGGTAAAATAAGGGGAAATCTGCCACCCGAACTGGAGAGGCCTGCTGAGTTTGAACGCCGGGCAAGGGAAAACCTGGATAAGGCCGAGACACTGAAAGTCGAAGCAAGAAAAGTAACCGACCCGGTTAAGGCTCAGCAGATGTACCTGATGGCTCATGACCTGGAATTGCTGGCTTTGCTTAGCAAGGGAAGAGCTCTAAGGATCTATCAGGACTTTCCTGTAATATATGCCTACCAGTGGGATGACGACATTACCGTAATGAGAGAAGATCCTGAAAAAATTGTCAGGAAGGTTATTGAAACACAGGAAGATACAGTTCAGGTGAATTTACTGCCTGATGAAATAGCAGACGAAGTAAAGGGAATTACGTTCATTGTTCAGATTGCCGCTCATATAGAGGAGATACCGCAGGCAGAACTTAAAACGTTCTACAACGGCAACATGGAAGTCAATATGATGCATGAAGATGGCTGGTATAAATATTATTTAGGGCCTTTCAGGAGTTTCGATGAAGCCGATAAAATCATGAAGTCTCTGAATATCAGCAATGTCTTTATTGCTGCTTACTCAGACGGGCAACGTATAAGCGTGAACGAAGGCAGAAGATTGCAGTCGCAGGATTGATAATTTTGGATAGCACCAATCATCCAATTGTCAATCAAGGGTTGCCTCAAATGGATCACCAGTTTAATCCTAATCTATTCTGAACTACCGCCCGGGAAGATACCTTCCAGGAGGTGGTTCACAGCAAACTACATTTAAGGTAGTGGTTTATAAAGTAAGGCAGATAAGTTTCCAGGCATAGGCCGGGAAAGGACTTTTTATATGAACACTTCTGATGAAAATAGCCTTAAAATGTATTAACTTTACATTAGGTCACTACAACCAACTAAATATCAGTGTCATGTGTTATCATTATGCGATTGCCAGAACAGCAGATGAAATTGCCCTTCGTTATAATATCGGTGTAAAACCCCGGGCAATTAATCCCGAACCACTTTTTTTTCATGTAAATGGATTTAACTATCCATTATTACCTGTTGTTGTTCAAGATGGTATGTCAGCTGATATGAAGCTTGAGTTTATGCAGTGGGGACTGGTTCCCGGATGGGTGAAAGGAGAGGAGCAGGCACAAAAATTAAGGAGCGTAACACTTAATGCAAGGGCAGACACGGTACATCAAAAACCAAGCTTCCGTGCAGCTTTTCGCTACAGACCATGTCTGGTCCCGGCAACAGGATATTTTGAATGGATGCACTATGGTAATAAAAAAATTCCGCATTATATATTTCTGCCCGATACACCCGTATTCTCATATGCCGGCATATGGGAAGAGTGGGTAAACGAGCAATCCGGTGAAATTTTGAGATCATTTTCGATCCTTACCTGTGATGCGAATGAGCTTACATCCAAAATACACAATACAAAAAAAAGGATGCCTGTAATACTTGATCAGCAATCTGAGAACCTGTGGTTCGATAATGATATCCGCAAAAACAATCCCGGTCAGATACTCAAGCCATTCGATGCCGGCAGGATGAAGGCCCATACTATAAGCCGGCTGATCACCTCACGTAACCAAAATTCCAATGTACCTGAGGTAACCGAACCGGTTGAATACCCTGAGTTAAACTGAAGTTTTAGCTAACATGCAATACCGGGGAAGACAATTATTACAAATTTAAATTGTATTTAATTCGAAAAACACCCTGAATTCGTATTCCATCTTTTATGTCAATTCCCATTCCCGGCATGTAACTGTGAAAGTCAGTAAGATTATCTATCAGCAGCTTTCCTGTTTGAAATCCCACTTCTCCACTAATCCAATCGCCTGATTAGCGCTTCTTATAATGGCAATTATTTGTAAGTTTGTAATACAGTTTTCAGTCATTATAATATTATAATTAAAAGATCAATAAAATGGAAGTAGATTACAAAATCAGATATGCCGCTCATCCTTTGGATTTTCGAAGTTATGATACTGAAAAGATCCGGAATGAATTTCTGATAACAGATCTGTTTGTTGAAGACAGAATAAATCTGGTTTATTCGATGTATGACAGATATATAGTTGGCGGTGCTCTTCCTGTCACAAAAAGTTTAAAGCTGACAACAATTGATCCGGTCAAGGCTGATTTTTTGCTTCATCGGCGGGAAATGGGTGTGATTAATGTCGGAGGTACCGGGACGATCACCATTGATGGAAAGAAATATATTATAAAGTATAAAGAAGCAATCTATATTGGCAGCGGAGATAAGGAGGTATACTTTGAAAGTTCTGACCCTGCCTTACCAGCCCGTTTTTATATAAACAGCGCCCCCGCACATAAATCATATCCCGACAAACATGTTACACTTGCCGATGCAGAAGTTGTAGAACTTGGAGCCCTGGAAACTTCCAACCATCGCAAGATCAATAAGTTGCTGGTTAACGGAGTTATTGAATCGTGCCAGCTTCAGATGGGAATGACCGAGCTCAGGCCAGGCAGTGTATGGAATACAATGCCACCGCACGTTCATTCCAGGAGGATGGAAGCATATTTTTATTTTGAAGTGCCTGATGATCAGGCAATATGCCACTTCATGGGGGAACCCGGGGAAACAAGGCATATCTGGATGAAAAATGAGGAGGCTGTATTGTCACCTTCCTGGTCAATTCATGCTGCATCCGGCACGTCAAATTATACCTTTATATGGGGCATGGCTGGAGAAAACCTGGATTATGCCGATATGGATCATGTGAAAATTGGCGATTTGAAGTGAACCACCAAAATATTACCACCACTAAAAGTGGTGGTTTTTTTAAAATGTAATAAAAAAATAATTATCATCGGATCTATTTAACACCAATAAG
The DNA here is from genome assembly GCA_964421595.1 of uncultured Bacteroidales bacterium. Classification (GTDB taxonomy): domain Bacteria; phylum Bacteroidota; class Bacteroidia; order Bacteroidales; family PUMT01; genus PXAP01. The sequence goes on along the minus strand of CAYQXY010000010.1, from coordinate 5,736 downwards.
TCTCCTGATATGTCATTGAAAAGATTTGAACTTAACGGTAAGACAGCCCTGATTACCGGTGCCACGCATGGCCTCGGCATGGCTATTGCAAAAGGACTGGCTGCTGCCGGTGCAAATATCGTAATAAATGGTCATTCCCCTGAAAAGATTGAAAAGTCACTTGAAGAGTATAATTCATCAGGTATCAATGCCAAAGCTTACTTATTTGATGTAAGCGATGAAAAAGCTGTTAGGGAAAAACTGGAGATTATTGAAAAAGAGGCAGCACCAATAGATATCCTTATAAATAATGCAGGAATCATAAAAAGGGTTCCTATGGTAGATATGGATGTTGAAGAATTCAGGAAGGTTATAGATGTAGATCTCGTAGGTCCCTTTATCGTGGCCAGGCAAGTGGCCAGAAGTATGATTGCCCGTAAATCCGGTGGCAAGATTATCAACATGTGTTCCATGATGAGTGAATTGGGACGGGATACTGTTTCAGCCTATGCTGCTGCCAAGGGGGGATTGAAAATGCTGACAAGAAGCATGGCTACCGAGTGGGCAAGGTATAATATTCAGGTAAATGGTATCGGTCCAGGTTATTTTGCTACAGCTCAGACAGAACCTATACGTGTTGAAGGCCACCCTTTCAATGATTTTATAATTAACCGGACTCCGGCAGGACGGTGGGGTGAACCTGATGAATTGCAGGGCGCCGCTATTTTTCTTGCTTCCGCTGCATCAGATTTTGTTAACGGTCATGTGCTTTACGTCGACGGCGGAATCCTGGCAACAATCGGCAAACCCTCTAACGAGTAGTAAATTTTTTTCATCTTATATCTTAATCTTCAATTAAAGAAGGAGTAATCTTCTGTTTATTTAGCTTAGGGAAATGTTCCGTTTTCTAATCTGCAGGTTGGATCCGGCGATTCATTATGGCTTGATCCTGTTCGAATCTCTCTGTAAAAAAAGTCACCAGTCGGATTGGTGGTTGGTTCTTTTACAAATTTGAAATTTGTTTTTTGCTTGTTATTCTTACCTTTCGGGGAATATAACCAAATCAGAATAAAAAAAAGTATATTATCATTACCTTGGGACTATAAAAATAAATACTTTGATCAGAATATAAAAAATTATAAAAATCACTGCAATGAATAACTTTAATAACAGTACTCCTCAAAGACTCATTTATTATTTGCTGATGCTTTTGGTAATCTTTCCGGCATGTACCAGCGAACCTGATGATAATTCAATTCGCCTTAAGCATGAGTTCAGCGATGCTTTCCTGATTGGTACCGCGATGAATCGCAGACAGATATACGGTGATGATACCAGTAGCATTGAGATTATAAAGACCCACTTTAATTCTCTTACTCCTGAGAATATTACCAAGTGGCAGGTAATTCATCCAAAACCGGGTGAATTTAACTTTGAACCTGCCGATAAATTTGTCGAATTTGGGGAAAGCAACAACATGAATATGATCGGCCATACGCTGGTATGGCACAGTCAGACTCCCGGATGGGTGTTTGAAAACGAAGAAGGAAATTCACTTGATCGTGAATCAATGCTTGAAAGGATGCGTGAACATATACATACGGTTGTTGGAAGATATAAAGGCCGTATCCATGGATGGGATGTTGTAAACGAAGCTTTAAATGAAGACGGCACTCTCAGGGAATCTCCATGGTTCAGGATTATTGGCAGGGATTATCTTGTAAAAGCCTTTGAATATGCACGTGAAGCTGATCCTGATGCCGAACTTTACTATAATGATTATAACCTCGAAAAACCTGAAAAGCGTGAAGGAGCCATTGATCTTATTAAATATCTGCAGGAAAACGGAGCCCCCGTTACCGGCATTGGTACTCAGTCCCATCTCCATCTTAAAACCCCTTCACTTCAGGAAATTGAAAAAACTATTACTGACTTTGCTGCACTTGGTATTGACGTTATGATCACCGAACTTGAAATAGATGTATTGCCATATCCAACAGGCTACCAGCAGGGAGCCGACCTCTCCAATATCGTAAGGGATGAAGAAGCGATAAATCCCTATACAGATGGCTTACCGGATGATGTGCAGAAAGAATTGGCGCAACGCTACAGGGATATATTTGAAGTTTACCTGAAACATAAGGATGTTATTACAAGAGTTACATTCTGGGGAGTTAATGATGGAAATTCATGGAAAAATAACTATCCGGCCAGGGGAAGGACCAACCATCCCTTGCTGTTCGACCGTGAATGGCAGCCCAAACCTGCGTTCGATGAGGTGGTTGATATTGCACGAACCATAAAATAAATAAAACCTTTCTTATACCCGCATGTTGATAAACCGAAAAGTGAGAAACATTATATGTTGATAACAGGAGTGATTCTGGCTGTTTATATTAAATAAATGGTTAATTTTCAGTAAATTACATAAATTAACAAAATGTTGATAACCGTTGTTATTTCTCTGTTTACAAAAACGAGTCAAAAAACTTGCAACGAATAGGTTTTCAGTGCTATATTTGTTTCATCAAGTGAGAGATAAAAGACTTGTTCTTTGAGATGTTAAGCTGAGATTTAAAAAACTTTCGGGTTTATTGATTTCAGTCAGGTCACACGAAGAATTTCCTTCGGGAGAAACTTCAGGCCGCATAACAGGAACGGTGGCCAGCGTGAACATCAGCCTTAACAAGCTGATCGGAACAAGGTCAGGACCTTCGGAAGAGATCCTTCGGGATTTATTTACAAAGGTCAGTCATAATAACAGTAGCTTGACACTTAAGCGGTTCTCCGCTAAAAGTGAGCCGGGAATTTTTTCGTCAGGAAAAATTCCCGGTTTTGTTTTTATTATCCAGGTGGTGACATTATTCTTCGGACGCCAACCCACCGACCACTAACCACTCAATTATTCCTGCTTATTTTTAGCTAATCCCATGTCCCATGTTACCTGTAGGAATGCAATTACCCATTTGTATGTTGTTTTCCTGATGACTATCCGGATAGCTCCGACCTGATAACCAAAAGAAATAAATTGCTTTTTTTTAAATTCAAAAAATGCAGGAAGCAATATTGCCATAATGTAAAATCTTCCCGGTTTCCTCCTTTTTTTCAATTACTTGTTATCCGTGTTTAAACTTAATTTGTGAATCACACATGAATTTGTAAATTGCAAATTAATATCGAACCAATACCTGACTATCATGACTAAAAAGACGATTTTACTTACCTTCTTCATTGCTCTTGGTCTTTTATGTGGCCAGCATAACTATAGCCAGAATGCACGGATTAAAATTGACACCGACCGGATCATCGGCGAGGTTAATCCCAACATCTACGGGAATTTCGTCGAACATCTGGGCCGCTGTGTCTATGGTGGAATTTATGATCCCGGATCTCCTTTATCGGACGATATGGGTTTCAGAAAGGATGTGATGGAAGCAGCAAGGGCGCTTAATGTATCGATTGTCCGTTATCCCGGTGGCAATTTCGTCAGCAACTATCACTGGCTTGACGGGGTCGGTCCGCAGGAGGAGAGGGTTTCCCGTATGGAGCTCGCATGGAATGTGCTGGAAACAAATCAGTTTGGTACCAACGAATTTGTTGAGTGGAGCAGGCGGATGGGGGCAGAGCCGTTTTTTACCGTAAACATGGGCACGGGTACCATCGAGGAGGCGCGTCGCTGGCTTGAATACACCAATATCAAAGAGGGACCCTATTATGCCGAACTGAGACGCAAGCACGGGTATTCTGAACCCCATAACGTAAAGTACTGGGCCCTGGGTAATGAAATGGACGGCTCGTGGCAGATGGGGGCATTGAATGCCGAAGATTATGCAAAGAAAGCCCGCGAAACTGCTAAGCTTTTACGCTGGACTGATCCCAGTATCAAGATTATTGCTGCCGGTTCATCAAGCTACGGTGGCGATTCCGATCCTGATCACTGGAACAGCACAGTACTTCGGGAGATGAGAAATTATGCCGATTATATTGCCCTGCACACTTACGTGGGAAACAGGGCGAACGATTATTATAATTTCGTTGCCACACCTCATGTTATGGAGCATCGTACCAAAATTGTACGGGGCATGGTCGACAGGGAGATGTATAATGCCAGACGGGGTTCGAGAGATCCAATCTACATTGCGTGGACTGAATGGAACGTTTGGTACAGAACAATGGGCGGAGCAGGAGGATCAGGTGCACGTGCCCTGGAGGAGCATTACAATCTCGAAGACGCTCTCGTTGTGGCAGGCTTTTTAAATGGTTTTATCCGCAATGCCGATATTATTAAAATGGCCAATATGGCCCAGCTGGTAAATGTAATTGCACCGATATTTACCAATGAAAAGGATCTGTTCCGGCAGACTATCTATTTTCCGCTTGAACTTTTTGCTAATAATGCCCTTGGGACTTCACTTGATATATTCGTTGAATGCGATGAATATACGCTCACAGGATCAACCGCTTCTGAAGCGGGAAGAAATTCTTTTCCTTACCTGGATGTATCGGCAACCTATAATGATGGCGAGGTTGTTATTGCCGTGATAAACCGGCACCAGGAGGAACATATAAATACCGACATAATCTCACAAACCGGTAATTTCGCAGGCAGCTTCACTGTTCATGAGATTACCGGTCCGGATATCAAGGCGGTGAATGACTTTGGCAATGAGGTTGTAAAGACAGTTGAAAAGCCCCAGGTAAGAGCAAGAGGCGACAGGTTTACCTATTCTTTCCCTCCGCTGTCAGTTACAATGCTGAAAGGAAGAATCAATCAGTAAATGACCGGGCAAGATAACCGGTTATATTCAATCTGTCTTATATTCATTATCATCAGTCGACACCCTGCCTGCCAGGAACATGACCGATGAGGATATAAGAACATACTGGTCTGACGAAAGTGGCGGCGAGAATGAATTTGCTGTTCTGGACATGGAAGAGCACTATGATGTATTCGCGTTACAGATAAACTTTGCCGAGCACAATACAAATATTTTCGGCCGGGAGAAGGGCCTGCGCCACCGGTATACCCTTGAATATTCCAATGACGGCCTCAACTGGAACCTTATGGCAGATAAGTCAGGGAATGACCGGGATAATACACACGATTATATTCAGTTGGATAACAAGGTTGCCTGCCGTTACTTGAAGATCAGCAACATCGAGGTTCCTGGAGGCCATTTTGCCATCAGCGGGTTCAGGGTCTTTGGCAGGGGAGACGGACCGAAACCCGGCAGGTTAGACCGGTTTGAGGTTACCCGGAAAGAGGACAGGAGAAGTGTATCACTTTCGTGGGAACCGGTTGAAAATGCTACCGGTTACAATATCAGTTTCGGAGCTGACAGGGATAAGCTTTACAACGATTATATTGTGTGCGGCGATAATGCATTGACTATCAATATTCTTGATGTAAATAAGCCCTACCACTTTACCATCGAAGCATTCAACGAAAACGGAATAACTAAAAGCGGAAAAATCGTTACAGTTCCATAAATACTGTGAATAATCCTTCAATTGCAGCTACTACATGCGGCTGAACCTTCGATCCAGGTTTAATGTAACTATGCGAGCCTTGGTCATGATGAATTTCTTCCCACTCTTTTTATGAAGCAAAGCGAGCAAAATGGGTATGAAATAAACTACATTACTATAGCCTGAATTATTCATAAAAAAAAAGGGGATTTGTTCCTTAAAGACGCTACAAAGCAGTATCTTTAAGGTGTTGAGAACAAAAACCCCTTTGTACAATGATAGAAAAAA
>CAYQXY010000009.1:128544-132012 GCA_964421595.1 uncultured Bacteroidales bacterium | reverse complement strand
ACAAGATATTAATGTGGCATTTAAAAAACAATTTAATCTGTCAAAGTAGAACTAAATCAACATTCGGATTAAAATTTTCTCCGGTCATGTAATTCTTTAAACTGAACAACAACTGACGGGCTTCCGGGCGGTTTTCCAGATTATTAACCAGATCGGTTCCGCTCACCAACAGCTTGCCATCGCCCACCTTTGCCTCAAAAAGCAAAGCCAGCCGGCGATTGGATACCCAATCATCGATGATGCGCACTATGGGATTTAATTCCACAGGAAATGAATCGAGCTGAATTGCATCGGCATGGCTCATAGCATCCCACCATTGCCAGTTGGAGTGATATTCTGTAGGGAAATGTTCAAGTGCCGGATGGGCAGGATTACATAGAATACCAAGGGTATGAGGTTTCTGATTGTGTGTCCATGCCGTATTCCAGAAAATGCTTGAAAAACCAACGCCAACCTGGCCGCCCATATCGGGAGCCACTTTACCTTTTCCCAGGCTAAGCAAAACCTTACCGCCTTCTTTCAGGTAATTCAGTAAAGCATTATCCAGCGTCTCAACTACCCTGACATCTAAGGTTTCCGGCACCTGATTTGCAGGATAAACCCAGATATCCCAGGCATTTGAAAAATCACCGGTTTTAACTGTCATTGTCAGCTTTCGCGGAAGGTTCTCTGGTTGAAATTCATAAATTACTTCACCCAATGAAATGGCATTGCCAACAGGAATATCCGTTTGCCCCAATGTTCCGATAGCCAGTACTTCATTGCCTTGCACTATGTTCCATGCAGGATTGATGCCTTTAAGGGGCTGCTGACCAAAATGAGCTACTTCAATTCCGGCCTTTAGAATTTCACCCTCTGTAAAAATTTGTTTATCCAGTCGTGCCAGGGGAACCGTTGAACTGCTAAAACGTCTGAATTCTGCAGGTGAAATGTACCCCTTTTCCTCCCAGAAAGGATCGAGCACCCCGACAAGTGCAGTTCCCTGACCCGGAAAATCGTGCAGATCGAGCAGTTGGAAGCCGGCAAATCCTGGAGTACGGAGAGCAGCTTCAATATCGGCCTTGTAACATAAAGCTTGCAATTTACCGGAAGCCAGTAAAAAACTATCGGCAAGATGCCCCATATGATTAGCATTGAGGCTTTCACGGAAAATCTCAAAATTTCTGGCCTTCAAAACCCCTGTATATTTTTCTATCTCCCTGAAGTTTGGATAAACGCACCATTGCCCTATCTCGTGGCTGACTACAGGAATACCGTCGTCGGAAACTTCATTTCTCCAGTCATAGCTGGTTTTTGGAGGTTCAGCATTGATAATACTATTTAATTCCTCACCCCAACGCTGTATCCTTGGTTCCGATCTACTATGGAATTCATTAGCATCAATAACAGGCCATCCTGCAGCACTGGTATAAATTCTCCTGGTATCGTTTTGCTTCCAGTAGTTAACAAATTCTGTAAGGTATTCCCTGTGTTTCGGTCCACCGGGTTCATTTCCGGAGGCCATCATTACAAATGACGGATGATTCCCATATTCTCTTATTATATGCCGGCTTTCTTCCCAGATGTATTCATCAACGGGAAAACCGCTTCCCAATTGAGTACTCTGGTTAGGCCATGATGAACATTCAACTTGCAGATAAATCCCCATTTGGTCGGCTACTTCGAAAGCAGCTTTAGGCGGGCACCATGAATGGAAACGCACATGATTTAACCCGTGTGCTTGAACAGCTGTATATACTTTTTCCCAGCCGGAAGCCTCAGTAGGCGGATAACCGGTTAGAGGGAAAATGGCACATTCCAGTGTTCCGCGTAAAAATACCGGCCGCTCATTAATGGTAAAACGGGTGCCATTCACTTTAAAATCGCGGAAACCAAAATCCTCAACGATCTCATCCGAACCTGATTCCGAATTGAGCTTCATTACCAGCTGGTAAACATTCGGGTTGAACTCATCCCAAAGCAATGCACCACCTTCAATCTGATAATCCATATTTACCAGGTTCTCGCCGGGAGAAAGAGTAAATTCGTAAGTTTTCTGCTTCGATTTTTGACCGGCACTTTTCAATTGTGTAAAAACCGGGATCTTTACAGTCGCTTCATCCGATAGAGAATTAATAACAGTAGCTCTGATTTCAACTCTATTCTCCGGAACATCCGTAAAAACAGCCACATTATCAAAATAAACTTTGTTTTTGGACGAAAGCGAAAGTTTTCCAACTATACCGTTCCAGTTCGATTGGGTATGGTCGGAAATGCTGTGTGAATTTTCGCCTACATCAATATCCTTGGTCCGGTTATCAATACGGATGGTAATACTGTTTTCTCCCTCTTTGACAAATTCTGATATGTTGTAAACATGAGGTGTGGCCAGGCTGTTTTGCATGCCGGCTTTAGAACCGTTAATCCAGACTACTGATTCCCAGTGGGGACGCTCCAGTTCTAGAAATACAGGATTACCATTCCAATTCTCAGGAATAACAACCGTTTTGCGGTACCAGGCTGCCCCTGTATATTTCTTTTCAGGCTGAAGCCAGAAGGGAAAACGGACATTTGCAGAGTCGTGATATGGTTCGTAATTCGGATTTATATGCCATTCGGGATTCTGAATCCCACCGGTCCATTTGGTATCCATGGTAACAGGATACCCTTTTCCGTTTTCAACCATCGAACCAGGAAGATTAACCGATTCCTCAAAGGTTTGGTTGAACCACTGTTCAGACTCACCAACATCATTGTTATCAATACGAAATTGCCATTCGCCCGACAAATCAATTACCGGTTCAGAAGTACTGCTGCAACTGGTTAACAAAAACAATAAAATAATTGGGATAGTGTTTATTGGTTTCATGCGTACAAATTATGTTAATCAGATTAATAATCAATTGTTTATGTCCAGCATGTAATTCATTTTCAGTATTCCAACCGGACGAATCCACTTATTTTATTTTTCATTTTTTGTGATATACAGTATCATGGGGTAACATTCTTATAAATTGTAATTAGAAATTTGCTTATCAATGTGTTACAAATTTATGATTCGGATAATTTTCTATAGAATTTATTCTGACATGATCTTCTCGATTTTTTCAAGACTTATTCCCTTGGTTTCAGGCAATCGTCTATAGATAAATGTAAAACCGGCAACACAAATGAATGCATACAGCCAGAATGTTCCGGAAGCATTAAGTGTTTTATTTAATAAGGGGAAAGTGTAAATTAAAATAAAGGAGGCACTCCATAATGCCGTAGTGGCAATCGCCATTGCTGAACCACGAATCCTGTTAGGAAATATTTCAGAAAGGACAACCCAGGTAACCGGTGCAAGGGTAAGCGCATAAACTGCAATCGCAGAAACTAAAAGCAAAAGAATAGAAAATCCCTGGATACCAAAATAATAACTGGCTCCCAATACCGTGTAGATGACGGCAAGCGCCGAAGCACCAAAAAGCATCATTTTTCTCCTGCCCC
>CAYQXY010000009.1:0-128534 GCA_964421595.1 uncultured Bacteroidales bacterium | reverse complement strand
AAAAGCATATCAGAAACAGAATATCCGGCCGAAGTAAATACTTCTTCAGCATAATTGAAAATTACATTTATGCCGCACCACTGTTGAAAAACCGCAAGTACAATACCAATAGCAAGCACCGGCCTGACTTTTTTTGCCAGCAGCGCATTCCAGTCGATTTTAGACCGGGTGTGTTTCAATGTTTCTGCAATATTTTCTTCTTCAGACCTGGCATAATCTTTACCCCCTATTTTTGCAAGGATTTTCAAGGAATCTTCCCTTTTACCTATTTTGGCCAAAAATCGCGGACTTTCAGGAATGAAGCAGGCCAGGATAAAAAAAGCAAAAGCCGGCACAACCTCAGCCCAGAACATCCATCGCCAGCCCATTTGCGCGTTCCACGATTGTGCAATATATGAATCGCTGGCATTATCGGGCACTGTATCGGCAATCAGATAGTTGATAATCTGGGCAGCCAGAATCCCTATGACAATTGTAAGCTGGTTAACAGCAACCAGTCGCCCCCGAATCTGTGCAGGAGAGATTTCAGCAATATACATGGGTGATATGGCAGAAGCCATTCCTATTGCTACTCCGCCAACCATACGATAAAGGATAAATGGAGCAAAAGTATTTACGGCTCCTGTTCCAATTGCTGAAACGGTGAAAAGTACTGCTGCCAGAATTAAGGGTATTTTTCTTCCAAACCTGTCAGACACATAACCTGAAAATAAGGCCCCCAATAAACATCCAATTAACGCACTGCTCATTGCCCATCCCTGCAGGTTCGCTGAATGGGTTATTTCAAAAAAACGTTCATAAAAGGGCTTTGCTCCGCCAATTACTACCCAGTCGTAACCAAACAGCAAGCCCCCCATGGCTGACACAAGTGTAATTCTTATAATAAAATGTTTATTGAATTTTACAGATCCCATACGGATGTTTTAATATTTCAAACATACAACAGAATTTTGTTACTCCAACCGGGCGAATAAGGGTGCTGCTGGCTAAGGTATGCCAAAAAGTAAAAAAAAGCCTTATTACAATTATTAATCGTCTTTTATCAGGTAGCCCTGTTCTTTATAAACGGTTATCAACCGGTCCATCTCCTTCACCTTTTCAGGATACTCTTCATAAAGGTTTATTCGTTGCTCAGGATCCTTATCCAGGTTAAAAAGCAATCCGTCTGTTTCAAAATCAGTATATCCTCTAAGCTCTTTAAAGAATTCGGGCATAATTCTGTGCTCGCCTGAATTGGTATCCATATACAGCCAGTCACCCATTCTAACAGCCCATCTGGATGCATACGTATTGTGTATCAAGACTTCTCTCTCCGGAAAATCATAGTTTTCGCCCAGTAGTGTGGGCAGAAAGTCATAACTATCAGGGGCTGCCCCTTCCGGCAGATTTATGCCGGTTGCAGCTGCAAGTGTTGACATATAATCTATTTGTGAAATCAGTTTCCCGGAAACTGTTCCTGGCTCAATGTGTCCGGGCCATTTAATGATCATGGGCACGCGATGGCCTCCTTCCCATGTATCCACTTTCAGGCCCCGAAGATCACCCATGCTATAATGATCATAGGTTCTTGCCCGCTCAAATGCATATTGTTCCGGGCCATTGTCGGAAGTAAAAATTACAATGGTATTATCAGCAAAACCTTTATCATCCAAAGCCTTCAAAATCTGACCGGCGACCCAATCGGTCTGGACCATAAAGTCGCCATAAGCCCCGGCCCCTGATTTTCCGTCGAATTCGTCGTTGGGGATGATAGGTGCATGAGGGGAAGGAAGGGAGAAATACAGGAAAAAGGGTTTATTGCCATCCTGCTTATGAATCCATTCAACACCCTTTTCGGTAAGGGCAGGCAATACCTCATAGGGGTTCCAGCCTTTAACCCTCGGTCCGGGGCGAAATTCCCAACTCCCCTCTTTTGTTTCAAAGCCAATATTGTCAGGTAACATTAATTCGGTAGGAGCTTCAACAATTCTGTCATTTTCTATCCAGGCGTAAGGTGGAAAATTGATTGTGCCATCACCAAAATAGTAATCAAAGCCGCGATCCAAAGGCCCGCCGGTAATGGGTTTACTCCAGTCAATATCCTGTGGTTGGTAAACCATGTGCTTGCCCCCATACAACATGGTTTCAAGAGATGGTTCGTTTTTGAATTCCCAGTTCCAGCCAAGATGCCACTTCCCGATACATGCTGTTGCATAGCCATTTTCTTTAAGAACCCGGGGTAAAGTAATGTCTGACTCATTAAAAAATGGTTTTTCAAAGGAGTTGACAATATTGTGTTGTCTCCGCCAGTGATACGTCCCGGTTAGCATGGCAAAACGGCTGGGTGAACATATTCCTGAAGAACTATGCGCGTCGGTAAATAGCATGCCTTCTGATGCAAGCTGATCCAAAAACGGAGTAGGAATTTTCGAACCGGGGTTCTGAATATTCAGATCACCATAGCCCATATCATCGGCGTAGATTATAACGATATTGGGATTTATATTTTCATTTTCATTGCAACTGATAACTGCTGCAATTGCTGGCAAGACCGTTAAATATTTAATAAATTTTTTCATAAGCTGAGATTAATTGTTCTTTTACCCTCTTAATTGGAATTTGAACATGGAAGGTTCCACCATCTTGTTAATTATTGCAGGGATCGATTAAGCAGGCAGAAAAAAGCACTATTGGATCGTTATTTTCATCGAGTAAAAGCTGAGGATATTCCAGGCGATCGACATTTCAAATAGTCACTGCCTAAAATATCAACTCTTTTTTTCTATTAAAATACCTGACAAGTTCAATTCGGGAAACAGTTGTTCTTCTAATTTTCGCTTCCAATTCTTTAATTCTAGTGTTAGGATATGAATATATATATCATTAAGTCTGATATTATTGTCCCCCAAACTCGCTGATTGCATCGAGCATTGCCACCAGATTTTCAACAGGCACATTAGCCTGCACATTATGAACTGTACTGAACACAAACCCGCCGTCCCTGCCCAGTATATCACATTGTCTGAGCACCTGGTCCCTTACCTCTTCCGGTTTGCCGAATGAGAGAACATGCTGTGTATCGACTCCTCCCCCCCAGAAAACTATATCTTTTCCATAAGTCTCCTTCAGTTTAGCCGGATCCATACCTGTCGCACTTATCTGAACCGGGTTCAGAATATCGAATCCTGAATCAATCAGATTTGGAATAAGCTCAAAAATAGCCCCACAGGAGTGTTTAAATGTTTTCCACTTAGTATTCGTATGTATCCAGTCGTTTATCTTCCTGTAGTAGGGCTTATAAAGATCATCAAATGTTTCCGGGGCACAGAAAAGTGAATTCTGGGTTCCAAAATCGGTGCCGCAGATATAGGCTACATCAACTATATTACCAGCAATTCCGGCAAACCTGGAAAGATTGTGAAGCGCTCTTTCGGTCTGTTTTTCAAAAACCTGATGAATATAATCCGGGCGCATGAGCAGCGACATGTACCACTCCTCAATATCCCTGATACCCCGCGGGTTCTTCAGTGCAGGTGCCGGAATGTGAGCAATATCTCCCAAAGCAGTACCCCCGAAACTGGCTATGATTCCCTGTCCCGATTCACCGGCCTTTGCCAGGTTTACCTTCCAGTATTCCAAAGATTCATCAGTAACAAATCCATACTCCTCAAGGTTATCATCAGGATCAAGTTTCGATTCATCTATAGGAGGCTGGCGGATGATCGTGTCAAAGAAGTATCCGGAAACAGGCATCCTGCCGCTTGGCGGTGCCGATGTGTCTCCCTGCGGGTAAATCAGCAAATCGCCATTATTATCTGTAGTTGTATTGAATCCGCCCGGTAAAAGTACCACCTGCCCCCAAAAGGTTTTGAACTCCTTCCAGTCAGTATTCTCAATGCCATATTCGTTTTTGGCAGATTTCAGTCCGCGCACATCCACACCCATAATGTCCAGCAAGTCATCGTCTATCTCACCAAGCATCTGGTAGGGCCGGGTGACCTTTACCGGTCTGTATTCCAACCCATAATAAATCCTCAGATTCTCAATACTCTGGACATGGATTCCGGTTACCCCGGTAGAACCAAAATCCACCGGGACCTTATCAGGTTGTTTGTGCGAAAGAGATGCCAGCAGTCGCTCCTTTGATGTCATAAAAAGCAAAATTATTAAGCTCGATTAAATATCCGGAGTTTCCGGAAACTGGTGATAAACAATAACCCGTAACGGAAATCAAATGAATAACAAAATCTTTATTTTAAATTACCAGAAGCAAGATGATGAAATTTTATGAGAAAGCAAAACAGCTCCTTCTGTAAGTCAGAATTTTCTGTTACAGGAATTACACACAGCTTAACCATAAAAACTTACACTAACGAAAGGATGATAAAATTTTACTTATATATACGATGAAAACTGTCGGAGACTTTAATCCCAAGTTGTAACACTGGATTCAGTTATTGTATCCCCGGGATTGATCTGGCCTTATTCAAGTCTTCTGAAAGCATAATTAATGCCGTTCGGTCTTTAATACTACCATCGTGGTTAAAACTTTCCATTTTATATTTGATGTACATTTCAAAAAGAGATCAGACAGTGAACCGTGAATTTCTGTAAATGCAATCAACCTCACTGCATGCATCACATACATATTTATTGTAGTTCACCTCCCTGCCAATGCCGATAACCCCGCTGACTGACTTTATCGGTTTCATCAGGGCGCTTTCCGATAACCGGACCCCGCAAAAGTCTTCGGGAAACAGACTGAACAACTTGTGCTGTTCACTCACGTTCCAGTTGCAGTAACCCGGACTGTAACGGTTGGTAATTCTGAGGCCTTTTGACTCCATTTCTTTCCGCAATCTATCCTGGAGAATATCCATGGCCCCTTCAGCCAGGAGTGAACCGACCATATCGGTTACATAACCTTCAAGGAGGTTTCCGGAACTCATCAAATGCTTTGACCGGCGACTGACCTCCTCCCCTGCCGTACAGATAAACAGGGCCAGTAACTCTGAATTTTTCAGGTTATTGACCACCTGTCTGCCTGCCATGAATTCAATATTTTCATATAAGAATATCCCTTTCGGGGATTTAATATCAATATTGCCCGAAATTTTGAATCCCCCCATAATGTTCTGGTAGCTCTCTATTTCGTCCAGTTCCCTCCGGATTATTTCGTTATAAGGTTCAGGAATATCATCCGGATCGATCCCCATCAATCCGCAAATAACCCTGCGATCAATGTTTATATCCTTTGGGTTTATATAATTGATTTTCAGGTCCATTAATTGGGGAATCATGTTATAATCATTAAATTAACAAAAAAGAGGCTTGTCAATCTATGCTTTATCATTTGTGCTCTTACTTCTGGTTCTGGCTAAATTCAGTAATTATCAATAGATGCACTCACCCGACGGTTTCGTGATGGGCACTCCGGGAGAAAGGGGTTCGCCAAAGTCGGGGGAACCGTATTCATTCCAGGTAAAAGGCTGCATGTGTATAAGGCGTTCCCACCCGGGTTCAGTATCTGCTTTTGTATGATAGATAATCCAGTTTTCTTTACCATCTGGTGATTTGGTAAAGCATGCATGACCGACTCCATGAACCTCTTTTGTGCCCGTAAAAACCGGGCCTGATTTTTCCCATTTATCAGGATCCATTGGATCTGCATTTCGATTTTTAAGTCGCAATTGTCCCAGTCGGTAGGCCGGCATCCAGGATTCTCTGGTTGAATAGATAATTAAAATATCATCGTCATCGTTTATCAGAACTTGTGGACCTTCCTGTATATCAAGCTGTCCGCCTGTTTCCCAGTGTTCTTCAGGTGATGACAGTCTTACGCGGTTACTGCTTATGGTCCAGGGATTCTCCATTTTAGCAATATACAGGTGCTGTGGGGTTTTATCTGTATCACGGTTCTCCTCCCAGCCGGACCATATAGCAAAAAGCTGATCGTTGAGATCAAGTACCGTCAGATCAATGGCCCATTTGTTATCGTCTCCGGTTTCAATATTGTCGCCGGTATACAATATGCCCTTATCGGTATATTCACCAAGCGGATCATCAGTTACAGCCTCCAAAACGCCGCTTCGCTGACTTGTATATGGGGGGCCCGACTTTCCGGCGGCATAGTAGACAAACCATTTACCCTCCAGGTAATGGAGTTCGGGTGCCCACAGATTATGCTGGTTCCACCCTGATCCGTATAGTTGCCAGATCTGCTTTTGATTTGCTTTTATAAGGGTTAGTTCTTTGGTTTCTGAAACATATAAACCCCGTCCTCTGGATTCAATAAAATAATATGTGTCCTCTTTTTTAATAACCCATGGATCATGCCCGGTTGCCACAGGATTATCAAATTGACACGGCTCCAATGTATCCTTGTTCCCGCTGCAACTGTTTAGATTGAAAGCATACAGAATTACTAACGAAATAAAGAAAAAATCATTCCTCATGTGCATATAATGCTAATCAATATATTGTTACGTAAAAAATCAACAAAATTATTCTCATCAAATATAAAACAACTTTTTTCAGATCTTGAGATAACCAGTTTAATAGTTGGGAAAACCATCAGGATGGTTTAAATGGATTAAATAGGTTAAACGGATTAACCGGATTCATCCTGAATTCTCCTTCCGGAATGCTTTTTAAACGAATTCATCAAATGACGCACTGTCAGATTATTCCCGAAAGCAATTATTTCAGAGGGGCCTTCATATCCACAGACCTGTCTGACATCGCAATATTCAAATACCGTCTGCACAGCCATTACATTTCCATTCGTAAGGTTGACAAATCCTTTTATCCTTGGTGACGACTCCTGCAGCTCTTTAATAAATAGCATCAATCCTTCCGGGGTTAACTTTCCATGAGCTCTCAGAACACATGCATTAATTTCGGGTCGCCCTCCCGGCTCTGTGCCGGTAAGAGAAGCTGCGGCCCTGTGCCTGGTTGCTGTGATAAAATTTCCCTCTCCCTTGATACCCCTCTGTGAGGCCTCAAAAAAAGTGATCCTGCCGGAAGTGATTTCCCCCATATTTTCGGAACCTGACCCGGTTGACTCTGGATTATTATCTTCCGGGAAAAATAAATCTTTCAGATCTGTTTCACACCAGGCTGTCTCAATTATCCCGGCAAAAGGATTAAGTTTGCTAATCTCATCATTCAAAAAAGATCTGCTTCCCTTAAAAATATCTGATTTATTAACTATCACCGTATCGGCAATCATGACCTGGTGCCTGAACCTGGGAAGCATTTTCATACCCTTTTCAAAGTTCGGCGCATCAACTATGGTGATGATATTTGCAAGACCAACATTGTCTTTTAGTCCCTCCCTGCCCAGAAGTTCAATTATGTTTATCGGATCAGCAAGTCCGCTGGCCTCCAGAAATATCATCTCGGGATTGTATTCCTTGATGACCTTTTGAAGCGATTCCACGAAAGTGGCCATCAGGCAAACGCAAAAAACAGAGCCGTTATTGATCTCCACAAGTTTGAATCCGGAGCTGGCAAGCTTCAGTTCGGCACCGTCAACACCCTGTGCTGCAAACTCATTCTGAATAACGACAATACGTTTTTCACCGGACCAGGTGGCAAGAACATTCTTCAGGAATGTTGTCTTTCCGCTGCCCAGAAAACCCGTTACAAGGTAAAAAGGTATTATATTTGATTTTGCTTCGTTTACCATTCCGCCTACTGTTCAATCCAGTTTAATTGCCTTTATTGGAAATTCACGATGTCCTTCAAACCGTTGGAACAAGTAATCAATCATGCCTTCTTTGATTTCAGGTACTCGCCAATTTTCTCTCCCAGCTTGTTTAGCGGAGGAATCTGTGAGATAAACTCTGCATTGCCATCTATCACAATAGTTGGCAGGTTCATCACGCCAAGGCTTGCCATCATCTGAACCCCCTCCTTGCTTGTTATTTTATGCTCCTTATATATGACCCTTTCCCCGAAAGGCTGAGAAGCCCTGGCCACGGCATCAACCATGTACTGGCACGGAGCACATGAGGCTGAGTCCAGTGTAACAATATCAATTACCACCTTATCATTGCTCCAGTGGCTGCTAAGATCAAGCTTTTCTACCTCCAAAACAGCCGCTGAAGAAGCTCTAAGCTCTCCCTGCCGCATATCATCATGTACCATCCGGGTAACTGCAAGAATGTTCTCCTTAGGTGTATCCATGGGAAGATCGCAGCCGGGGGCGAGTATAAAACCTTTTCTTCCTCCGGTATCCATGCAATCCAGGGCTTCACGCTGACTATCTTCAGCATTTCCCATGAGCAGCACGGTAGTCAGTCTCATATTACCGCCAAAGCTTATATTATTGGCCATGGCGGTATCGCGCACATAGTCAAGCGGAATATTCTCATCTATTGAAATATTGTCCGGACGGCATTTGCACATTGCTTCAATGTTCTGCTTTGCGTTGCCACAGACAAAAAATGAGCTCAGGCACTGCATTTCGCTGATAAATGTGAATATTTCAGATGCATATGGATGGACAAAAGTTTCAAAAGAGGCCGGATCTATCTGGCTTGTCATCGGGTCAACCATGGCTATTACATCACAGCCTGATTCGATAAACCCGCGGGCCATCATTTTGCCCACATCAGTGCAAAAACTCATTACCTTGTTTACCTCGTCAGGTTCCTCAAACATCTTCATAAATATGTCGGTGCCCATAAGGTGCAGGGCCAGCGTAAACGGGCCCGTGATCAGACCATAAAGAGCAATATCAGGATGTTTCTTCCGGATCTGCCCAGCAGCATCCATAATAACTGCAATACGGCCATCAGACGGAGAAGGGATCTTTAGAGTGCCGATATTGATTCCCTCCTGCAACGGGTGTGAAATAACTGAAGGGGGACTGTTATCAGGCCATTGCAGCCGGCATCCGAGAGCTTCAGCTTCAACCTGCAAATCGAAGATCACGGGGATTCCGTCAGGATTATACAACTCAATGGCTTTTGATACCCCGTCAACTATATGGCCGGATGATTTCAGATATTCGGTTGAACCAATTCCAAGCAATTTAGCTGCATGTACACCTACGAAAGGTACCCATGGAATACGGTCAACTGTTTCCAGCTTAAAAGCACTTTTAATTAAATCCAGTCCGCGCATTATTTTGAGTATTATTCTATTATAAATTAACTATCTCATGTATAACATACACTTATCATAATTACATATTAAACTCAATTCATAAATCACAATTTCAGAAATCACGGAAGCCTCCTCAAATTATTTGCATCCCTTAATTATTTATTTGGATAAATCTCCGTTTAGGCAGTCCAAAGATCCGCTAATGGCTAACAGGTTTTATTATGATGCGAGTTTGTCAAGGTATTCAACCAGGCCCTGAGGGTCAGCGCTGTAAAGGTCTGCATTTATCCTGTTACAGAAATCCTGGGTAACTGGCGCCCCCCCGACACATACTTTGGACCCGGGGTTCTTTTCCTTAATAGCTTTAACTATATGCTCCATATTCACCATAGTTGTAGTGAGCAGGGCTGATAACCCTATGACTGCATCCGGGTATTTATCCAACACAGCAAGAAAAGACTCTGCATTTACATCCACGCCAAGATCAATTACTTCATATCCGTTTCCTTCAACCATCATAGCCACGAGATTCTTCCCGATATCGTGAAGATCACCCTGAACAGTCCCAATAATAAACGTACCCTTTCTCTTTGCTGCACCGCTGGCAAATAATGGCTTTAAATGCGACATAGCGGCATTCATTGCCTTGGCCGACATAAGCACTTGAGGTACAAATACTTTGTTTTCACGGAACTTAACCCCGACTTTACCCATGCCGACAATAAGTGCTTTAGTCAGTATCTCCTCTGCAGATGCACCCTGCTCAAGAGCCCTGGCCGTAAGTTCATGAGCCCCATCCTGACCTTTCATATCAGGAGGATAAGGTGATGCCTGGTTTATCTTTCCAAATTCAACACAATGAGCAATTTGATTGAATAACTCTTCCATAATATAAATAATTTGTTTGATTTCACTTTAATTAAACAATTAGCTGCAACGTATTGACAGATCAGAACATGATTCCTGTAATTATTCCAATCATTTATAATTCACCGTACACCAGGTAAAAGGGTTTTTCCGGCTCATTCTATGAAATGAATTCTTCATATAGAATATAGAGTAATATCTTCAATTTCCGGTAATAGTAAAGTTTTAATTGGTAATTGTAATAAAATTACATCCATATTCCACAATAATAAAATTAATTATATGTCATTTACTGATAAACTCCCTCCAATCGCGCCCACCAGTTATCCAGGCAAGATTGAAACGGGTTATATAAGCTCGTGAATCAGGATGGCCACCTCCTTCATACATTAAATAAATCCAACCTTCACCCGGAGTACCTTCACGTCCCGCAACCATCGATGAATACGCGAATCCTCCCTCCTCAACGAGACGCTTGACCGGCCATGTTTCACCACCATCAAAACTCGCCCAAACTGTGCCATTGGACCTTCCTGATGGAGAATCTATATTACTGTAAATCATTATATCATAACCATCAACCGGAAGCCTCACCAGTCCAGCCATCAAACCATAATCTCTGTCCTGATCACCATCGGGCAGGTCATCACTCAGTGACATATCTTCCCAGGTTTGGCCGCCATCATAACTCCATGCAATATATCGCATACGGGGATTTAGTCCGTCGGTTGACAAATGCCTGCGCGAATTGTAATAGATTCGTCCATCGGATAGTTCCTCCAGCGTTGCCTCACCGGTACCGTAAGCAGGAAAAGGATCACTTGTGTGCCACGTGTCACCGCCATCATCGCTGTAAATAGCATTGGTATAATGCTCAGGCCATAATTCCCTTTCATTACCTCCTCCGTAGCTTCGGGTTGGGCGTATCAGACGGCCAGCGTGTTCACCATATTTCAGGGTAATGCCTCGTTCATTCATATGCATAGAGGGCACATTGCCTTTTATATCAGGATGGATTACAACATCATGTTCAAACCAGGATTTACCATGATCAGTACTTTTATATACTGTAAGCGGTGCAACCGGGTGACCTTCTTCAACAAATGCAAAAATTGCTCCACTGTTTTCATCAACCGTAACCCCGCCGCCATGAAAACCGGGATCGGCGACAGTAACTACAGGTCCCCAGTTGCTGCCTCCATCTTCACTTCGCCTGACCTGATAGGCTTTGTTTCCCCAGGTAGCTATGATACTTCCATCCATTGCCACAACCACATTGGGAAAACGTTCACCCTCAAAGACAGCCTGAACCTCAAATCTTTCCTGGCCATCACCCCAGAAAGGATTCTCTTCAGTCTGGGTGCAGGAGAAAAAGAGTATAATCATTATTACTGGCAGAATTGATAATGTTTTAATGCGATTAGTTTTCATTTCATTTAAATATTCATGATCTATTAAAAAAGAATTCCTCTACTCCGACTTCATCAACCTGATAAAAAACACCCCTCCTGCCTTTGAATTCTCATGGGCTCTGAACCTGATATCCATTTTTCCATCAGTGTTTTTGCTTACGATTTCAGCAGGGATCGGATAGTCAATATCCTCAAAACCTGCACCGTACGAACCATCAAGACGTACTGTTGTGAGCAATTGATTATTAAGCAGGATATCGAAATTACGATCCCGGTCGCTGCCGGAATAGGTAACACGCAGTGTTGCAGCCTCATTTCCGGGGTCGTTCAGTTCGTAGGAAAACCAACCTGCAGCATGCCTCCAGTGTCTGTCTTTGAAAACTCCTGCCTCTGAATTATAAAACCTGATATTATGATCTGATTCTGGTTGCTGCTGGCCGGTATCGATCTGATCAATGGTAATTGCCTCTATGGCCATAAGTTCCTGTTCCCGCAATCTCAGTTGCTCCTGCTTTTCTGCCAGTCCTTCATTACTGGACACTTCCCAGTATATGATATAGCGCGCATCGTGCAACCGATAAAATGGAATCAATTCTAACTCTTTAGCTGGCCTGGGGTACAACAGGTTTCTCATTTGGAAAGTAAGTGGTTTACCCTTTACAGGTGTGATCTTTCTGGCCCAGTCATCATTATCAATTATCATAACAGGTGTTTCTTCCCTTGAAATCAAGGGGCCATGAGCAACATGCCCCATACGGCTGTCATCGGCAATGATGCCATCCAGGTCTTCAGCACCTGTTTCGGCGGCCAGCACCAGCGGGCCGTAAAGCAAAGCCTTATAAGGCGAATTATCAGGAAAATATTCACCATAAGTATACATATCGAACATTACCTCCACCCTGTCGCCATCCTTCCAGGTGCGTGTAATGGCAAAGTATTCTCCTGGTGCGCTGGCTCCTTTTACCCTGCTTCCATTCACTTTCACCCTTAGCGGGGCTTTATCGTTCCATTTGGGGTGGCGGATAAAAATGGTAAACTCAGAAGGGGCATTCAACGACAATTTCAAAGCAGTTTCCTCAGTTTCGGGATAATTTGTGGTTTGGGTAAGTGCAAGTCCTTTCTCCTCCCAATTCAGCTCAGAGGGAATGAAAAGATTGATGTAAAGGTTGCTGTTATCATGTGTATAGATCATCTCGCCATACTTAGCATGGTTTTCGATCCCGGAACCCACACAACACCAAAAAGTGTGACCTGGATTGGAATATACCCTGTAATGCTGCGGACGCATGGGGGTAAAATATACTAAACCACCATGGCCGGGATGCTGAGATCCCAGGATATGATTGTACAATGCTCTTTCGTAATAATCGATGTACTTCAGATTGCCCCCATTGCGGTATAGCAATCTTGATAATTTCATCATGTTATAGGTATTGCAGGTCTCAGGCCCTTCACGTGTTTCAATCATAGACGAAAAGTCATCGGTGGGATGAAAATGCTCATGGGTGGAATTACCTCCAATGGCCACGCTGCGGTTCTCAACAACCGTCCTCCAGAAAAACCGGGAAGCAGCTTCCCAGTCGTCATCCCCTGTTAATTCTGCAATACGCATAATTCCGATAACTTTTGGGATCTGGGTATTGGCATGCAAACCAGTTAAACGGTCTTCGTTAACAAGCAAAGGATTCAGAATGGCTTTATGCGTGAATCGCTTTGCCAGCTTCAGATAGTTTTCATTTCCGGTAAGGTGATAAAGATTTGCCAGGGCTTCGTTCATCCCACCATGTTCAGATATCAACATGGTCTGCATCTGCTCGTCGGAAAGGGGGTTGCACATATCCACAAAAAAATCACTCAGGCCAATAAGCACTTCGAGGGCTTTATGACTATTTGCAAAAACATATGCATCATACAGGCCGGCAAAAAGCTTGTGAATATTGTAAAGGGGCACCCACTTGCCATTAAGAGAAAAACCACCGGCCCGTATATTTCCTGCCCCAATCTCCTTCCACACGGCCAATCCACCAGGAATACCACCAACGTAACCGTTTCCATTGGCTTCCTGGCAGCGGGCCAGTTCGCTTACCATATATTCAAGCCGATCGCGGGCCTCTTCATTATCCTGCGACGCAACCATCAAAGCCAGCGATGTAAGGTAATGTCCGGCAGTATGGCCGTCCAGCCCAGTATTTTCCCAGTTGCCATATCCTGGCGCCCTGGTCTCCAGTCCGGCATCTATCAGGAATGGGGCCAGCAGCCTGTCAGGATCATGTGCCATGACATAACCGGCATTCAATTCGCTGGCGTGTTTAAAGGGACTATCAAGCAAACGCACTGCAGATAAGGGAAACATTTTGGGATTTTCATTGGGGAGTTCGTCTGAACCGGGAATGGAACAGGCTGAAAATAAAACAACTATTGCAAAAGGGGAAATCAGGTTAAATATTTTCATCCGAATAATTTATAAGTACTAAAGTAAGTTACAATTGCTAATCACGTGGTTGCCACGGATGGATCACCCATGCTTTATACATTTCTTTTTGTGTGCCCTGGCTCTCATGGGAGATTCATCTGTTTATAATTTAATTTTTAATGGTCAGATGGAACACATCAAATATTTATAATATCATAAAGACCTGCTTCCTTCAGTTCCATTTTCAGTTCAGTCATATCAGTATCGCTCATTGCCTGAATGATTAACCTGCAGGGATAATCGTCATAATTAAGGGATAACTATGACAAACGAACAGATGCACACAAACAAAGATAATCTTTTCTGTAGTGTCTGTATTTGGGAAACGAACCCTGGAATAGAAGAAATTTGCAGTTCGGGTTCTGCGACCTTAGATCTCAGGTCTGGTTCCGGGTGTATTTCTGAAGGTACAACCTATAATACATTGAGGCTGCCACTAATTAGACAGCCTCTTTTTTAAATATGTAGATCTGGCTGGACAGCCTGTTTGATTAAGCAGTCTTACTTAATTTTATCTTTTAAATATTTTGCCTGTTCACGAATATGTGTACACGGGGAAAATAACAAAACTTATTTAAATTCCAGCAGAACTTGCTTTATTTGATCCCCTTCATGGGTCAGACTAAAATAAAAGTTCTCATCTGAGTCTAAAACACTCCCTGTAGCCTCAATTATTACCTGATGCTCATTTATCCGGGGAGAAAGATACTCCTCAAATTGAAGTGCCGTTGCTTTAATGGGATTTAACTCCTGAACATCAACAATTGTAACTGTGCCATCTGCCATTAACGATTGGAAGCCAGTCCAGTCTACAATCCAGACAGGAACTTCCGTCCCGCTTGTATATGCCATGATGGGAAACTGACCTTCTTCAGCATCTTTCTCAATAACAAATTTACCCTGTACCATTAATTCACATCCGAATGCAGCCGGAGGATCATAATAATTCAAGAGATTAAAAGTATCGGGAATACATACCGGGTTCCGGTAGAATGGAATTACAAGCTGATCCCCTGCAATGAAAAATTGGTTTAAGATTGGCCCAACACGGGCGTAGATAGGTATACCCGGATCCTCATCAGGAAAATTGATAACCATATTATCAGGATCTTCCAAAACACTGTCAAATGACTTTTGGGCCAATTCCAAATCAGTCATAGCTGGTTCTTCCTCAGTGCTATCGCATGATATGTTCAAAAAGAGGATTAAAGCAATTACTAATATTGGAAATTTTGAATTGACCGCCTTAAAAGACCATGATATAAGATGTCCTGAAATACTGCTAAAAAAATTTACATAGTTTTTCATAATCAAAAGATTTAATGGTTTTTTCACTATGTAAATTTAGTTTGCAACACCTGGCAAAAATAGTAAGAAAACGACATTACGCTGTTGAGTCATTATATTTGCAGCGGTGCCTGAAATTTTAACCCGGTACTCGCAAGTTTACTACTAATGAGACTTGGAGTGTCACCGGTAAATTCTTTAAAATCTTTTATAAAATGCATTTGATCAAAATAACCACAATAATGGGATATTTGAGTCCAGGTAAGTTGCTGGTTTGCTTCAAACATCCTGTACGCTTTTGAGAAACGCGCGATACGGTAAAACAATTTAGGACTCATACCAAGGCGCTCATGGCTTTTACGTTCAAATTGCCGGATGCCCAAACAAGCATCCCAGGCCACATCCTCCATTGGATAATTACTTTCAGCCTTTTGTAATTGCCTTATAGCCAAGTCAAAGGGCAGCATATCTTTTACTTTGGGTAATTTTTTAATGAGGTAACGCTGTACTTCGGCATTGATTTTCTCAGGTTGCTTAATTTCTTTTAATTCTTCAATTAAAAAACGAACATCTCTGTCAAGTATATCAAATCCGTCAAATCCATCATCATATATCTCCTTCATGGGCAACCCAAGAAAACGGTACAGTCCTCCGGGTTGAAAACCGATCATAACAGCACGGTGATCCTGCGATAATTCAAGGTCTACACGTGTTACCTGGGGCCCCACTAACACACAGGCTGAACGACGGGTAAACTCTGACTCGGTTAATTTCTTTGCTTTAACAGGACTATTCAAATAAAAAAAAATACAATGCTCAGGGGTCGGAGGATAAGAATACACCTTTGTTGATGTATCGGTCCAGGGCAATACATCTTTCACCATAATCATGTTTATCAGGGGTAAAAGCAAAGGATGAGGTTTAAAAACGGAGGTAGAGTTCATTCGAATAAAATGATTAAATAATCGGCCTGATGACTGCCTTGTTGAATTTGAGTTACATCAGGTCAATAAATTAACTAAAATTATTCTCTAATGAAATGATTGAATCACCCATAAATATAGCAATTCTTTCTGGTTTTAGCACCAAAAAATTCAATTTATAACCTCCTGATCCTGACACTTTCTTCATATCCAGGGGGAAAGCAGACCGCTACTCCAGGGTTGGATTTTCTCCACGGGGATTTCTCATTACCCTGGAATATAATTCTTCGTTTATTACTTTCCCTCCCGGATAGTATGCCATGCACTGGTTTTAGATATAAAGAAGCCAATAAAATGTAATAGGAATTTTTTTATTTTGTTTTGTTTTGAATGTGCTGAATCAATGCATGAAACTCTTCCTGTGGACTAAATTCAAGTACTTTTAAATCTTCCACGACAATTAAATTATGTCCGGGCGGCATATAAAAAATATCGCCTTTTTGAACGGTTATCTCTGTGCCGTCATCATAAACATGGCGTGCCTTGCCCTCCAGAACCAATCCCCAGTGAGGAACCTGGCAGCTATTGTTTTTCAACCCTTCCAGTACTGGTGCAAAATCAGTCCCAGCTGGAAATTCATTTACTCCTACAGTCATGCCTCCCCAGTCGTTAATATGATTTATCCCCATATCTGAAGGAAAGTCCTCCAGCGAAATGTGCTTTGCTTTTTCGTTCGAGGTTCCTGCCTTTTTAGATTCTTTGTCATCATGACCAAAACTTACAAAAGTTGTAAGTATAAATAGAGTTATAAAAGAAAAATCGAATAGTGTTTTCATCACATTATAATTTTTAGTTTAATAACTTTTATCTTTAAATTACTGATGTAAAGTGTTTTTGAACAAAAGGAGTTTACAAATAGCAGATGCCTGTTTCAAAAAACAGAGAGTAAAACGTTATTTCCGTTTCCTGACTAAGGACTAATTAACCTCAACGGACAACTGCTTGAACAGCCCGGGTATCAAGCCGGCTTGATGTTTAGGTTCACATTGAAAAAGTTATCCGGATCGTATTTGGCTTTTACTTTTGTCAGTCGTTCGTAATTAACACCGAATGCCGATCGCACCAGTTTGTTTCCTTCCTCTCCGAATCCCGGGAAATTAGGATACATACCATTCCCGGTGTAAGGTTTCATCTCTTCCAGAACTTTGCGTGACCACTGGATGACCATGTCGGAATCAGCTTGATTGTCCCAAATGGAATCGACACTTAGCAGAAAAGAGGTATCACGACTCCCAAAAGCTGTCTCTTCCGCACCAATCCTGTTCATTTCTCCACCATAATGCCAGATAACCATTAAAATAGATGATACAGGCCGCTCTTTTGCCTTTGAAATGATAGCCTTCAACACATCGTCACCCAAAGAACTGAGATCTTTTGACTTGTAATAATAAAAGCGTTCATTTTTAGGGAATGCCCAGTCGACCATACTTTGCACTGCTTCAAAGGGAAGCTGACCACTAAGATCCAAAACTGGTTCATCTATATCACGAAGAGATTGAAGCATTCTTTGGCCTTTTTCAGGATCGCCGGCATATAGCGCTGGTACGGCTACAATGTCTTTACCCCGGGCTTCTTCCGGAAAATCCTCAACGTCTGGTATTGTCCATAGCAGAGCATGTGAGCTTACCTCGTCGGGAGATGAAACCACGAAATCCCGCCAGGTCGTGAGTACCTTTTCGGCTTTTTCTATGGGATACATGGGCATACAAAACATGACCATCGGTCCAACTTCATGAAGTTCAAATTCGAAAGAAGTGACGACACCAAAGTTACCACCACCTCCTCTTATTGCCCAGAACAGATCTTCATTATTGTGTTTATTAGCTGTCAATATCTTTCCCTCAGCAGTCACAATCCGTGCAGAACGAAGATTGTCACAGCTTAATCCGTGCTTTTTCCTAAGCCATCCAAGCCCACCTCCTAAGGTAAGCCCTGCAACACCCGTGGTAGAAACAACACCCCCGGGAGTTGCCAGCCCAAAAAGTTGAGTTTTCCGGTCAACATCAGCCCAGGTTGCCCCTCCCTCGACAACCGCAGTTTTTGAATCCGGATCTACATAAACTCCCCGCATATTTGACAGGTCAATTACAAGCCCGTCGTCGCATAAGGCCAATCCAGCCACATTATGACCGCCACCGCGTACAGATACATGTAAATTATTATCTCGTGCAAATTTGACAGCGTGAATAACATCAGATGTTCCCCTGCACTTAGCTATAAGTGCCGGATGCTTGTCAATGAGTCCGTTCCAGACCCGCCGTTCATGATCATACCTGCTATCTTCAGGTGTTATAGCATCTCCAAGAAGTTCATTCTTAAAGTCATTAATAATTTTGTCATCAAGCATATGACCTCCGCTTTTATATTAATAATAAAGTCTACATTTATTAAATTCTGTAACTGATAAAAGAGAATAATCCATTTAAGCTCTATCACCTAAACAAAAGTAATAATTAGAAAAGCCCCGGGCTTTTCTAAAAAGCTCAGAATCTTTACTTATTAGTTCAATGTTTCTGAATGTCCGAAGGTGAGGTGTTGAATTTTTGCTTAAAAACCCTGCTGAAATGAGATGTATTATTAAAACCGCAATCGAATGCTACTTCGCTAATCGATTGGTCCGTAGTCTCCAAAAAAGCTTTAGCTCTTTCCAGTCGCCGGTTAGCAATCCATTTCCCCGGAGAGGTCTTGTAATATTGTTCAAAATCTCGTTTAAAGGTGGACAAGCTCCGGTTCGCAAGGTTGGCAAAATCGTCGATTTTTAAGTCATACATGTAATTCTCTTCCATTATTTCCCAGATAGGAGTCTGATAGCGATCTACAATTTTCAGGATATAAGAAAGAATATGCTTATTCTCAGGGTGGGAGAAAATATTAAAAAGCAATTCTTTAAACTTATTTTCCAGGACACTCTCCGGCAGCGGCTTATCATTCCCAAAATAGGGAAGAAAACTTTTATAACAATTCCTGATATGCTTGTCAATCTCAATGCTTTCCATCATTTCCTTATTGGGTTCAGGTAAATCAGCCAGAGACAAATATGATCTGAACTCATCAAATACAGACCGGAGATAATCTTCTTTCAGGTAAAACACCATGACGTCCCATCCGTCATAATCGGCCGGCAATTCCTGTAAAAAAGCACATTTTTTTAACAATGAACCTTTCCTGGGACTGGATATCCATCTTTGATTTCCATGACTTTGAATCTTTTTCCCACTCAGCGTAAAATTGATCTGAATATGTTTTGCATACAGTTGCAGGATTTTAGTCCGTTGCGGACAACTGTAGTACAAAACCAGGGTGTCCTTTATCGAAAATTGAGGAAATTGTTTCGGGTCGGATTTATGTATATTATAAATATCCATTTTGATTTCTATTTCAGGCAATGTATTGATCCTGTCCCAATATATCGATGGGATCAAAACAAGAAGCTTACCAGATTGTTATATAATCAAAAGGCTAACTATGGTATTAGCCCAGATATGGATAAATTCTGAATGTAAATTTACAAATTTATATCCAAAATAAATCTCATGCTGTATTCATGTTATGTATTGACTGATGACACTTAATCTAAGTAAAAATGAGGCCAAAAGAAATTCATGTAAACGATCATATGCAAAAGGGGTATCACTATATATTGACAGATCAAATGGGACAAGGGTTTCATCCTGACTTCACTCCCGATCTCACCCCGGAAGAGATGCTGCAAATGGGTGTCTTTGGAGGTAAGTACATGAACGATTGCCGAAATGAGTTTCCTGCATCCTGGTTTGAAAAAGCTAAACTTTCTCCCGAAAAGGCCAATCCGAAACTCAACTATTTTAAAGTGAATGCTTCCAAACCGTTATCATATTGGATTGAAAAGGGCTGGATCAGGCCTCAGGACCCCAGGGGTTGGTTTCAGTGGTATTGCCGGTACTATATGGGCAGGCGTTCGGCAGATGATGAAAGGCAGATCAAAAGGTGGAAGGCAATGACGCGCCATATTGCTCAACTCAGGAAAAATTGCGAAAAAGGGGACCTGAATTGCAGACCTGTCCAAAGACAGGCTCTTCTGCACTGGGCATATGACAGCAGGAAAATATGATTCAGTTTAAAGGAATAGCTGTTGAGGTATAGGTACTAAATATCTATTCATTTAGTGTAAATTGGGAAGGCACATCACCAGACCTTCAAATTCAATCAGAAAAGTGTGAATCGTACAAAATCTTTCAACAATAGTGTAATTCAAATCTTTATAATGTTTCTGAACTTTGTATAAATATTTATCAGATCAGTAATTTCTATTATCAATCTAATATAACTTTATGCAAAAACCTGCATTTACTGAAGCTGGATTACCAGAATATCGCCCCAATATATTGTCAACCATTGGCAATACACCCCTGTTGAATTTATCCAGGCTTTCAAAACAATGGGGCTTTTCTGTTTTCGGAAAAATGGAAAGCTTTAACCCAGGGGGTAGTATTAAAGACCGGACGGCATTAAATATGCTGTCAGAAGCTCTTGAAAGCGGCAAGGTCAAACCCGGGGATACAATAATTGAATCCAGTTCAGGCAATATGGCTCTTGGCCTGGCCCAGGCATGTAAATTTTATAATTTAAAACTTATTATAGTTATAGATCCGAAAGTTAATGCCCATACCAAAAAACTTCTACAAGCTTATGGCGTAAAACTGGTCAGAGTAACCCTCCCGAAGCTACAAGGGGGATATCTGGAAAGCCGAATACAAAAAGTGGAGGAACTACTGGAGCAAAATCCAGATAGCCACTGCCTGAATCAATATGAAAATCCAGCCAACCCGGAAACCCATTATCAAACCATGAGTGAAATTGTCAGGGAACTTGATAATAAAGTGGATTATATTTTTATCAGCACCAGTACATGCGGAACCCTTATGGGATGTGCCCGGTATATCCGGGATAATAACCTGCCAACCAAAATCATCGCTGTAGATGCTATAGGAAGCGTAACTTTTGGCCAAAAAGAAACTATTCGCCTTATCCCCGGACACGGATCAGGGAAGCCATCCAATTTTTTAAACATAGATCTCATAACCAATGCCATCCATATCTCAGATGAAGAATGTATCCGGGGATGCTGGGATTTACTGGAAAAAGAAGCTGTCCTCTGCGGAGGATCAAGCGGGGCGGTAATTTCTGCAATAGATAAGTATGCATCTGAAATACCTGCGGGAGCAAATTGTGTCGGTATTCTTTGCGACAGTGGTGAACGCTATCTCGATACGGTGTATTGCAAAACCTGGCTTAAAGAACATTTTCCGGATTTTGTGCTATTAAAAAGGCAATTAAACGGTAAATTTAATATTAACCGGAAAAGGCGATCGCGAAAAAGCTTTAAAACTATAAAAGTTAATTCAACTTAATGAATCATCCATGTGCCAGGGTACACAAAAAGAAATGAATTCTATATTTGGCCAATATTGCTAAAAGAATTTTGTATGGCATGTAGAGCCGGCCAAAGCATGGATGATCCATTCGTGGCAACCACTTATTGTGATTAACAACTTGCTCATAATGAATATCATAACAACACATTATTCGAATTATTCACCCATTGGCAAGGGCACATACAAGTACAAGTATAAAGCATGGGTGAAACATCGGAATTGAAATAATCTATATGAATTGCCTGCTAAGCAAAATTAACTGATTATTAATTTTATTAATCTGTTTTATACAGATGAAAAGCCCTCCTTTTAAAATAGCAATCGTAGGCCTGGGACCTAAGGGTATGTATGGTTTTGAACGGATACTCGCCCAATTAGAAGCAAATCCCGTAAAGGAAAAAGTGGAAATCCACCTTTTCAATAAAACGAGGTTCATGGGTTCTGGTGACATATATAGAAGCGATCAGCCCGGTTATTTGCTAATGAATTTTGCTAATAAATTTATTAATATGTGGACTGCAGAATCGCCGCCTCCTGTAGTCAAACATCCCTTAAGTTTTTCAGAATACATAGCACTGGAGAAGCACACGCACCTTGATGAAATTGGCTCGTTATATGCATCAAGGGCCGCGGTTGGATGCTACCTGGAAGATGGTTTCTCCCAACTCTGCCAGAGTCTCCCGGAAAACGTCATCCTTAAGCAACATATCGCTGAAGTTCATTCTATTGAAAAAAAGGACGATCGCTATTCCATCGGTTCTGTGCAGCGGGGAAAAACATGCCGTCTGACCGGCTTTCAACACATCCTGATATCAACCGGGCATCAGCGTCATAAACAAACAACAAAAACAACCTATAAAACAGTCCCATTTATCTATCCTGTGCAAGAAAATTTAAGTGGGGTGACCCAGCGAAATACTGTTGCTGTAAAGGGAATGGGTTTAACCTTTATAGATGCGGTATTGGCCCTAACCGAAGGGAAAGGAGGATTTTTCAATGAATCCGGTAATGGAAAATTGATCTACAAAGAATCTGGTAAGGAACCGAAACGTATTTTCCCATTTTCAAAATCCGGCTGGCCAATGATGCCCAAATATGATTTTGAGTTGGATGATGAGCCTGAACTTTATGTAAAAAGGTTCACTTACTCCAATAACAGGAAATTAAGTTTTAAAAATGCAATACTTCCGTTCATAACCCGGGATATGGAATATGCCTACTACAAGACCTTATTCCTGCATAAAAAGGAGGTGCTTAGGTATCACCCTGATTATAATGAAGTTACAAGCCAAATATACACTTTCCATCAAAAGTATCCTGGGCATGAAAGTTTTTCATTGGAGAGAATGGTAGAACCGGAATTCAATCCCGCATTAAGCATTCATCATAATATTCTAAAATACATTACTGACTTTATAGAAGTAAGACGTCATATAGTGAACGAGGCTCAATTACGTGCTGCCGCAGTATGGAGAAGGATAAGTCCCATATTTAATGAAATCTATTCTTTCAGCGGACTGGATGCTGAATCGCATCAGGAGTTTGATCGTAACTATTCAGGAAAACTGAACCGCATTGCCTTTGGACCACCTCCCGTTAACCTCCAAAAAATTATCGCCCTGGCAAATGCCGGAATCATAGATTTTCAATTTGCTAAAAATCCCTCTGTTGAACCAGGCGAAAGTGGCTTTAGGCTCAGCAATGACATTTCCGAAATTTACTGTAATGTACTTGTTGATGCCCGTATTCCCAAAAACTCGATGGAAAATGAAACTACGGGCTTATTCACCAACCTATGTGAAAACCGGTTGGCACGACCCTATATAAACAAGGGCAAAAGTAGTAGTTATACTCCTGGCACATTAGAAATCAACCGTAACGGCAATCTGATTAACACGCAGGGAATCCATGAAAATATTACGCTTTACGGCACACCTACAGAAGGTATTGTTCACGATAACGACACCCTGTCCCGCACCCGTAACAATTTTGCAGGTCCATGGGCGCATACGGTAATCCAACATTTAATTGATCGTACAGATGAAATCAACAAACAAGCTCCCGTCCCTTTCGCCTCTGCTAAGTGACTGGATGCCAAAACTCATGAAGGACAGAAAACTTCTGGACTCACTCTTTGAAGCTTATGGATCACCAGTAAACATCCATTATCTGCCTGTATTAGACAAGAATATTCATATGTTCCGGAAGGTGTTTGAAAAACACCGAATACCACACCAGTTATATTATGCCCACAAGGCAAACAAAAGCAAAAGTGTAGTTAAACGTGCCAAAGAAAACGGAATTGGCGTCGATACTGCCAGCGTCAGGGAATTGATGCAAGCACTTGAAGCCGGAATGAAACCTGAACAACTGGTGGTAACAGCTGCTATAAAGACAGAAAAACTGCTGGAAGTGGCAGTGAAAAATAATGTACTGGTAATTCTTGACAACCAGGATGAATGCGATTTACTGAACAGCATTGCCAGAAAACTTGACAAACAGACTCCGGCAGGTTTCCGAGTCAGCGGGTTTTATACCGATACGGAAAAACTCTACAGTCGGTTTGGTTTTGATATTGACGAGGTGGAATCGTTTATTGCTACTACCTGTTCCCCGAAAGGGACATATTCAAACTTTAACTACAGAGGATTGCATTTTCACCTGAATGGCTATTCTCCTGAAGAACGGGGGGCAGCGTTAACCCAGTGCATTTTTCTGGCAGAAAAACTCAAAGTCCACGGATTCACTACGCAGTTTATTGACATAGGCGGTGGGATACTGACTAATTACCTGCAATCTAAAAACGAGTGGGAAACTTTCCATGAGGAACTGAAAAAAGCGGTCAAAGGAGAACGTGAGGAGATAACTTTTAACAATGACGGACTTGGATATCAAATAATCGATAGTAAACTACAGGGAGCCCTGGCAACCTATCCTTTTTACAATGAAGAAAACGGTGACAAATTCCTTGAGAAAGTCCTGAACTTTCGCTATGAAAACAAGGCAAGTGTATCTGAATTACTCCTGGGCAAAGATATAGAAATACGAATGGAACCGGGGCGTTCCTTACTTAATCAAGTCGGCATGACCCTTGCCAGGATTGTGTTCCGTAAAAAGGATATGCGGGGCAGGTGGCTTGTCGGCCTTGAAATGAACATGAGCCAGTTAAAAAGCTCCAGTGCCGATTTTTTACTGGATCCATTAACCGCATTTGTCCCTGCGCCAGACCACCCTGTAGAAGTGTACTTCACCGGAGCCTATTGCCTTGAACAGGATATTGTGCTCATGCGGAAAATAACCCTGCCAAACCTGCCACAAGTTGGCGATATCATTGGGTTTGTCAATACTGCCGGCTACATGATGCACTTTTTTGAAACGCAGGCGCATCTGTTCGAACTCTCCGTTAATTTGAGTCTTGAGACATCAAAAGATAAATTTGACCTTAAGGATTTTCAAAAAGATATATAGTACACAACCCAAAAACATTATCAGGCATATATATTTTTTCTTCAGATTCAGATAAGAATGAGTAATCATGCAAATACTTCCCAAAATTGTGTAATGATACTCCATTATATGTTTATGACCTTTGTAATATAATTATCGACCATAGACCTTGGAATGGTACACACAGAACCGTTGAATCTGTTCAAAAGGACAACATGGCATTAAGTGCCGATCGTAAAGCAAAAGTAAATGAAGCAACACTTCCTGAAAATAGGGTTATGAGTTGGTCAGTTATTGAAGATGAAATTGAAGCCATTTCAATCAAGAACAAAATCAATAAATAAAAATTAAAATTCATCTGAATTAAATATTCATATACATAGCATTTATCTTAATCAGCTTCATCAGCCTCCCTTTTGGGTAGATTGGTGGGCACAAAACAAAATTTAATATGAAAGCAGGCAAAGTAATATTAGGAGCATTGGCAGGACTTGCCAGTGGTGCAATAGCAGCTATTTTATTCGCACCTGAAAAAGGTTCAACAACCCGCAAACATATCAGGCATAAAGCCGATGATTATGCTGGTGGACTAAAATCAAAGTATCATCAACTACGTGATTCGCTTAAAAGTAAATTTAAAAGAACTAAAGAAGATGCTGAAAAATTAGCTGACAAGGGAAAAGAGAAATACTATGATGCAAAAGAAGATGTGGAAGTCGCGGAGGGAAGTTTTAAACACCCCGGCGGAGCAGATGTTAACTATTAAACATGCAACATCGTAATTTTTTATATACAATAGTCAATCAAGTGTGCGAAGGAGGATTTGATGGAGAAAAACACTATTCCCTCTAATCCTTACCGGGTAAATGTTTTGGCATCGGAAGCATGATATGGACATACGGAGTGTTAATATATCATCCTCATATTGCACTACAGGCAAAAACTTATTAATTCAATCCATTTGAACTGGGGAGAATATTATTGTTTAACCTGAATAAATTATCCGGATCATATTTGTGCTTCAGTTTGACCAATTTGGAATAATTCGGCCCATAAGCCGCTTTTATCCGGTCTAAACCGTCATCGTCGGCAAGCCAGTTTACTGAAGTCCCGTGGGTAAAAGGTTCCACTTCTATCCAAAATGACCTGGTCCATGCAATCAGATGGTCGGTTTCTTCCGGATCCGACCATTTGTGGAGTAATATCGAAATACCATTGCTTTTCACGGTAGGGGAAGGGAGTCTCTTCCTGCCCCACCCGGTCATTTCTCATTTTACCTTAACTGAAACATGCTCACTTTCCGAACTGTTTCCGTGGTCATCATAGGCTGTAACAAACCATTTAAAATTTTCTATTACTTCAAAATTAAAGGTTGTATCTACCGTGTTTTCAATAACGTTGACATCATTTATTGTTAAAGTGTAATTCACAGTTGCATCATCTTCTGAACCTTGCCATTTGAACAATATACTCCCTCTCACTTGTTCAGTTAGTGGTGATATTAAAACAGGAACTGATGGTACTCTAACATCGATTGGATTACTAACAGTACTAAATTTCCAAACATCTCCTGATGTCTTATCTTGTCCGTCACTTGCTATAATTTGCCAGTAATATTTTGTTGATGGTAACAATTCTTCAGTAAAAGTATATGTAAAGGAAGATTGATCTGTAGTAAGTTCTGATAAACTACCCTCAGATGTTCCAAACATTAATGTGAAATAAAGTTTATCGCCATCTTCATCAGTGCAGGCCCATGATAAAGTAGGGCGTAAAACTTCACAGGTATTGTCCGTTCCTATTGTTGAGGTTGGCTTTGAGGGTGCATGGTTTTCTTCTTTCGTGCAACTAAAAATGCTCAATAGAAAACTTATCCCAAGAAGTAATATGAATCTTTGTGTAATCATAGAAAATCTTATTATCGAATAATAAATTTCATGGAATTATTATAATCGTTATTATAAATATAGAAGACATAGTTTCCTTTCTCCAGGAAGCTTACATCGAGACTAATTCTATTACCGTCAATAAATACAGCATCATTAAAAACTGTTTGACCATTTGCTGAAAATATTTTCACCTTATAGTCATTCCCACCTTCCGTAGGAAAATAAACGTTAATTAAGCCACCAGATGGATTAGGGTATATTTGAAAACCCTCTATGGTAAAATTGATTGCCACCTCACCTGCACAAAAATTCTTATCCCGAACAAGTGCTGTGTAATTGCCCAACTTTAAATTGTCAATTGTTAACACACTTTTGTCAGTAGAGTAAAAATAATCATTAATAAAAATTTCATAAGGAGTCTGACCACCGCTAATATTAAATGTTACAGAATTGTTTCTAACAATAGCCGTACTTTTTACTGCAGAAATCTCAGGAATAGTTGCTTTAAATAATCTTTCTTCTAATCCCATCATTGCTATTTTGATATTTTCCATGTATTTGTAAAGTCCCAGTTTTCGAAAGATGAGCTATTGGCAAAGTCTTCAGTTCAGATAACGTTTATATATTCCTTCAGTAATCTCTGCTTTCAACAACAACTCGGCATACTCCTCATCCGTATCGAAATAGTGCTTCACTTACTAATTTATCACCCAAAAAAAGATGCGATTTTAAAATAATATTTTCTCTTGACTTGTAGGTACTGTAAAAGTCGTAACCCTCTTCATAAGTGCTGTGGGTTTAAGAGTCATTTTCGTATATCATGAGGCATGTAATTTATAGCTTTCAGGTAAGGTAATTCGTTAGATATGCTCCAGTTATGGAAATGAAGGCATGAATATTAAATTGGAAGTGACAAAATGGGATTACAGAGAGGTATGTATATTATCTAACAATAAATCACTTTGGTTGTTAATGCTGGTTGTTAATCCAAGAGGCGATTTGGTTGTTAATGACAAAACCCCCTGATAATCAGAGGGTTTGCTTTGTAGTTGGCGGTCCGGACGAGACTCGAACTCGCGACCCCATGCGTGACAGGCATGTATTCTAACCAACTGAACTACCGGACCAGTGTTTTTAAGAACGTGCGATCTTGTTGCTGATCGTTTTAGTGATGCAAAAATAAGAGATATTTTTGTTCTTCCAAATATAAAGGATCAGTTTTTTT
Source organism: uncultured Bacteroidales bacterium (assembly GCA_964421595.1). GTDB lineage: Bacteria > Bacteroidota > Bacteroidia > Bacteroidales > PUMT01 > PXAP01. The sequence goes on along the minus strand of CAYQXY010000009.1, from coordinate 100,444 downwards.
AAAATTTTCTGCGTTTTTGTCCTTTTAGCCTGTTGAGAACTGCACTACAATAAAAACAGGAAAAATAATACAGATTAAATGGGAACAGGAATGCAGAATAAATGGGAACAGGAATACAGTAAAATGGGAACAGGAATGCAGCTAAAACGGGAACAAGGATATAGTATAAATGGGAATAAAGTACAGTGATCATGCTACCGCAACTTTTACCAGGGCCGAAAGTAAGCTAAACCACTACTCTTTCTTTTTTTCGAATATACTGAAATGTACGCTGCCGTATTTTCTGAGCTCCCTGAAATTGGGATTCTTTGAGAATTCGTTGTCTTTGCCGTGTTCCAGTATTAACCAGCCGCCTTCCTGCAAAATGTCACTTTCAAATACCATAACAGGTATCTGATCTATATCCTTCATTTCATATGGGGGATCGGCAAAGATCAGGTTGTATTTGCGGGGGGTGTGTTTTATAAATCTGAATGCGTCGGCCCTGTAGGTTTTGATCTGGTCCTGGCCGAGCTCTGCTGCCGTCTTTGTTATGTATGCATGGTACCTTGAGTTTATTTCAACCGAATCGACCGACTTGCATCCGCGTGATGCGAACTCATAGCTTATGCTTCCTGTTCCGCTGAAAAGGTCAAGCACCTCAAGATCGTCGAAATCGAAATAATTGCTTAATACATTGAACAGGTTCTCTTTGGCAAAGTCGGTTGTCGGCCTTGCCTTAAAACTTTTTCCGGGATAAAGACGCTTTCCTTTATAAACACCGCTTATTATACGCACAGTTTCAGAATATAAATGTTTATGAACCTTCTTAAGTATGAATTTAACCGTTAAACTAAAATACTCACAGTTTCATATTTTTAATTTTTATGAACTGAATTCTTCAGGTGAAATTGAACTACTAAACAAATTTATCTGCACAGTTACGGACTCAAGGGTTGACCTGAATTATTCAGGATGAAGTGAAAATCTAACTAAATTACACGCACAGCTTCAGATTAAAAAGGTTTGTGAACCAGTGCAGATCAATGTCATTTAATGTATAGCTGTACTGAAAAGTATCATTGCGGCTTTCAAAGCCGACCTTCTTAATATAAACCTTCAACAGTTCGTATGCTTCCGATCTCTTTTTAATTGATCCTGAAATAACAAGCGGCACATCTTCTCCGCTTAGCTTTAATTGTTCGTATACATACAGAATGAAATAAACCAGATCCTGATCAGTCTTCCAGGGGAAGGTATTACTTAGTATTAGTTTTTCACCCTGAACAACAATTACATCTGCATATTTCCCGTATAGGTTGACCAGAACCGATCTTCTGAATGTCTTGCCTCCATACTGCATTAACCCGTTCTCAATGAATGGGGTCACCTGGTGATAATAGCGTACATTATCGAATGCCTTCTTTACAAGACAAGCCAGCCTTGATGGGATTATATACAGGTTGTATGCATCGGTATTGTTTAATTTGTTGTAGTGAATCTCATCGAGGTCGTCCAGATGCTGGTTGAATTCAAAATAGGACCGGAGGTTCTGCTTGTTGAAGAGGGGTCCCGGTATAATGGTGTATTTAGGCGACTGGTACGAGAACAGGGCCGATTTGTATTCCCTGGAAAGGAACTCATCATTTTTCTGGATCTCATGAATCTTATCTTCAAGCAGGGTAATGTCGGAGATTTCTGAAAGCTTATAATGCTTCAGAAGTATATACTTATTTCTGACCGGGTCAAGTACAGAAAAAGAATATCCATCCAGGCCTGCCTGAATGGATATATGATAATTTCCTGTCTGGTTCAGATCAAATGTCTCATCTATGAAAACACTGTCCATACCGGGGACTATTACTCCCAATTGCCGGCATTGTTAGTGGTCTCCTCCAGAGAGCCAACACGTAGTCCGGGAAACTGATTTCTTTTGCTTCTCTCATCATTCATGTTGATCACAAGCTGCCTGTCCAGTCCGCGTAATAATACATCATTGAGAACATGAGCTTCGAAAACCTTAACTTCAAGTCCGGAACCGGTCATTACAGTACCTGCGCCAAGGAAAAATTCTTCCCTGCCACCGGTAAATGGCACAAACCGCAATGAATCTACCGGATAGCCGCGACGGAAAAGTGAATCCTGAACGCTGATTCTGATAGTATCACGTATTATCTCCTCAGTAGTTTCAGTATCAGGATCGTCATCTTCAAACCCAATTGCCCTTACGACACTAAATGAATCGGTTTTCACAAAATTGATAAGTTCATCAAAATCTCCGGTAAAATCTCCGTGTACGGAACGGTAGGCCAACTGGGCGGTACGAATATCCTTTAACCTTTGAATAGTGCGGTCATACCTGGCTTTCTGTGCTTCATTAAACCTTATCGGTTGCCTGATACTGTCAACCAGCAGGTACCCTAATCCCAGTATTGCAACTGTTAGAAGAATCTGAATAATAGTTTTCATGTTTACAATCTAAATTTATGTAATTAATAATCGTCTGCTTCATTCAATATAAACCTCAGCCTGAACATTGCCCTTTAAATAAACTTAAAAATTTGCTGAAAAATTATATCTGAATTAAAATAAGATCCTTAAGCTTCTTTCTGCCTGTTTTACACCTTAACACAAATGCAGGATCAAAGATAATTTTTATTATGCGATTTATTAGTTTTAAGTTTGATGGCAAATTTATAAAAAAATTGCATTTATACCTGAAAAATAAATATAAATAGATTAAATGATAAAAAACCATATTATCAATATTTTAATTGAACAACTTGGTCATACGCCTACAGCCAGTCAAAAAATAATGATTGATATGATTCCCGGATTTATTACCGGGATCAGGGAAAAGGAAATTCTTCTGGTAAAAGGTTATGCAGGAACAGGTAAAACAACAATCCTGGGTGCTCTTGTAAAAACCCTGCGAATCATTAAAACAAGTGTGGTTCTTCTGGCTCCTACCGGACGGGCTGCCAAGGTGCTTTCTTCATACTGTTCCCATAGTGCTTACACTATTCATAAAAAAATTTACAGACAAAGATCCTTAACTGACGGAACCGGCAAATTTGTCGTCGACAGGAACCTCCATAAAAACACATTGTTCATTGTTGATGAAGCTTCGATGATTGCCAACCAGTCGTTCGATTATGATGTATTTGGCAGCGGCCGGCTGCTTGATGATCTTATAGGTTATGTTGAGAGTGGTCTGAATTGCAAGTTGATCCTTGTTGGTGACACTGCTCAGCTGCCGCCTGTGGGACTGGATATCAGCCCTGCCCTGGATATTAATTTTGTTAAAGGATTCGGATTTGATGTTAAGGAGATCTTTCTTAATGAGATCCTCCGGCAGGCAGAGGATTCAGGCATTCTTTTCAATGCAAGCGGAATAAGACATAATATTTCCGATTCTGTTCCGGGTTTGCCGCACTTTATTCTTGACGGGTTCGACGACGTTGAAAGGGTAAGTGGCAGCGAGCTGATAGAAATGATATCGGGTTCGTATGACAAGGATGGATTAGAGTCCACCATCATTGTTACGCGATCGAATAAAATGGCAAACCAGTTCAACAAGGGAATAAGGGGAAGCATACTAGGCCGTGAAGAGGAACTGGCTTCGGGAGACCTGTTAATGGTGGTCAAGAATAACTATTTCTGGTTGTCGGAAAATGAATCGACCGACTTTATCGCAAATGGAGACATAATTGAGGTTGTACGTATCAGGCGGTACGACGAGATGTACGGCTTCAGGTATGCCGATGCGGTGGTCAGGTTTATCGATTACAAAAATATGGAGATTGAGGTTAAGCTGCTTCTTGACACTATAAATTCTGAAACTGCCGCGTTGAGCAAGACACAAAACAATAACCTGTTCAATTCCGTCATGGAAGACTATTCGGAGATAACCAATAAAAGAAAAAAATACGAGGAGGTTAGATCAAACCCCTGGTTCAATGCCCTGCAGGTAAAGTTTGCCTATGCCGTAACCTGCCACAAGGCGCAGGGCGGACAATGGAAGAATGTCTTTATTGACCAGGGTTATGTCAGGGAAGACATGGCTAATACCGAATACCTCCGCTGGCTTTATACTGCCTTTACCCGCGCAACAGATAAGCTGTACCTGATTAATTTCAGCGATAAATTTTTTGAATAGCACTCCTCCCCTTTCGGGGAATAAAACGTATCGCGTGAAAAGTGCTGGTTTACGGACTAATCATATTATTTCTGAAGTGAGCTTTTACTCAAGTGCCAGAAACAAGACCGGAGATATTTCAACCTTGTTTGGGTCAAGACAGCTGCTTAGCTTCATTCGTTAACAAATGATCTTCCCACAGAACGCCTTGGCCGGAGTTAAACCAGCCGTGAACTTTACGCCCATCAGTGGAATATTAATCCCTCAGTATTTCTAGGGGCAATAGCTGTTTTTTTCTATTCCCCGATGATCTTCACCAGCAGCCGCTTTCTCCTCTTACCGTCAAACTCACCGTAAAAGATCTGCTCCCAGGGACCAAAATCAAGCTTGCCTTCTGTTACTGCCACCACAACTTCCCTGCCCATTATCGTTCTTTTGAGATGGGCATCGGCATTATCCTCATAACCATTATGTCTGTATTGTGAATGAGGATGTTCGGGTGCAAGTTTTTCCAGCCAGACTTCAAAATCGTGATGCAGGCCTGATTCATCATCATTAATAAACACACTGGAGGTTATGTGCATTGCGTTGCAGAGCAAAAGCCCCTCTTTTATGCCGCTTTCGGCAAGACATTGATTTATGGTGGGGGTAATATTTATAAGCTCCCTCCTGCTTCTGGTCTCAAACCAAATCTCTTTTCTGTAGGACTCCATTTTTCGTTATTATCAGTTTACACCGAGTTCTTCTATAATGCTGCTTGTCTTTTTTGCAAGCTGATCGCTGATACTGTCAAAATTTTCTTTACCGGAAAATGGTGCACGCACCCCGATGTAGAACTTAATTTTGGGTTCGGTGCCAGATGGCCTCATTGAAATGACTGTCCCGTCCTTTAAAAAGAATTGCAGCACATTTGATTTTGGTAAATCAATATCTCGGCGCAGCTCGTTAATCGTATCAAAGGATTTTTGCTTCAGGTAATCATTTACCAGCATCACGGGCGAACCGTTAAGCTTCAAAGGTGGTGAATTCCTGAATTTTTCCATCAGCGCGGCTATCTCATCTGCGCCGGCCTTCCCTTTCCTTACAATTGAAAGTAACGACTCCCGGTATAGCCCGAATTCACTATAAAGTTCCATCAGCAGATCGAACAGGGTTTTGCCCTGGTCATGCGCCCATGCTGTTGCCTCGGCAATCAGAGCACAGGAGACTATTGCGTCTTTGTCCCTTACAAAGTCACCGACCAGGTAACCATAACTCTCCTCAAATCCGGCTATAAAGGTCTTTTCACCTTCATTTTTCCTCATCAGTCCGGCAATAAATTTAAAGCCGGTAAGCACATCAAAACATTCAACGCCAAATTTTTCGGCTATGTTGGCTAATAATTCCGATGTGACAATGGTCTTAACTATATACTCATTCCCACTCAGCCTGCCCAGTTCTTTCCATCTGGTCAGCACATAGTATAAAAGCAGCGATGCAATCTGGTTCCCGTTCAGGAGTTCAAATTCACCCTTATGGTTTTTTACCGCAATACCTACCCTGTCGCCGTCAGGATCGGTTCCCATTACAAGATCAGCATCTGTCTCAACAGCCATATCAAGGGCCATTTGCAGGGCGGCAGCCTCTTCGGGGTTCGGCGACTTGACCGTGGGGAAGTTACCGTCGGTTATGTCCTGATCAGGTATATTGATAATATTTTTGAACCCATACATTTCAAGTGCTGCCGGCACCATTTCTACAGCTGTTCCGTGAATGGGAGTAAAGACGATCTTAAGATTTTTCCACTTCTTATTTATTTCGGGCGATAAAGACATCTCTTTTACCTTCTCAAGGTATATTTTGTCAGTTTCACTGCCCAGCATTGTTATACGCGATTCCTTCTTATCTGTCCGCACCTGGCTGAAACTCGTAATTTTCTGGACATGAGAAATAATATTCTTGTCATGGGGGGCAATGATCTGTCCGCCATCTTCCCAGTAAACTTTATAACCATTGTATTCTTTAGGGTTATGTGAGGCGGTGATAACCAGCCCGGACTGGCAGCCGTAGTGCCTTATTGCGAATGACAGTTCGGGTGTGGGCCTTAATTTGTCAAATAAAAGCACGTCAATATCATTTGCCGTAAATATGTTTGCAGCTGTTTCGGCATACAGGCGGCTGTTATTCCTGCAGTCATAGGCAATGGCAACCTTTATTGATGTGAGGTGTGAAAACTGCCGTACAAGGTAATTTGCCAACCCCTGGGTTGCCATACTAATGGTGTATTCATTTATTCTGTTGGTACCGGCTCCCATAATACCTCTTAAACCACCTGTGCCAAATTCCAGATCCTGGTAAAAAGCATCGATTAGCTCATTCTCCGGGCCTTCAAGTAAATTCTTTACCTGGTTCCTTGTTTTCTCATCAAACTCATCACCAAGCCATACCCGGGCACGGTCATTTACCTTTTTTTTAAGACTCCTGTTATCCATTCTAAAAATAATTAAAGTTAATAACCCTGAATATCTATAACTTATTTAAAAACTAATCAAGTTGATCCAAACAACTTGCAAGACTGTCCTTCCAGTGTGGAATTTTCAGTGACAACTGACTTTTGATTTTGTTTTTGTTCAGCACGCTGAAATGAGGGCGGACTGCTGGCGTCGGATACTGCTCACTTTCAATTGGGTTTACCTGGCAGTGCAATCCCTTTTGTTTTATTATCTCAAGGGCAAAATCATACCAGCTGCAGACTCCTTCATTGCTGTAGTGGTACAGTCCGCCTTTGTATGAACTTCCGTCAACAAGTGCATGGTCGGCAAATGTCAGTAAAACGCGGGCCAGGTCTCTTGCATAGGTGGGTGTGCCTACCTGATCGTATACAACATTCAGTTCAGGCCTCTCTTCGCCGAACTTAAGTATTGTATTGAAAAAGTTTTTCCCACGGGGCGAGTATAACCAGGATGCCCTTATTACAGTACCATACTCATAATCAAGCACGGCCTTTTCGCCGGCAAGCTTCGATTTACCATAAACCGATACCGGGTTTACCTGATCATCCTCCTTGTAAGGACGACAATTTGTACCGTCAAAAACATAGTCTGTGCTTACATGAAAAATACGGGTTTGCCTCTTTGTGGCAGCGCTTACAAGCCATTCCACTGCGCTGCCGTTAACAAGCATGGCGAGCTCGCTTTCAGCCTCTGCGTTGTCAACATTGGTAAAAGCCGCACAATTGATAATGCAATCAATCTGGTTATTCTCAAAATAATTCTCAACAATCTCACGCCAGCTGATGTCAAGCGTATTACGGTTAGTATGTATAAATTTATACCCCTTATATACATGTGTATAAGACAACCCTTGAATTTCATGCCCCAGTTGTCCGGATGTTCCGGTTATAAGTATACTCTTCATTTGTTATTATATATAAAATTATTATCTGCCTCTGATAATACAGGTGCATTCATATCCTTGGCCGAAACAATTTCAGTGCCTGGTTCAACTCCCCACTCTATTCCAAGACTTTTATCTGCATAATTTATACCTCTTTCGTACTGTGGATTGTAAAATTCATCTGTTTTATATAAAACGGTGGCCCATTCACTGATTACGGCAAATCCATGTGCAAAACCGCCGGGTATAAATAACTGAAGCTTGTTTTCAGCTGATATCTCATGACCCCACCATTTTCCGTATGATGGTGAATTCTTCCTCAAATCGACCACAACATCAAAAACGGCACCTTCAATGACGCGCAAAAGTTTATTCTGTGCAAATGGTTTAAGCTGATAATGGAGCCCCCGTATAACATTTCTCGGCGAACGGGACTGATTGTCCTGAACAAAATTGTAATCAAGGCCATTTTCCCGGTAGTTACGATAATTATAGCTTTCATAAAAATATCCCCGGGAATCTTCAAAAATCCGGGGATTGATAAGGAGCAATCCGGGAAATTCAGTTTCAGTAATTTTCATTAATCTAAAGCGGGTTAATCAAGTTAATAATCAATATTTATGTTTAGTATTTCATATGAAGTATCTCAGAGCCGAACGATTATTAATGTTTTGTTTTATTTCCCCGGCTCGCAGGCAATCCAGCTGGAAATTGCATGCTAATCAAATCAATAATCTGTTAAATGTTTTGCAAGCCCTTTCTTTTTAGTGCCCGGCCCGACAGAGATTAATCCGGACTGGAAAATTCAGCAATTTATAAAACACCAGATTATGTCAACATCAATTCATTGTGTGCTACCCTACATTTTTTACTGCCCTGGCGTTGATAGTCATTAGTGGTGTCTGTGTTGGTCTTACCTGAGCGGAGATCCGTCAGCATTTTCACCCGCTACCTGATAAAGGTAACCCCCGTATTGACTGTTTTTCAATAACGCCGCATTGGCAAGCAATTTTTCCCTGTCAATGAACCCTTTTATGTATGCTATTTCCTCAAGGCAGGCAATTTTCAGTCCCTGCCTCTCTTCAATTGTCTGTATGAAATTTGATGCCTGCAGCAGACTTTCATGTGTCCCGGTATCAAGCCAAGCCATTCCCCTGCTGAAAAGTTCGACCTTAAGGCTTGACTCTTGCAGGTAGAGCCTGTTAAGGTCGGTTATTTCAAGTTCACCCCTGGCGGATGGTTTAAGTGATCTGGCTTTTGCCACTACATCATTGCCGTAAAAATAGAGCCCGGTAACAGCATAATTGGATTTAGGAGACTCAGGCTTCTCTTCTATGCTCAGCACCTTCCCGCCTTTATCAAATTCGACAACTCCGTAACGTCTCGGATTATTTACAAAATATCCAAAGACCAGCGCTCCGGTGGTTAGAGTTGATGCCCTTGAAAGAATACCGCTCAGTCCGTATCCGTAAAAGATATTGTCTCCGAGAATAAGGCAAACCGGCTGGTCTTCGATAAACTCTTCGCCTAAAATAAATGCCTGTGCCAGTCCCTCGGGGGCAGGTTGCTCAGTGTATGAAAGGGTCAATCCGAACCTTTCCCCGTTTCCGAGAAGATGGCGAAAAAGGGGGAGGTCGCCGGGAGTTGAAATTATCAATACCTCCTTAATACCGGCAAGCATTAAAACCGACAGGGGATAATAAATCATCGGCTTGTCGTACACCGGCAACATCTGTTTTGAGATGCTATAGGTAACCGGATGCAGTCTTGTGCCGGAACCTCCGGCCAGTATTATTCCTTTCATAATTTTGTCTTAAAGTTACAAATAAGTAGTTGATTTGTTTTCATAAAGAATCCGGTTTTCAAACATGCCTCTCCTATAGGTCTACCAATAAGGTTGATTATACACAAATGCATTGATAATCAATTGCAGGAAAAAAGCCGTATGTGTGAATTATTTTTCAACTGCTATGGCGAACCGTAGTTACTAAACAGGCAATTATAAACTCTCTGGCCGGTTTTTTATAATATCAGCAAAATAGCTTATTGTCTTTTCAAGTCCCTTTTCCAGAGGAACAACCGGCTCCCAGCCACCCAGTTCTTTTTTAGCCAGCGAGATGTCGGGCTTTCTTTTGAACGGGTCATCAATCCTTATGGGCAGAAATATTATTTTTGATTTTGAACCTGTCATCCTGATTATGGTCTCGGCAAGAGAAAGAATTGTTAATTCCTCAGGGTTGCCTATGTTAACAGGGCCCGTGAATTCTTCTCCTGTATTCATTGTTCTGATCAAGGCTTCAACAAGGTCGGTATAATACTGGAAACACCTGGTCTGATCACCTTTTCCATGAATCGTGATGTCTTCATTCTTTAGCGCCTGTAAAATGAAATTGGATACTACCCTGCCGTCATTAGGCTGCATTTTAGGTCCGTAAGTATTAAAGATCCTCACCACTTTAATTCTTACTTTATTCTGAATATGATAATCAATAAAGAGAGTTTCGGCACATCGCTTCCCTTCATCATAGCAAGCCCTTTCTCCTATCGGATTGACAAATCCCCAGTAGTCTTCCTTTTGGGGATGTATTTTCGGATCACCATACACTTCACTTGTAGAGGCCTGCAATATTTTTGCCTTTTTCCTCTTTGCAAGCCCCAGCATATTTATAGCACCCATCACCGAAGTTTTAACGGTCTTAATGGGGTTATGCTGATAATGGACCGGTGAAGCAGGACAAGCCAGGTTATATATTTCTTCAACTTCGCTGTAATAAGGCATGGTAACATCATGCCGTACCAGCTCAAAATAAGGGTTATCGAGTAAATGTACAATGTTTCGTTTGGAGCCGGTGAAGAAATTATCGAGACATATAACCTCATTTCCCTCGTTAAGAAGTCTTTCGCAAAGGTGAGATCCGATAAATCCTGCGCCACCGGTAACAAGTATACGCTTCATTTTTTTTTATTAAGTTATTTTAGCCTGTCATAGTACTACCTTCCTATGCTGTAATAAGTAAATCCAAACTCTTCCATCTCAGATGGCTCGTATAGATTACGTCCGTCAAAAATAATCTTTTGCGTCAAAAGTTTCTCAATTACTTTGTAGTTAAGGGTCCGGAATTCATTCCATTCAGTTACCACAATAAGTGCATCTGCATCGACAAGTGCATCATACTGATCTTTGGCATATTCAATGGTGTCACCTGTTTTACGTTTCGACTCTTCCATTGCTACAGGGTCATAGGCAATAACCGAAGCTCCCCCTTCGAGAAGCTTTTCAATTATAACAAGAGATGGTGCCTCTCTCATGTCGTCGGTATTCGGCTTAAAAGATAATCCCCAGATTGCAAAACGTTTTGCCTTTATATCTCCGTTAAAATGCTTTAAAATCTTTGCTGAAAGAACTTCTTTTTGTCTGTCATTTACACTTTCAACTGCCCTTAGGATCTGAAGGGGATAACCCATCTCATTCCCTGAGTTGATAAGTGCCTTTACGTCTTTGGGAAAACATGACCCCCCGTAACCTATGCCGGCATATATAAACTTATTTCCAATACGGCTGTCGCTTCCAATACCCTTTCTGACTGAATTAATGTCAGCGCCTACAATTTCACAGAAATTGGCGATCTCATTCATAAAGCTGATCCGGGTAGCGAGCATCGAGTTGGCAGCATATTTTGTAAGTTCTGCTGATGGTATATCCATGAATATGATCGGGTGGTTATTGAGGACAAAAGGCTTGTATAACCTGCGCATTATTTTCTCTGCTTCTTCCGATTCTATCCCGATAATTATTCTTTCAGGTTTGAGGAAATCTTCAATTGCATTTCCCTCTTTAAGGAATTCAGGGTTGGAAGCTATGTCAAACGGGATATTTGTTCCCCTGGTAGCCTGCTCTTCTAATATTGCGTCTTTAATTTTTTTTGATGTCCCGATCGGCACAGTACTTTTCGTCACCACTACCATATAATGGCTCATGTGCCTGCCTATCTCCCTTGCAACTTCAATTACATAACGCAGATCGGCGCTGCCGTCTTCATCGGGAGGGGTGCCAACAGCAATAAATACTGCTTCAGCGTCCTGCAGGTTTTCGGCAAGACTGGTACTGAATATCAGACGGCCTTTCCTGGTATTTCGCTGAACCATTTCCTCAAGGCCCTGCTCATAAATGGGTATTATGCCCTGTCTTAATCTTTCGATTTTATGCTGATCGATATCAACACATATAACACACACTCCTGTTTCGGCGAAACAGGTACCAGATACCAGTCCCACATATCCGGTGCCAACCATAACTATTTTCATACCAACTATTAGTTTTAAGTTTCAATATATCTTACACCAGCCATAACCCGGGAAGGATAACCCATGATTTATCATTTCAGTTTGACTCCAGGGATAATTAAACAGAATCACCATATAAATGTAACCCGACGGTAACCCACTGACAGACATGATAAGTCCTGCTATTTGAATTAATACAATGTTCAGTACACAATTCACCATCAATATGGACATGGGTGCCTGGTGTACATACTTCATTACCATACATATTATTCATTTCCTTTTATGTACATAGGGTGATTAACCGTTTTGAAAACCGATTAATCACCCCTTGCTTAATTCATTTCCCCCTGATTGCCCCGCGCATGAATATAATACTGTCATAGGTCACAACGCAAGAGTCGCCTGTTTTTATTAAAATATTGTGTGCCGGTACCGGAAACTTCCGGCAGGAATAAAGATTACGGCTAATAATCGTCACTCATATCAAGTATCTCTATTTTCCTGAACTCAGTTGGATGACTCTCAGCCTGTAATGCAAAAAAACCTCTCCCCAGTGGCTCACCGTTATCAAGCACGAGGTTGTGGTATGTAAGAACAGTGTCATTCTCAATAATATGATGTACAATAGAATCACCATACACATGTAACTCGACGGTTACCCACTGATCGCCATGAAAAGTCCTGCTGTTTGAAGTAATACAATGTTCAGTACGCAATTCACCATCAATATGGACATGGGTTCCTGGTGTACATACATTGAAATTTGTCCTTTCGTTCTCTCCGTCACCTCCAAGCAGCTGAGCTTCAATAGAGACAGGAAAATCCTGATCAAGCTCAACGCTTGCGGCCGACTGGCTATGGAACATTATTCCGTTGTTCCGGAATGCCCAGCCGGGACCTCCTTCAACCTGATCTCCAACAAAGCGGTATTCTACCCTGAGTATATAATGGGAAAACTGCTCATTAATATATATATGACCGAACTTGTTATCAAAGTTTTCATACTCATCATATGACACTTTTAATAACCCGTCTTCCACCCTGAACGTATTGTTATGATTGTCATTTAGTTCAAACCCCCTTATCTTGATATCCCAGCCATCAAGGTTCTCACCGTTAAATAGTGACCTCCACTCTTTCTCCCCGGTAGTTGAACATGATGTAAAAAACAGCATTCCTGACAGTATAAGACTCAGTACCGTCATAATTTTAAATTTTAATTTCCCCATGATTTGTGATTTTGATTTATGAATAAAAATTCTTATTGTTGTGTTATAGGCGAATTAGTGTGATTGACTGTAATCATTGTGGCAGAGTTGTTATTCCTGGACTTTTTCGTGTTAAAATATAGCAAAAACAGATGTAATTTTACTTTATGGCCAATTAAATTGCTAAATTAGTAATTTTATAGAGTTAACGAAACATTCCAAATCAAAAATAATTTATATTACAATGGTTATTTCCAACATTTTTTACTTACTTTTGCATCTTTCATGTATTTTATAAAATAATGTCTAACCTATTAATTATTAAAATTTTGCCTTAAAATTATGACTGAGAAAGAAAATGAAAACACTAAAAATGAAGAGCCTTTGAGCGGGAGTGTAAGACAGGATGATCAGGTTGATAATGAAAAAAATGTATCTTCTGATCAGGATACAAATGATATTAAAGAAGAGAATACAGGGACTGAAGAGGTACAATCACCAGTAAGCCAGGATACAACCGAAACTGCTGGCGAAATGGCACAAGTTCAGGGAAAACCTGAAGAAGAAGTAGCAGTTATTGACCCGATTGCAGAAAATCCGGCAACCGAGGTGGAAAATGAAGTAATTGCAGAAGAGTTTGACTGGGATCACCTTGAAGAAGACTCTGACAGCTATTCTAAAAAAGACAGGGCCAAATATGAGGCCATGTATGACAAAACCCTTTCTACTATCAATGTAAACGAAGTAGTTGACGGTACAGTTATCTCGCTGAATAAACGCGAAGTCGTAATCAATATAGGTTACAAATCCGAAGCTGTTGTCAGCTTGAACGAATTCCGTTATAACCCTGAACTTAAGCCTGGAGACACTGTTGAAGTGTACGTTGAAAGTCAGGAAGACAAGAAAGGTCAGCTGGTTTTATCTCACAAAAAAGCAAGGGCATTAAGGTCCTGGGACAGGGTAAATGCTTCTCTGGATAATGATGAGATAATAAAAGGTTACATTAAATGCCGCACCAAAGGTGGTATGATAGTTGATGTTTTTGGCATTGAAGCGTTCCTCCCCGGTTCGCAGATCGACGTCAAACCTATAAGGGATTACGATGCATATGTAGGTAAAACTATGGAATTCAAGGTTGTAAAGATCAACCATGAATTTAAAAATGTTGTGGTTTCACATAAAGCTCTTATCGAAGAAGAGCTTGAGCAGCAGAAAAAAGAAATTATTGCCAAACTCGAAAAAGGACAGGTACTCGAGGGTACAGTAAAGAATATAACTTCCTACGGTGTATTTATCGACCTGGGTGGTGTTGACGGATTAATCCATATTACTGACCTTTCATGGGGCAGGGTAAATCATCCTGAAGAAATAGTAGAGCTTGACCAGAAACTTAACGTTGTTATTCTTGACTTTGATGATGCCAAGAAGAGAATTGCACTTGGCATGAAACAACTTACCCCGCATCCATGGGATTCGCTTAGTCCTGACCTTAAAGTCGGCGACAAGGTAACTGGTAAAGTTGTTGTAATGGCTGATTATGGTGCTTTCGTTGAAATAGCCCCCGGAGTAGAGGGACTAATTCATGTATCTGAAATGTCATGGTCGCAACATCTGCGCAGTGCACAGGAATTCATGAAAGTTGGCGACATGGTTGAAGCACATATTCTTACGCTTGACCGTGATGAAAGAAAAATGTCACTCGGAATTAAACAACTCAAGTCTGATCCATGGGAACTGGTTGCAGAGAAATACCCTGTCGGATCCAAACATATGGCTAAAGTAAGAAACTTCACCAATTTCGGAGTTTTTGTTGAAATTGAGGAGGGTGTTGACGGACTGATCCATATTTCTGATCTTTCATGGACAAAGAAAATAAAACATCCTGCCGAATTTACCGCTATCGGAGAGGAAATTGAGATCGTTGTTCTGGAGATTGATAAAGACAACCGCCGCCTAAGCCTTGGACACAAACAACTTGAAGAAAATCCATGGGATGTATTTGAGACAGTGTTCAGCGTTGACTCTGTTCATGAAGGAACTATCATTGAAATATTTGACAAAGGTGCATTGGTTGCCCTGCAATATGGCGTGGAAGGTTTTGTTTCTTCAAGACATCTGACTAAACAGGATGGATCAATGGCAAAAGTTGAAGAGAAACTGCCTTTCAAGGTAATCGAGTTTTCTAAAACAGCCAAAAGGATTATTCTTTCCCACACCAAGGTAAATGAGGAAGAAGTTGTTGAAAAGGAATCACCTGAAGCACAAAAGGCTAAACCTGCTCAGGCAGCCCAGAAGACAATGAGAAAAATGAAAACAAACATTGAAAGGACTACTTTTGGTGACATTTCCGAGCTTGCATCGCTGAAAGAGGAGATGGAGGAGACTGCCAGGGACAAAAAGAAGAAAAAGGAAGACAAGGAAACAGAAGATTCAGGTGACGATGATAAATAACCAGGTATTGATTGTCAGTAATAAAACAAGCATCATAACTAAAACTTTTTACAATGGAATTTAATATTGAGAAGTTTGAACATTTCACGATGATTCAGGTACTTGAGGAAAAACTCGATACCCATATTGCACCGGCATTGAAATCGGAACTTGTCCTTATCTCGGGAAAGGGAGAAAACAATGTGGTAATGGATTTGAGTAATTGCAAATATTGTGATTCTTCAGGACTAAGTGCTATTCTTGTGGCCAACAGACTGAGTAAAAATGCAAACGGTATTTTTGTCCTTACCGGGTTAAATGATGCTGTCGAAAGACTCATTACTATATCCCAGCTGGATACGGTTTTGAATATTACGCAGACGGTTAAGGAAGCTGAAGAGTTCATTAAGACTGAAAAGAAAACCATTTAAGGAGAACTCAATGTAGATAGTTGTGACATTTTCGCTGACAATACTGGGAAGCAGTTCTGCTGTACCTACTTCCACCAGATTTCCCGCCGCTCATGTAGTTAATTTACATGAGCGGTGTTTTTTAATTGATTGTGGTGAAGGAACCCAGATACAGCTCAGGAGAAATAATATTGGATTCGGAAAAATTGATCATATTTTTATTACTCATATACACGGTGATCATACATTCGGGTTATTCGGACTTATAAGCACGCTTAATCTGCTGGGCAGGAAGTATGACCTTCATCTGTATGCAAGTCCCCTTCTGGAGCAAATACTGAATGACCATATTAAATACTTTTATGATCATCCTCTTACATTCCGTATCATATTTCATCAGCTTGGCTCAAAAAAGAAACAGCTGATATACGAGGACAGCAATGCTCTTGTATTTTCCTTTCCCTTAAAGCACAGAATACCGGCATGCGGATTCCTTTTCCAGGAAAAACCCCCATTGCTTAACCTGAGAAAAGAGATGATAAGGTTTCACAATGTTCCGGTAAGTGAAATGCATAATATTAAATCAGGCAAAGACTTCCTGAATGAAAAGGGGCAAACAATACCAAATGCATTACTGACTCTGCCTCCTGTAAAAGCCAGGTCGCTTGCCTACTGCACAGATACCAGGTACACTGAATCAATATTGCCGGTAATTAAGAACGCAGACATCCTTTACCATGAGGCTACATATCTTCATGAAATGAAGGACAGAGCCAGGGAAACGGGCCATTCAACAGCAAGGGAAGCAGGAATTATTGCACGGAAGGGAAATGTGGCAAAGCTTATCATTGGCCATTTCTCAGCCCGCTATAAAACAACGGAACCACTGGTTAATGAAGCCAGATCAGAATTTTCCGAATCATATGCTGCCAACGAAGGAGATATATACCATATTGAGCAGATCAGGGCTGACAGTCCTCAATAGGGTGTTTCATCCAGAACCTCCCATCGCAGACTGCCATCTTCGTTAATTTCGTATTTCAGTAACATTGCACCTGCAATATGACCATCTTCAAAATAGGCGAAAACCCATTTCTCATTCAGGATATGGATTCCGTCATGGAAATAAAACCCCATATTTCCACCATGAACTGCCTCCATATTAATTATCGCTGAACTTTTAACAAGATCCTGCCTGATATCTCTTACCGGGTCACTTAACCCTTTGTCAACCAGATTTTCTAATTGTTCCTTATCGAGAAAGGGTGGTACAGCACCGGTAATCGAAATTTCCTGGAGTAGTATGGCAAGACTGTCATTCCGCTGAGCATAAACTGCTATGAGCCTCTCTTGTTCTGTAACCCTGTTTTCAAGAGCCGAAATCTTATCTTCCTTCCCAAGGGAAAAAACAAGATACAATAGCAACAGGGCTATTATAACCGATTGAACAATAATCAAAATATATCCGGACTTTTTATGCATCATTTAAGGTCTGAGTTATGTGAAAACAAAAATAAAATAATAATTAATCAAACTGTCATTTTGACCTTGAAAACGGTAAAGGGCCCTTAGTTAATAACCTTCATAAAAAATATGGTGATACGCAGCTTTCATAATCACATGACTTCCTTCAACAGTCGATAAAAACGGGTAATACCTGGTGACCATTTCCTAAAATAACAATCACTCGCCAAATGAGCTGTGGCTATATATAATTTACCATGGATAGTTGTGAAGAAGTGTGTTGCTAAACCGTGCATCTAATGTACGTAAACGAACAGAATTTTAATAAAAAAAATTCAGAAACTTAACTTATAACACTGGCTTTCTGGTTTTTATCTAAAATGGCATCTGATTTGATTTCAAAATGCGGCAACCGACAGTCAACCGGTAAAAACCCATAGCCTTTAGTAAATCATTGTTATTTTATATTTTAAAATAATTATTGAAAAACAGCTGTAAAACATACTCTGCAACATAAATTTTCGCTATATTTAATAATCAGATTAATAAAATTTTAAATGCATACATTATTTAAATCCCTGTTTCATTTAGCCGGTTTCATAATTGCAGTTTCTGCAAGTGCAAATGATGCCGACTCGGTGCTTGCAGGATTAATGGCCGGAATAAAAAAGGAATCTTATTATGCCGAGATACAGATGACCACTGTCCGGCCCAAATTCACCCGTGAAATTTATGCCAACGTATGGAATGTAGATAATGATTTTTCAATAATTGCGATAACGGCTCCTTTTCGTGATAAAGGAATGACTTATATGATGACAGGAAGTGAAATATGGAATTATGTACCTGGCAATAACCAGGTTTCCAAAATACATTCATCGATGATGACACAATCATGGCTGGGGTCTGACTTTATAAATTATGACCTTATTGGAAATATAACCGAACTCAGAAAAAATTACACTTCAACAATCGCCGGCAGCGGTCAAATTGAAGGCAAGGATTGTTATATTGTTAAACTCACCCCTGCCCCGGACAGCCTGAAAAACCAGGGGACAATAAAGATTTGGATAACAAAGGACAAATATCAGCATCTTAAGACCGAAAACTACGACAGAGAAGGAAAGATGACACGAATGATATCCCTGGGCGAAATTAAAACAGTATACGGCCGTGAAATACCGACAAGGATAGAAATAAAACCCGATAAGCAAGGATACGGCACTATAATCAAGATCAGAGATATTTCTTTTGATACAGATATTCATAACAGAATTTACACTGACCAAACGCTAATCAGGTTTATTGATCTGCTTCCGGAAAATTTATACTCCAGGTATATTACGACTCAGATTATAGATAAATAATCTGAATTCCGTTATCAGATACCGCTATCCCTTTAAACAGTCGTTTAAAATCTATATATTGCAATGGGTTTTTCCTGATATTTTATTGGTCATACCCCTCTTTGTAAATTGAACCTGAGCAGTATTAGAGCCTGAAGCGGCATATGAAACAGCATTTTGTCAATAAATTGATATTATTGATACTTCTATTGTCTGTTTCCGGTAAACTATCCGGGAATAGCCCGCCCCCTTTTACAACAGAGACGATTACAAAAAACAATCAGCTCATTATAGGGGCCGGATGGTCCGGTCTTGGAATACGTGATAATGGAGTATCACCACTTTATTACAGTGGCAGCCATTTATCAGGATACGCCGGATACATGAAGAGCAGCCATGCCTTTTTAAGTACACTCAATATCAGAGTACTTTACGGCACAATTCATCCTGATATTTATCCCGATCTTACAGACGCTGGAATGAAAAATCTGAAAGCGGGCGGTAGTTACTCTTACATGAGATTTGCCGGCATTTTTGCGGGTGGTGCAGGGAAATTATTTTTTGGCGGGACACTTGATTCAAATTTGGGGCATTATAAGCATAATAAGTATACAAATAGTGCAATTAATCAATACTTTGTGACTTCCCTGGGTTTAAGCGGACAGGCTTCATATTCGCTGGACAGGGATAAAAATAATTTCCTGCTTGCTTTTAATCTGCATGTGCCATTTATTGCGGCAATTGTCCGCAACGGATATGCCTATATCAAGCCTGACGGCTTTCTGAATCACGGAACCGGTAATGTACAAAGCTTTTTTAGAAGCATTGATATTGAGTCCCTGAACAATTTCTTTAGCCTTGAAAGCGAATTATCACTTGATTACCGTTTAAAAGACGATAATACCTGGCGAATCGGCTACCGTTGGGGGTACTTTGGCCATAAAAA
Organism: uncultured Bacteroidales bacterium; assembly: GCA_964421595.1. Taxonomy (GTDB): domain Bacteria; phylum Bacteroidota; class Bacteroidia; order Bacteroidales; family PUMT01; genus PXAP01. The sequence continues at coordinate 80,861 of CAYQXY010000009.1, read as the reverse complement.
TTCCAATGTCCTGAAATCGGCAACCCACGGAATTTACATACAAACTTTAATTAATCTTTGACCAGACATGTTAAAACCGGTTATCATATTGCTTATTCTGATACAGGTACTGGCATCCTGCGAGAAAGCATTTATTGAAAACGATATGGAAAACACGCATGAAAATAATTTTGAATTATTGTGGACAACTATCGACGGCAAATACTCATTCTTTGAGTACAAAAACATAAACTGGGATTCTATTTATCATGTCTATAAACCAAAAATCAATAATGGCATTTCCGAAAGACAGTTTTTCGATATCCTGGCCGGCATGTTATTTGAATTGCGTGATGGTCATGTTAACCTGTACTCTGACTTTGACAGTTCGAGAAACTGGGACTGGCATGCATCCTACCCGGCAAACTTTAATTTAACCTTAGTTAATTTCTACTACCTCGGGGTAGATTATAGAACCACAGGACCATTTATGTCGACAGCAAGAGATTCTGTCGGGTATGTTTACATAGCCTCATTTGCCGAACAGGTAAGCAATAAGGATATTGATGAAATTATTGAAAAGTATTCCGGACTAAAAGGAATAGTTATAGATGTACGTAATAATAGTGGTGGACTAAGCAATAACGGTAAAATAATTGCCAGCAGGTTTGCAGACAAACGAAGGCTGGTATCATGGTATCGCTATAAAACCGGTCCCGGACATGGCGATTTCAGTGAACCTCAGCCTAATTATGTAAGTCCGGAAGGGAAGATCCGGTTTACCAAGCCCGTCGTAGTGCTGACGAACAGAAGAACTTACAGTGCAACCAATGACTTTGTCCTCAATATGACCGCATTCCCGCATGTAACTATTATGGGCGATAAAACCGGAGGCGGCGGTGGAACCCCATACGATCAGGAACTTCTTAACGGATGGAGATACAGATTCCCGCGAACGCAAACCCTGGCACCAAACGGGTTCAATGTCGAAAATGGAATAGATCCAAATATAAATGTAAACCTTACGCGTAATGATGCTGAGCGCGGGATTGACACAATTATTGAGGCCGCAATTAAGTATATCACAGAACATACCCCGGACGGGTGATCACATAAATTATTATCATAATTCTAATGCAAAAGAAAATTATTGTGACCGGCGATGGCTCTCCTACCCTTTATGTACCTGAGTTAAATGAACATTATCACTCAATTCATGGAGCTATACAGGAATCTGATTTTGTATATATTGAAAGAGCGCTGAATTTTAGCGAGCATAAGAATCCCAACGTTTTTGAAGTTGGATTTGGAACAGGATTAAATGCTTATCTGACCTGTATTGAATCTGAGACCAGGAAACAGCAAATTTGCTTTCACTCCATCGAGTTATATCCTGTTGAAGAAGCCATCTGGCAGAAAATAGGAAGATATTTCGCCAACAACCTTAATAATCATAAGTTATTTCTGAAAATTCACGAATGCAAATGGAATGAGGAAGTACAAATCAGTGAATACTTCAGGCTTATGAAAATCAATGATGACATGACTACTTATCACAATTCATTCAAATATGATATTATATACTTTGATGCTTTCGGGCCGGAAGTCCAGTCCGCGTTATGGTCAGCCAACATATTTGTCCGCCTTGCCGGAATGATGAACCCGGGGGCAGTCTTATCGACCTATTCAGCTAAGGGACTGGTAGGCAGGAACATGAAACTGGCCGGACTTAACATAAAAAGGGTGCCCGGTCCACCTGGAAAGAGAGAGATGATCATTGCCGTAAAACCTGATGTCATTTAGAATTCAAACTATCTATCGCTTAAATCAGACAATTGAACTTGAAATCTTTTTATCCGGAACCAAGTACAAACGGATGAAAAAAATTCATGCAAAGCGAAGCGGTTCCTCCTTCAGCTCAGAATTTTGTGTTTTCTGCACAAAATCCTAACCTCTTGTTAGTTACAGCAGAATATTCTGCGTTTCCACCACACTCGTTCTCCCCAGTATGATCTGCCATTCATCAAACATCATTAGGTTTTCGGACCGACAGGTTATGGTAAATATTGTTAATTAATTTAGTTTTACTAAAAAATTTGGATTACTTTCGTTGCTCAAAATAAAAACGTTATTCAGTATGTTTATCTAAATTTCCCGGCATTGAAATATATTGCAAATCTGATCGTTAGCATCAGGCTTGTTCCGGGAACCAAATTAAAAAACCATAACCAGATATTAATACTATGAGAACCAAAATCCTTTTTTCTGCCTTTATTGCTATTGTAATTGTATTTACATCCTGCAAACAAAATGAATCAATTAATACCAGTTTAGAGACTGAGAACGATTCTATCAGTTACGCCATAGGTGTTACTTTCGGATCGAGCCTTCAGATGAGCGGACTGGAAGATATAAATCCGAAAGCCATAGCAATGGCTATTCAGGAGATATTTGACGGCGAAACAACAATTATGAACCCTGAACAGGCTAACATGATGCTGAATGATTATTTCACAAATCTTCAGTTCGGAATGCATCTGGAAGAAGGGGAAAATTTCCTTGCCGAAAATAAATTAAAGGAAGGAATCACTACCACTGAATCAGGAATACAATATGAAGTTATTACCATGGGTGACGGCCCCACGCCTTCGGTTGACGATGAAGTTGTTGTTCATTATACAGGAACACTTATTGATGGCACAGTTTTCGACAGTTCAGTTGAACGTGGCGAACCTGCACAGTTTCAACTTAACCAGGTGATTCCCGGATGGACAGAGGCGCTTCAGCTTATGCCGGTCGGATCAAAATGGAATATTTATATTCCCCAGGAACTGGCTTATGGGGCAAATCCAAGGCAGGGCGGAGTGATTGAACCTTACATGATGCTTATTTTCGAAGTTGAGCTGATTGACATTGTTGAATAGCCAGGTTTTTCTCCGGCTATAATTATAAGGTTACTGATTGCAGTTCGACTCAAATCAGTCAGGCATATATGACCTGATTCTGAGTATTGCATTGTATCGTCAATAATACTTAATCAACTTAAAATAAATCTCAGATGAACATTGTATTGACCGGCAAATTGCTGAATTTACTACCCCAGCAAAATGGTACAGGGAAAAATGGTCCTTGGGTAAAGCAGGATTTTATTATAGAAACACCTGGTGAATATTCCAGGAAAGTATGTATCAGTGCATGGGGAGATAAAGCTGGTGAAGCTGCCTCTTTGAAAGAGCAGGATGAGATCCAGGTAAGTGTGAATATCGAATCACGTGAATATAATGAGAGATGGTATACCGATGTCAAAGCCTGGAAAATTGAAAAATTATCGGGAACCGGTTCCACTGGCGTCAGCAATACGCCACCATATGAAGATATACCGCCACCGGCAGAAGATGATTTATTGCCCTTTTAAGCATAAAAAATGCGAACAGTTACTGTTCGCATTTTTTTATGCTTATGAAGTTATTTAAAATACTATCTCATAGTTGCCAGGTTATTATACTCCGGGTTGAAGAAAAAGTTGCTCAGACTAAGTGAGTTCTTCTCATCAAATTTCACTACAAACTGATCTCCTTTAAAAACGAGCAGTTCGTAATCCTGAGTTGTTATCCCGGGATGATAATACCTGTAGACTTTCAATCCATTCCGGTATGATACAACTTCCATGAAGGTGTACCTGCCCGTTTCCTTATTATCCCTTATCACCGGCATTCTTTCATAAACTTTGCCATTTTTTCTGAATTCAGAAACGTCACAGGATTTGAAACGGTCGCGGTTTGAATCTTTAACACCAACCAGACTGGCAGATATGCCATAACGCACTTTTTCGTAATACTCAATTTCCTCACCGGTAACTATATAATCTGGCACACCGGCTTTAACCAGGAATGTTGTGCTTAAAAAGACAATTAAAAAAAGATAGCTTAATTTTTTCATTTTTGGGTCCTCCCTTTATTTGGTTTATTATTTCTGATTAATGATTAACCAAAACAAGTGCCAATTAATATTAATGCATATTAATCAACGCATTACATAACATGTATGTATTAGAGGTACCCGTAAACTAAAACAGTTCCTGTTCGCATGTGAACAAGAACTGTCCGTTTATGAACATAGGAAAAAACACAAAAAAATTATTTAATCATAGTTGACCCATACGTGGAAACGAGTTGTCGTGGTATTTTCAATTCGCACAGATCAGTTGACCAGATCCAGCAAAAATGCATACTCCATGGCGATTTCCCGGTACCTTCTGTATCGTCCGGCTGCCCCGCCATGCCCTGCTTCCATGTTGGTATTAAGTAATAATGGGCTATTACCTGTCTTATGTGTGCGCAGTTTTGCAACCCACTTGGCAGGCTCCCAGTACTGAACCTGGGAATCATGCAGACCCGCGGTGACAAGGATTGCTGGATAATTCGCGGGTTTAACCTGATCATATGGTGAATAAGAAAGCATGTAATTAAAGTAAACCGGGTCATTCGGGTTACCCCATTCGTCATATTCACCGGTTGTTAACGGAATACTTTCATCAAGCATTGTCGTAACAACATCTACAAATGGAACAGCAGCAATAACACCCCTGTAGAGCTCCGGTTCAAGATTTATAACGGCCCCGACCAGTAACCCCCCGGCACTACCACCCTGTGCAAACAGGTTTTGCGGATTAGTATAATTCATCTCTATCAGGTAACGCGCACAGTCATTAAAATCAGTAAAAGTATTCATCTTGTTCAGAAGCTTACCATCCTCGTACCATTGCCTTCCCATCTCCTGGCCACCCCTCACATGTGCAATGGCAAATATAAAACCACGGTCAATCAGGCTAAGACGTACCGAGCTGAAACGCGGGTCTGAACTGATTCCATAAGATCCGTATGCGTATAGCAACAGAGGGTTGGATCCGTCAAGAGAGACACCTTTCCTGTAAACAATAGAGATCGGTATCTTTGTACCATCTTCAGCGGTTGCGTAAAGCCTCTCACTCTGGTAATTGTTCGGATCAAAATCGCCGAGAACCTCATCCTGCTTCATAAGAGTTCTCTCTCCATTTGCCATATTATAATCAAAAACCGAATTGGGAGTGGTAAGAGAACTATAGGAAAATCTCAACAAATCACTATTAAAATCAGGATTAACCGAAATACCCGCGGTATAAACTTCTTCCGGAAAGTCAAGGTAGTGGCCCTGCTGGTTGTCCCACTGATGAATATATAGCTGGGTGAGGCCATTTTCCCTTTCAGCAAGGACAAGGTAATTGTTGAAAATTTCTATTCCGGATAATAATACTTCATTACGATGAGGTATCAGCTCTGTCCAGAACCTCTTCCCGGTTTGCCTGATATTAGTCTCCATCAACCTGAAATTTGTGGCTTCCCAGTTTGTCAGGATATAAAACTTTTCACCATGATGGTCAACAGAATAACGGAGGTCATTTTCCCGGGGATGGAAGACTTGAAAATCAATGGAGGGATCGTCGGCTTTAACATATCTGTATTCCGTCGAAAGTGTACTTGAAGAGACAATCATGATATACTCCTTGGATTTAGTGGCAAACACACCAACCCTGTATGTTTCGTCTCCTTCAAAATAGACAAGGTCAAGTGATTGAGTATTATTTCCAAGAACATGCCTGAAAACATTTTCCGAGCGCAGGGTTATTTCATTCTGAGTAGTGTAAAAAACTGTTTTACTATCGTTGGCCCAGGCTACATATCCATTTGTAGAAGGTATCTCATCCGGCAGAAAATTGCCCGTCTCCAGGTCCTTGAATCTTAAGCTGTACTGGCGGCGACCTACAGTATCGACACCGAATGCAAGTATCCGGTTATCGGGACTGACATTCATTCCTGAGACATGGTAATAGCTATACCCTAAAGCCATATCATTTACATTTAAAAGAATCTCTTCTTCCGAGTCAAGACTCCCCATTTTCCTGCAATAAACCGGAAACTCACCACCCTCCTCATACCTGGTATAATAGAAATACCCGTTTTCTAAATAAGGTACAGATTCATCAGTCTGTTTTATCCTTCCGATTATTTCATTGTACAGTTCCTCCTGCAATGATTCGGTATGGCTTAACATTGACTTTGTGTACTCATTTTCTGCTTCAAGGTAACTTATAACCTCCGGGTTTTCTCTTTCCCTCAACCAGTAATATTCATCAATCCTTGTCTGGCCATGATTTGTCAGTTCAACAGGAATCCTCTCTGCTACAGGTGGCTGGGTTTTGTTTTGTTTACAGGCAGGAAGGGTGAATAAAGAGATTAACATCATAATAATAGCATATTCTATCGATCGATTCTTAAACATAATATTTAATTGTTATTCTTGAATATTTCATAATAAATAACCTGCTAAAGTAACCTGTTTATAGCAGCTACTTCTTTTCAATAAAGCCGGCAAGTTCTTCCACACTGCCATCATTCAGGCATGATTCGATTATCTTGCGACCCAATTCAGAAAGATCAGGAACCAGGTATTTTGGCAGCTGTTCCTTGAAAAATGAGGTAAGTATTTCAGCACCTTTATCATAGCCATCTGTACCTACGCCCTCCTGGCGGTAAACCTTCAGAAAACGGGAAGGGATCTTGGAACCCTCAATTGTCAGGTAATTAAGTTCATATCCCAGAAGAGTACATCTTGCCGGCTGAAACTGATCTGAACGTAATTTGGCATTCCCCCTTCTGGTTAGATACTCCCGCATCAGCAACTGTGGTTTAAATCCAACTTTCCATATACCTATATGTTGATTAGGCGTCAGCACATATTGCGTAACTGTATTATTTATGATCTGGTCAAGCAATAAATTGGCATGCCTCACCTGTTTCCCTGTGGCAAATGGCCAGTATGATCCTACACCTTCGCTACCCATTTTATCAGAGTCGACAATACTTGGATTTGCATGTCCCCTTGGAGAAACAAGCCGCCATAACCAGGCGAGTGCGGGTGGAAGTATATGAAACAGGCCAATTATTCCATAACTCGGATTTTCAGCAGAGCAGGGAGGAGTGCGTACCCCAAAGCTTCTGAGATCAACAGATACAGGTTTATGTACAACATCAGGGAAGATATCACGTGGCACAACTACCCGCGGATTTGGGCATGGTTTGCCAGGTGAATCTTCTATATGGTTCCAGATTAAGGCTGTGCCACCGGGATTGGTATTTATATTTAGAAACAGAAGAGGCTCTGTTGCATTTATGGTAATTTTCTCTATTTGTGGTTCACAACCGTATCCTGTGATATTGTCTGTACGTATAAACCATCCGTTCTCACCGTCCATAATACGAAGCCTCATGCCTCCGGTTTCGTAGGAAGGATGTACTATTCCCATGTCATCACATACCGGGTTGATTTTACAAAACTGTGGGATCGCAGTGGTGCGCTTTTCTCCGGTTATGAGATTTTCTCCTATAAGTACATGTCCTTCCGGTTCGCGCACAATCATCTGGAGCATTTCACTCTTACCGCCCCCACTGGCTCCTTCGTGCATAAAAGTGGTCACATTGTCATAGGGACTAATTGACTGTACTGCAGAACAATGCGGAGCAGCCCAGCCCTCTTCCTCGCCAATTGACAACAGCACGCCATAAATGCCCTTTTTAGCACTTGGTCCTGGATAGAGATTATAGGAAAATATCTCGTAAACTTCATCAGTCCTGTTATGAACAACAATCTGCTTCCCGTCAAAATGCGTATGGCGGAAAGGAGGCGCAAGATACACCACGGTCTTGATGAAATCTGTGTTTTGAGGCAGTTCATCAACGTGAACTATCTTCTGAAGCAACGATAATCCCATACAGAAAAATGCAGCATTTGCAGGAGCTATTGCCATTCCGTAATATCCAAAGTCTGCCGGGCCTATCTGAAAAAAGAAAGCAGCAAGGTCCTGTTCTGCCATCCACTTGAAAGAATCGTCCCTGAGAGAAGGAAACTCATAGCCAAACCTTTTATTGAACTTTGGCTTATCAGTAGGTTTGTTATCGGCTACTACAAGGGTTTCAGGATCTCTCCTTCTCATGTATGGTTCGGTATAATTAGCAGAGATGCCATTGGTAACCTTGTGGACAATTACTTCGGTCACTTCGCCCTTGCCTTCAACTTTATATTTTACCTCAAAACATTTTTCTTTGCTGTCTCCCAGTGAAGCCTCAACAAGCTCATTGGTAGTATTAAAGATTTTATAACTCTTGCAATTTGCAAGCAAAGCCTCAGCATCTGCCGGCATTTTGATTTTTTCAAGAACTGACATAATATATTATTAGTTTTTACAAAATGGGAATAGTCATTCAAACATTGAAAACCGGTGCAAAAATACAACTTTATTACCAATAGTCAAGGAAGATTGCCTGCACGACACATTAATCCCCTCCCAGCATATTCCTGATTTCCAGATTAGCCTTGCGCACTCTTTCAAGTTCCATCTTTACTCTTTTCCTGTCATATGTCAACAGTCCGTTTACCTCAATTTCAACATCAGTTATCTGTGTATATACTGCTCCTGAAATTCCGGCCCTGATAAGCCTTTTTAGTTCATCAGCATATTCGAGGTATTTATCTGTCACCTCCCCGCTGGTATTGAATTGTACGTAACCCCAGTTCCTTTCCGGTTCCCATAAATGTCCTTCCAGAGCGAGACCTATTCCCCCGTATTCACTTAGTACTGTCGGCCGCTGAGCATCGTATAGGTATAATAGTGGCTGCGGATAATTATGTATAGCCAGCATGTCTCCAACCTGGAAATGGTTGCCTCCGCTGGCAGGAATAACAAGGCGTGAAGGATCATACTGTTTTGTCCATTGGGCGATCTCTTTTGTTTTAAACTGGCCCCAGGCTTCATTGAATGGAACCCATGTTACAATAGACGGATTAGACCACAGGTAGTCTATTACTGCTTTCCACTCAGACCTGTAATTAGCTTCTGATTCGGGAGACCTCACAAGTTCTGTTGCATCAAAATACTGCCTCATCTGCCACACAGGCGTCCTGTCACCGCTGGGCATATCCTGCCAGACAAGGATTCCTACCCGGTCACAATGAGTATACCATCTTGCGGGCTCTACTTTGACATGCTTACGTATCATGTTGAAACCAAGGTCTTTGGTCATCTGAATATCATAAAGAAGGGCTTCATCAGAGGGAGCTGTATACAACCCGTCAGGCCACCAGCCCTGATCAAGGGTACCCATGGGAAAGTAATCTTCATTATTGAGCTGGAGCCTCATGATACCGGACTGGTCCCTTGATGCTGATATCTTACGCATTGCAAAGTAACTTCTGGTATTATCAGCCTCTTTTCCGCCGCTATAAAGCTTAACTTCCATATCGTAAAGAAAAGGCGATTCCGGACTCCATAATCTGGGATTTTCAATAAATATATCGAGTGAATTTCCAGCAGCAGCTTTTGAGGCAGCTATTACCCGTCCTTCTTCTTTTACAGTGATCTCAACATAATCGCCGGGAAAAAATGTCCCGAAAGGTTCAATGTTTATCTTTTGCAAATCAATATCAGGAGTAGTTCTTAAACTGGAGATGTGAGACTTTGAAACCGGCTCAATCCATACAGTCTGCCATATACCGGTAACTGCCGTATACCAGATTGCATGAGGCTCGGTTACCTGTTTGCCCCTTGGTTGAAAACCTTTATCGGTCGGATCCCATACCCTTACAACTAATTTCTGATTTCCGGAACGGTTAAGGTAAGGTGTAATATTAAAGTAAAATGGTGTATATCCTCCGGTATGGGTGCCTATTTTAATATCATTTACCCAAAGTTCTGTTTGCCAGTCGACTGCACCGAAATGTAAAAGTATATCACGGTTGCGCCAGCCAGTGGGCACACTGAATTCTCTCTCGTACCAGAGAACATTCTCCTCCCCTACAGTTCTTCCTACTCCCGAAAGACTTGATTCGACAGGAAATGGAACCAGTATCTGTCCGTCATGAATTTCGGGCTGGGGAAGGTGTCGCGGACTGATACTGTAGTTCCACAGACCGTTAAGGTTTTGCCATTCACTTCGTTCCATAACAGGACGGGGATAAGCATCAAGAACAGATTCGGGTCGTACATTTTCGGCCCATTCGGTCATAATCCTGTCACCAGCCGGTTTCCACTGCGAATTAACTGAGACTATACCTGTTAAAAAAATTGAGATTATTAAAACCAGACTTTTCATTCGTATAAAGTTTTATTATTAAATTAATTAAAAGTAAGATCTGTATCATTGTCAGGTGGTTGCCAGGTATGAACCACCCAGACATATTTCTTTCTTTTTTGTGCCCTGATACATGGCTGATCCATTCGAATAATTTAATTTTTAATTTAAATACAAGTGATTTACGTTTGTAAGTCACGGGAATGCAAAGGATAAATCACGGGTGATCTGTGTGCACCGATTGTCTCCTTAATTGTATTAAAGATAAATAAATCCGCCGAGTTTCCCGATAAAGTTAACAGACAAAAATAATGCAGTTTATCAACCAGTAATGTCTTTCATGGTTAACTGTATCCGCTTTCGGGGCAGATCAACTTCCAGCACCTTTACCCTGACTGCCTGGTTGAGGCTCACAATATCATTGGGATTACTTATGAATCGATCGGCAAGTTGTGATATATGGACCAGTCCGTCCTGCTTTACGCCAACATCGACAAATGCGCCGAAATTGGTTATATTGGTAACTATTCCGGGCAGTATCATGCCCGGCCTCAGATCTTCCATGCGAAAGACATCTTTGGAGAATTCAAACATTTGTATGCCTGCCCTCGGGTCACGACCGGGTTTTGCCAGCTCCTCTATTATGTCGGATAATGTCGGCAGACCGGTATTATCTGTAATATAGCTTTTTAGTTCTACTTTTTTTCTCAATTCATCTTTCTTAATCAGATCGTCAATTTCTGCGCCCATGTCTTCAGCCATCTGTCTGACTATCTGATAACTTTCAGGGTGGACCGCCGAATTGTCAAGCGGATTCTCAGACCCAGGAATCCTCAGGAAGCCCGCACATTGTTCAAAGGCCTTATCGCCAAGCCTCGGAACCTTTTTCAATTCAGAACGTGACCTGAATGCTCCATTTTCTTTCCTGTATTTTACTATATTTCCTGCAAGCTGAGGACCAAGTCCGGAAACATATGTCAGCAGATGCATGCTTGCAGTATTGAGGTTCACTCCAACCAGGTTTACACAACTTTCTACTACCTGGTCAAGGCTTTCCTGAAGTTTGTTCTGATCGACATCATGCTGGTATTGCCCCACACCAATGGATTTAGGTTCTATTTTTACCAGTTCTGCCAGCGGATCAGCCAGTCGCCGGCCTATTGAAACAGCTCCACGCACAGTGACATCATAACCAGGAAATTCATCTCTGGCAATTTTGGATGCGGAATAGATTGAAGCCCCGCTTTCGTTAACCATGAATACCTGCACCTTACGGTCAAAAGCGACCTTCTTGATGAAATTCTCAGTTTCCCTGCTTGCAGTACCATTTCCTATGGAAATTGCCTCTATCTTATACTGGTTTACAAGAGACACCAGTTTTTTAGATGCCATTTTATCCTCTTTCTGCGGCGGATGGGGATAAATTGTTTCATTATGCAAAAGATTTCCTTCAGCGTCGATGCAAACAACCTTACACCCGGAGCGATAACCGGGATCAATCGCCAGAATCCGTTTTTGTCCGAGTGGCGGGGCAAGTAACAATTGCCTGAGATTTTCTGCAAATACAGAAATAGCTTCCTTATCAGCCTTCTCCTTTGAGCTGGTTCTGAATTCTGTTTCAATTGCAGGCCCAAGAAGCCTTTTATAACAATCGTTGATTGCCAGTTCCATCTGCCTGGCAACACTGCCTTTCCCTTTTAAAAAAATCCTGTTAAGCACTTCTATTGCCTTCTCACTGTCTGGCTCAATTCCAACCCGCAAAATACCCTCATCCTCACCTCTTCTAATGGCAAGCAGACGATGAGAAGGACAGCGGCCAAGCTTCTCTTCAAAATCAAAATAATCGGTGTACTTGGCACCTTCAGCCTCCTTCTTCTTTATAAGCCTCGAAAAAATAACAGCTTCTCTTTCAAATAAGATCCGGATTCGGTCTCTTGCAAGTTTGTCTTCATTTATCCATTCGGCAACAATATCCCTTGCACCCTGCAATGCATCTTCAGTATCGGTTACTTCATCACCAACAAATCTGCCGGCAGCTTTTTCAATATCCTGGTCTGCCTGACGCATTATTATTTCGGCAAGTGGTTCAAGGCCTTTTTCCCTGGCAACGGATGCCCGGGTTTTTCTTTTTTGTTTATAGGGCAGGTAAATATCCTCAAGCTCGGTAATATTCTCTGCAGAATCTATCAGATCGCGAAGACCGGCTGTAAGCTTCCCCTGTTCATCAATGGATTTGATGATAGCCTGGCGTCTCTTGTCAAGCTCAACCAGCCGGGTACTTTGTTGTTTTATTTCGGCAATCCTGACCTCATCAAGGCTTCCGGTAAGTTCTTTGCGATATCGGCTTATAAAGGGTATGGTGGCACCCTCTTCAAGTAATTTGAGGGTATTTTCAATCTGCCCTGGCGGCAGATCCATTAAGCCGGAAATGTATTGAATGTGATGCCGGTTCAAAGTAACTGCTAATTATTTTGTATACATGAAATCATACATACGGTAATACAAACAACCGGGAATTATCATCCCCGGTTGTCCGGTTGACTACAAAGTATCTGAAATAAAATTAAGGTCTAATAGCGTCTGCGGCTGTCCTGGCCGCGTCCACCACCTCCACCTCTGTTTCCTCCCCTGTCACCACCTCTGTTGTCACGGCGGTCATCCGGGTTCATGGGACGAGCCTCATTAACAACCAGGTTTCTTTGTCCAAATTCAGCCTCATGCAAGGCTTCAATTGCCTCTTTTGCCTCAGCATCATTTTCCATTTCAACAAAGGCAAAGCCTTTGGATCGGCCACTCATTTTATCTTTAATAATCTGAACAGATTTTACATCTCCAAAATCTGAAAAAAGTTGTTGAATCTCTTCCTCAGTTGATCTGTAATTGAGGTTACCTACATAAATCTTCATACTAGAAAAATTTGTTTTAAATAAAATAGAAACATGAAATAAAATGCCGGCAAATTTTAAAAAACCATGAAAAGTTTCCGGACAAAAAATGTAGGACAAAGGTACTTCTTTTATTACAATAATTATTTATGTAACAGTTTTTTTTGAATAATATATAAGGAGTGTTGATGAGGGTTTAACATAAAGTTTTTTTCATCCGTCTGTGTCTAATTTCGTAAAAAAATTTGACCTGAAGGTCGATTACCCATGAATGTCTTAATTCCTGTTGGATTTTCACTTGTTGGGAAATTCATTTATATTTGAGAAATAAAAATCTTAAACGCATGCGTCTCATAACGAAATTTCTTTTAATTGCACTTGCCGTGATGGGTATCGCCTGGTTAATTCCCGGAGTTGAAGTTGCATCTTTCACCTCGGCATTATGGGTGGCATTGATACTGACAATCCTGAACCTGATCCTGAAACCCATTCTTATTATTCTGACCATACCGGTAACAATTCTGACATTCGGTTTGTTTTTAATTGTAATTAACGGGCTTATGATCTGGATGACCAGTAGTCTGATACCGGGATTTTTCGTGCCGACTTTCCTGAAAGCAATTTTCTTCAGCCTGCTCTTGTCAGCTGCAACATACCTGATTGAATCGATTCTCGGCTCCTGACGGAATGATAAAGCGACAAGTTCGCCTTACCTGACTTTATCAAAGATGCAATCTATGCCGAACCACTACCTGTAATAGTACCTTCCGGATTTGATGTATTTAGAACGTATGTATATTATGGCCTCAACCTGACTCAGGGAAAAGGCAGATGAGTGGTGCAGTGAAGAATTAAGTCTGCAATCTGTGGTTCCAGGGCAGAGTGTCAAACCGTATCAGCCAGGTTTACTTTTTTGCTCAAGAAAAGATATATGACCGAGCATTATTTTTAATTCACCATATGAGTAATCACTTCCGAGCACTTCAATGGCTCTTTTAAGACTAAGGTCTTCTGTACTCAGAAAATAATCGGCAATGACCTCTATTTTTTCCCTGGAGAGCAATTTCTCCACCGGGATATCTCCCGTTTCAACATAGCCGGCCAGATGGCCCTCTATGGTCTGGACAGCCAATCCTCTTTCCGCAGCTATCTCATTTATTGACCTGCCTGACATAAACATTGACATACTGACCTGATGTGTAGGTACTCTGGGTCGGGTATCACTCTGTCTTCCGGGAGGCTCAGTCGGCGAAATATCTATATTATTCTCATGGCAATATTCATTTACTAATTCCACCAATTCACTTCCCCAGTTCTCAACTTTCTTTTTCCCCATTCCATGTACTTTCAAAAGCCCTTCTTTTGTAACAGGAAGCTCATTCGATATGGCTATCATTGTCTTCCTGGGAAGTATCTGAAAAACAGGTCTGCCCGATTCCACTGCATGATTGTCTCTCCATGATATAATCCTTTCCAGCAGTACCGGATGCTCCGATGCCGATTTGCCAGCAACAGGCTTTTTGCCTGACATGCCTGACCTGCCTGAGGATGGAACCACGATAGCTGACCTGGCAAGGGTTCTGAGATAGCCCCTTACACTGAACTTTCTTAAGCTGATATCCAGGCAGGCAAGACGGACATACACCCCGGTTCGCAACCTCTCCAGTGCTTCATTAAGTTTCTTTCCGGCTGCTTTGTTGTCTGTATCAATATATAGTCTTTCAATATGCGTCCATGCAACTTTATTAAGAACAGATGAAAAATATGCTGCACCTTTTCCAACCCTTTCCTGCAAAACTGAATTTTCTTCAATATTTTCATCTGATGTTTTCAATATTCCATCAATCTGGCGCTGGAATTTTTTCGCGACATCGGCTGCCTCATCTGAAAGACCGGCTCTCATTTCCTTGAAAATACCTGCTAACTCTACATCAACACTTCCGCTATACTCTTCCAGAAGCCTTTGGAGACGCCCCAAAGTTGCAAGCAACGGATCAAAATCAAAAAGATCCATTAACAGTGACCTGTGGTATTGTGCTTTGGCTGTTTTCAGCAATTCATCATCTGGCGCACTATTCTGTAAGCTTGAGGTGTATTTGATTATGGTATCATCACTCATGATCGCGGCAGGTGAAATACGTGAACTCAGCACCAGGCCTTCGAGAGTTTTACACCGGCTCAGCGCCACATAAACCTGTCCGTGAGCAAATGCAGACCGGGCATCAATTATCAGCTTCTCAAAAGTCAGCCCCTGACTTTTATGGATAGTCACTGCCCAGGCTAGTTTAAGCGGATACTGGATAAACCTTCCTGTAACATTTTCCCTGATCTCACTGGTTTGTTCATCGAGGGTATATTTGGTATTCTGCCATTCAAGCGGAATTACAGGTATTGGGTTCTCTTCTTCACCCGGACAGGTTACCCAGAGAATATCATCATCAATCTCTGTCAGCCTTCCTATTTTTCCGTTATAGAAAAGTTTGTCGGGCGAGCTGTCGTTTTTAATGAACATTACCTGGGCCCCTGCCTTTAGTTTAAGCTGCTGACTGGTAGGGAAGGCATACTCAGGAAAGTCACCTTCGATAATAGCACCGAATTTCTTCTCCTTTCCCGGAAGGGCTTCAAGTTTCCTTTCATTAATGGCAACGGCCTGGTAATTATGTGTTGTAAGGCTAATGTAGCCTTCATGATCAGGCGGATTGAAATTTTCGACATACCTGCTGTTAATAGCCTCGATATTTTCGCTGTCAAGTTTATTTTCACGAACCTTATTGAGCAGTTCCAGGAAATGGTGATCAGTCTGCCGAAAAACCGTCTGCAGCTCAATGCTTATATAGTCGGTTTGCTGAAGGGCCCTGCTGCCGAAAAAAAACATTGAATCATAATATGTTTTTAAGATGCTCCATTCATTTTCCTTAACAATGGGAGCCAGCTGCTGAAGGTCGCCTATCATAAGCAGCTGCACGCCGCCAAATGGCTTTCGCCGATCCCTGTACCGGCGCAGAACCGAATCTATTCCGTCAAGCAGGTCTGCCCGAACCATACTTATCTCATCTATCACCAGAAGGTCGAGACTTCTGATTATGTTTATCTTTTCTTTTCCGAACCGAAAGAAGCTCCGCGACTGTGGCATGTTGCCGCCAGAACCAGCCTGATCCTGGCTCCCCGGCAATATCGGGCCAAAAGGCAGTTGAAAGAATGAATGGATCGTTACTCCGCCAGCATTGATTGCCGCTACTCCGGTTGGTGCAACAACAACCATCCGTTTCCATGATGCTTTCCTGAAATTGCGCAAAAATGTGGTCTTTCCGGTTCCCGCCTTACCGGTCAGAAAAAGATGCCTGCCAGTGTTTTGCATAAATTCATAAGCAAGGCGTAACTCTGAAGTCTGGAATAGTTCAGTCAAAAGTCTTCGATTTTGTTTATATCAGCTAATTCATGTCAGCTGAAGAATTCAAATATTGTACATGCTTAATAATATAATTACTAACTCAATATACCTCATATTATTCAGTCCGTTTTAAAGGTCTGTCAATTTATGATACTTATGGTTCAATCCTGTGAACCACCTTATTCTTTAATTTACAAAAAAGAATATTACAAGGCAAAGAATATCACTTTTTTTGAAGGTAAAACCATAAGAACATTACCACCACTATAAGTTGTGGTTTTTTTAAATGAAATAAATTACAAATAACTCAGAGAATCACAAGTATGTTTGTCTTAAGTTTACTGATTACCTTAGTTCAAATTCAGATTCCAGCAAATTATCAGTATCTGACGAACCTCCGGAATAAACCATGTATTTCATTTTTTCGATAACCCACTCCCCTGATTCAGGATCGTAAAATGCAAGCTTGTCCTGTTCCACTTCAAAGGTTACCGTCAGTGATTCATCAGGAAGCAGGCTCACCCTTTCAAAGCCCCTGAGCAATTTAACAGGCCTTTCGGCCGAAGAACCTGCGAATCCGGTATAAAGCTGCACCACTTCATCGCCCTGTCTGTCGCCGGTATTTTTTACCCTGATTCTTATCCTGATATTCTCACCATCTCCGGGTAAAGGATTTTCAACTGTCAGCGAATCATACATAAAAGATGTATAGCTTAATCCATGACCAAAGCGGTAGGCAGCTTTATACTGTTTCTTATCGAATAATGTGTAGCCGTGATAATATCCATAAGTTATTGTATCCACCCACGGATCAAACCATGGAAGGTCATTTTCATCAACAGGTATAGTAAATGGAAGTTTACCTCCCGGATTGACTTGTCCGAACAAAATTGCGGCAAGTGCATTGCCGCCCTCCATTCCTGCATACCATGAGAACAGTATGGCAGGTATGTTGCTCCTCCATTCCTCCATGGTGATTGCACTGCCGCCTGTATAACTGACAACGATATTCGGGTTGGTGCCTGCCAAAGCCTTAATCATCTCTTCGTCCCTGGTATTTAATCGCAAATCAGGCCTGTCCCCTCCTGATACAAAACCACCGGGGGGCCCACCGAGTTCCCTCTGTTTTTCAGGATTCCCAACTATGTATTCACCCTCATCCTCATGGGTAAAGCCAACGATCAGCACAACGGCATCGGCCGAGGAAGCTATCTTTATGGCCTCTTCAATATCAGAACCATCACTATGGATGGCAGATCCTCCATAGGAAGAAACATAGTTGCTGATCCCCTGCCAGGGGGTTACAACATAAGGGGTCCGCACATGACTGCTACCGCGGTCGCCGGTATTTTCAACATCGGCAAGATGGCCTATTACAGCAACAGTCCTTACGGCGGCCGGATCAAAAGGAAGCACTCCTTCGTTTTTTACCAGCACCATGCTTTTTTCGGCAACCTCCCTGGCAAGTTCAGTATGCTGCCTGGACGCCCTGACACTTTTATCATATACCATGATATCTTCCCTGTATGCGTATTTCAGCTTGGTTTTCAGCACCCTGAAAACCATCTTGTCAATCTGGTCAACGGTAATTTCATTATTATCCAGTGCCCGGGAGATATTTCTATTTGAATAATGCCGGCGTGCCGGCATTTCAACATCCATTCCTGCATTTATTCCGGCAACACCATCACGCAACCCCCATATCCAGTCGCTCGACACAAATCCTTCAAACTGCCATTCATCCCTGAGTATGCTGGTAAGAAGATAATGACTGTGTCCGCAGTAATCTCCCCTGAATTTATTATATGAGCTCATTACCGAAGCTATATTGCCTTCCTGTACTACTTTTTTAAAATGGGGAAGGTAAACCTCTCTTAATGTTCTTTCATCCATGTCAACATCAAGGTAAAATCTTGAATTCTCAATGCTGTTGGCCGCAAAGTGTTTTGCACAGGCCATAACATTGTGTCTCTGGATCCCTTCTACCATGGCTAGACCCATTTCACCCAGCAACCAAGGGTCTTCACCATATGTCTCCTGTGCCCTGCCCCAGGCAGGATGGCGAAGCAGGTTGATACAGGGTGCTGCAATATAGTTTGTATTATTTGCCCTTAACTCAATGGCCATGGCATTGCCAACCCTCCTCTCAAGGTCGGTATCCCATGCAGCTCCTCTGGCCATCGCCACAGGAAAGCTGGTATTCCCTGTCCCCACTACCGCCCCTCTCGGACCATCAGATAAAACAAATGGCGGTATACCCAACCTTTTATTCCTGCCACTGAAAATGTGTGGAAACTGATCCCTAAACATAAACATCCCAACTAACCTGCTATAAACAGTTACTGGTCCTTCACCCGACAGCTGCCTCAATTTTTCATCCAGGTCCATCTGGTCAAGAAGCTCCTGTGCCAGGTAGTCTATGTCTGCTTCAGAATTCACATCAGGGAAAGCACTCCTTTCAAGTCGGAGATCATGCTTCTGGTAAATCATCCCGCTTATTATGACACCGGAGATGATCAGAATTACAGAAAGAAGTACAAGACCTGTTATTTTTATAAATCTTTTCATATAAGCAGTGAATTTAATTAATGGTTCTTAAGATTGCTCTCAACTAAAGCAGTTATTAGCGCCGGTTCTTATGGGATCTTCTTGTCTGACAATTTCCGTTATTATAAGTATTTGTCTTCTGAAAATATCATCGCCTGGCACACAAAAACCTTTTCCGCCACAGGTGTCAAATGTAACATTTATCCTTCACAAGACTGAATTTCATAGTTAAAACCGGGATTTTCAATATTGCTATTGATGATATTGAATCGCCCTACATTAATCCCCGGGATTTTGATAACCGTTCAGGCGTAAGATGGGGCAGGATATCAGATGGACGGGGCCGGGGACTGGCTTTTAGCAGCGACCATATATTAAATATTTCGGTTAATCCCTATAAAAACCCTGAAACTGCATGGTACCCATATCAGCTGGAAAGAAGAGAAAGTCCACTGTTAAATCTTGACCATATGGTTACCGGTGTGGGAGGCACTCCTGTTACTGCAAGGGAAAAGTACCGTACATATCCTCGCGAATATGAATATTCTGTTTTCTTTATGCCATTCAACCATAATAAATAAGAAAAGAAAATAATTCGCGATTATTTTTCTTCACACATGCCCATCGGGCAAGGATCAGCCAGAACATTACCGTGACATGAGGACGCGGGTTGTATATATTAACTAAAGAACTCTCAAAACCAATCCCTTTAAATATTCTCCTTCCGGATGGTAAATACTCACAGGGTGGTCGGCTCCCTGTGAGAGCTGATGAAGTATACTTATCTCCCTGCCATTCTGTAATGCGGCCGAATATACAGCCTGCCTGAAATTTTCCCTGCTTACAACCTGCGAACATGAAAATGTAAACAGAAGGCCACCTGGCGCAAGGTACTCCAGAGCCCTGGCATTCAGACGCCGGTAAGCCTGAAGGGCATTATTCTGCGATTTTCTGTTCTTTGCAAATGCAGGTGGATCAAGTACGATAATATCGTATTTTTCTTTTGTATCTCTGAAATAATCAAAAGCTTCATTGCAGAATGAGATGTTGCGATCATCACCGGGGAAGTTTAAGGTAATATTTTCATTGGCAAGATCGATTGCAGGCGATGAACTGTCGACGGTGTGAACGGCTGATGCACCTCCCCTTAATGCATAAACGGAGAACCCTCCCGTATACGAGAACATGTTCAGCACCTTCATTCCATTTGAATAATGTTCAAGCAGTTTTCGGTTTTCACGCTGATCAATGAAAAACCCGGTCTTCTGTCCCCCTGCCCAGTCCACTCTGAACTGGTTCCCGTTCTCCTCGACTATAGTTCCCGGTGTTTCTGATGCCTCAGGTTTACCCCCGTCTGATTTGCGGGATGGATTGAGCGGACTCTTAGCAAATACTTCAAGTTGATTTCCGAAGATTTGACGGAGAACCCTGACAAGTTGTTCTGTTATCCTGTGAAAACCTTGCGAATGTGCCTGCAGTACGATGGTGCCATTATAATAATCGGCAATCAGTCCGGGACACCCGTCTCCCTCGGCATTTACAAGCCGGAAAACATTGGTATTGCCACCTCCGTATAATCCGGCCTTCTCCCTCAACTGCAAGGCCTTCCTGAATTTTTCTCTCCAGAAACTATCGGAAGGTTCTTCCTGCCGGAAGGATATCATTCTAACTGCAATTGATCCTGTTTGATAATGTCCGGTGCCAAGACATTCACCGGCATGGGAAAACAGATGAACAGATTCACCTTCGTCGGGTGTATCTTCCATGTTATCAATGGCACCGGAAAAAACCCATGGGTGAAACCTTTTAAGGGACTGTTCCTTGCCTGATCTTAAAATAATTTTTTTCACAAGATTATCCTATAGTGTACGTTATTAAATTTCTCAATATTGACTGCTTAAGGCTCCACAAACTCATTACATATGTGTTATGATTTCCTTTGGTCTGAAAGGATTAAAGCAGAACTGAGGGCAGCATAAATTAACGGACGGCCATCAGTTGCCTGTATATTTCATGGCACACCCATGCATCAGTTGCCGCATAAACCAACTGTGCCGGGGTAAGCTCTTCTTTTTCCCAGTTGGACACCTGCTGTGATTTGGATATCTGGATGCCGAGCACTATACCGGCAAGTTTCCTCAATCCGCAGTCAGTTATATCGTAATCTTTCACCATGTCCTGCAATTCGACAAAACCAGCGGGCACAAACCGCCTGAGTCTTTGCAGTGACTTAATATCATCCCTTATGGCAGCGCCTATTTTAAGGATCTCCTTTTTTGCCAGAAGGGCGGCCAGAGGTGAAGGCAAACCTATCCGGTTAAGTCTAAAAATAAAAGCTTTCTCATTTGTAGAAAGCTGCAACAGGGCAACCTCATTTATTACACCCTTTTTAAAAGCAGGCTTCGTTTCAGTGTCAAAACCCAGAACATCATATCCTTTAAGCATTGCAACGGCCTCTGCCACCGAATCGGGATGGTCAATTACAATAATCTCGCCTTCAAATGAAGATAGAGGCAGTGCCCTGATCTCATCACTGGAAATAGCCTGTTCAAAAGAATTAATCTTCATCTTCGTTCCAAAGTTTTTGTCTTTGTGAAATAATCCAGTCGCCGGTATCATCCATTTCCTCCTTACCTTCCCTCTCCTGGTCTTCATCAGAAAGGTCCTCATTTCCGAAGTTTAGTGAATGGAGGTAGCGGAGACTGTTTAGTAGTTTTTGTCCCCAATATTGTTCAAAATGCTGCACACATTCCCATATTGCATCATTCATGAGCTCAACTGTGCCCATTCGGTAAATCAACAGAAAATCCTTAAGATCCTGATAAATATCGGCCATATCTTCAGCAATACTCCCGCCTACATTATCTTCGGTATCTCTGTAAACAGGATCCAGTATTTCAGCATAATCATTATGGCTGCCCATCCTGCCTAAAACATTATCATGAATGATTTGCCAGTCCTCTTCCGAAACAAACTTTTCGGTACCTTCCTGATAAAAAGGCTCAGTAACTGGCAACAGCCCGGCCTTATAATACAAAAGAGGAAGGATCTTTCTTGTTTTATCTACAAAATCCTTCTTCGGGAAGCCCCCGGCCTGTTCCATAAAAATGCACACTTCATTCGCAACAGCAACGAATTCTATTACAGGGCCGGAGTATACCAGCCCATCTTTCCCGTTATCCATATGTCAGGGTTATTTTACAAGATGCAAAAGTACAAAAACAAATTATTATTTTCAGGAATGTGGTTAATCCACCCATTTCAGCGCATTGCCTGTTCCGGAAATAATTTTCTCATTGTCCAGAAGCCAGCGCAATACAAGGAGAGTCTTTTCAGGCGGGTATTCAAGCATTGAAACCATCTCCTCAGGAAAAACTTTGCCGTGCTTAATTACTGCTTTAATATTTTCGGCAATAACATCAAATTCGTATTTGCTGAGCCGGACATCCGCCTCCTTTTTGCAGATATCACAGTGCCCGCATTGCCGGGCACCTTTCTCATCAAAATATTCGAGCAGAATAACGCTGCGGCACCGTGTTGAAGAGGTGGCAAAAGTATAAACTGATTCTAACCTGGAAACATACTGGTCCTTTCTGGACTGATAAGTGGAGGAATGAATATAGAGTGAGTTTTCATCAAGTCTTTCGGTATTAAGTATGATAAGTGGTGATTTTCTTTTGGGAATATACTGAATGATCTTCATCTTGCTTAACCTTACAAGGTACTGATAGACAACGTCGCGGGTAGCAGAAGATTTCCTTGCAAGAAATTCTTCATCTATTGCTGTAAAGCCATTGAAAACTCCCGAGTAGGTGCGCAACAGAAGTTTAATAAATCCGTCAAATGAGGCATTGGCCACCTGAAATTTATATAATTCATCCCGGCCAACTATGAAAAAAATCTTGGAGGGATTGTTTATCTCATCGGTAAGTTCCAGATATCCCTCAGTCTCCAATACTTTCAGACTATAATAACTTGTCATCAAATTAAATTTATACCTCGACGAAAAGTCCATTATATTAAAATCCAGTACCGCCCCCTTCCCTCCGCCAAAAGGGATCTGAAAGTAACTTCCCAGGGCCTGGTATACCTGTCTTATGACCGGCAATTCGGGAAACCTTGTAATTACTCGTTTTTCCGCATTTGCCTTATCGGCATTATTGTACAGCAGAATAGCAAAGGAAAGCTTACCATCTCTTCCGGCCCTTCCGGCTTCCTGAAAATATGCCTCAAGGGCATCGGGCAGATCAAAATGCACAACAAATCTGACATCAGGTTTATCAATACCCATACCGAATGCATTTGTGGCAACTATAACCCGGTTCTTCCCTGCCATCCATTCGCTCTGCTTCAGTTTTCTTATATCCGTTCCCAGCCCTGCATGGTAAAAATCTGCCCTTATTTTATTATTTATAAGATATCGCGCTATTTCAGAAGTTTTTCGTCTGTTCCTTACATATATTATCCCGCTTCCCGGTATTTCCCGAATTATCTTTAACAGTTGGCTGTGTTTATCTTCGGTTACCTCAACACGATATTGCAGGTTTTTTCTCTCGAAACTGGTACGTATTACGTTTGGTGAAGAAAAGTGAAGCTTTTCCTGTATGTCTTCCACCACACTGGCAATTGCAGTTGCAGTAAGAGCCAGAACCGGTACTCCGGGCAGAATCTCCCTGAGTTCGGAAATTTTCAGATATGCGGGCCTGAAATCATAGCCCCACTGAGATATACAATGTGCTTCATCAACGGCGATAAGATTAACATTCATTTTCTTAACCCTTTCCCTGAAAATTTCCGTATCAAGCCTCTCGGGCGAGACATAAAGAAATTTAAATCCGCCATACACACAATTATCGAGCGATATATCAATTTCAGCCCTGCTCATTCCTGAAAAAATGGCCATTGCCTTTATCCCTCTTTTAAGCAGGTTTTCCACCTGGTCACGCATTAATGCAATCAAAGGAGTAACGACAATGCATATTCCATCTTTTGCCAGTGAAGGTACCTGGAAGGTAATTGATTTTCCGCCACCGGTTGGCAGAAGGGCAAGTGTATCGTGTCCCGATGCTATGGAATTTATTATCTCCTCCTGCATCGGTTTAAAACTTGCAAATCCCCAGTAACGGGACAATATTTGTGTGTATATATTCAATTGATATGACTACTATATTAACCTGTTAATACCGGAACTAAATTCTACTTATTTTTCGTAACTTAGCGCAATTTAAATGTAACCAAAATTTATCAAAATGTCATTTAATTCCCATAAGATAAAAGGTGAAGGGTTAACTTTCGATGACGTTCTCCTAATTCCCTCATATTCTGATGTATTACCCAAGGATGTTAATATTTCATCGATGTTTTCAAGAAATATAAAGATCAATGCCCCCATTGTTTCTGCGGCAATGGATACAGTTACAGAAGCTGCGATGGCAATTGCAATAGCACGTCAGGGAGGCATAGGCGTTATTCATAAGAACATGAGCATTAAAGAACAGGCCAGGCAGGTAAAAGTAGTAAAAAGGGCTGAAAGCGGCATGATTTACGATCCGGTTACCATTGAGAAAGATAATACAGTGGGAGATGCCATGAAGCTGATGAAGGAGTTCAAGATTGGCGGAATTCCGGTTGTTGAGAATGACGGGACTCTGATTGGCATTGTTACGAACAGAGATTTGCGATTCCAGAACAATATGAGCCGTCCAATCAGTGAGGTCATGACAAGGGATAAAATTATTACCACGACTCAAACAAATTTAGAAAAGGCAACAGACCTGCTTCAGCAACACAAAATTGAGAAACTGCCTGTTATTGATGAAAATAACAAGCTTATCGGGTTGCTGACTTACAAGGATATCACAAAGGTTAAAGACAATCCATGGGCATGTAAGGATGAAAAAGGGAGATTAAGAGTAGCTGCCGGTATAGGAGTGACAAAAGATTCTCTGAAGAGAATTGATTCGCTGCTGGAGGCTGGGGTTGATGCTATAGTTATCGATACCGCCCATGGCCATACAGAAGGTGTTTTCAAATTGCTTGCGGAAGCAAAAAAGAGAACCGGCGCGGTTGATATAATAGTTGGCAATATTGGTACCGGCGATGCAGCCAAAGCATTGGTTGCAGCAGGAGCAGACGGAGTAAAGGTTGGCATTGGACCCGGATCTATCTGCACAACCAGGGTAATTGCCGGTGTAGGCATTCCTCAGTTAACAGCCGTATATGAAGTAGCTTCTGCAATTAAAGGAACAGGGGTTCCTGTAATAGCAGATGGCGGCATAAGATATTCCGGAGATATTGTCAAGGCAATTGCAGCAGGAGCCGACTCAATAATGGCAGGGTCACTTCTGGCAGGTGTAGAGGAGTCACCAGGAGAAACAATTATCTATAACGGGCGGAAATTCAAGTCTTACAGAGGGATGGGGTCAATTGAAGCGATGCAGCATGGATCGAAAGACAGATATTTCCAGGAAGTCGAAGATGATATAAGCAAGCTTGTTCCTGAAGGAATTTCTGCCAGAATCCCTTATAAAGGTATATTGTCAGAGGTCATCTACCAGTTGATAGGCGGGCTGAGGGCAGGAATGGGATATTGCGGAGCTGCAAATATTGAAACATTAAAGGAGGCAATGTTTGTAAGGATAACCAATTCAGGACTAAATGAAAGCCATCCCCATGGTGTAACGATAACCAATGAAGCTCCTAATTACAGCCGGTAACCAACTGCATAAAAGAGTTTCGCCGGGACGGTGAACATGTGTAATTCATGGTTGTTTATTTTACAGGAGGGATTATCACATGTCAAATTAAAAAGGGTATTCATGCATTCAGAATTGAAAATAATTAAAGTTAAACCTGGCAGATTGTACTCTGTTTTACTTGTACTTTATTTTCTCTTTCTTCCGGCTGCATCATTTTCACTTCAAAAAGAAGATGTGTTGCTGGTTGTAGACGACAGAGAAATTACAAAGTCTGAGTTTCTGAGGATATGGAAAAAAAACTCATCTGACACTGAGCCACAGCCAGTCCGGGAATTCCTTGATCTTTTTATAGATTTCCATCTCAAGGTAACACATGCAAGACATGAAGGTATTCATGAAGAGGATGCCTTCCGGAATGAACTTGCCGGGTACAGGAAGAAACTTGCAATCCCCTACCTCAGCGATAATGAAATGGAAGAAAAACTGGCCGCGGAAGCTTACGAAAGATTGCTTTATGATGTCAATGCCAGTCATATTCTTGTGAAGCTTCCTCCCGGACACAATCCGGAAGATACTCTTTTAGCCTGGGAAAAAACCATGCAGATCAGGGAAAGGATTCTTATTGGGAATGAAAATTTTGAGGTTGTTGCCCGTGCGACCTCTGACGACCCTTCGGCAAAGAATAATTCAGGAAATCTGGGTTATTTTACTGCCCTGCAAATGCCGTATGCATTTGAAAACTATGTTTACAATGCCGTACCTGGAGAATTAAGTATGCCGGTGCGCACAACTTTTGGTTATCATCTGATCAGGGTGGAAGACAAAAGAAAATCCAGGGGAGAGATCAGGGTGGCCCATATAATGACAGGATTTAACCAGTATGATGAAGCAGATGCCGAAAAGAGAATAAAGGAAATTTATCAGGACCTTCTGCATGGATATGATTTTGAGCTTACGGCAAGGGACTTCTCTACTGATGCCAATACTTCTGGTGATGGAGGAAAACTGCCCTGGTTTGGTTCAGGGTGGATCGTGCCTGAATTTGAAACAGCAGCATTTGCAATAGAGAACCAGGGTGATATTTCCGAACCTGTGAAGACCGATTTTGGCTGGCATATAATTAAATTGATTGACCGCAGAGAAATACCACCGTATAACGAAATAAAAAATGACCTGAAGGAACAGATCAGGCAGTCAACCGACAAGCGTTATGACCTGATCATGGAGTCCATGGCTGAAAAGCTTAAAGATGAACTTGAATTCAATGAGAATCGGGCATCGCTGGATATTTTCCGCAGTATAACCGACAACAGCATATTTAGCGGAACATGGAGTGTTCCGTCCGGTGTGTCATTAAACAATGTCCTTTTTTCGGTAAACGACCAGAAGATCACGCAGAAAGCATTTGCTGATTATATTGTTAAGCATGCTCCCGGCGTAAATCCATGGCCGCTGGAAGAATATATTGATATCCTGTACAGTGACTTTGTGAATTCATGGCTTGTTGATTATGAGGAAAGCAGACTTGAGGACAAGTATCCTGAATTCAGGTTGATTATGCAGGAATATGAAGATGGCCTGTTGTTCTATGAGATTACCGACAGGGTGGTGTGGACCGGGTTACAGTCTGACAGCTCAGGATTAGTTGAGTTCTATCAGAAGAACAAAGAGAACTATTTACAGAAACCGGCAGTTTCAGCCAGCATATTTACTGCTGATGACAGACAGACTGCAAGAAGGGGCCTCTGGAGAGCATGCAGAAGAAACTGGTTTGGAAAAGAAAGGGACAATAACTGGATAATTGACCGCATTAACCGCCGGTCAGATGAGGATATCATCACCGTGGAAAAGGGCGAATTTCAGCCTGGCGACAGGGAAGTAACTGACAGTGTAGAATGGAATGAAGGATTATCAGACATTATCAGCACAAAGGACAAATATCAGTTTGTACTGATTGAAAATATCAATGAACCAAAGCCCAGTACCCTTGAGGAGGTACGGACAGAGGTACTTGCAGACTACCAGGAGTTCGTAGAACAGAGGTGGTTAACCGAACTCCGCAATAAATACAATGTAATAATCAATAATGACGTTTTATCAGGAATTAATTAAGTTTGACGAATATGAGGCTATCAGTTTTATTGTTCTTGGTTGTTTTACTTTCTGTTTCATGTACCAGCTTTAATAACAGGCAACAGGAGCCGCTTGCAAAAGTCTACAATAATTATTTGTACAGGGAAGACCTTGTACGTATTTTCCCTCCTGGCATATGCGAGGCTGATAGTATAAACATGGCCCGGGGTTATATTGACAAATGGATACGCAACCAGCTTTTTCTGAAGCTGGCAGAACACAATCTTCCTGAAACTGACAAAAATATTGATAAGGAGATAGCCGAATTCAGGGCATCCTTGCTTATATACAAATACCAGCAACATTTGCTCAACCAGAGGCTGGATTCAACAATTAACCATGATGAACTTCAGGAGTATTATGAAAGCCACAGTGTTAATTTCATGCTGGAAAAACCTGCCGTACGGGGTATCTTCCTGAAAGTTCCGATTGATGCTCCAGACAGGGACAGACTGCTTACATTCTTCAGGTCTGACGATGAGCTATTGCAGATCGAGAACTACAGAAACGAGCATGCAGTGAGTTATTACTGGTTCAATGATAACTGGATCTACCTTGATGAAATACTCAATGAACTCCCGGAGGGGTCTTTTAATCCAAATAATATTTCAAATGTTGACCATATCAGGGTATCCGATTCTGATTTTCACTATTTTGTTGGTTTAAAAGAATACAGGGCTGCGCGCGGACCAATGCCTATTTCTTTAGCACGTCAAAAAATCGAAAGTATCATACTAAACAAAAGAAAAATTCAGTTACTAAATGAACTGGAAAAGAATGTCTTCACAGAAGGATTAAGTAAAAACGCATATCAATATTATTAATAAAACGAGAGAAATGTTTAATAAGATCCGAATCACCTTTTTTGCTTTAGCTGTGTTTATAGTTACCGGATTTCATTCCCTGGTGGCCCAGGAGAGAGTCGTAGACAGAATTGTAGCTGTTGTCGGGAACAGCATTGTATTGCAGTCTGAGATAGAAAACGAATTAGTGCAGATGCAGGCACAGGGCTATGTCCAGACAAGTGAATCAAGATGTGAATTAATTGAGAATTACCTTGTACAAAGATTGTTATTGAATCAGGCCATTGTTGACTCTATTGAAGTTACAGACGCTGAAGTTGAATCTGAATTAAGCCGGAGGCTGCAGTTTTTCATCCAGCAGATCGGTTCGGAACAGAAGCTTGAAGATTATTACAATAAGAGTATACTTGAGATAAGGGAAGACTTCAGGGATATTGTACGTGACCAGCTCATTACAAGCTATATGCAGGATGAGATAATTGGAAACATCACTGCAACACCGGCAGAAGTAAGGAGGTATTTTAACAGCCTTTCAGAGGATGAAATACCATTGATACCATCTGAAGTGGAGATAAGGAGAATTGTCAGATATCCCGAGTTCAGCGAGGCCGAAAACTTCAGGATCAGGCAGAGATTAAATGAGATAAGACAGAGGATTATTAACGGAGAGAGCTTTTCAACCATGGCTGTTCTTTATTCACAGGATCCCGGTTCAGCCCGCAGGGGTGGTGAATTGGGTTATATGTCACGGGCTAATCTTGCACCTGAATTTGCCAATGTAGTTTTCTCG
Source organism: uncultured Bacteroidales bacterium (assembly GCA_964421595.1). Classification (GTDB taxonomy): domain Bacteria; phylum Bacteroidota; class Bacteroidia; order Bacteroidales; family PUMT01; genus PXAP01. The sequence continues at coordinate 51,472 of CAYQXY010000009.1, read as the reverse complement.
CTAAGGGATGATAAAGTTTCTCCTGTTTTTGAGACTGACTTTGGTTTTCATATTGCCCAGCTTATTGACAGGCAGGGAGAACAGGTAAATGCAAGACATATCCTGATCAGGGCAGAGGCAACTGAACAGGCCAAGGAAGACGCAATTTCCTATCTGGATTCACTGGCCGGTGCTATACGCAGTGATACCATCAGCTTCAGGATTGCTGCAATAAGACATACACAGGATGATGATACGAGGATGAACGGGGGACTTGTAATTAATCCAAATACGGGAGGTTCCAGGTTTGAACTGGATCAGCTAAATCCTGTCCAGTATGAAGCTGTCAGGGATATGTCAGTTGGTGAAATATCTGAGCCTCTTGAATCACGGATGGATGGTGGGAGAGGCAAACTTTTTTACAAGATTCTGTTCCTTGAATCGCAGACTGCTCCGCACAGAGCCAATCTTAAAGATGACTATTCATATTTGATGCAGATGACTCTTGAACAGAAAAGGCAGAAGATCCTCCAGGAATGGGTTGCCGAAAAACGGGCAAATACATACATAAGGATTGATGAAGCTTATCGAAACTGCGGCTTTGCCGGAGAAGAGTGGGTAGGCAGATAGTCTTCAATAAAATGGATCATCCCCTGTTATTACTTTTGTTAAGCCTTCTGTTCGTTTATAATCCGGAAATTGCTGCCCAGGAGGGCCGGAAAAGACCTGCCCAGATTGAGATACTGAATGCTGATGATGGCCAGGGGCCTTATGCAGGTATGCCCTCAGACCTTATACGGCTAATAGGCAATGTCCGGCTTAGACACGAGGGTGTTCACATGCAATGTGACAGTGCCCACAGGTTTGCGAATGCCAATATGGTACATGCCTTTGGCAATGTACATATCAATCAGGGTGATACACTGCATCTTTATGGCGAACGGCTTGTTTACAACGGGAACACCAGGTATGCCGAAGTTCGCCGGAATGTGAGGCTGACCGACAGAGAGACAACTCTTACTACTGATTTCCTTGACTTTGATCTTGCCAATGATTTTGGATATTACCCTAACCGGGGAGTTGTAATTAATGGAGATAACAGACTGGAAAGTGTAAAGGGCTATTACTATACCAGGGAAAAGATGTTCTTTTTCAATGACAGTGTTGTAATAACCAATCCCGATTATGTAATAAAATCTGATACACTCAGATACAATACAGTAACCGAGGTTGCATATTTTCTCGGCCCCACTACCATCCTTGGTGAAGAAGTCAACATTTACTGTGAGAACGGATGGTATGATACTCAGACCGATATTTCCCAGTTCAATGAAAATGCACAGATCAGGAACAACAACCAGGTACTAGCCGCTGACAGCATATTTTATGATAACGGCCAGGGATTCGGCAGAGCCTTTTTAAATGTAGAAGTGACCGACACTGTTGAAAGGATAATTATAAAAGGTGATTATGCCAGGTTTGTGCGGGAACGGGAACAGACTATGGTAACAGACAGGGCATTACTTATACAGATGTCCGATAATGACACCCTTTACATGCATGCCGATACCCTGCGTTCATGGTTGCAGCTCAGCAGCAGGGACAATCTCCCGGTATTGAATGATGCCGTTGGCCCTTATGAACTGACAATAACCGGAACAGCAGACACACCGATAATGGTTACAGAAGGTCCCGATTCGATTCCTGCAAATCAGACAGGTATATTTGTTGACGATCCCACTGCCGGCAAAACTACCGCCGACGAAATTAACAAAGGGCAGGCTGCTGCCGGGGAACCTCCTGCAGGGCAGACTGCTGCCGTCGATACTGTTTCCGGCAAATCACCAGTCGACGAAATTAACAAAGGGCAGGCTGCTGCCGGGGAAACACCTTCCATTGATGCAGGGCAAGCAGTTGCCGGGCAATCTGTCGCCGGTGCCGACACAATACCTGTTGCCGCCGGTGATACTATTTCGCCAGTACTAAACGGACAGGAAACTGACAGTGTAAGGATAATGGTCGCCTATTACGGGGCAAGGTTTTTCAGCAACGAAATGCAGGGAAAATGCGATTCAATATATTACAATATGCGGGATTCCATAATATACATGTTCGGCCAGCCAGTTATATGGTCGGACGAGAGTCAGCTTTCGGCCGAATTCATGGAAGTCCATTCTCTCGATGGAGATCTGGACCGTATAATAATGAAAAACACAGCATTTATTGTTTCTGAAGAACAGGAGGGATTGTATAATCAGATAAAAGGGAAGGATATTGTCGGCATAATCAGGGATGGCGAACTTTACAGGGTAAATGTCGATGGTAATGCTGAAACTTTGTATTACCCTCTTGAAAATGATGAAATAATAGGAATTAATAAGGCCGCAAGCGCGAGCCTCGTTATTTATCTCAGGGAAAACAAGCCTGACAGGATAATATTTCTGAAAGATGTAGATTCTAATCTATTTCCTTTGGAAAATGTGACAGAAGAAGAAAGGATTTTAAATAATTTTCAATGGCTGGATCATCTGCGTCCGGTTTCCGCTGACGATGTATTCAGAAAATAAGCTCAATATTCGTCTTCATTGAAAAAGAAATCGTCTTTACTTGGATAGTCAGGCCAAATATCTTCAATGCTTTCATAGATCTCACCTTCATCTTCGATCTCCTGGAGATTTTCAATCACCTCGAGGGGAGCACCCGATCTCATTGCATAATCGATCAACTCATCCTTTGTAGCCGGCCAGGGAGCGTCTTCCAGCTTTGAAGCCAATTCAAGCGTCCAATACATATCTCCGTTTAAATTTAATTACGTACTTTTTAATAAAGTGGTGCAAATGTAAAAAAATAATTCATATTTCCAAGCCCGGTTTCCATGGAATTTCAACTGCATTAAAATCCTTCCCCAGTTTTCGGGATAAAACGAATAAATAATCTGATAACCTGTTCAGATACCTTACAACATTAGGTTCAACGGTGAATTCAACAGAAAGTTTCAGAGTATTCCGTTCAGCCCGCCTGCATACACTCCTTGCAATATGACACCATGAGACAATGGTATGACCACCAGGGAGTATGAATGAGGAAAGCGGCTGTAATTCAGTCTCCATCCTGTCAATTGATTGTTCAAGGAATTCTGTGTCTGAATCTTTAAGTTCAGGTATCCTGGCAGGACAATCTTCACAATCAGCAGCAAGAATTGAAGCACAAACCATTAACTTATCCTGAATGACAAGCATTGTTTCAACAACTGAGGGATCAATATCCTGATCCCTTATTAGTCCGATCCAGGAAATCAATTCATCTACAGTACCATATGCTTCAATCCTGTTGTCGTATTTTGGCACCCTTCTGCCTCCTATAAGTGAAGTATCACCTGTATCTCCGGTTTTTGTATATATCTTCATCTGTTAAATTATTTTACCACTATACCCCTGCAGGGGTATTGCATTAACTGATAAACCGGAAACCGGTAATATTGTTCAAAAAGCCTTTAGACAGCAGAAACTGGTGAATTAAGTTTAACGGGATTTTCATTTATTTTATCAGATTCTATCTCTCCGTCACGCAATCTGATAATCCGGTGAGCATGTCTGGCTATATCTTCTTCATGGGTGACAAGTATAATGGTATTACCATTTTTATGGATATCTTCGAAGAGAGCCATAATATCTATTGATGTCTTTGAATCAAGGTTCCCTGTAGGTTCATCAGCCAGTATTATTGAAGGGTTGTTTACAAGTGCCCTTGCTACCGCAACTCTCTGCCGCTGACCACCCGAAAGTTCATTGGGCCTGTGGGTAACCCTGTCGGTCAGCCCCACGCTCTCCATCACTTCATTAGCACGGGAAACCCTTTCTGCCTTCGATTTTCCTGCATATACAAGAGGAAGCATGACATTCTCAAATGCGGTGTAACGTGGAAGCAGGTTAAATGTCTGAAAAACAAACCCGATCTCCTTGTTCCGTATTTCAGCAAGCTGATTATCTATCAGTTTACTCACATCTGTATTATTCAGGATGTACTGTCCGTCTGTTGGAGTATCAAGACAACCGATTATATTCATCAGGGTTGATTTTCCCGAGCCTGAAGGCCCCATGATAGCAACATACTCATTTTTATTTATGTCAATAGAAATTGAGCGCAGAGCCCTGACAACAATTGTACCTATCTTATAATTCTTTACCAGATTTTTAATACTGATCATCTTTTCCATACGGATATTTTAATTAAAGTTGTTTTAATGCCTGTTCAAAAAAAACCGAATTTATACTATAATAGCGTAAAATGAAAATCCTTTAACAATATTTTTAAGTTATTCTTAAAATCTTAGTTTAAAATGTTGCCTGGCCATCCCCTTCCTGAAAAAAACCAGTCCGCAATAAAACAGATCAACCGAAAAACTGACTCGCTGATCATTAATAATTATTTTCCAGGCTTCGTTCATTCCCAGCGACCAGTTTATGTCGCCAACTACAAAGACTGTGTCTGCTGAAACTTTCGCAAGGCATTGAGTGAACTGCCAGACAACAGACTCTTTACGGTGGTCACCGTCGAAATAAACAATATCTAATTTATCCAGCTTCCCCAATAATTCAGGAAGTTTTTCAGTGAACGATCCGTTAATCAGTTCAACATTCTCTATCCCCGCCCCCGCAAGTTCGTACGAGGCAAGCCTGTGCTGGATGGGACATGCCTCAATGCTGTAAACCTTCCCTGTCGCAGAACCCCTTGCCAGACATATAGTACCCAGTCCGAGTGATGTACCAAGCTCAACCGACACATCTGCCTTAAGATGCCTTGCAAGCCTGAATATCATTCTCCCTGTTTTCCTGCTGCTGCCGGCATGTTTTGCAATATCGGAAACACTGCGCAGAGAAGAAGAAAAAACCTGAGATCCTGCCCCATGATCACTTACCTCTATTATCTCCCGTCTTTTAACCAATCTGTTTCGATATTCATTTAATTCTGCATATTCGTCATAATAAATCCTGCTGTTAAGAACCTTACGGTTAAACTCATATACAAACGGTGAGTGTATACCATGTCCGCCGGCTCCTGTGCGAACTATTCTATAGACTATATATTTAATTAAAAGTTTAATTTTGCCCATGATTCATTTGCGGTTTAGGCGAATTGCGAAATTACAGTTTTTTAAACCTGTAACCCAACATTAAAATCCATTGGTACCCGGTTATCTTTCAAATGGACAACTAACTTATTAAATATATGATTATTCCGGCATTGTCAGCTGCGATTATATTTCGTTTGAAAAATTGTGTTCAGGATTAAAAAATCAGAATATTAATATGTTCTTGAAATTTGATAAGAAGTATTTAATCCGACACTTTCTGATTATACCTCATATTTTAAGGCAGTAAAATAATTTTTGTATATGGCCCCGGATATACTTGACAGAGAAATTAAATACCTCACGGGAGTAGGACCCAGGAGGGCAGAACTGCTTGCAAAGGAACTTAATATCAGCACGTACAGGGACATGTTGTATTATTTTCCATTTAAGCATGTTGACCGGACAAAATATTATACAATTGCCCAGATTACAGGAGACCTTCCTTATATCCAGTTCGAAGGTAAGATATTGAGTACCAGCCTCGCCGGTTCTGCAAGGAATAAGAGACTGACGGCAATAATTTCTGATGGTACCGGAAGTATTGAACTGATCTGGTTTAAAGGCCTCAGATGGGTAATGGATCTGGTTAAACCCGGAAAACCATTCTTTGTGTACGGCAAACCTACAGTTTTTAATAACAAGGTCAATCTGGTACATCCTGAAATGGAGGAGCCAGGGAAAGAAGAAAAGACTATAAATGCCTCACTGCAGGCTTTTTATATTACAACTGAAAAACTGAAAAACAGTTATATAACAACACGGGTGATTCAGAAGCTGCAAAGCAGGTTATTAAATATAGTTTACGGCAAGATTGACGAGACATTGTCTGCGGAGCTCTTAAAAAGAACAGGATTACCCGGAATAAACGATGCGTTATTGAACATTCATTTTCCTCAAAGTGCTGAAGAACTCAGAAAATCTGAGGCAAGGCTAAAATTTGAAGAATTGTTTTACCTCCAGCTTAATATTCTCAGGCTTAAGGCAGGGAGAGCCCATAAAATTAGTGGCTTCGTCTTTTCCAGGGTCGGAGACCTGTTTCATGATTTCTACAATGACCACCTTCCGTTTGAACTCACTTCAGCCCAGAAGAAAGTAATCAGGGAGATTCGCAAAGATATGGGTTCGGGCAAACAAATGAACCGGCTTCTCCAGGGAGATGTGGGGAGCGGAAAGACTCTTGTTGCAATTATGTGCATGCTTATTGCCATCGATAATGGTTACCAGACATGTCTGATGGCGCCCACTGAGATTCTTGCCTCCCAGCATCTGTTTACCGTATCAAGGATCCTGGATAAGCTTTCTGTTAAAATCGGATTACTTACTGGCTCCACAAGAAAGAAAGATCGTGCTGTTTTGCACGATCAGTTAAGATCAGGAGAACTGAATATACTGATCGGCACTCATGCATTAATTGAGGAGAGTGTGCAGTTCGGCAAACTTGGCCTGGTCATTATCGATGAACAACACAGGTTTGGGGTTGCCCAGAGGGCAAGGATGTGGAAGAAAAACACAGATCCTCCTCATATGCTGGTTATGACGGCAACTCCCATACCAAGAACCCTGGCCATGACGGTTTACGGAGATCTTGAAGTGTCGGTTATTGACGAACTGCCTCCCGGCCGCAAGCCAATTGTAACTGCCCACTATTTCGACTCAAAAAGAGAAAGGCTTTTCGGGTTTATGCATGAACAGATCTCGCTCGGAAGGCAGATCTATGTAGTCTACCCGCTTATAACAGAATCGGAGAAGATGGATTACAAGGACCTGGAAGACGGGTTCGAAAGTATTTCAAGGGAATTCCCTCCGCCCGGTTACGTTGTGGCGATTGTACATGGCAAAATGAAGCCTGGATATAAAGAAACAGGTATGCAGCAGTTTATTTCCGGAAGGGCAAATATTCTGGTTGCAACAACAGTTATAGAAGTAGGCGTTGACGTGCCAAATGCTTCGGTAATGGTAATCGAAAGTGCTGAAAGATTCGGATTGTCACAGTTGCATCAGTTGAGAGGCAGGGTAGGCAGGGGAGCTGATCAGTCGTACTGTATACTGATGACTTCACACAAGCTTTCAAATGAAGCCCGGCAAAGGATCAGGACAATGACAGAAACAAATGACGGATTTGAGATTGCCGAGGCCGACCTGAAACTGCGCGGACCAGGCGATCTTGAAGGCACAATGCAGAGTGGATATCCTTTTGAACTGAAAATTTCGCATCTTGGGAAAGATAGCCGGATACTTGAATATGCCAGAGGCCTGGCTCTGGAAATCCTTGAATCGGATCCCCTGCTTGAAAAGCCGCATAATGCAGTTTTCATTAAACAGCTCCACAAAATACATCCGGAAATTGAGGAATGGGGAAAAATAGGATAAGCAATTTATACTGATTATAAATTATTTTCGGTAATGGAAAACATGACAAATGACAATCTTTAATATCTAAACATCAATATTTTTGTATTTTTCTAATACTGGAAAGAAATGGCCTCTTCCGGAACTGTTGAACATCTGGGTATAATAAGTGAGATCAGCAGAAACCTGATAAGGGTTAGCATAGTTCAGGAATCTGCATGTGGTCATTGCAAGGCAAAAGGGTCCTGCTCAATAAGTGACAGCAGCGAGAAGACAATTGACATAACCAGTCCGCAACCTGACAGCTACAGGGTTGGTGAAGAGATAAGGGTCATTCTTGAACAATCACTGGGAATTAAAGCTCTTGGACTGGGGTATATATTACCATTCTTTGTTTTGCTGTTTATCCTGGTTACATTGGTTTCCCTTGGCATAAACGAGGGTCTTGCCGGGATTCTGTCTATTGTCTCATTAGCCCCTTACTACCTTGTTCTCTGGTATTTCAGAGACAACCTGAAAAGAGAGTTCTCGTTCACGCTTAAAAAACTATAACAAATTCATTTACTGCTTATGGTTTCAAATAGAACAATATGCAATAAATACTATGGAAGGGAAGATGTTTCTTTCCTTTCCACAGATCAAAGATGTATGATTTTTAATAATTTATCCGGCGCCGCCGGGTGGGAAATTAATATAAATGAGTGACATAATAATATATTCAATCATAACTGTCAGTGCAATTGGAACGGCTGCGGCTATGATTCTTTTTCTTGTTGCCAGGAAGTTCAATGTTATTGAAGATCCCCGCATTGATAAGGTTGAAGAGGAACTGCCAGGTGCAAACTGCGGAGGTTGCAGCTTGCCTGGATGCCGTGCCTTTGCAGAGGCTCTGGTAAAGGCAGATGACATTGCTCCGTTGAATTGCCCGGTCAGCAGCAAGGAATCTATGGCCAGGATTTCCACTATACTGGGTAAGGAAATCACCTCAAAAGAACCTCTGGTGGCTGTTGTGCGATGTGCAGGATCTTCAGGCAAAAGAGAGAAGATCAGTATATATAACGGAGCCTCATCGTGCACCATTGAGTCGGCACTCTATACAGGAGAATCGGGATGTCCGCATGGGTGTCTCGGACTTGGTGAGTGTGTCGAGGCATGCAGGTTTGATGCTATTTTCATGAACCCTGTAACGAAGCTTCCTGTTGTTGACGATCAGAACTGTACTGCCTGCAATGCTTGCGTAGTAGCTTGCCCCAGAAATATCATTGAGTTAAGAAAGAAAAATAAAAAGGACAGGAAAATTTACGTAGCATGCATAAATGAAGAAAAAGGCGGAGTTGCACGGAAAAGCTGTAAGGTCGCCTGCATTGGATGCGGAAAATGTGTAAAGGTCTGCCCCTATGAGGCAATTACTCTTGAAAATAATCTCGCATATATAGACCCTGTTAAATGCAGGCTATGCAGGAAATGTGTTCCCGAGTGCCCGACCAATGCAATCATTGAGATTGGGTTCCCGGTTCGAAAGGTTGCTGCAGAAACAGTTAATGAAGAAAAATAAGTCGGGAGCCATATTTAATTATAAATTAAATTGAAATCGTGTTAAAAACTTTCCATAAAGGTGGCATTCATCCGCCCGAAAATAAATTTTCGGCCGACAGTCCTATTCAGATACCCCCTTTGCCAGAATCGGTAAGCATACCTATATCCCAGCATATAGGAGCTCCTTCAGAACCTGTGGTGAAAAAGGGTGACATGGTGAAGACAGGGCAGATAATTGCGAAAAGCTCTGGTTTTGTATCTGCAAATATTCATTCTTCTGTAACAGGAACAGTAACGAAAGTTGATTATATAATGGATAGCAGCGGCTATAAACGTATGGCCGTAACAATAAAGACCTCTGAAGATGTCTGGGAAGAGGGCATAGATACAAGTTCTTCGCTGGTGAAAAATCTCAGCCTGACGGCAGCTGAAATTGTAGAAAAAACCCTGAAAGGCGGGGTCGTCGGACTTGGTGGAGCAACTTTCCCATCACATATCAAACTTTCAGTGCCTAAGGGGAAAAAGGCAGATACTCTTATTATCAATGGTGTTGAATGTGAGCCGTGCCTTACCTCTGATCACAGGCTCATGCTTGAAAAAGGGGAAGAGCTGATGATTGGTATCCAGCTCCTTATGAAGTCACTGAATGTTACCAGGGCCATAATTGGAATTGAAAATAATAAACCTGATGCAATAAGCCACCTTAAAACTCTTGCCAGGGAATATCAGGGAACAGAGGTTGTTGCCCTGCAGGTTAAATACCCGCAGGGAGGTGAAAAGCAACTGATAAAAGCCCTGATTGGCAGGGAGGTACCTTCAGGAGGCCTGCCTATTGATATAGGTACTGTTGTGCATAATGTCGGAACTGCATATGCCGTATATGAAGCAGTACAGAAGAACAAGCCTTTGATTGAAAGAGTTGTGACAGTAACGGGTAAAAAGGTATCGAATCCATCCAATTTCATGGTGAGGATAGGCACCCCGGTAACCGCCCTGATTGAGGCAGCCGGAGGACTGCCTGAAGATACCGGTAAGATAATCAATGGCGGCCCCATGATGGGTAAGGCACTTAACACTCTAGATGCACCGGTAACAAAGGGGACTTCAGGCATACTTATAATACCTGAGGATGAATCATTACGGAAGCCGCAGGTGAACTGCATTCGTTGCGGAAGGTGTGTAAATGTTTGCCCTATGGGACTGGAGCCTTATTTGCTGGCTGCGGCATCAGAACGAAAGAAATGGGATCTGGTGGAAAATGAAAGTGTTATGGACTGCATGGAATGCGGGTCCTGTAGCTATATCTGTCCATCCGGCAGACCATTACTGGATTATATCCGACTGGGTAAATGGACAGTAAGTAAAATCATCAGATCAAGGAAACAATAATGGACAAATTAATTACCGTATCACCCTCACCACATGCCTATGGAGAAGACACCGTAAAAAAAATGATGTACGGTGTTGTTTATGCCCTCCTGCCTGCACTTTTTGTTTCAGTTTATTTTTTCGGCATTGGAGCCCTTATAGTAACTTTAATCTCAATTGTCTCTTGTGTTGGATTTGAATACCTGATCCAGAAGCACCTTATGAAGGTACAACCATCCATCAGTGACGGTTCGGCATTAATAACGGGATTGTTACTTGCTTTCAATGTCCCCTCAAACCTGCCCTGGTGGATAATAATAATCGGTGCGCTCGTTGCGATAGGTGTTGGCAAGTTATCCTTCGGGGGACTGGGGAACAATCCGTTTAATCCGGCTTTGGTTGGAAGGGTATTTCTAATGATCTCATTCCCTGTACAGATGACAAGCTGGCCTGAACCTGTTATCTCAAGACTGCAATACACCGATGCGGTAACCGGTGCAACACCACTGGCAATAATAAAGGAAGGGTTATCATCGGGAGTTCCCATGTCTCAGCTTGTGGAAAAAGTGCCCGCATACATGGATCTTTTCATTGGTAACCTTGGTGGCAGTGTGGGAGAGATCTCAGTCCTTGCACTCCTTGCGGGTGGTATATACATGATTTTGAAAAAAATAATAACATGGCACATCCCTGCATCGATCCTGCTTTCGGTCTTTATATTCACAGGCATTTTGTGGCTGATTAATCCTTACGACAACGCCGATCCACTCTTTCATATTCTAAGCGGGGGATTAGTGCTTGGTGCTCTTTATATGGCCACCGACTACGTCACATCACCAATGACGCCGAAAGGAATGTGGATTTTCGGAATAGGCATAGGTGTGATAACAGTTGCCATAAGAGTTTTCGGTGCTTATCCTGAAGGGGTCTCCTTCGCAATACTTATTATGAATGCCTTTGTCCCGATAATTAATAAGTCAGTCAAACCAAAAAGATTTGGAGAGGAGGTGAAAAATGGCTAAAAAAGAATCTACTTTTTTAAATATGGTCATGGCACTCTTCGTGATAACACTGGTTGCATCGTCGCTGCTTGGATTTATTTATGAGCTAACAATTGAGCCTATCGAGATGGCAAGGGCAGTTAAAAAAAATGAGGCCATAAGTTCAGTAGTGCCTTCATTTGATAATGATCCGTCTGAAGAGGGTTACAACATAGAAACTCCCGGCGGCGATCTCGTTTTCTATCCGGCCATGAAAGATGGTGTTCATGTCGGAACAGCAGTTGAAACATTTACCCACCGCGGATTCAGCGGGACTATTAAGCTGATGGTAGGGTTACTTCCTGACGGCACTATAAATGGCATTGAGGTTCTTGAGCATAAGGAGACTCCCGGACTCGGTGACAAAATGGAGAGCGGAAAATCCGACTTCAGTGTTCAGTTCGAAGGCAGGAACCCTGAGGATTTCCGCCTGAGAGTAAGGCAGGATGGCGGCGATGTCGATGGCATTACCGCAACAACCATAAGTTCGCGGGCTTATTGTGAAGCTGTGCAGAGAGCATGGGACGTATATATGAATAAAGATTCGGACGGGTCAATTTCCCTTCCCTCCAGGGAGGAAGCAATGATCTATGCACTTCCTGATTATGGCAATATACCGGAAAATGAGCAATACCAGGTAGTATATAACGAAAGGGTTTATAACCTTTATCCGGGAAGAAGAGGCAGAAGGATTACAGGAACTGCAGTTGAGACATATGTTGAATCAGGCTTCAGAGGACCGTTGAGACTGCTGGTAGGCTTTAGTCCTGAAGGCATCATTACCGGTGTAGTAACACTTGAACATAATGAAACTCCAAACTATGGCGACCTTATTGAAAATGCAAGGTCAGATTTTCATCTTCAGTTCGCGGGCAGGGACCCTGCAAATGAACAACTTGAGATCATTGAAGATGGTGGAGTTATAGATGCAATAAGTGGTGCCACGGTTACATCACGTGCCTATTGCGATGCAGTAAGGGCGGCATGGGAAGTTTTTTCCGAGGGAAGCAGGTAATAAGTAAAGGGCAGGCTGACATGGCATTTCCCCGGAAGGGTTCAACAGAAAAAGGCCTCATGATAATACGATAATTGAAAAAATTGATATGGACCAGGTAAAAAATTTCACCAATGGAATATTCAGGGAGAATCCGGTATTTGTCCTTATGCTCGGTTTATGCCCGGCCCTTGGCACAACAACCTCTGCGTTTAATGGCATGGGCATGGGACTTGCAACCATGTTCGTGGTTATTATGTCAAACCTGGTGATCTCGCTGATAAAGAATTTTGTTCCGAATAAAGTCAGGATTCCCTGCTATATTGTAGTTATTGCATCATTTGTTACAATTGTAGATCTTGTGATGGCAGCTTATATGTCGCCTCTTCATGAACAACTGGGACTCTTTATTCCACTTATTGTTGTCAACTGCTTTGTACTTGGCCGGGCAGAGGCTTTTGCTTCTAAGAACACTCCTTTTTCATCGATAGTTGACGGTGCCGGTATGGGTCTTGGCTTTACCGTTGCTCTCACTCTTCTTGGCGCTTCAAGGGAAATACTCGGAGGAAATGCCCTTTTTGGAATGCAGTTCATACAAGGAGACGGCATGCTGGTATTTATACTTGCACCCGGCGCATTTATAGCACTGGGTTACCTCATAGCCCTCGCCAACAAACTTAACAAACAGAAATAGTAACAGACATGGAGTATATTGTAATTGTATTATCGGCTATCCTCGTAAATAATATAGTTCTTGCGCAGTTTCTCGGACTGTGTCCCTTTTTCGGGGTATCGGGCAAAATATCGACGGCTGCCGGGATGGGTGGAGCAGTAATGTTCGTAATGACAATTGCTGCGATAGTGACCTACCTCATTTCACATTACATTCTTATTCCCTTTGACCTGATTTACCTGAGAACAGTTACCTATATCCTGGTAATATCATCGCTGGTGCAGATGGTTGAAATAATCCTGAAAAAAGTTAGTCCCCCGCTCTACCAGGCCCTTGGCATTTTTCTTCCGCTCATGACTACCAACTGTGCCATACTCGGCGTTGCCATCCTTGTTATCCAGCAGGAGTTCACTCTGATGGGAGGAGTTGTTTTTGCCATTTCTCATGCAATAGGTTTCACACTGGCCCTGGTAATACTTGCAGGTATCCGTGAGCAGCTCGAGCTTGTAGACGTGCCGAAAGGGATGCGGGGCAACCCAATTATCCTTGTTACTGCCGGACTCCTTGCAATGGCTTTCATGGGGTTTGCAGGAATGGTTTAGGTTTGTTTGTTACTTTTTTTCTGCAGCAAAAAAAAGTAACCAAAAAAGTGCCGCGCTACATTACAAAGCCTGAAAATCCAAGCTTTTTTCTAAAAACCTTGAACTCGCTGCGCTCAAACAACAAGGTTTTCTTAACGAAAAAAACTTTGATTTTCTTTACGGCTTTTTCATTAGGCGGGGGAATACCGTTTCAAACAGCCTCTGCATCAAACTATGGCTACCTTACATAGAAATCGAGCAGCATTGTATCATTGATAAATGCCTGCAGCCTGTCGCTTTTTTTGACAGGGCCTACGCCTGCCGGGGTGCCGGTAAAGATCAGGTCGCCTATTTTCAGGGTAATAAAATTTGACACATATGATATTATCTCATCAAAAGAGAAAATAAGATCAGCAGAACTCCCCTGCTGCACAGTCTTCCCGTTAATATCAAGGCGAAGGGACATGTTTGAAGGGTCGGGGATATCCTTAAGTAAAACGAAATTACCCAGCGGTGCGGAATTATCAAAAGCCTTTGATATCTCCCATGGCAATCCGTTTTTCTTGCATTCATCCTGCAGATCCCTCGCAGTAAAGTCTATACCGACACCGATCTCATCGTAATACCGGTAAGCAAACTTCTTGTCGATACTGCGACCCAGGCGGTTAATCTTTATTACGAACTCAACTTCATGATGAATATTCGAAGAAAAATCAGGATAGAAAAAAGGCTTGTTACCATATACAAGCGCAGAGTCAGGTTTAAGAAAAAATACCGGTTTGACAGGAAGGGGATTATTAAGCTCCTTTGCATGATCGGCGTAATTCCGGCCTATACATATTATCTTCATAAGTTTATTTATCAAATAAAGTGAGAAGGTTATGCCCTGGCTGATCTAAGAAGCCTCCTCCCGGAAAGAGGGGGTTTACTTGTTGAATTTCCTTAACTTTATACTCGTCAGCACTTTTTTTGTATAAAGAGGAAAATCTGCATTCATTATCCAGCTATAGTATCCCGGGTCCTTAGCGAGAACATCTTCAACAGGCACTCCCTTATATTTTCCAAAATTAATAACCTCCACATCCTGATCATTATATACTATCCTCCCCATATAATCAACGTTTCTTGTATGTGCAGAAAATTTTGAAAGGTATTCGACATCATTCTCAAGGTCATCATATCTGCCTATCTGCGACTGCAGTATTTCAAAAGTTGCCCTTGTATCAGCCTCTGCACTGTGTGCATTTGTAAGCTCCTTATTGCAATAGAATTTATAAGCAGCAGCCAGGTTCCGCTGCTCCATCTTCATGAATATAACCATCACATCGACGAACTTGCGCTTTTTCATGTCAAAGTCGACGTTAGTCCTCAAAAACTCTTCGGCAAGCAGCGGAATATCAAACCTGTTGGAATTAAAACCGGCAAAATCACATCCTTCAAATTCATTGGCAAGGGTCTGGGCAATCATCTGGAAAGGAGGGGCATCCTTAACATCATCATCAGAAATACCATGAATAGCAGTTACCTCAGCAGGAATTGGCCTGCCTGGATTCACCAGCCAGGTTTTACTCTCCTCCCTCCCATCCGGATAAACCTTTAAATAGGAAATCTCAACGATCCTGTCGTTTACTACATCTGTACCGGTAGTTTCAAGATCAAAAATTACAAGTGGATTCTTTAACTTTATCTGCATATCAGACATTGATCATCATTGGCATAAGCAACATAAGGAGGTCTTCATCACTACTGTCCTTCTCCATCGGAAACAACAGCCCTGCCCTGGATGGGTCACTCATTTCCAGCACCACCTCGCGGGAAGCAAGGTTATTAAGGATCTCAATAAGAAAGGTTGACTTGAATCCTATCTCCATCTCTTCTCCTTCATACTGACACTGAAGCTTTTCATAGGCGGAAATACTGAAATCAATATCCTGGGCTGATACTGTGACCTGATTTGTGCCAAGTTCAAGTTTTACAAGGTTACTTGCCTGGTTTGAAAAAACAGAAACTCTTCGGAGACTGTTTATCAGGTCAAGCCTGTCAGCAACCATCTTGTTCGGATTATTTGCCGGGATAACCGAACTGTAGTTCGGATAGTTACCTTCAACAAGCCTGCTAACCAGCTTATAGTCGGTCAGTGTGAAAAGAGCGTTTTTGTCGTCAAACTCAATAATTACATCATTTTTTTCCCGGGCAAGAATATTTCTCAGCAGTGATGCCGGTTTTTTGGGCAGGATAAAAGAGGCTTCAGTTTCGGTAGTTACATCAAACCTCTTATAACGTACAAGCTTGTGCGCATCTGATGCGACAAAGGTCATGTTTTCAGGCGAGAACTCAAGAAAAACTCCATTCATAACTGGCCGTAATTCATCATCGGCTGTGGCAAAAATAGTTTTGGAAATTCCATAAAGCAGAACATCCGCAGCCATCCTGACGGTCTTTTTAAGATCATCTTTCAGCAGCGGGTATTGGGGGAAGTCCTCGCCATTCTGACCGACAATGCTGAATTTACCATTTTCCGAACTAATTACCACTGAGAAATTATCAGTTGATATATCAAATGTCAGAGGTTGTTCTGGAAATTCCTTTAAAGTATCAGTAAGGAGTCTTGCCGGGATAGCGATGAGGCCATCACCTGCGGAGTTCTCAAGAGTCATCCTTGTTGTAAGGGTTGATTCCAGATCAGATGCGGTAATAATCAGCTCATTATCCTGTAGCCTGAATAAAATATTATCTAGTATAGGTAATGTGTTTTTGGTGCTGATAACCCTGCTTACAGCCTGCAGATGATTAAGCAGATCAGTGCTGGAAATTACGAACTTCATATAAAATGATTTAGTTTATTATTAAAGATGTGAGCTCAAAAGGTTTAACTTCTTTGTTTATCAGTACTTAAGTCAGGAATAGTAAATATCAATAATACGAAAAAAAAATAACCTTAACAATACGAACTTGAAAACAGATCAACAGTATGCCAGCACCATGGCTTTTGATCACAAAAAACCGGACTGTTCATGTTTAGGGGTAGAAGTAAGATGCAGATCTTAGTAAGAGGTCGACCGACTGGTATGGCACTGTTACCACTTCAGTTTTATCATTGATCAGGGCATTCAGCCTGAATGGATCATATTCTGTCTGTTCGCCAGACAGATCGCCGACAACTATTTTAAAGAGAGACACTTCCACCTCATCACCTTGATAATTCGCTGCTCTGATAATGTGATCGGGCTGAATAGCTGAAAGTGAATCTATCATGCTTTTTTCTGAACTCCCTGCAGAACGTTCATAAGGAGTATAAAAAAAGTTGGATAGATATCTTATGGCCAGGGAATCATTTATATTCTCCATCTGGGTATTCGAGGGAAAACTGTAAAGTTCAAATTCCATTTGAGCAGACCTGGTAAGCCTGAAGGATTCTTCATCCGGGTCTTTATGCTGAATGGCCACTTCAGCAATTTCATTAACATGGAAGTTAAACAGGACATTCGGCCTCCAATAAGCCTCATCGCTTATAAAAAGCGATGCCGTGTGACCCGAGAAACCTATAACCTCGACCACGAATGCCTGGTCTGATCCCTGTTTTGTCATATAGGTAGGAGACTCTGTCCCATCAGAATGAACCAGATAGCTGATTTTCCTTCTTCCTGTTTTAAAATCAATTCTAGTTCCTTCAACTTCGAATTTATTCATAAGTTCACCGGCAACTGATAGTGGCACAGGAGAGGTTACCCTCAAGCGGACCAGTGTCTGCAACAAGATATCTACCGCCTTTTCCCTGGCTTCATATTGTGAATTAAGCAGCCATTGTCCGCTTTCTGTTTTTTCCAGATTAACCTCACCATCAGATCCGCTTATGGTGATCTCACTTACAGATCCAGGCCTGGTTATGGCAAAATCCATTTGCCGGCCATCAAGAGTTGTGCTCCTTCGAATCTGATAGAGGAACAGGGTCACCAGTGCAAGTAATATGAAAAAAATAAAATGGGTTATGTAGTTCTTCATCTTGAACAGCTTCAGATTTTGGCAAAATACCTTTTTCTTATGTGGTTATAAAATAATCCGATGATTATTACAAACAGCAATGGCACCATCATATTGATTAACTGCCATCTTGTTTTTTGCTCACGTACCCTTGATCGGTCGAGGAGGCGGAGTTGAAGCTCACGTGTACGTAGTTCCATTAAACCGGTCTCATCAAGTAAATAATTCAGGGCATTCATTACAAACTCCTGATTTCCGTAAGTCTGCCTCGAATACCTGTCGTACCCCAGAGGTAATGGTTCCGGTACTCCACCTGAAACCGAAACATCATTTCTGATAATATCGCCGTCAGAAACCACCAGCATCCGGGTCGGATCACCGGTTTCCCTGAATGAATTATCTTCTCTTCCGATAATTCCGGAAACCAGCCTGTTGGCAAATGCTGAATTGAATTTCCCTTCAAGCATAACTGCAACCGGTTGATTTGAAAGGTTGAAATTGCGCCGGTCGGGTTGCATCTGTGCCATTTCCAGTGATACCATCAGGGGAGCATTCAATACCCGGGTCGCTCCTGAAGTGCGCAATAAAACACTTCTGCTGATCTCGGCACTGGTTTCAACTGTATCAATAACACTGGCAAATTCAGCCAGAACATAATTCAGTCCGCGAGTCACCGGATGTCCCTCATTGCCTTCAAGCAGAGGCGAAAAGTACCAGGGTGCCGGAACGAACCTTGCCTGTTCTTCAGCAAGAGCCACATTAACGGGGATAAGCAGGCAATTGATGTCCATTACCAGGTTGGGATTGACCCTGACCCCATACCTGAACAAAAGATCGTCAATATTAATATCCCTGGCCAGTGCAATGGCTTCGCTTGCATAGGTCAGGCTGTCAAGGTCGATAGCGACCGGATCGATAAACCACATTACCCTCCCGCCGTTCATTATGTACTGGTCTATAATATATTTTTGTGTTTCTGAAAAAGGTGTTTGAGGCTTGGCAATAATAAGGGCCTGGTAATCATCCAGTGACCGCAAGTCATTTTCATTTATGCTGCCACGGAAGATGTCGTAATAACGTGCCATGGCATCGGTCACTCCTGCGACAAGCATTTCATCGAGCTCTCCGTGGCCCTCAAGGAATGCTACCTTTTTTGTTTCCGGATATAACACTGAATGGAAGGAACTTACAAACTCATATTCCAAACCCTGTATGGAATTATTCAGGTTCTGGTCGGCATGCAGTGCAGGATTATTTTTAAGCAGGTTCACAGGCATTTCCATTCCCTTGTATGTTACCAGGGCGCCCGGAAAGATCATTTTTTGAGATCTTCCCCCACCTGATTCTGTTATCTCAATATTTGTCGGTCTTAACCCCTTGTCATACAATTGCCTGTAAAATTCGTCGCGCATTCCGCTATCGTCAATATCAGAAGGATCAATAAATTCATAATGTATCTTCATTTTCGCAACTACCCTGAATTCGTCAAGCATTTCCCTTACCGCAGTGCGCATGCGCCTGAATCCGACCGGCAGATCACCATCAAGGTAAACCCGGATATGAATTATGTCGTCAGCCTCCTCCAGCACTTCAATTGTAGCCGGGGAAAGAGTGTACCTTTTATCGGCGGTAAGATCAATCCTCATAAAAACTATATTGGAAACAAAATTGATTAAAACCAGTGAACCGATTAAAAAGAAAAGTCTTGCCAGCTGTTGTTTCTTATATTCTATCTTGTTCATATTTTAAAGACAATTTTACCACTTCCGGCTTTGAAGTACAGTACGCGTTAAAAAAATAAAAATTGCTATTACAGAAACAAAATAAACCAGATCACGTGTATCAACCACGCCCCTGCTAATTGACCTGTAATGTTCATTTATTCCTGAATACAAAAGAAGCCCCTCAATTGCTTCAGGTAATGGGAGAGCACTTAACATTTCAAATCCTGTAAAGAAAAAAAATGAGACCAGAACGGCAATAATAAAAGCCACTATCTGATTTTCTGTAAGTGATGAAGAAAAAATTCCGATCGAGGCATAAACACCTGCCAGGAAAAACAATCCGATATATGAACCCCAGATTGCCCCTGTATCAAGGTTCCCGACGGGATTTCCAAGACTGTAAACAGACCATACATAAACCAGAGTAGGCAGCAGAGAAATAAGAACCAGTACCACGGCAGCGAAAAACTTGGCCAGGACAATCTGCAAATCGGTGAGAGGACGCACCAGCAATAGTTCCATGGTTCCGGATTTCTTCTCCTCGGAAAACATCCTCATAGTTACGGCAGGCACCAGAAATAAAAAAACCCACGGAGAAATAATAAACAGTGTATCAAGAGTGGCGTATCCGCTGTCCGGAATATTAAGCTCACCCGGGAATACCCAAATAAACAGTCCGTTTATAACAAGAAATACAATGATTACAATATACCCTGTAAGTGAACTGAAAAAACTTCCTACTTCCTTTTGAACTAATGCGATCATAATGTGTGTTGTATAACCAGGTTACCTTAAACTTTATTAAAACAGATGTTCAACATCGGTTATGCTTATGTTTGTATAGTAGAACTTTAATATTTGCGTAAAATTATATCCTCTGGAAGCCATCTCCATTGCTCCTTCCTGGCATAACCCCACGCCATGTCCGTATCCTTTCCCATGAAAGATCAGATCCTGGCCCTGTCCGGGATATTCAAGATTAAAAAAGGCAGAACGGAGGGCCCAGTCATTTCTTATTCTTATCAGGGGAACTGTAAACTTTTTCAGGCGGTACAGAGTGTTTCGTTTCGGCTGACTGAACCTGAAATCAATCGGATTAGCTGGTATATCTTTTTTTTCAAGTCCCAGTGAAATCAGATATTTCTCCCATTCATTAATATTTACCTTCTTTTGCCAGCTTGCTGAAGGCTTTTTGCTGCACCACTCGTCCTTCACTGATCTCAGATAGGGTCGTGAAATGAGCCAGACATCCTCAGAACTGGCAGTTTCGCCACCACAATTCGAATGAAATGCAGCTGTAATTAACCCCTCATCGCCATTAACAATCACTTTTCCGGTTGTCATATTAACTGCCTCACAAATTGTTTCATTCCCGGTAAGCCTGCCTTTATAAACCTGGCAATGTATACCATCACAAAGATCGAAGTCCTCGTCAGCATGACGCTGAAGATTTCCATACAGATAAGTACGGCAAATTATTGAATGAGCCATATAATACATATGATGAGAACCTGTTCCTGATTCGGCTTCAACCACTCCTGCCAGGTAAAGGTCTTCATCAATCAGGTTTATTATACGTATCCGCTCAAAGTCGACGCTCAATTCAAGGTCACCAAAATACCCTGACAGTTTCATTGAAGGTACCACCGGCCTTATGCTTAACTCACTTGTTATATCATCTGATACCAAAGAAACCCTGGAGAAAATGCCGAAAGCTCCCAGGTTGTCCCTCAGCAACAATTTATCATCCATCATTGAAACATACAACAATCCATTCCCGGCAAGGATAGTTAATTCATACCCATCAGCCATAATTACATAATCTCCTTTTTCAGGAGAAATGATTATTGTTGAAAGCGAATGGTCATTGAAAAGGCTGACCATTACAGTACCCGAACAAGTTAAAATATTCTGTAACTGGAACAGAAGAATAAGTAACAAGATCTTCTGCATCCTATTTATAAGTTTTCATCCGAATAATTTATAAGTACTAATCAAAATATAAGTAAGTTACAATTTCTAATCACGTGGTCGCCACGGATGGATCACCCATGGATTATTCGTTTCTTTTTTGTGTGCCCTGGCTCATGGGAGATTCATCTGTATAAAGCAGGTTAATCAAATTATAATCAAGTTACATTTATTGGTCTCCTGGTCACCACCGATTTATCACCCATGTTTATCTATCTGCTTGTTAAGCCCTCAGGTACGTGGGCGATTAATCTGACCTTAAATATTCTGCTATCTTTCCGGCGGCTCTTCCGGAAGCTCCTGCCGGTCCGAGCAGTTGCCTGAGCTGAACCATATCATCAATCATCTTTTTTCTGTCAGTGCTATCGGCTACAAGTATTCTGGCAAGTTCATCCCTTAAATTTGTCGTATTAAATTCATTCTGGATAAGTTCCTTTACAACTTCCCGGCCCATTATCAGGTTGACAAGTGATATATACTTTACCTTAATAAAGCGCTTGGCAATGTGATATGATAATCCTGATCCGCGGTAACATACGACAATCGGGACATTCAGAAGGGCAGCCTCCAGCGTTGCAGTGCCGCTTACTACCATAGCTGCGGCCGACTGCTCCAGTATTGCATAAGTCTGGTTATAGAGGACAGGAATTTTATCTTGTGTATGTTTTTGATATACTTGCAGATCAATGGAAGGAGCCCCGGCAATTACAAACTGGTAATCAGGAAAATAACCGGTTACAGAAAGCATAGGTGGAAGAGATTTTTCTATCTCCTGCATACGGCTGCCAGCCAGTATAGCAATCAAGGGCTTGCCGGAAAGTCCGTTTCTCTCATTAAACTCATCAAAGGTTTCTTCCCTGTTGGCACGGCTCTCGATCGCATCGATAACAGGATTACCTACATAATCGGTATGGTATCTAAATTGATCATAGAACTCTGTCTCAAAAGGAAGGATGGTGAGCATATGATCTACATATTTTTTAATCTTTTTTACCCGTGACTGATTCCATGCCCAGACTTTAGGAGAAATATAATAAAACACCTTAATACCCATACCACTGGCAAATTTTGCCATACGGAGGTTGAAACCGGGATAGTCAATCAGGATAACAGCATCAGGATTGTACATTGCGATATCTTTTCTGCATCGTCTCATGTTTGCAAAAACAGATCCTATATTTTTCACAACCTCCCAGAACCCCATGAATGACGATCCGGAAATATGCTGTACAAGAGTGCCACCTTCGGCCTGCATAAGATCGCCACCCCAATATCTGAATTCTGCCTCACGGTCGGATATTTTCAATTCTTTCATCAGATTTGATCCGTGCAGATCGCCTGAAGCCTCTCCTGCTATAATATAATACCTCATAATTCAGGTTGAAAACTTAACTATAAACACAATGCCGGCAAAAAGAAATGTAGCAATCAGCACCCCGCGGGCAGAGAAAAGATAATCTATCCTGATAAAAATAAAAAAGAGGATAAGATTTGGAAGTATATTAAGGCTTAACAAGGAAGACAAGACATCCCTGAAGTAAACATATGTTATAAATTCAGAAAAGGGAATCTCTCTGTACCTTACCAGATAAAATCCAAGGAAGGAGATCACAGGAAGAACAATTCCTAAAATGAATCCTGCTTTCAGGGAATTAAATGCTGGCTTTTGCATACTCCGATTTGAGTTTTTCCATCGCGTTTAAATCAGAGAAATCAATCTTTACCGGGACAATGGACACGAACTTATTCTTTAATGCCCATTCATCAGTATCTTCAGCATCGGGCTCATAGTTCTCAAAATAACCTGTCAACCAGAAATACTCACGGCGGCGTGGATCGATCCTTTTGTCAAACTCTTCAATCCACAATCCCCTGGCCTGCCGGCAAACTTTAATACCTCGTATATCATCAACAGGAAAACCAGGAAAATTTACGTTAAGGCAAACTCCCTCAGGCATTCCTGTAAGTATGGTCTTTTTTATTATTTTATTTCCATAAAGCCTGGATGCACTGAAATCAGGATTTGAGGAAAAATCGGTTATAGAGAATCCGATTGACGGTATACCATGCAGCCCGCCTTCAATTGCAGCAGCCATCGTACCACTGTAGACTACCGAGATCGAAGAGTTGGAGCCATGGTTAATGCCCGAAAGCAGCATATCCGGTTTATGGTCAAGAAGGTGATTAAGTGCAAGTTTTACACAGTCTGCCGGAGTTCCATTACATGAATAAAAGGTAAAACCTTCCTCCTCTCTTATCTTGTTTACCCTTAACGGGTATTTTATTGTAATGGCATGTGACATGCCTGACCGTCCTTCATCGGGAGCAATTGCAACAACATCGCCGAATTTTCTTGCCATCTCAATCAGCACTTTGATGCCCGGTGCATTTACACCATCGTCGTTGGTTACCAGTATTAATGGTTTATTATTATTTTTCAATTTTTCGTTGTTTTGTATTTATATAATCTGCAAATATATTTAATTGGACAGTAGTTTCCATAAGAATTCTTTTTTTCCGAGATATGATTTATACTATTTACTGTACCGATGTTTTGTTTTTTCTTTACTTTTGTGTGCCCCTGTAATTTTTAAAAATGGCAGGCGTTCTAGTAAATACCGCTCTGTTTTAATTACAGAATTGTTAAAATTCAATTAAGCAATGAAAATCTCTTATAACTGGCTTAAACAATACCTGACAACCCGCCTCGAACCTGAAGAAATGTCTGATATCCTTACCAGTATTGGTCTGGAGGTTGAAGGATGTGAAAAGTTCAGTTCTGTCAAAGGAGGCCTGGAAGGTATTGTCATTGGAGAAGTTATTACCTGTGAAAATCATCCAAACGCCGATAAACTCAGAGTCACCCGTGTCGATGCCGGAAATGGCAACCTGCTCAGTATAGTATGTGGTGCACCAAACGTTTCTGCCGGCCAGAAAGTGGCTGTGGCACTTCCGGGTGCCGTCATTCATCTTGGCGAGCAGAATCTGACAATAAAGAAAACAAAGATCAGGGGCGAAGTTTCTGAAGGAATGATATGTGCAGAGGATGAACTCGGACTGGGAGATTCTCACGATGGGATTATGGTTCTGGATAATGATGCAGTTACCGGAACACCGGCAGCTCAATATTTTGATGTTGAAAATGATTCTGTATTTGAGATCGGACTAACACCCAACCGGATAGATGCTGCTTCCCATTTTGGGGTTGCGCGTGACCTGGCTGCATGGATCGGGCAGACCGGGGAAGTAAAATTAACACAACCCGGCACAGAAAATTTCAAACCAGATAATAACGATTATCCTGTTGAGGTCATAATTAAGGATCCTGAAAGTTGTATCAGATATTCAGGATTGACCATCTCAGATGTAAAAGTAACCGCTTCCCCGCCATGGCTTCAGAACAGGCTAAAGGCTATCGGACTAAAACCTATAAATAATGTAGTCGATATTACCAATTATGTACTTCATGAAACCGGTCAGCCACTGCATGCCTTCAATGCAGATAAAATAAAGGGCCGGAAAGTAGTTGTCGGCCAGTTACCATCGAAGACCGCCTTCACAACTCTCGATGAACAGGTGAGGGAACTGTCATCAGAAGACCTCATGATTTGCAATGCCGAGGAAGGTATGTGCATTGCCGGGGTTTTTGGAGGGATCGGTTCAGGGGTGAATGAAGAGACTACAAATGTATTTCTTGAAAGTGCATGTTTCGACCCTGTTTCAATCAGGAAAACAGCAAGAAGGCATGGTCTCAGTACCGACGCGTCATTCCGGTTTGAGCGAGGTACTGATCCCTCAATAACTGTATATGCCCTGAAGCGGGCTGCATTGCTGATCAGGGAGATTGCAGGGGGGAAAATTTCCTCAGATATTCCTGATGTGTATCCCGTACCTGTTATGCCCGTAGTTATTGAGCTTGACTACAGTTATATCGGGAGACTGGTAGGGGAAATTATTCCGGCAGAGAGAATCAGAAGGATACTGACCTTGCTTGATTTTAAGATACTTGAGAACAAGGAAGGCGGATTGGTTATTGAAGTTCCGTTATACAGGGTAGATGTTACCAGGCCGGCTGATGTTGTAGAAGAAATATTACGCATATACGGATACAATTCCATCTCTGTGCCCGATGCTGTGCACTCAGTAATTTCATATTCTGAAAAGCCTGACAAGGAAAAATACACTCATTCCGTGGCAGACATGCTCAGCAATCTCGGTTTTAATGAAATTATATCCAACTCGCTTACAAAATCGACATACTATAAGGATCTCAATTCCTTTCCGGAAAACCAGCTTGTCAGACTGCTCAATCCGCTTAGTGCCGACCTGGACAGTATGAGGCAGTGTTTGCTTTTCGGGGGACTGGAGGCTGTGATGTATAATTCAAACAGAAAGAACCCTGATCTGATGTTGTATGAATTCGGGAATATCTACCGGTATACCGGCAATGAAAATGAAGGAAATATTCTTGACAAGTATAATGAATCACGCCACCTTGCACTTTTTTTAACAGGAGCTAACGGGAAAACGCTTTGGAACCGTAAGGGAAAGCAGACAGAATTTTACGATATCAAGGCTTATTCGAACCAGGTTTTAAGACGTATCGGGATCGATCCTGAAACATTAAATTATGAAGAGGTCCAGAATGATATTTTTCTTTACGGGATGCAGGTAATGGACGGTCGGGAGATAGTTGCCGAATATGGTTCAGTCCACCCCGACACGGCAGAAAAAACAGGAATCAGACAGGAGATATTTTACGCCGATATCAGATGGGATCTCCTTCTGAAGCTGGCGGCAAAAAAACAGATTGTCTACACCGAATTGCCAAGGTACCCGGAAGTACGACGCGACCTGGCAATGGAACTGGATAAAGAAGTAAAGTTTCAGGTTATCAAGGAAATAGCATTTAAAACCGAAAAGAAACTCCTGAAATCCATTAATCTGTTCGATGTCTACCAGGGTGAAAAGATTGCCGGGGGAAAGAAATCATATGCAATCAGTTTCATATTACAGGATATGGAAAGCACCCTGAAAGATAAGCAGATTGACGCTGTAATGGAAAATCTGGCAAAAGCTCTCGAAGAAAAAGCCGGGGCCAGGATCAGGAGGTAAAAAACAGA
Source organism: uncultured Bacteroidales bacterium (assembly GCA_964421595.1). GTDB lineage: Bacteria > Bacteroidota > Bacteroidia > Bacteroidales > PUMT01 > PXAP01. Next base: position 25,019 of record CAYQXY010000009.1, on the reverse strand, counting down.
CCTTTTACCGATAATAGATAACAAATTGCATCAATTATAAAAAGGTAATTTTTTAAGGAAAATTCCAACTGAACTAAATTAAACCACAAATTATGAAAACAATTTTTGTATTTTCAATTTTCATCATTCTGTCTCTTACCGCATGCACGGGACAAGGGTTCCTTTCTCAGAGGTTTATAGACCATTCAACTGTTGATGGTGTAGATATCCAGTACAGATGGGCGAATGAAACCAGGGACAAAAACAGTCCGCTTGAACTCAGGCTTAAGATCAAAAATAATAACAGTTATCCTGTTCAGGTAAGCTATGAAATTGAATTTTATATGGGTCCCCTGATGGAAGAAAGCAGTGAGCCTACCGAGTTGTGCATAAACCCAAAACTTGCAAGGACAGGAAGGATAAACGGCATGTATTACAGGAGCACCAAACTGAGTAATGAACAGATGGAATCAGAAGATTTTATCTGGGAAATCAGTAATCTCAAAATCGAAAAAGTTGACAGCTGCCGCTAATAATAAAAGATACAAAGAATGTTGTATTTGTCAGTTATTGTTTTTTTTATAATTTTAGGCACTTCAAATATCAACCAAATAACATAATCATATCATGGCAACAACAAAGAAGATAAAAGGGATTATTGGAATTTTAACAGGCGGCGGTGATGTTCCCGGCCTTAACCCTGCCATTAGGGCAGTAACCATCAGGGCGCTTCGTGAAGGCTATAAGGTTATCGGAATCAGGCGTGGATGGGCAGGGCTTATTGAAATGAAAGCCGATCCGAAAGCTAACAACAAGGAATTTTACACTGAACTTACCGAAGAGATTGTTAACCGGGCAGGACGTACAGGTGGCACATTCCTGCACTCATCAAGAACCAACCCAAGCAAAGTAAAAAAAGATCAGGTACCCGATCACCTGAAAGATAAATACAAGGAGGAGATGAATGACCTGACACCAGAGGTATTAAAAAACCTGGCATTCATGGGTATTGATTATATGATACCTATTGGTGGCGATGACACACTGAGTTATGGTGTAAGATTATACAGGGAAGGTTTTAAAGTGATAGCCATTCCAAAAACCATGGATAATGATGTACCCGGCACTGATTATTGTATAGGGTTCAGCACATGTATCACACGCACGATCATGATGACTCATATCCTGCGTACCTCTGCAGGTTCTCATGAGCGATTTCTTGTACTTGAAGTATTCGGAAGGTATGCCGGATATACTGCTATGCTACCCACTATGGCCGGAGCTGCAAACCGATGTGTGATACCTGAATATAAGTTTGATGTGGAAAAACTAACCAAGCTTATGGTCGAAGACCGCAAGAATAATCCAAGTAACTACTCTGTTGTTCTGGTTTCAGAGGGTGCCATGTTCCAGGGTGGAGAAATGGTTTTCCAAAGCCAGGAAAGAGATGCATACGGACATGCCAAACTCGGAGGAATAGGCGATCTGGTTTCCAACGAAATAGTAAGGCACTCGGCCAAATTCAATGGTGGCCGTACAATAAACGTGATTAATCAGAAACTTGGATACCTTGTCCGCGGTGGCGACCCTGATGCTATTGACTCCATAGTTCCCATGGCATTTGGCAACCTTGCACTGGACCTTATTCTAAAGGGTATTCATGGACGTCTTGTAGTGCTTAGTAACGGCAGATATGATAATGTACCGATTGATGTTGTTACCAGCAAAAAGAAAGTTGTTGATATTAAGAAGCATTATAACATAGAAAGATTAAGGCCCATTTATGAAAGTTTCGAAATGAAACCCCTGTTCCTCATGACAGGTGAAACTGATAATTAGACCTGCAGTTAAGAATATTCGATTAAGCCCTGCATAGTATATGTGCAGGGCTTTTCTTTTTAAAACTTCAGATCAACACCTAATGCAAAAACCATGTTATCGCGGTTATATGTTTCAGTTACAGAAGCGCTTTCATATATAAAGCTCCTGGAATCTTCAACATAAAAAGTCATCATAAATCCGAGATTTACTGCAATCACCTCATTTACAGCAATTCGTGCTCCACCCCCTACATTATTGGTTGATAAGCTATGACTGATATCGGTGTTGAAGCTATTGTTAACACCTGACTGGGTTCTTAAATAACCTGCGCTTAACCTCAAGTAGTTGGTCAATGTGTACTCAAGTCCGATAGCTGCCTCAAAGAAATTGGAATTTATTACATCTGAATTGGTAACCGGTACACCATTTACCATTCTGCCATAATCGGCATCTTTATCGAAATAATAATGCATGCTACCGGAAACGTTCAGTTCAGGGGTAGCCTGATACGCTACTCCGGCCGACAGCAAAGCAGGAAGGTCGCTTCTGGATTTCCTCCCGTCGGGAAACATTCCGGTACCATCAGTTACAGTCTCATTCTCAAGTTCAAGCCGGGTCGGGAACTCATATTTCAGTCCGATATTAAACCTTTCACCTGGCACAATGCTCAGTCCGACGACGGGAGTGATTGCATACCCCCTCTGCTTTACATCAATATCTGCATCGGCTGTTGCCTGATTTACCGAACTTGCCATACCCAGTACAATTGTACGCTGCAAGCCGGTTAAGGATGGGACAACAAACTCTGTAAGATAGGTGCCCGGCCTCATCCATCCTTCAGGAGTATTTACCTGTATGTCTCTTATATACCCCTCATACCTGTTGCTGGCCATTACAAAGCGTCCCCCGCCAAAAAATGAAACCATCCCGAATAATTCATAGGATACTCCGAGCTGCCCGCCAGGATAAACTGAAGATCCTTTGAAATAAAGATCACTTCTGTATTCCGTAACCCCGAAACGGTCAAGTGTCGGAACAAGCCGGGAAATTCCTGATTCAATTGATGGTAATCCATCTATATATTCTGCCATGCCACCCCCACCTGCAGGATTTACACCAAAAGAAAAGGCCAGGTTACCGGATTTATAAGCTGCATAAACACCCGGAAATACAGGAATTTTTACATCTCCGGTAAATTCATTCCTGTTCAGGGAGGAGAGATTATTGGTAATAGTCCGTGTCTGGTTAATAAACTGATTGTTGACTGAAATATGCAATCCTTCATCCAGCCTGGTAAGACCGGCAGGATTATAGTAAACAGCATCAATTTCGAGGGAAGCATTTCGGGAAGGCATTCTGATATAAGAAGCACTCTGGTTGGTGTTGGTTATAATACCTCCTGCAAAAACCATGTTTGCTGATATACCCAATGCAAAAATAAAAAAAGTAAATTTTCTCATAATTATGGGTTTAGATTAATAAATGCTTTCTAACTATGAAACTTCTATGAACCAAGGCATAAAAGAGTAACGAATAATCCATTTGTTATCCATCTTTGGAAACCGCTTATTACAGCCATATAGCTTACTTATAGTTAATAAAACAAACACTTTTCTCAGATGAATTTCCCAACAGATGAAACTTTTAAGCCAACCCGGCTCATATCATTATCAAAAATGAATCATAATTACCTGCATTACATAATACCCATTCTTAAGACTGCCACTCACCTTCCTGTAATAATACAATTACTGTTGACGGTTCCGGTTTTCTACCATCTCATAATTATATATTTGTGTATTTACAATAAAGTTAAGGTCATTTTTTGTCAAATTCCAGTAAACATGCAATTAATTAACTGCAACAAAATGATTCTCCTGAGCCGAAGGATATTTGTTTATTAGCTGAGGCTAACCGTCCAGCAAGTTTAGCGGGTATGCCCACCCTTGCCCTTAGCTAATGATTGGCGACTATGAGCCCCAATAGTGGACTTGCACCCAGCAGGTTTTTTACCATGCACGGCACACCAAGAAAAAAGCTGCCCCAAATTGGGACAGCCTGATTAATAACACCAAAAGCAGTATCTAAAAACTGAGTTCCACTCCAATTGCTAATACCGTGTTATCACGATTATAAATCTCATTGGCAGTACCAAGGGGTCCATAATTGTGTTGCTTCCAGCCTTCTTCGTAAAAAGTTCTCATGAAACCCAGATTGATTGACATCATATCGTTTAAGGCATAACGACCCCCTATTCCGATTGAATTGGTTGAAAGGCTGTGACTCAAATCACTTTGATAAGTCTCATTGACACCTGTCTGGGTGCGCAGGTACCCTCCGCTTATAAGTATAGCTGGCGTAACTTCATACTCCAGACCTAAAGCAAATTCAAGAAAATTATTATCTATCACCTGGTCGTTATTTACATGTATTCCACCAATGGTTTTACCGTAATCGGCCTGTTTATCAAAATAATAATGCATACCGGCAGCAATATTGAATTTCGGTGTTGCCTGAAAGGCGGCACCAACCGATAGTAATGCAGGCATATCACTGCGGGATTTCACCCCGTCGGTAAACATGCCTGTCTCATCAATTTCGGTATCATTCTCAAGCTCAAGTTTGGTAATGAATTCATACTTGATGCCGACATTCAGCTTTTCCGACAGGCTAAGGTTAACTCCAAGCAGCGGAATAATTGCTGATCCGGTTTGTCTGGCATCAACTCGCTTATCTGAAAGCATACTTGCTGTTCCTGTGGCTGTTGCAGCAGCTACCTGATAGGCACCCTGCACCTGAGAAATAGTAAGAGCCGAGTTATAGTTTGCACCCAGTCCACCCGCAATTTGATTGGCTGTTTCCTGGGTTATTATAGACATGGCAACTGCCTGATCTAAAGTCAGGGCTCCCGCACCGGCAACTAAATCATTCATACTAGATGCAGCTCCCGATGCCAGGGTTCCGAGTGTCGAGAAGAAAGTATGTCCGCTTACCATACCTCCACCCGGATTTGCGGGGTGCAGCGGATTGATGGTAAAATTCCGTAAATAACCATTATAAGTATTTGTAGCAGTAATATACCTTAATCCACCATATACATCTATCATCTCTGAAAGCTGATAGCTCACACCCAGCTGTCCGCCAAAAAATATTGAAGAACCCTCAAAGAAAATATCTACATCATATGACGATGTAGTAATGCCCTGACTAGTAAGCATAAAGGGAACCGATGCAAAATCAGTCTCAAATGAAGGCAGACCCCTGCTATATTCGGCTCCGCCACCACCGCCGACAGGCATGAACCCTCCTGAAACAGCTAGTTTTCCTGTTTTGTATACTGCATATATACTGGGAAACAAGGGGGCTGTTACCTTTCCTTCGTAATAACCATCCTTTAAAGGAGAAAAACCATTGGAGATTGTCCTGTTCTGAAAAATAGATTGGTTGTTTAGAGAGAGGTGGATTCCGTCTGCCAGTCTGGTAAGACCAGCCGGATTATAGTATACCGCATCTATACCAAGTGAAGCATCACGTGCAGGCATCCTGATATAAGAAGCACTTTGATTAGTATTGGTCATTATTCCTCCTGAATAGGCCGAATTTGTTGCAAAACTCACAACAGCAAGCAAGACGAAAAGTTTTCTCATAATTAAATGTTTAGATTAATAGTTGGTTCAGTTAAGTGCAAATGAACAAAAAAAAATTCGACTCAACTTAAAAAAATATCCAAACTTTTCAGAAAAGATTTTATCATGCCATAAATATAGGTACTTATAACCAGAATTAACCATGAAAAATTCGACTGAGTTTCGACTGATACGGACAAGGGCAATCTTTTTATAAGCTTCTGAAAAATTTGTTATGCCCTGAAATAAGCTTAATGATTTGAGTATCCGAAAAACCGCCCCGGTTAAATATTAAACAATCAGATAAGTAAATAAAAACAGGAATAAAAATATTATAAAATACAAGAAGCTATGGATTTAAGTATTAATATTGCGCTAAAAAAATTGATAATCAATAAAATATATCTGACATTTCTTTAAACAACCACTGTTTTTAATATAATCATAAAAAATGTTATATAATCTTGTCTTATCTTTTTTATTGTTGTACATTTAGCATTATCCCTAAGTGTTATAATTTACGCAAAAGCTTATGAAATACACTTTTACCTTATTACTTATATTAAGCTTGTTTTTAAAGTTATCCGGCCAGACAGGAAACACTCCGGCAACCGGCACCCCGGTTCAGAGCGCTTCACAACCTGAATTAACAGCCAGTTCGACTGATGCTTCCGGTATACCTGAGCTAAAGGTAAAGGTCTACCCGAATCCTGCTACTGACTATATCAGGGTAGAATGGGAAACAGAAAAAACCCTTGAAGTTCATGTAGAATTGTATGATCTTGTCGGACGGAGGATCAGCCGTCGAAAATCTGAAGAATCAATTAACAGGATACATCTTGATCTGACATCATATCAACGCTCACCCTATCTTTTGAAGGTATTCACTGCTGATGGCAATTATTCACGGACTTACCGTGTGGTTAAGCATTAATTAACTGAAATAATTATCGGGCACCCCCCAGCTGTCCTTAGTTCAGAAACAGAATATACTCTTATAAATCAAAACTGAACCTTGCATCCGGCACAATATCCTGGGTTGAAAAATCATGTTTCAGGTATTTAAACCATGCTGTTATCGCAATCATAGCTGCATTGTCAGTAGTGTAGGCGCGTTTAGGTATATATAGCTGCCAGTTGAGTTTTTTACCGTAATCAACAAGCGTATCTCTTAATCCGGAATTAGCTGCCACGCCCCCTGCAAGTGCTATTTGCGTGATGCCTGTTTGTTCTGATGCCCGCTTCAGGTTTTTCAGCAAAATATCAATAATTGTTTTTTGAAGTGAAGCGCACAGATCATTTAAATTATTTTTAAGGAAAGATGGATCACTTTTTAACTTATCCCTGAGAAAATACATGAATGAAGTTTTCAATCCGCTGAAGCTGTAATTCAATCCACCAGCAGCAGGTTCCGGAAAGCTGAATGCCCTGCTGTCGCCATTGCTGGCGTATTTATCAATCCAGGGACCACCCGGGTAAGGTAATCCCATGAGTTTAGCACATTTATCAAACGCCTCTCCGGCTGCATCATCTATTGTCCGCCCCAGAACCTCCATTGACAAATGATCTTTAACGACAACAAGTTGAGTATGCCCACCTGAAACAAGCAGGCAAAGGAATGGAAATGATGGAAATTCAGGTCCCTGACCAGGTTCCCTGATAAAGTGTACCAGGATGTGCGCCTGCAGGTGATTTACTTCAATAAGCGGAATTCCCCTTGCAAGTGCGAAGCCTTTTGAAAAAGATGTTCCTACAAGCAGCGAACCCATAAGTCCGGGACCTCTCGTAAATCCTACAGCAGATACATCATTTTTTGTTTTACCGGCTTCGCTGAGCGCAAGATCAACAACCGGCACAATATTTTGCTGATGTGCCCGGGAAGCCAGTTCCGGAACAACACCACCGTATTTCCTGTGAACATCCTGACCAGCAATAATATTTGACAAAATTTCACCATCAGAAATAACAGCTGCTGAAGTGTCGTCACATGATGATTCGATGCCGAGTATGATTGGTGCCATTATTATTCAAATATTTAGCTGTTTACTGAACTTTTTTTTATTTTTTTGCGTTACATTAAAAACCCAAAGATATCAAAAAATTAGTCAAGATAGCCGGCATCATTGTCCTGAGTATTATGGCCCTGCCAGCAGGGGCATGGTTGCTGGTCCGGTCACCTTCCGTACAGACATACCTTACCCGTCAAATTGCCTTAAAGGTTTCAGAAAATCTAAATGCACGATTTGAGGTTGGAAAAGTAGACGTTGCGTTTTTTAACAGACTGGTCCTGAGAGATATCTATATAGAAGACCAGCAAGGCGACACTTTACTTAAAGCTGATGCGGTTTATGTATCAATAAACAACCTGAGCAGGTCGAAAAAGACAATAATTTTCAACCGGATCCGGATACAAAAAGCAAACATAAATCTCCGGTCAGACGCAGATTCAGTGCTTAATTTTAAATTCATTACCGAGGCATTACAATCAGATGATCCTGAAAGAAAAAGGTGGGAGTTCGCCATACATGGTATCCACCTCATGGAATCGCGGCTGACTTACAGTAAACATAACATCAGGGACAGGGAATCAGGTATAAATTTCGATGACATTGAAATCAGCAACCTTAATTTGCTGGCAAACAAGATAATCACAACAACTGATTCCGTTCACTTTAATCTGAGTTACCTGAATCTCACTGAAAAAAGCGGCTTTTCAATAAATCATCTTGCTTCACTAATAAGTATTTCCAATACAGGCATCAATGCAAACGGCTTGCAAATGGTTACTCCAATTACCAGGCTTAACAGCGATCATTTTCATCTTGAATTTAATCATTTCAGTGATTTCAAAGATTTTATCAATCTTGTAAGTATAGACAGCTATTTCAGGCCTTCAGTGATTCATTCTTTGGATATAGCATATTTCGCCCCCCGACTGCAAAACATCGATGTTGTGGCAGAGTTTTCTGGGGCTATAAGCGGCAGGATAAATAATCTTAAAGGAGAAAACTTATCAATAAACGGATTTAACGAGACTTCCCTGGTTGCCGACATAACCCTTGTGGGGTTGCCAAATTTTAAAGAAACTTTTATTTTTCTTGATTTGCAGGAATTCATGTCTTCTGTTGACGACATAAAAACAGCTACCAGCAAAGATCTTCATCAACTTGACAATTTAGGCAGGATTAACTATGAAGGGAAATTTACCGGGTTCATTGACGATTTTGTTGCCTTTGGAGAGCTCGAAACTGATCTGGGCGTACTTGTTACTGATCTGTCCCTGCAACCCGGTTCCGGAAGTTTATTGAATTTCAATGGTCAATTAAAAGCAGTTCAATTTGATGCCGGTCTGTTAACCGGTTCAGATCAGATAGGAAAAATCTCATTCAATGCCGGCTTAAGGGGGCAGACATCTCCTCAGGCAGGAATCCATGCAGATCTTGAGGGTCTGATTGATTCAGTTTTCATTTTTGGCTATAATTACAGGCAGGTAGAACTCTCCGGAGACCTGGCCGATAAAAAGTTTGAAGGATCGGTCAGTATAGACGACCCCAACCTGATGTTGCAATTTATCGGAAGTATCGATTTGTCTGAAGATATTCCGGTGTTTGACTTTTCTGCTAATGTTAACGGTGCCAGATTGTACGATCTGAATCTGAAGAAGGAGGAGCCTGCTCTTACAATTTCGTTTTTCACTACTGCCAACTTCAGGGGAAATAATGTCGACAACCTCAGTGGAAAAATAAGCCTTATTGATGCAATATTCGAAAAAGAGAACGAACTATTTGAAATTGGGATTGCAAGTGTTGAAGCTACGGGAACAGGCGATCAGAGAAATCTGACATTAAACTCAAGCATTGCAGATGCCGGTATTTCAGGCAAATATGAGTTCTCAACTTTAGTCAGTACGATCCGTCAGTATATCCACCATTATATCCCGTCATATTCGTCCAATAATTACTTAAGTGATGCCAACGGGAACAGATTCTCCTTCTATTTCAATCTGAAGGAAACTTCAGGTTTTACCGGGTTCTTTGCGCCTTCGCTAACACTTGCATCCGGAACAATTCTTGAGGGAACCTATGACCCGGCCGCTCACCGGACCGAGATCAAAGGCCACAGCGATGAATTGAGATTTAAGAATAACCTGTTTAAAGATATTAATCTGGCCTCCGCATCCAATGACTCAATTTTCAGTTTACAGACTGACATATACAACGCTACTTTTGGAAACAGATTTGAAATAGGTCATATTGAACTCCGGTCCGAAATAATTAACGACAGCATTCACTTTTCAACAGACTGGGACAATAAGGAGAAAATACTTTACAAGGGCAACCTTTCCGCCTCAGTTAATTTTGAGGAAATACCCGGAAAGCAGATCCCGCTGGTCGATATCAGCATACTTCCTTCAAGCATAATAATTGCAGATTCACTCTGGAATATATCCCAAAGCAGGATAGTCATAGATTCATCATCATACAATATCGACAATTTTGTTTTTGGCAGGGAAGGCCAGAGCCTTAATTTCAATGGTATAATTTCGCATAATAACGAAGACTCCCTGCACATGAAATTTGACAACATGGATCTGTCTAACATTGAACTGATCACTGTATTGACAAAATTTCATCTGGCAGGACTTCTTTCCGGAGACGCCAGCCTTTCAGATGTTTACTCTAATCCTGTATTTAAAACTAATCTCGGGGTGAATGATCTCAGGATCAATCAACAGGACTACGGTGATATGAGCATTATCAGCCAGTGGGACAATCTTGCAAGAAGTATTTCAATTCATACCTTCAGTGACCGTGATTCAGACCGCATCATTGACATTGCCGGAAGCTATATACCGGATGGAGGGATACTGGATTTCGACATAGAGCTGGATAAAATAAATTTACGAACTTTTGACGGATACCTCGATGTCGTATTCGGAAATCTAAGGGGTCTGGCAAGCGGCAAACTCAAACTGGGCGGCAACATCAGAGAACCTCTTTTTAATGGAGATCTATTGGTGCAAAAGGCATCTTTTACTATTGATTATCTGAAAACCCATTACAACTTCACACATGACCTGAAAATTGTAAACAATGATATCTTTTTCAGCGATCTTGTAATTTACGATACCAATCACAATACGTGCCGGACGAACGGATCTGTAACCAGTGATTATTTCAGGGACTTTGCATTGAATATATACCTCTATCCCGACAACTTTCTCGCACTGAATACCAATGCTGGAGATAATGAACTTTTTCATGGACGTGTCATCACATCCGGGCTGGTCCATATTCTGGGTCCGGCAAATAATCTGATGTTTAATATTTCTGCACGAACCAACCGAAATACCCAGTTTTTTATACCATTGCAAAAAAACAACGAAGTTGGAGAACTCCATTTTCTGAATTTCACATCAGATTCCGGATTGGATGTTGAAGACAGTGAAATGGAAGAAAATGACAAAATGATTTATGATGTCAATCTCACCGGAATCCAGCTCAATTTTGACCTTGATGTCACCCCGGATGCAGAAGTGCAGATAATTTTTGATTCAAAAATTGGCGATATAATTCGCGGCAGAGGAAACGGATCTTTTAAAATGGAGATAAACACCCTTGGGCAATTCAATATGTTCGGTGAGTACACTATTGAACAGGGACAATATCTTTTTACTTTGCAAAACGTTATAAACAAGCGATTTGACATTGAAAGCGGAAGCAGGATATCCTGGAACGGAGACCCTTTTGATGCAAATGTAGATCTTAATGCAGCTTACCGTCTCAGGGCACCTCTCAAACCACTTAGTCCGATTCATTTCATTGAAGACATTTATGCCAGAAGGATCCCAATAGACTGCAAGATCATCATGAAAAACAAGTTGATGACCCCCGATATCAGTTTCAATATAGAACTTCCGACAGCCGACACCGACACAAGAAGGAAGGTTGAAGGGATAATCAATACTGAAGATTCAAGAAACAGGCAGTTTTTATCGTTGCTGGTAATTCATAATTTCATGCCTGACCAGGGAATGGGAGGCTCAGGAATGGGCAACTCGCTGGGTGTAAGCGCAACTGAAGCCAGCATTACCACAGTAAGTGAATTTTTCTCAAACCAGCTGAGTAACTGGCTTTCACAGCTTAGTCGTGATGTAGATTTTGGCGTTAACTGGAGGCCGGGCGACGATATTACACCTGACGAAGTTGAACTAGCACTTTCTACCCAGATTTTTAACGACAGGGTAAGCATAAACGGGCATGTAGATGTCGGAGGAAGACAAACTAATACCAGCAACATAGTGGGCGATTTTGATGTGGATATTAAACTCAACAGAAGCGGTAAACTCAGGCTCAAAGCATTTACAAGGGCAAACGACAATCTCATCAGAAATTATCTTTCCCAGTACACGCAAGGAGTAGGCCTGTTCTACAGGGAGGAATTTGATGATTTTGAAGAATTAATGAGTCGTTACTGGAGCAGGGTATTCAACAATACAAACGAAAAAGAATCGGATAAGGATTAAAATATAATTTGTATTTTTCAGTTTGTAGTATTGTTTGTTCTATCAGGCTTTATCCTTTCTGAGAACCGGAATATATGGGGAGAAGGCGATAATAACAGACATTGGTTTAACACCATCAGGGATTAGAATTTTTTCAATTGCTTTAATTTGTTAGGATCAAATGATTGATGTAATTTTGGCAGATCAATTTTCAGAATACTTCAGTCCTTATTTATATGTTATTTAAATTGAATTCACTTAGCTAATATCAACAATCACTTAAATATGAGCAATTTGTTATTACTCCAGATCAATCTTTCCGACAATCTGGAACCTTTACAGGAACAGGCAGGCACGACAATGTCTTATTGGGAACTTGCCTTCAAGGGTGGATGGGTTATGATACCTATCGTAGTTTTATCTGTTGTGGCAGTTTACATCTTTTTTGAACGCTATTTTGCAATTAAAAAGGCTGAAAAGGTCGACATTAATTTTATGAATAAAATAAAGGATTATATTCATGATGATAAACTCGACTCAGCCATATCCCTTTGCCAGTCGTCCGAAAACCCGGTAGCCAAAATGATAGAAAAAGGGATCAGCCGGATCGGGCGCCCCCTGAATGATATTAATGCTGCTATAGAAAATGTAGGCAAGCTGGAGATATATAAGCTTGAAAAAGGTTTGCCAACCCTGGCTACTGTTGCAGGAGCAGCTCCAATGATCGGTTTTCTTGGCACCGTCATGGGTATGATCCGCGCATTTTATGATATGTCAAATGCCGGCGCAAATATTGATGTATCGCTGCTCTCAAATGGCATATATACAGCTATGATAACTACTATGGCCGGACTGATGGTCGGGATCATTGCTTATCTGGCCTACAATGCACTTGTTGCGAAAGTTGAAAAGGTAGTATTCAGGCTGGAGGCAAATACAACTGAGTTCATGGATCTGCTTAATGAACCGGTTCTCCACTGATAATGTGGAATATTTAACCAGGCAGGATAAATTTTATAAAAAATTCGCCAACTATGCCAATTAAATCCAGAAATAAAATTCAGTCCGGGTTCAGTATGTCGGGAATGACCGACATAGTATTTTTGTTATTGATCTTTTTCATGATAACTTCTACCCTTATAGCACCCAATGCCTTAAAGCTGCTTTTGCCGCAGAGTTCACACCAGACAATGGCCAATGCCATAACTACAGTATCTATTACGCGGAATTTTGAATACTTTATTGAAACAACACCTGTTGATGTTGCAGATTTGGAACAGGTTTTGCGGGATAGGTTAGCTAATGAGGAAGAGCCGACTATTTCACTTCATGTTGACAGGAGTGTCCCCATGGAGCAGGTTGTTAACGTAATGAATATTGCCAAAAATAACAGGTACAGGCTAATACTTGCAACAAGCGCAAAGTAAAAACATAAAATGCAGGAATTTTTCGAAAAGAATAAAAGAGGAATTATCGGAACCACCATTTTTCATCTGGTGGTTGTCCTGATTATCCTTTTCCTTGGATTTAACACCCCTTTTCCCCCTCCGGGTGAAGAGGGGATCATCATCAGTTTCGGGACAGATGAGGACGGGTTCGGAATTACACAGGCAGCCCGGCAACAGGCAACAACGCCACCACCAAGTTCCCCGCCTGCTGCAGAGACAGAAACAGAAGAAAGAATACTCACACAGGACATCGAAGAAGCTCCTTCCCTGCCCACTCCGGAAAGGCAGGAAGAGAGACAACCCGATCCTCCCCAGCCGGTTCCGGATCCTACCCCCGCTCCGGTAGTAGAGGAAACTGTAGTAGAGGAAAAAGCAGAAGTAGTACCAGAAAGAACACCAAATCCGAATGCCCTTTTCCCCGGAAGGACAGCATCAGGTGATCCTGGCAGCAATGAAGGGGAAACCACCGGACCAGGCAACCAGGGCAGGGTAACAGGCTCGGCAGACTCCCCGCACAGAATGGGTGGCGATACAGGCAGCCCCGATGGAATTTCTTACTCTTTGGATGGGAGAAATCCCCTCTCGCTGCCCTTACCGGCCTATACCCATCAGGTAGAAGGCATAGTTGTCGTAGAAGTTACTGTCAACAGGAATGGAGAAGTAACCAATGCATTGCCAGGTGTTCGCGGATCAACTATCCAGAATATCAACCTTCTGAACGCCGCACAAAGGGCTGCTGAACGCGCCAGGTTCAATATAAGTTCAGATTCACCCACCTTTCAGAAAGGTACTATAACCTATCATTTCAGGCTCCAGTAGCACTTACATTGGCCATTGCTGTTGCAGTGTCCCGGGAAGATGTTGAAAAATTACCAGGCGAACTTCGGGAAGTTTTTCATTTTATCGTTAACTTTTTTCTTCACCATGGCAATTCTTTTATCATCGGAAACATTCATGATAACTTCGTCAATAAGACTGACCACCTCTTTCATATCAGCTTCCTTCATACCCCTTGTAGTAACTGCAGGCGTACCTATCCTGATTCCTGAAGTCTGAAAAGGTGACCTGTCATCAAAGGGAACCATATTCTTATTTATTGTTATATCAGCCTTCACAAGTGTATTTTCCACAACCTTGCCTGTAATATCCGGTACCTTTGTGCGAAGATCAATCAGCATCGAATGGTTGTCAGTGCCACCGGAGATCACTTTATAACCCAGGTTGATAAATTCTGATGACATAACGTCAGCATTCCTTTTTACCTGAAGCATATACTTCTTGTAATCATCTGACAGAGCCTCAAGGAAAGATACCGCTTTTGCTGCAATTACATGTTCTAGCGGACCACCTTGAGTACCGGGAAAAACTGCCGAATCAAGCAGCTGCGACATCATTTTGACTGCTCCTTTAGGAGTTTTCAATCCCCAGGGGTTCTCAAAATCAGTACCCATCATAATAATTCCGCCTCGTGGTCCGCGAAGTGTTTTATGTGTTGTGGAGGTAACAATATGGCAATGGGGAAAAGGATGATTCAGAATACCGGTGGCTATGAATCCGGCAGGATGGGCAATATCAGCCATTAGCAGGGCCCCGGCCTTGTCGGCAATTTCACGCATTCTTTTATAATCCCAGTCCCTTGAATAAGCTGAAGCTCCGGCAATTATCAGTTTTGGCTTTTCCTTAAGGGCAAGCCTCTCCATCATATCATAATCGACAAGTCCGCTTTCTTCCTTTACTTCATATGCAACAGGACGGTATAAAATTCCGGAATAATTTACAAAGGAACCATGAGTCAGGTGCCCGCCATGTGAAAGATCCAGACCTAAAAACACATCACCCGGTTTAAGTACTGCAAGCATAACTGCCGAGTTTGCCTGGGCACCTGAATGAGGCTGAACATTTGCCCATTCTGCATTAAACAATTTTTTAAGCCTGTCAATTGCAAGCTGCTCAACTTCATCAATAAACTGGCAGCCACCATAATACCGTTTCCCGGGATAACCCTCGGCATATTTATTAGTAAGGCATGAGCCCATAGCTTCCATAACCTGGTTACTGACAAAATTTTCAGAAGCGATCAATTCAATACCTTCAAGCTGGCGCTCATCTTCTTTTTTTATCCATTCAAAAATACTGGTGTCTCTTTGCATAATCGTTAGTGTTTGGTTGCTTATAAATATCCGACCGCTAAAATACATCTTTTAGTAATAATATAGATAATAATGTAGCTTACTAATTAGTTGCCTTGTCCATACCCTGAAATCAGAAACATGCAGAGCCAGTGCAGAAAGTTATATTTTATGAAAAGAAATGAATAATATATGGGTAATCTGACCGCGGAGACCAATCAACATGAATTATTAACTAACCTGCTATTAATACAATAATAACACAATATTCGTCTGGATCTCCCATCAGTCATGGGTTGGACAGGTTTATTATGGGTCAACTGTGAATGCTTACCGGTTGCAGTTAAGTTTTTTCGCCTGCTTTTCTGTAAAGATATCCTGACACAGTGTCTATAAATCCATCAAGATCTATTGGTTTGGAAATGTATTCATCACATCCTGATTTCATACACCGTTCCTTGTCGCCCGGCATTGCATAGGAAGTATATGCAATCACAGGTATGGAAGGAACTATTTCCTTTATTTGCCTGGTCAGTTCAAGTCCGTTAACGCCAGGCAGCTGAATATCCATAATTATCAGATCCGGGTGGCCACCATCCCTGAACCAGTCCACCAGGTTATGTCCGCTGACAAAATGTTTCAATTTAACATTCATTTCAGAAAAAAGTTCTTCTATCAGCTGGTAACTCGGAATGTCATCATCAACGACCAACACTAACTTTTTAGCACTAATTTTATTCATCCTGTTGAAACAACTTTTTGGTATTTATTTACTCTTACCAAAATTAGTCTAATTTTTTAACTGAACAGTTATTAACAGCAACTTTTTATCTTAAAAAAGGGTAGCAGAAATCACCTTTTTTGATGATATTCATCACTATATGATCAATATACCCAATAAAATAACATTATTTGCACTTTGGAATTATCCGACAGATCTCAACAAACATGACCATAAATAATCCGTTATTCTTTGAAAAACTTCTTCCGGAAGAGCAGGATCTGCTGATCAAAAAAACAATCGAGATCAGTTATACCAAAAATGAGAACATATTCAAGCAGGGTGAGTTTGTAGCAAAGGCCCTGTTTATAAAAAGCGGGTATGTTAAACTATATAATGACTGTCAGAACGTAACACGCACATTTTGTATCCTGCCTGCAGGTAATTTTGCCTGTCTGCCAACTGTTGTAACCCAGTCTGAATACCTTTATTCAATGTCGGCATATCCTGGTACCGTTGTGTACCAGACTGATATAGAGATCATCAGGAATTTATTCAAAACAAACGGACAATTTGCCTACGAGCTAATGGGAAAGGTGAATACCACAATTATAGATTATCATCTTGATAAGATATTCAGAGCAAGTCCGGGGAGTACAATGAGCAAGCTGGTGAGATCGCTGCTTTTCTTGTCAGACAAGGTTTTCTACTCTGAAAAGTTTGACATGCTTCTTACGAGAATTGAACTGTCCCAGATTTCAGGAATATCAAGAGAAAATACAATAAGATCGCTTACTCTGCTGAACAAAAAAGGATTAATGGAAATAAATGGGAGAATAATCAGGATCATCAACAGGGAGGCACTTGAAAAGCTTGTTTGAAACCCAGGTTACCTCTCTTCGCCTCAAGAAAGATACCGTCGCTGTTTGTAAAACTGTTAACCCAAACGAGAGGATTTTCCAGGATTCACGAGCTGGATATACAAAAGCCAGTTAGTGAAATATGGGTGGTTCACTTTAGCCGGATTAATCTCCCATGAGCCAGGGCACACAAAAAGAAATGTGTAAAGCATGGGTGATTCATCCGTGGCAACCACGTGATCAGCAATTGTATCTTACTTATATTTAGATTAGTAATTATATATTATTCGGATGAAAACTGTACGAGAATTTTACGGTATGCAGAAAAAATCTTTGATTTTGAAATAAATCCCACATACTTCTTATCATCCAGAACAGGCAGGTTCCAGGCCCCTGTATCCTCAAATTTTTTCATGACTGACTCCATATTTTCATCCGACGATACTGTGGCATGGGGGATGATCATAATATCGCGAACTATTATCTTGTCATATTGTGCCGGCTTGAATATAATATCTCTGATATTATCGAGCAATACAATACCCATGAGATTATTCTCCTTATCGACAACAGGGAATATATTCCGTTTTGAGGCCGAAACAATTTTCACAAGTTCTCCAAGTGATTCGTCAGGATGAACAGTTCTTAAATCAGTTTCTATAACGGGCCCCATCCTCATCAAGGTAAGAACTGCCTTATCCTTATGATGAGTAATAAGTTCTCCTCTGGCTGCCAGCCGTTTGGTATATATCGAATGAGGCTCAAAATACATTATTGTCAGGTAAGCAATGGTAGAGGTAATAATAAGAGGTATAAATAATTCATACCCACCTGTAATTTCGGCTATAAGAAATATTGCTGTCAGAGGTGCATGCATAACTCCGGCCATAAGGCCTGCCATCCCTACCAGTGCAAAGTTCCGTTCGGAAACATTAATAAAAGGAAAATAATTAATCAGCCTTGCAACTATAAAACCTGTTACCCCGCCCATATATAAGGAGGGTGCAAAAATCCCCCCCACCCCGCCGCTGCCGGTTGTAATTGCCATGGCAATGACTTTAAATATCAGTATGAGTATTAAAAAGCCAATGAATATCCAGTAATTGTGGCGCAAACCTGATATCAGGCTGCCGGTTGCAATCTCTGCTGCATCGCCTCCCAGCAATGATCTCAATGTTCCGTATCCCTCACCATAGAGCGGTGGAAAAAGAAATATCAGTAAACCAAGAATGGCACCTCCATAAAAAAGCCGGTGATAAGGGCTGGAGATATTCTGCATCCGGGTCTCAACTTTCATAGAACACCATGTAAAATAAAATGAAACAAGTCCAGCAATTACACCCAGAAGGATATACCATGGAATATTCTCAATAAGAAACGGCTCATGGAGAGTAAAATAGAAGACGGCACCCTGTCCGAGTAAAAGAGTAGCAACAGTAGCACCTGTAACTGCGGAGATCAGCAAAGGGATGATTGACCACATCGTCAGATCAAGCATAAGAACCTCCAGGCTGAATATCATGGCAGCGATGGGCGATTTAAAGATCCCGGCAATGGCCCCGGTCGCACCACAGGCTATCAAAAGAGTGATAGTCCTGTAGTCAAGTTTCAGAAAGCTCCCCAGGTTGGATCCGATAGATGCTCCCGTAAGCACAATTGGCGCTTCGAGTCCGACAGACCCACCAAACCCAACAGTAAATGTACTGGCAACCATCGACGAATACGAATTATGGCTTGCCAGCTTTGAGTCTTTCCGGGATATGGCATGCAGCACCTTTGATACCCCATGCGAAATATTATCTTTTATAAATTTTCTGACAAACAGAACAGATAAAAAAATACCAAACAAAGGAAATGCAAGATATATAAGGTTATTGGTTTCCAATGCAAGTCTGCCGGAAAGAAAGGCACTTGTATAATAAACTGTATTTTTCAATACAACTGCCGCCAATCCGCTGACCAATCCGATTATCAAACTCAAACTGAGCAACATTTGCCGGTGTCTGATGTTTGAGATAACCCAGATCAGGAACTTTGAGATGATGGTTTTTTTCTGCATTTCGCCGTAAAAATACATTCCAAATTTGATAACACAAAAAATACCCGGATACATAAGTTAATTATTCTCATTATTTTTGCCGGTTTAGTAAAATAATTCTCGCATATGATAGATTTTACCAGGATGAGGCTTGATAACGGACTGAGGGTAATTATTCACCGTGACACCTCCACTCCTATGGCCGCAGTCAACCTTCTTTACGATGCAGGGTCGGGAGATGAAGATCAGGAAAGAACAGGATTGGCGCATTTACTCGAACATCTCATGTTTGGAGGCTCACTGAATGTTCCTTCATATGATAAAATCGTTCAGAAAGCAGGAGGAGAAAATAATGCATTCACCAATAACGATATAACCAATTATTATATACAGTTGCCTGCTGTAAACCTTGAAACGGCATTATGGCTTGAGTCTGACCGCATGCACGGCATGCGATTTACTGAAAAGGGACTTGCCATTCAGAAGAGTGTGGTTATAGAAGAATTTAAACAAAGGTACCTGAATCAGCCCTATGGTGATATCTGGCTTTTGCTTCGCCCACTTGCCTATAAAGTCCACCCTTACAGATGGCCTACAATCGGCAGTGAAATTACACATATAGAGAACACCACACTTGATGAAGTTGAAAATTTCTTCCACGAACATTATTGTCCTTCTAATGCAGTGCTTACCATAACAGGCAATGTAGATGAAGAAAGATGCATGGAGCTGGTCTGGA
This sequence comes from uncultured Bacteroidales bacterium, assembly GCA_964421595.1. GTDB lineage: Bacteria > Bacteroidota > Bacteroidia > Bacteroidales > PUMT01 > PXAP01. Next base: position 5,153 of record CAYQXY010000009.1, on the reverse strand, counting down.
AATGGTTCGGAGACATAGAAAGACGAAAGTATTCTTCGCGCAAACTGCCATCTGAGCCGCCACAGGAAAAAGCCAGAAAGCTGGAAGTTGCCAGAACCGTTCCATATCATGATATAAGCATGGCCTACCATATGAGTTCAAGGATGTCGGCCGGCTATTATACGTCAGATATAATTTCAGACCTGCTGGCAGGTGGTAAATCTTCGCGTCTCTATCGCCACCTCGTAATGGAGAATAAATTATTCAGCAGCATAAATGCTTATATTACGGGTGAAAGAGACCCCGGTCTTTTTATAATAAAAGGCAGGCTTATGAAGGGCATAGAGATGGACTGTGCCTTTGAAGCTATAAACAATGAGATCAATGATTTCATTTCCACTCCGCCCGGAAACACAGAGCTTGACAAGGTTAAAAACAAGATTGAAGCCACCAGGCAGTACACCCATACCGACATATTACATAAGGCAATGGACCTTTCATATTATGAACTGCTGGGAGATGCCGGTATACTAAACCAGGAACTGGAAAAATACAGAAATATAACTTCCGGCCAGGTTGAGGAAACTGCCAGGGCGATATTCGACCCGAAGAATTCCTCAACACTTCTCTATTATTCAAATCTAAAATCCCCAAAAAATTGAACAGGAGTAAAGCACCCACAATAAATAACAAGATAGATATTTCACTGACCGATCATGTTGTAGTCAAGCTTCAGAATTCTGTTCCTGTTCATATAAAACAAGCGGGAAGTCAACCGGTTGTAAGGATAGATATGGTTTTCAGAGCAGGTTCATGGTGGCAGCCAAAAACACTGGTCGCGTCGACAACCAATGCCATGCTAAGCGAAGGTACTTTAATGAGTACTGGAGAAGAAATTGCAAACAAACTGGATTACTACGGGTCATATTTAAACAGTTCGGCCGACCGTGACAATGCTTTTATAAGTCTTTATTCATTGACAAAACATCTTGATGTTGTTCTTCCCCAGCTTGCAGAAATCATTAAAAATCCTTCTTTCCCTGAAATTGAATTGCAAACCTATCTGAACCGCCGGCTGCAAAGCCATATTACTGAAAAAGTCAAAGTAACCAGTATTGCAAGGGAAAAGTTCGCGATGAACATATACGGGTCACGGCATCCCTACGGCCAGGTTTTATCTGTTTCTGATTTTAGCAGAATTTCCAGGGAAGATCTTGTTGAGTTTCATAAACAGTTCTATTCATCAGGAAATTGCAATATAATTGTCACCGGTAATTTTGATGAAACTACAGTCATCAATAACCTGGAAGCACTTTTTGGAAATAATGACTGGTCATCTCCATCTGCATCATTTAAAAAGAAGGTGATCAAAAGATCCTCAACTAAAAAACAGGTATTCATTCCAAAAAAGGATGCTATCCAGTCAGCCGTAAGGGTTGGCAGGGAACTTTTTAATAAAAAACATCCTGATTATTGCGGAATGCAGGTTTTAAACAATATTCTGGGAGGGCATTTCGGATCAAGGCTGATGCAGAATATCAGAGAAAAGAAAGGATACACCTATGGAATCGGCTCGGCAATGGTTGGATTGAGAAACAGTGGTTTTCTGGTAATTGTATCTGAAGTGGATACCGGCTATTGGGCGGCTACAATAAAGGAAATATACAGGGAATTGGATAAACTTTGTGACAAACCAGTTTCTGGACGGGAACTTGAACTCACGAGAAGTCAAATGATTGGAGAAACACTAAGAGGATTCGACGGACCATTCGCCTGGGCAGAAAGCATCAGAAATCTGATCGAGTACGACCTTGATCACACTTTTCATCAAAAAATGATCTCTGTAATCCGCAATATCAGTCCGCGAGAACTCCAAAACCTGGCAATTAAATACCTGCCTCCGGAAAAAATGTATGAGGTAGTTTCCGGTGGTTAAGATGTATTGCTTTTGGAACAATATTTGGACTTAACAATAAAGTGATAATTAACAGGGTGATCACTTTCTTAAGGCTTTTTCAGGAGTTTAAACACTCCCGGTCATTGAAAGATTCATAAGAACAGATACCAGAAATAATAAAGTAATTCGTTCTAAATATGATGTATAAACACGACGAAACTCATATAAATAAGTTCTAAATTGATTAATTTTGTTGTTATGTTTCAAAGCAGAAACAAAAGCGTCATCAAATAATCCATTAGCAGGGGAGCGTAAAATGAAGATCCAGACAGAAGAAGAAATTAGGGACATCGATGCTCGGTTTAATGATCTTCTTAGTTACTGCACGCATATTACAGAGCCTGAAGACATCAAATTAATTCACAAGGCATTTCATTTAGCAAATGAGGCTCATGGCAATATGAGGCGGAAATCGGGAGAACCATATATAATCCACCCTATTTCGGTCAGCAAGATTGTGGTTCATGAGATCGGACTCGGAGCCAAATCTGTTATAGCAGCCTTATTGCATGACGTAGTGGAGGATACAGAATATTCCCTCGATGATATCCGCCTCAATTTTGGTGAAAGAATAGCTGTTATAATTGATGGACTTACCAAAATTTCCGGAGTCTTTGACAAGAAATCATCAATGCAGACAGAGAATTTCAGAAAGCTTCTTTTAACTCTGTCTGATGATGTGCGGGTTATTCTTATTAAGCTGGCCGACCGCCTTGATAATATGCGAACCCTTGACTCCATGCCAAGGCATAAACAACTGAAAATTGCGGGCGAAACCAGTTTTCTGTTTGCCCCTCTTGCTCACAGGCTGGGACTTTATACCATAAAAACCGAACTGGAAGACCTGGCCCTTAAATACCAGAATCCGAAAAATTATAATGAGATACTTCAAAAAATAAAAGACAGCGAAAAAAAGAGGCAGTTGTTCATAAACAAGTTCTCTCTTCCTATTATTGACAAGCTCAATGAGCATAATATTAAATACGATATCAACGGTAGGCCAAAATCGATTTATTCCATCTTCAGTAAAATGGAGATTAAAAAGGTTAAGTTTGAAGAGATATATGATCTTTTTGCCATAAGGATTGTTTTTGATCCAAATCCCAATATCCCCGAGAAGGTTCAATGCTGGAATATATATTCTCTGGTGACCGACATATACATGCCTAAACCTGAACGAATAAGAGACTGGGTGAGCACCCCGAAGGCAAATGGTTATGAGGCCCTGCACGGAACAGTAATGGGCCCAACCGGTAAGTGGGTCGAAGTCCAGATCAGGACTACCAGGATGAATGATATTGCAGAGAGGGGCTTCGCTGCACACTGGAAGTATAAGAGCAACGGCCATACAGAATCAGAACTGGACAAGTGGATAAAAAGGATCAGGGAACTACTTGACAGTCCAAGCAGCGATGCACTCGAATTTATTGATGAATTCAAGATGAATCTCTTCTCTTCCGAGATTCTTGTCTTTACACCCAAGGGGAGGATCGTTACACTCCCGAAGGATTCCACAGTAATTGACTTTGCTTACGAAATCCATACAGAAGTGGGCAACAAGGCAATTGGGGCTAAAGTAAACCAGAAACTGGTACCTCTTACCCATTCCCTCACAAGTGGCGATCAGGTAGAAGTACTCACTTCTGACTCTCAACGCACCCAAAGAGATTGGCTGGAATATGCCATCACTGCAAAAGCAAAGTCGAGTATCAAAAATTCATTGAAAACCGAGAATAAGATCCGTATAGAAGCAGGCTTAAAAATACTTGAGGAAAAGCTAAAAGAGTTGAATCTGCACCCAAACTCAAGGATAATAAAAAAATTGCTTGATGGTTATGAGATTGCCAATAAGGATGATCTATACATGAAAATTGGAGGAGGCATTATAACCCTTGAGAATATTAAAAAAATTCTCAGGAAGAATACCAAAAACAAATGGATAAGATACTGGGAACTTACCTACAGTAAAAGCATTCAAAGGAATAAAAAGCAGAATGACCAGCCAAAAACAGCACCTGCACTGGATCTGGCAAAGCCAATGATTATTCGTGAAGGTATAGATGAACCTGGTAAAAATTACAGAATCGCGAAATGCTGCAATCCAATACCCGGAGACGAAATAGTTGGATACAAAAGTCCGAATGAAACAATTATTATCCATTCATCAAAATGCCCGACAGCTACGAAACTCATGTCCAGTCACGGCAATCTGATTGTTTCTGCACGCTGGACAAGTCACAAGATTCTTTCGTTCCTTGCTGGAATCAGTATAAAGGGAATTGATAAAATCGGAATTGTTAATTCTATTACAAATGTTATTTCACATGATCTGAATGCGAACATAAGGAAAATTGCAGTAGAAACTCATGATGGCATATTTGAAGGAAGTATAGAGTTATATGTTCATGACACCAAACACTTGAACAATCTGATAATGAATCTGTTTAAAATAAATGGGGTAGTTTCAGTGAACCGGATAGAAGCAGCGAAGGAGTAATTTTTATTAAAACCGGATAAATACTTCCTGAATATCTATTTTTTTCCTATTTTAGCATTATTTTAAATTAGATTACTTATGGCCTGCATAGATTCCAAAGACACGGTGAAAAAATTATTCACTGAATATCTCGAAAAAAAGGGGCATCGGAAAACACCGGAGAGATATGCCATTCTTGATGAAATTTACACTCATGAAGGGCATTTTGATATCGAATCCCTTTATATATCAATGAAAAACAAGAACTACAGGGTCAGCAGAGCAACACTGTATAATACCATTGACCTTTTGCTGGAATGCAATCTCGTGATGAAACATCAGTTTGGAAAGAATATCGCCCAGTTTGAAAAGGCTCACGAATGCAAACAACATGATCATTTAATAGATATAAAGACGGGTGAAGTTATTGAATTCTGCGACCCCAGGGTTCAGGAAATAATTAAAACAGCATGCAAACTTGCCAATTTCAAGCCATCACATCATTCACTTTATATATATGGTCATAAAGAACAATAGTATACAGACCCGTATTTGATTCAAACCGACTTAATCAAAGTTATTACCCCGGTTAATGAAATTCCCCTGGAAAAAGTGAACATGGAAAATCATGTTCGCTTTTTTTTTACAAATTCTTATTATTATCACCTCAATATTTTAATATATTATATCATTGTTGTCCGGTAAACCCGGAATTTAGTTAATATTTAAACTTAATTACCT
>CAYQXY010000008.1:0-132964 GCA_964421595.1 uncultured Bacteroidales bacterium | reverse complement strand
TTGTTTTTATAATAATAAATTGCTATTTTTAGTAATCTGTCAAAGTAGAATTAGATAATGATGATATAAAAAAGATATTAAAATAAGATTTAATCAAAAAGAAATGTAATTTTTGAATCACGATGAGTGTAAAATCCTGGACAGAACTAATTACTTTACCGACTTATGGTACAGGTAAACCCGGGAAGAATCCTGTGTTTCTTGAAAAACGCGTTTATCAGGGAAGCAGTGGAGTTGTTTATCCTCATCCGGTTATTGAAAAGATTCTGGACGAAAAGAAAGATAAAACCTATCAGGCGGTTTTTCTCGAAAACGATTATATAAAAGTAATGTTGCTTCCTGAATTGGGTGGCAGGGTGCAAATGGCATGGGATAAGTCGAAGCAACGTCATTTTGTATATTACAACCAGGTAATTAAACCCGCACTGGTAGGGCTCACCGGACCATGGATATCGGGAGGGATTGAATTCAACTGGCCGCAGCACCACCGGCCATCTACTTTTGAACCTACTGATTTCTATATTGAAGAATATGCCGATGGCAGTAAGACGGTTTGGTGCAACGAACTGGAGCGGATGTTCCGTACACGGGGCATGGCCGGGTTTACCCTGTATCCCGATAAAGCATACCTTGAAATTAAGGTTAAACTCTATAACCGTACCAATTTTCCCCAAACCTTTTTGTGGTGGGCAAATCCGGCAGTTAAGGTAAACAATGAATACCAGTCAGTTTTTCCACCCGATGTGTATGCAGTATTCGACCATGGCAAACGTGATGTTTCTGAATTCCCCATTGCAAAAGGAGTTTATTATAAGGTTGATTATTCACCCGGGACAGATATTTCCCGGTATAAAAACATTCCTGTACCAACTTCATATATGGCTATAAATTCGGAATACGATTTTATAGGTGGTTATGAGAATGATTCAAAAGGAGGTGTAATTCATGTGGCCAATCATCATGTTTCACCTGGGAAGAAACAGTGGACCTGGGGAAATGGTGATTTTGGTATTGCATGGGATCGTAATCTTACCGATGAAGACGGGCCATACATTGAGTTGATGTGCGGAGTATATACCGATAACCAGCCGGACTTCTCCTGGCTCATGCCATATGAGGAAAAAACGTTTTCACAGTTTTTTATTCCATACCGCGATTTGGGCATGGTAAAGTGCGCCACCAAAGAGGCAATGGTAAATCTTGAGTGTATAGGCAACAGGATTGAAATTAAAGCGTTTACCACCTCAGTGTATTCCGGTGCGAGGATAATATTAAAAAACAGTGAAGACGAACTGCTGAATGAGGCTTTCGATTTTAATCCTGCAACATCATATCAGAAAACGGTTCAAGTTCCTCCCGGATTTGACCCGGGAAACTTAACTCTTTCCGTTAAAACCGCTAAGGATGTGCTGCTGGTTGAATATAAACCAGGGGTAACCAGGGAGAAAACAATGCCTGAACCGGCAAAAGCTCCCCAAAAACCCGGAGATATTGAAAGCAGCGAGCAGGTATACCTGACAGGACTTCATATTGAACAGTACCGGCATGCCACTTATGATCCCAGGCCATATTATGAAGAGGTTCTTTTGCGTGATCCCAGGGATTACCGTTGCAACAATTCGCTGGGATTATGGTACCTGCGCCGGGGTCAGTTCCAGAAAGCGAAAGAATATTTGCTTACTGCAGTGAAAACTGTGACTGAACGAAACCCAAACCCTTACGATGGTGAGGCGTTATACAATCTGGGAGTTGCACTTGGTTTTCTGGAACAATACGATGAAGCGTATAAACATTTTTATAAATCGGTCTGGAACGCTGCATGGAAAGATAGCGGATACTTTCAGCTGGCCCGGATTGATGCCATGAAACAGCGGTGGGAGGAAGCGCTCGATGCTGTAGACCTGTCCCTGGTGCATAACTGGCACAATCATAAGGCGCGCCAGCTAAAGGTAAGCATCCTCCGGAACATGGGTAGGAAAAAGGAGGCCGTTGCTCTTTGCGATGATTCACTTGCCATTGACCGTTTTAATTTCAGCCTTTATTATGAGAAGTTTAAACTTACAGGCGATCGGCAGCATCTTGAATTTTTGAACGAATTGATTCGTGGGAATATTCATAATTATATTGAATTTGCCCTTGATTATGCCTGGGCCGGTTTATATTCTGACAGTATCCAATTACTCGAACTGGGTATAGAAACCCAAAATAACTACACCCTTTATCCTATGGCTTTTTATTACAAAGCCTGGGCAGAAATGAAAGCAGGATTAAATGACGCATCAGTGGAAACATTGAAAGAGGCTGCCGCTGCTTCGCCAGACTATTGTTTTCCGAATCAACCGGAAGCTGTGGTTGTACTTGAATGGTCAACCAATAGGAATCCGAAAGATTTTAAGGCGTATTATTATCTTGGTAACTTTTGGTATGCATTTAGGAATTACCATGCTGCCATCTCGTGCTGGGAACGATCGGTGACAATCAATGGTAGTTTCCCCACTTCACACCGCAACCTTGCCCTGGCAAGTTTCAATAAACTTCATGATACTGACAGGGCGCTGCAGTTGCTGGAGAAGGCATTTAGCCTTGATCCTTCTGATTCACGGGTGTTCATGGAACTTGATCAACTATATAAACGTTTAAATTGTGCACCTGAAAAGCGGCTGGAAAAAATGCTTGGCCATCAGGATCTGGTTATTGATCGTGATGATCTGTACCTTGAGCAGGCCACCCTGTACAACTTACTCGGTCAGCATGAAAAAGCCTGCGGATTGATTATGAGCCGCAAGTTTCACCCATGGGAAGGCGGTGAAGGCAAGGTTCCCGGTCAATATGTATTTAGTCTGCTTGAATTGGCAAAGGATGCTATTAGTTTAAATGAACCTGAAAGAGCAGTTGGATTGTTACAAAAAGCTCAGAAATATCCTGAGAATTTAGGAGAAGGCAAATTATATGGTGCAAACGAAAATGAATTGTTTTACTGGCTGGGTGTAGCTTACAATGAGCTTGGCGAGGTTCAGAAGGCGAATGAAGTCTGGCAGGAAGCTGCTGTCGGATTAGTTGAGGTTTCTGCTGCCATTTTTTACAATGATCAACAACCTGATGTTGTTTTTTACCAGGGACTTGCATTGCAAAAACTGGGTGAAACCAAGGAAGCTGAAAGATATTTTAGAATGTTGACTGATTTTGGTCATGAGCATATGGATGATCATGTAGAAATTGATTATTTTGCCGTTTCCCTGCCCGACCTTTTAATCTGGGAGGATGACCTTGACATGCGGAATAAGCTGCTTTGCAAGTATCTTATGGGACTTGGTTTTCTCGGACTTGGAGAAAAGACGAAGGCAGAAAGACTGTTTCTTGAGGTACTCCGGGAAGATATTGTTTATCCCGGACTGAAGAAACATTTACAGATGACATCGATGATTTAAATCTTTTGCAATGGTTTTCGAAGCAATAGCAGGAGAAGGGAAGCTGGTATTTTCTTCTATCGACCTGGTTAGTAATCCCGATAAACGTCCGGTTTCACGTCAGTTAGGGTTTAGCCTGTTAAGGTACATGGAAAGCGAAGCATTTACTCCTTAGGGGTCTGTTAATATGGTTGACCTGGATTTCATTGTCAAGTAGGCAATGAAATAATTCAAGGATTCACATATTGTATTTCCGGTTTGCAGCCGGCCACTTGCCACTGCCGAGAAGATCAGGAGACTGCGCTGTAGAACTCAGGCCATCTTCTTATTATCAATCTCAATCTAAAGCAGCTATCAGCTGTCCCATTAACCCCATTCCCATCTGATAAATTACCCTGTAGTCATCACGCTGCAATCTTTCACCTGATCGGTTGCTCTGTGCTGCTGAAGTCAGAAGTCCGTCATCAGTCAGGTAATCCATCAACGCTAAGGAAGTTTTTATCGCAGAGTCCCTTGCATTTGACGATAACATCCCGCTTTTTACTCCCAAGGCAAGAGCAGCAGCAATCCCTGCCGAACCGGATGTGTCTATGCGGATACCACGTTCATCTAAAAAACATCTCCATAACCCTCCTTCAAGCTGATGTGATATTACCCAGTCAGCAGTATCCCGCAAGTCACTGAGTAAATCAGCAGGTCGATCCTCAGGTTGAAGGATCATTAAGCTTCGGGTCAACCCTAACATATACCAGGCTATACCACGTGCCCAATTTCTAAATGCACGTTGGTTATCCCGGTATCTTATCTGGTAAATTGCATCTTTTTGCTTTAAAATATTACGTCTCGATCGTAAAATACTCAAAGCCAAATCAACAAGTTGATCATCTTTTCTTTGATTTCCGATAACCATCATGGGATATCCTATAGTATAGGAACCTTCCGTTGTAAGTTGGTAAGATTCCGCCTCGGTAATCCCCTTTGCATATCTTGTAAGCCAATAATTTATTGCCAACCCGATTGATGGATGGTCTGGATACAGCCTTGCCATTGCTGCAAAAGGCAGGGTACATTCGTCTCCATAAATTGTATTGTCGGCAATTTTGCTGCGAGGGTTTTCATAAACAAGATTATTGTTAATTAAAAACTTTTCAAAATGATCAATTAAGGATTGTTTAGCTCTTTCTGCATATTTTGGCAAAAGTGAGAAATCCCATAAAGCATCGGTTACACATCCTTCCATCCATCCAAACTGTTGAATGGAATCAATTGAAAACAAACGGTCAAAAAAAGCATTTAATGGATTTGCATCCCCTGGAATCATTATATGGGGTTGCAGAGCCTTTATATTATTTTGTTGAGTTGCCGAAGGAGATATTATCCACAATGGAGAATCCCCTTTTTTCATTTGTAACCTAACGCCTTGGTCCAGTATAGCCGGAATATATTTTGCTTCTATAAAAACACTTTGGATCTGATGAACCGGTGCATACTTTACATTAAAACAAGCAACAATTGTTTCCGATTCCGCTAACCTTACTTCAATTTGCTTTTCTTCCCTTACATCCAATGCAATTGAAAATCTCAGGCTACAGGTATCTTCAACCATAACCATATCATTCCATTTTAAAATTGGAGATTCTCCCAGCCCTAAAGGTGGAACAACGAATGAAGACCAACCAAACGGTACTCTCATACCTTCAGGTAATGGAAAAGATTGAGCCGATTGAACTTTAGGGAAAATATATCGAAAACCTGCTTCATTTAGATTTCTATTTGAATATTGAATGAGCTTTGTCTTATAAGGATTTTCCGAGGCCTCTGTAAAGCCAGATAAGGATGTGATTCCAATCGCGCTGAATGTACTCTTAATGATAAAATCTTTCCGATTCATAAAAAAGTTAATTAAGAATTTGACCGAAGAATGGTTTCTATCCTTCTAAGACGCTACAAAGCACTATCTTTATAGTGTTCAGAACAAAAGCCTTTTGTACAATAATAGAAAAAATCTCAGAATTCCTCGCAAGAGCTAACTCTTTTTCCATAATCAAATAATGAAAACGTAATGCGTCATACATGCAAATAAGATCAATTTGAAGCCGATACCATTTATTAGTAATGAAGCAGTATGATTCGGGAAAATCTTCAAATAAATCAAAAAACATTGCCACTTTGATACTATATACTCGTCTTATTTATGTAATGGTGAATACTGTAAAGTGGAAAAATGAAAACAACTGACGAAAACGTTGTAACACCGTTGAATTTAATCAATAGACCAATTTAACATTAAATGAAAAGAGCACTTTTTATTGTTTTATTCCTTTTATTAATTAATCAGCATTTTCTAGATGCTCAGGAAGATATCTCAAATGTGTTAAAAGGGAAAATCGGGATTACATATTCCTCATTTGGAAGTAATGATGTATTTAGATTTAATGAATTAGATGGTTCCGCCAGTTATAATAGGGATTTTTTTTATTCACTTGGAATCAATTATGTCTATCCTTTGAGTAAATGGTTAGAAACAGAAACAGGAATAGAATACTCAAGTCATAATATTATAATTAATCCGAATTTGCCGCCTGAAATGGATAATTCTTCACTCAAAGGGAATCTGGCACTAATAAATATTCCTGTGACATTGCGTGCCAATTTCTTGAAATTCTTCTTTATTAATGGAGGCTTGATTCTTGATATTGATGGGTCAGCAAATAGTCCAATTGATAATCAAACAGGAATCGGTGCCCTATTAGGTGTATCAATAAAATACGATTTTAATTCCGGCATTACGACTTTTGTTAATCCATATACAAAAGTTCATTCTTTGATACCTTTCCGGGATAGAGAATATCATCAAAGAATCTTTGAAAATGGTATTAGGGTTGGATTAACTTATGACTTAGGGAAATTATAAAGTAAGTAAAGCATAAAGTGCAATTTTGCAAATGGCGGGCACTGTAGTTGCGCAATAGTGTTGAATGCAAGTCATGGTTGCCACACAGGAGCCATTTCAATAAAAACTAAATCAGACGTTGGTGCACTGCTTTGGTTTTTCGATGAGTTAACTCCGGTTTTAAAGAGAATTGAATTTAAAAAAAGCAGAAGTTTACCATGGTTGGACAAACGGAGAGTACTTCCTGTTTTTGTATCCGTGCCAGGAAACTACAACAAACAATATTCCCGCGCAAATAATTGCAGCAATGGCTATACCTTCGTATACGTTCCAGTGTCGAACCGAAATGGCTACAAGGGCCCAAACACCAACCATCGCAGCTTCCCTGAGGTTACGTGAAAAAACAAGCCACAGGTAAATAATTGATGCAACAACAATCATAATTATTGTCCACATATTTTCACTCAGAAAGCCTCCCTGCCAGCCTATACTTACCAGGTAAGCAGCAACATTCGATACGGAAGCCACAATTATCCAGCCTAAATATATCACAATGGGCCACCAGATGAATAGAATTATTCGTTTTGGGGCATTCCATATTTCAAGACGGAGACGTACCGTTAAAACTATTAATGAAGCTAACAAAATGAAAATCAGGAGAACCGACGTTCCTAATGCTTCATTTAACCAGGCTACAATCCAAAAACCATTTGCGATATTTGCCAGAGATAGCCAAAGGCCTGTTTGTTTGATTTCAGTATCTTGTTTTAACTTGTAATAACTGTACCACTGATAGCCAACAAACATTATAAGAAATAAATATATCAACCCCCATATAGCAAATGCATAACCGGACGGTGCGATAAGCGTGCTGTATTTGTCACTTACTTCTCCTACGGTGCTGCCATTAAAAACAGCACTGCCTGACATGCCATTCATAACTAAAGCAAAAATCAGGGTAAGGGTATTTATGATAATTAAAGTAATGGATTTTTTCATAAGGAGATTATTTTTACTTAATATCGCAGAAGCCGGAACGGATAAATAACAATGGAAAATGTTTATACAATTTAACTTGTCTTTTAACAATCAATATGAACAACATGTTCAAAAAATATATTGATTAATAACTGTTTTTTAGGTTATTATGGGCTTTCCTGCGTAAGGGAACTGCTCGACAGGGAGGTTTAATTAAATGTGCGATATATAAACATAGGGATTAGTTGTTTTGCGACCATCTTGTTTCCAACAAAAACTGATTAATTGAATAGAAAGATAGAGCACTGCCTAAAAGGCCTGGATAATTAGCCACTATTAAATGTTTGATTATAACATGCGATAAATAAATACAACATGAATAAATTTATAGATGATAAATCTTTAGGGGATAAGGCTATAGCGCTTTTTAATGACTCCTTTAATTGTTCACAGTCTGTAATTAGCGTGTATGCTGATTATATAGGGGTTGATAAAAATCTGGTGTTAAACATTTCGTGCGGATTTGGAGGTGGTATGGGATCGTTGCAGAGAACATGTGGTGCTGTAACAGCAGCATATATGGTTTTTGGGTTGTTAAACTCATCAGAGTGCCATGATAATCAGGTCAAAAAGGCAAAAACATATATGATGATTCAAAGTTTTTATGATTCTTTTACGAAAATTCATGGGACTACAGATTGTATCGATTTAATAAAGTGCGATTTAAAAACAGAAAAAGGTCAAACGTATTTCAAGAATGAGAATTTGAAGAAGAGTGTTTGTGAAGGTTGCATTCGTGAATCTGTAAAACTAATAAACAAAACGATTTCTGAAAATCCCGGTATTCTTTACCAGAGGGGTTAACCTACATTAATTCAAGGTAAAACCTTCAGTTTTCAAGGACGAAAAAATTGTCCTTATCTTGTTTGTTCTCTCAATTGGGCAGACTATCATAACACATTTGCACCTTTTTCCATGTTATAAACATGGCATAGGTTTACACCGGTGAATCTTCCATTTAACACATCTTTATTCCCTGAAATTAAAAAGCAATTAAACATAACAAAAAGTTCTTTATGGCCGTAAAAGTCTGTGAAATGAATTTATTTTCTATATGAGATATTATAAACAAGATGGACAGTAATATTGAATCTAATTATTTAAAAACAGAACTTTACGAGTTAATAAAGACTGATGAAAGCATTTTTGATTTTATTCAGGAGAGTTCATTGGACGGTTTATGGTATTGGGATTTGGAAAATCCTGAAAATGAGTGGATGAATGCCAAATTCTGGACGGTACTGGGCTATAATCCGGAAGAAATGCCACATAAGTCAAGTTCATGGCAGAATATTATAAACCAGGATGATTTGAAAGTAGCGATTGATAACTTCACAAAACATTGTGAAAATTCAGATCATCCTTACGACCAGATTGTCAGATATACTCATAAAAACGGATCAACCATCTGGATACGATGCCGTGGTTTAGCAATTCGTGATGTAAACGGAACACCAATACGAATGCTTGGAGCACATCAGGATATCAGCGAAATAAAAAGAACTGAACAAGAATCAATTTATGCCAAAGAAAAAGCTATTGAAAGCGAAAAAAGATTCAGGAATATGTTTGAATTTCATAGCGCTATAATGCTTCTGGTTGAACCTGAATCAGGGAAAATTATTAATGCAAATAACTCAGCTGTTGAATTCTATGGCTATGATTTGTTGACTTTGCGTTCGATGTCAATTCAAGATATTAATCAACTAAACCAGGAGCAGATAAAGAAAGAATGTAAAAGAGCGCTTAAGAAGAATTGTAACGTTTTTATTTTTCCTCATAAGCTTTCCAATGGTGAAATTAGAACCGTAGAAGTGCATTCCACCCCGATTCATCATGAAGGAAAACCAATCCTGTTTTCAATAATACACGATATCACTCAACGAAATAAGGCGGAGAAAGAACTTATAAAAGCCAAAGAAAAAGCTGAAGAGAGCGATAATTTAAAAACTGCATTTTTGCAAAATATGTCGCATGAGATAAGAACACCATTAAATGCAATATCTGGTTTTAGTCAGTTTTTACTAAATCCAGGTTTTTCTGAAGAAAAGCGCAAAGAGTTTGTGTCTATAATTCAAAATAGTAGTAATCAGCTGATTTCAGTTGTTTCGGATATTCTTTCAATATCCTTTTTAGAAACAAAGCAGGAAAAAATAAATAATGAGATTGTTAATGTTAATAGTTTAATTTCTGAACTAGAGATGATTTTTAATCAACAATTATGCTTGAAAAAGATTGAACTTAAAGTTGTAAAATCATTAACAGATATTGAATCCACAATATTTATTGATAGAGTAAAACTAACTCAGATAATAAGTAATCTAATAAATAATGCTGATAAATTTACTGAAGAGGGCACGATAGAAATTGGCTATTCGTTGAAGAATAAAGAGTTGGAGTTTTATGTAAAAGATACTGGTATTGGAATTAAAGAGGATCAGCAAGAAAAGATATTTGAGCGGTTTCGACAAGCAGATATGTCGATAAGTAAAAAATATGGTGGAACAGGTTTAGGTCTTGCAATTTCAAAAGGCTATACTGAATTGTTAGGTGGTAAAATCTGGGTAAGTTCAGAAATTGGTAAAGGTTCAACATTTAGCTTCACAATACCATATATTCCTTCTGAGGAAGCTGTAAAAGATAAGGCTTTGAATAATTCCGGATTTAAAAAGCGAATAAAGATATTAATAGCAGAAGATGAGCCAAATAACTATCTCTTTTTTGAAACAATATTAAGTGACTATGATTGTGAAATTTTGCATGCCGAAGATGGAAGAGAAGCAATAGAATTATATAAATCGAATCCGGACATTGATTTTATTTTAATGGATATAAAAATGGCACATATAGATGGTATTCAGGCAACTAAAATTATTAAATCCATAAATAGCAAAGTACCTGTAATTGCACAAACAGCTTACGGGTTGGAGTCGGAAGTGCTTGATTTTAAAGAGTTTTTTGATGATTATTTAGTCAAACCTATTAACATAGATGACTTTAGGCAAAAAATAAGTAAATTAATAGCCTAATTACCTGAATAAGGCTTTTAAATAGTCAAATTGACAATCAAACAGGAATCGGTGCATTAACTGGTACATCAATAAAAGGATTTTAATTCCGACATTTTGGTTATTCTTAATCAGTATGGAAAAGTTCATACCTTAATTCCTCTCCAGGACCGGGAATTTCACCAAAAGATCTGGAAAAAATGGTCTGGATCGGATTTACTTACTTTGGAAAACCGGTGTGTAACCGGAATAATTTATTCTAACATAATTCTTATACTATGAAAGCATTTATCATGTTAATCGGTTTCATATTCGTCATTACAATTTCCTTTGGACAATCCAGGGACGAGCTGGAAATTAGACGTCTGGAAAAATATTGGACAGAATTGCTTGACAAGGGAGACACAAATAAATTATTGGAGATCTGGTCTGAAGAGTACGTGGTAAATAACCCGTATGGGAAAATCGTGACTCCTAAAGATATTATAGCACTTATGAAAAGCGGACATATATTCCCGAAAGTTGAAAGAATTATAGAAGTGATAACTTTCAATCAGAACATTGCTGTAGTAATGGGTAAGGAGCTTCAACAGCCGGCTGATATGACTACTAATCAGGAAGAATGGATACCCAGGAGATTCACCAATGTATGGATAAAAGCTGGAAATGAATGGCAGTTAGCTTCACGGCAGTCCTCAAGAATTTGCACAGAATAAATACTATTTGACTGTCAATGTATCAATAACTATTCTATCGCGTGTTTCCGAGATATTGAATAAATATGTACCCTTTTGAGGTGGCTGAAAAATGATAACGGTATCCATATATAGCATTGCCGCTGCACACAGGCATCCACCTTCACGACAAGTATAGGTTCCATAGGCTTCTAAAGAATACTTAAACTGATCTGTTTCTTTAAACTCAACATAAAGATCACTCCAACACCTGTTTGTAGCCGAAGCTTTTATTTTAATCTGTACTTGCTCATTATATATTACTGTGTCAGGAATGCTTCTTTCTTTCTCTATTTCAACCATTCCGATCTTTGTGTAAACATCGCTGTCGCTACATGATTCTAAGAAACATATAATGATTAGAATTAAAATATGTTTCATCATTGTTAGTGTTTTATACAAGTCTGAGAACAATTTTATTTTTCAGAGATTCACTCATGGCTAGAATCATCGCTGCCACTTTTCATCAATATAACAGATGCATTTTTGGTGCTAATAGTTGCAACTACATGAATTTAAAGACACCATAAAAGGGAAAACTTATCCATAATTCGAGTGAAATTATTATCTTACATTTTCGAAAAATCTTACATTTTATGCGCAAATTAATTGCTGTTATATTGTACCTGTTCTCGATGAGTCCGGTATTGAATGCCCAAAAGGAGGTATTTAATTATATGGATATTTTTGACTTGCAGATGGTTGCTAACCCTGAAATTTCTCCGGACGGAGAGCGAATTGTATATACCAGGCACCAGTTTGATATTATGGAGGATCGCAGGTATACCAACTTATGGCAAATTGACTTCGACGGCTTAAATCACCGTCCCCTTACAAGTGGTAAATCCAACTACACGTCACCTGTCTGGTCTCCGGATGGAGATCGCATAGCCTATGTTTCCGGCGAAGAGGGAAGTTCTCAGTTATTTGTCAGATGGATGGACAGCGGGGAGACTGTATCCATTACCAATTTACAGCAAACCCCCTCCGGAATTCAATGGTCCCCCGATGGTGAAAAGTTGTTGTTCTCTATGCGTATGCCTCATCAAAGGCCTTCTATGGTCTCATTGCCCTCAGCCCCAAAAGGGAGCAACTGGGCCTCACCCCCTGTCGTGATTGAACACGTACAATACAGAGCTGATGGCAATCCGGGATTTGTAGAGGAGGGATTCAGACAGCTGTTTTTGATATCCTCGGTTGGAGGGGCTGCAAGGCAACTTACACATGGACTTTTTAACCACAATTTTGCTACATGGGCACCTGAGGGCCGCAGTATTATTTTTACAGCCGATACTACAGGAATGGAGGCACTGGATCCCAACAATGCACAGATTTACGAAATGGACATCGAAACCGGGAATATCAAATTACTCACCGATAAAAGAGGCCCACACTCCAATCCTGTGGTTTCACCCGATGGAAGGTATATTGCCTATACGGGTAATCAGGATCTGTTTCAGGGTTATCAATTAACCGACATTTACCTGATGGATAGGGATGGTGGAAATGCTGTTAATTTAACCGAAGATTTTAATTATGATGCCGGTGGCCTGCAATGGTCTGCTGACAGTCGGTCCGTTTATTTTAGTTTCGATCAGGAAGGAGTGAGCAAGGTGGGTAATGTAGATTTGAAAGGAAATTACATTGAAGTGGTTGACAATCTGGGCAGTCCAACTATAGGACGGCCTTATGGTGGAGGAGCTTACTCGGTTTCAGAAAATGGACGCATAGCTTATCCTGTTGTAAGTGCAAAGAGGCCCGCTGAATTGGCAGTTTCTGTGGTGGGTAGTTCAGAAACATACCACCTGACAGGATTGAATGACGAATTATTTAAATCCAGGAAAGTTGGGGAGGTGGAAGAGTTTTGGGTAGAATCTTCAGTGGATGATTATAGAATCCAGGGATGGATTATTACTCCTCCTGATTTTGATCCAGCACAACAATATCCTTTAATTTTAGAGATTCACGGCGGACCCTATCAAAACTACGGACCCAGATTCAGTCCCGAACTCCAGTTGATGGCTTCACAGGGCTTTGTAGTAGTTTATACCAACCCCCGGGGCAGTACCAGCTTCGGCTCAGATTTTGCAGCATATATCAACTTTAACTATCCCAGCGAAGATTACAACGATTTGATGGATGCAGTTGACTTTGTGTTCAATAAAGGATTCGTGGATAAAGATAAACTCTTTATCACCGGTGGAAGTGGGGGTGGAGTACTCACTGCATGGTCAATCGCCAAAACTGACAGGTTTGCTGCTGCAGTCGTTTCCAAGCCTGTAATTAACTGGCATAGTTTCGCCATATCATCGGATATGTACCCTTTTTTTACCAAATACTGGTTTAAATCTATGCCCTGGGAGGACCCTGATGAGTATTTGCGCCGGTCACCTCTGTCCCTGGTTGGGCAGGTCAATACCCCCACTATGCTTCTCACAGGAGAAACTGACTTCAGAACTCCTATGGCGGAGAGTGAGCAATTCTACAATGCATTAAAATTGAGGGAGGTAGATGCAGCCCTGGTCCGGATACCCGATTCTCCGCACACCATTGTCACCAGGCCTTCCAATTTGATCAGAAAAGTCGGATATATAATCGGATGGTTTGACCGGTACCAATAAACTACACGGGTAAACTCCATTTACCGGAAACAGTTCCACCGGTTTTACTGAGTATCCATGAGGTTCAGCTCTTCGAGCAGATGCATATGCCCCTGAAGCACATTTTTAAATTGTGATCCTTAAACACATACCCTGCAGACCCTGATTGGTTTAATCTTTTGCTATCATGAGTTCAACCTGGAGTGTCCTGTTTGTACCGGTATGAAGGTTTGTAATATTGTATAGCAATTTCGCAACTCCTTCTGAAACATTGCAGTTTATAATTACCGAGGAGCGCGGACGAATGGTGATCTTCCCGGGCGAATTATATTGAGGTTCTTCACTCTCAAGTATAAAAGTAAGGTCTGTGGGATTCCTTAAAATAACTGAAGCAATGCCTTTATCATCTTCCCTGAATGGTTTATCTATGGTTACAGATTCGTTGAAAAGCTGCCTTAACAGGTTTTCCGGACCGGCAAGGTTATTAAGGAAGAATGCGACCGTTCTTCGTGCAAACATTGCTTCTCGAAGCGATTTTACACTCCTTTCTTCTGCAAATACCAGTGTCATTGGGCGATGGTACTTTTCCAGGTCAAACTGGTGGGATGCCACTATATGAATATCAGAGTTTCCCAAATAGGCAAGATCCTTTTCATTGCACCAGTCGAATGTTACCGGATACCATTCATCCCAGTTGTAAACCTCAATTCCATGCAACCATCCCCGGTTGACAAGATCCTCATGCACCGGCCACCACATAGTTGTGTCAGGCTGCTGTGCATCCCACCCGGGGTGTGCCCAGAAGAGGAAAGCCCCCTGGCGGTTGGCCTCCTCAATAGCATCCAGAAAGTCCTCCTTTTCAAGCAGATTGGCATCTTCCAGGAAAAGTGCATTTAGATGTCCCGGGGGCATGGACCTTGAAATCTCACCGGACTTTACAAGCAGCATATTCAGCTTTTCAGCCTCTGGTTCAGCAATTTCATATGCAGTATTGTGATCGCCGGTAAGGTAAGCAATATTGGGCCGGTATTCAATATGTTCTGTTATTGCTATTGCATCAAGCCCTTCATAATATGCCTCCTGAACTCTTATTACCGGCCAGACCGATCCGTCGGAAAAAACAGTGTGCATATGGAAATCACTCTTGAGCGTGACATATCCGGGGATATCGGGAATGATAATTTCCTGTCTGTAAAATTCACGCATTATGGCAGGTTCTTTTACACGGTTTATATTCTGAGAAAATACAATACAGTAAACTGGAATAAGAAGTAACACTGCCAACATTCTTTTAATCATCTTTTGTTGTTTTTATTGTTGAAGGAAGCTGATATTTAATCTATTCTCCCAAATTATGCAGCCGCAATATAATTACAAAAAATCAGTAAGACATACTTGCTTCAGTCCCAACCAAATATCTGCACAAGATTTTGGTTTATCTGGACATCCCTTTGTGGTATTGGTCTGTAATAGTGTTTAGGATCTTCAAAAGAGCCCATATCGGATGCAACCACAATATTTCCATGATCACCATGCTCCAGGTAGACCACCGCATCGGTTCCGAGAGGTCCGGTCCTGAAATAGATCAGAGTCTGTCCTATCTCATTCATCTCCCTTTCTGCAAAAGGGGGCACAATTTCGGTATAGGGAATAAGTTTAATGTCCGGATAGCCGTCACCTGTCAAATCAAAGTTTCCGAGTCCGGGGAAATACAATCCTTCCGGTGCTGTTTCAAGAAGATGACCAGCACGGTAGCGCATCAGGTCATTATATCTTCTGCTCTCCCTGGCAAGTTCAACTCTGCGTTCACGCCTTATTTCCAGTAGTTCGGCCCATTGGGGTGTGGAAGCAGAAAGTCCGGGATATCTTGCTGCCTGTATTGGATCTACTTGAGGATTCATAGTCATTTGAGGCATACCCGCCCTGCTTCTAAGCTCGTTAATGCTCATGTCAAGGTCAGCCTGCGTCAATTCCTGCAGTTCTGCCCGTGCCTCTGCATAAATCAGGAGTACTTCGGCATACCTTAATACCGGCCAGTCGATACTGGCCTGGTAAACCGGACTCAGATTATTTACGAATCCTTTGAGTTGATGGTAGCCGGTAAAATTCCTGGCAAGTTCCTGAATATATGGAGTGCCTGGTGTTCCAAGGGCATAGGTTCCAGTGTTGTGTATGATCCAGCCTGGGTATGCGTATGTTTGTGACAACCTCGGATCCCTGTTCTGAAATTCCTCTACAAATAGTTTGGTTTCCCATCCAGCCTGATTTGAATAATAACTTCCGTCCTCCATAAGATAGGCCTGGAGAAGATCCTTGCTGGGAGAATGCTCGTAGTTTCCGAAAATATAACTCCAGTAACCGCTATTCTTTTCACCCTCAACACTTCTGTTTAGCAATATTATCTCAGGGTTACCCGCAAGATCGGTGTTGTTAAATAATGTACTGTAATCACTTTCCGGATTGCCGGTTGAGTAGATTGAGAAGTAATCGCTTTCAATAATATCCCGAGTCTGGTCCCGTGCAATCCTCAAATAACTTTCATATTGAAGTCCGAGATAGTCATGGTACTTCCTGAATGTTCCCTCATAAAGTGCATGTCTTGCCATAAAGGTTTTTACCACCCACTTGTTTACCTCACCAACCTGTCCCCCCGGCCTTACATGATCGGCTGCAAAACTGTAATCCTCAAATATCCTGTCAATCACGTACTCTCTACTATCTCTTGCTTTAAAAAGTTCAGGATCATCTGCTTCCAGTACTTTGTCATACCAGGGTACATCACCAAACCTCTTTAACATTCCCATATAAAAGCGTGCCCTGTGAAATCGTGCCACACCCTCGAAATGATCAAGATCAGCCTGCGGAATATCGGCCTTGTTGTAATTCTCAAGGAAAAAATTAATCTGCCGCAGTTTGCCCCAATTCCAGCCTGCATTGATAGTGGCTGAACTTGTCGGTTGCATCATTATTGTGCGGAATTCAACTGCGCCCGTGGAATAGCCGTCATCAGAGGCCTCAACATATATTCCCTGCCCTGGCCAATCAATAAGACTGTTAATATACATCTGAAGATCATCCCTCGTATTGAAAAAATTTTCTCTTCCAATTTCCGTTTTTGGAATCCTTTCCATAAAATCATCATTACACGACTGGATTAGAAGAAATACTGCAACGAAAGTAATTATCAACGTTATTTTTTTCATAGGTATATATTTAATTATATTCTTTGCTTTACGGACGAAATAAGAACAATATATTTAATAGAAGAATTATGACCGGATAATTCATATCCAAGACCTATCAGAAGTTAACCAGAACTCCTATTGAATAGCGCCTCTGAAATGGGTACCGGTATCCAAACTGCCCATCCGAAACTGCTTCAGGGTCAAAGTACTGCGTAAGTTCTGACCATTCAGCCAGATTCTCACCACTTAAATAGATCCGTAATCTTTCAATCCTGGCTTTTGATATAAGATTTTGTGGTAAGGAGTACCCGATGGTAAGAGTTTTAAGTCGCAGGTATGCTGCATTTAACAGATATCCGGTATTGGGTATTCTGGAAAAACTGGGAGCCGTGTTGTGATCAGCCAGCCACGCCTGCCATACCGGATATTTGGCATCAAGATTGGCATGTGCTAATCCTTCATCTATATAAGATTGAGAATGCATCGCCATCAAAGCCGGAGGATCATCCTCAGCCCTGTAAAAATCGTGCAGATGCTCGTAACCCCCTGTATAGGGCTGTTGATAGAAGCCCCAGTAGAGATAATGACGTGGGTAATAATCCCTCTTGCCGACACCCTGGAAAAACACTCTGAAATCAAAATTACGCCAGTCAAGGTCAAGATTAAATCCGAATCTGTATCTTGGCTGCGTATTGCCGATTATTGAGAGATCCTTTGGGTCGTCTACGGTGTAGCCCACCTCTATTACTTCGTTATTATCCAGATCTTTAATACTGGGCCATCCCGGCACAATTGACAAAGCACCCCAGGGTATAATCTGGCTATGGTCAACTGCATCAATTTCCTCATCTGAACTAAAAAGACCATCAAACTGGAATCCCCAAATTTCACCTATCTCGCTGCCTTCATAATACTGATCAAGGAACTTTTCAGGGTTATCAAATTTAGTTATCCACGCCCTGCTGTCAGCCAGAACCAGACGGGTGCGGTACCCGAATCTTTGACCGCCGAGATTGAAACTGTTTCTGTAATTCAGGGTAAGCTCCCATCCCTTAGTTTCAAGATCAGCAGCATTTTCAAGAGGCTCAGATGCACCCAGTACTCTTGGAAGCTCTTTGCCCAGGGTAAGCATGCCTAACGTTTCGCGGGTATAGATATCAAATACCGCTGAGAACCTTCTTTCAAAAAGGTCTATATCAATACCAAAATTCCTTGTATTAACTTTTTCCCAGGTATAATTTGAAGATACCAGGCCGGGAGCAGAAATCGCGAGTGGCCGCGAAGATCCCACAATATAATTCGGTCTGTAGGCACTCATTGAAGGTATATATCCGTATGCTGCAACCGACTGATTGCCCAGGGCACCGTATGAGGCCCTTAATTTGAACATATCCAGCCATTCTATGCCGTTCATGAAGCTTTCCTGATCAAGTCTCCAGGCGACCGAGCCAGATGGAAAAAATCCGAAACGATTATCTTTGGGGAACCTTGATGACCCATCATACCTGCTGTTAAATTCAAATATATAGCGATCGGAGTATATATAGTTTAGTCTGAAAAATGCACCTCTTACCGACCAGTCAGAAAACCAGTCATGTGCATTAGGATCACCTGTAGCAAGAGACAGGGCGGGTAAATCGGAGGAGATAAGGTTGGATACGCTTGTTATAACACCAAGCTCGGAACTGTACTCCTGATTGAACCCAACTACTGAGCTAATCCTGTGATTTCCCAGTGGTAAATTAAGGCTCCCGTAAATATTGGCAACCTGATAATCATATGTAGTGCGGTTACGGTATACCAGAGTTGATCCGAGCTCTCTGATATCTTCAGGGCCATAACCTACAGAATATCTTTTGTTATCATAGTTATAATTTCTTAGTTCCCTTCTTACAGTATAATCTGCATTAATGCTGAAAATATCCTTAACGACAGGTGCTACGAGGCTAAAAGTAGTCTGATAGGATTCACGTCCATCAGACAGGTCTCCACCCTGAGTCAATCTTGATGCCTGCTGACCGACTGATGTATTTGCCCATGTACCGTCAGGATTCTTATCCCAGGCAGTAGGGGCATGATTATAGAATTCCCACATGGACCAGGTTCCCCAGTCCCATTGTGATGGCATTACTCTGTCGCTCATGGCAATGTATGTATTATTACCTATGCTTAGCCAGTCATAGGGCTTGTAGTCGACCCGGCTCCTGATGCTCCACCTGTCAAACCGGTCTTCAGCAAGTTGCAGTGCTCCGTCCTGGCGATCATATGATCCGGACAAATAGTAGTTTGTTCTTTCTGTACGGCCGTCAATGCTTAAAGTATTGTTTGTTGACATTCCATAGTCTGACAGGAAGTAACTTATCCAGTCGCCATCTCCCATATATTGCCAAATTCCGGGGTTATTCGGATCTTCACGCACTGCAGGTGCAGATGACGGATTATCTGAACGCATCCTGGCCCATTCATACATTTCATCGCTATAATTTATGTAATTCCATGGTGTGTTGCTTGTTGATTTATCCTGCAGCCTCATGTAAATATATGGATCAGTTGTCTTGTTTGGCAGTAGTGTCGGCTTATCCCAGGAGGCACGTGATGAGTAAGTGACACTGATGCCTTCATTAATGCCTCTTTTGGTCTCAACAAGAATGACACCGAAGGCGGCCCTGGCACCGTATATAGCAGCAGATGCAGCATCTTTCAGAACCGAAATGCTGGCAACATCCTGTGGTTCCAGTCTTGTTAGTTCACGTGATGTTGAAGGTACACCATCTATTAGGATCAAAGGGTCTCCTTCATTTATTGAAGTAAAACCCCGGATATTTATTCTGGGATCAGTTCCAGGCGATCCTTCAAGGAAATCGATATTTAAATTTGGAATTACACCCTGGAGTCCCTGAGATATACTTGAAATTGATCTGCCCTGAAGTTCCCTTGTATCAATTTGATCAACCGCGCCGGAGAGATTGACCCTTCTCTGGGTTCCAAAACCAACAACAACTATTTCTTCAAGAGCCTCATAATCTAAAAGCATCTCTACGTTTATTGTTGTTCTTCCATCTATGGCTACCTCAACTGTCTGCATTCCAATGAAGCTAAAAACCAAAACTTCCACACCCACAGGAATACTTATCGAGTAACCTCCATCTATACCGGTAACCACACCGACTGTAGTCCCTTTTGCCATCACCGTGACTCCGGGCAGGGGAGTCATGTCAGATGCCTGGTTAACGATACCGTTAACTTGTACTTGCTGGGCATTGAGCAATACATTTCCGGCCAGACAGAGTACAATTGATACAAAAAACAGTTTTTTCATATAAATTCAATTTTTTGAACAATGGTTTTAATTTCACTTGAATGAGTTAATCAAGCAGTATTTAAAAGCAACACTAAATTTGAATCAGGCTGATTAAAATCTGTAACTTTGATTTACCGTACAAAAAAACCATATGGTTTTAATATGAATATTAATAGGATTTTAATAATATATTATTCCGCCAGTGTCAGGTTAAGTAATAATTAAATGCTCTGTATGCCTCATTAGGAAAGCACTGCCCTCCATCGGGAGTTAATTTTTTATTACTTTAAAGTCATACAGAATAATTCTGGCAAATGAACTTACCTTAAGCCAGGCAGAATATTCTGTTATGGTATTCCGGATAGCACCAGATGCATTGGTAATTGGTTCAACGACTGCTGGTACTGATGGCAATGTTTCACAGTTTTCGCTACCGGGTGGGATTAATAAGTTATTTAAGGGTATAGGAGTATACTACCACTATTCATTTCTACATCAAAATTATCTCTACCTGTTAAAATTGGATCCTGGAGATTCTGCACTGGCAAAAGCATGGCTGAATACTTTAAAACAGATGTTGTAACATAATTTTAGATCATACAAAAAAGCATATGGTTTAATATTAATATTAGCCGATTATTAAAATTATGTTAAAATACCAGCCTCAGATTAAGTAATCATTAAATGTCAGACTGGAAGTATGTTAAATGTGTTTAATGCTTACATTTATTTTGAAAACCGGTGTTACATAACCTCAAGGCAAGCTTAACCAACGACGGTCAATAGAAGGGCTGACATCCCAGAATAACATAAAGTAATACTGTTGAACTGAAAAAGTGGAGAACAGAACCCACTATAAAAAAAACATTGCGATACCGGGAATTATTACAAGTTAAAAAATTAAAAACTAATTATCATGAGTACAGTTTTAGCTAAAGAAGAACTAAAAATTAAAGAGACCACATTTACAGCAAACCTCATTTTGTTTTGGTTAAAAGCACATTATGCACTTACAAATAAAAGATTAACAGGACACACACCAAATACACTTTTGGCTGTTATTCCTATTGGAAAAGCACAGATTGCTCAGCCTCTTAAAACAATTGCTTCTGTTTCAAGTTCAACAAAATTTTCTCTGAGGAGGTTAATAGTTGGTATAATTTTAATCATTGCTGGTTTCGCTTTCATTGAATCATTTGGTATTATTTTTTTACTTTTAGGTGCAGTTAATTTACTTAACTGTTACACAGCAACATTTGTGATAAATAATAATGCCGGACATAGCGTAGGATATGAGATATCTATACTTGAGAAGTCAAAAGTAGTGGAATTTGTAGAAGAGATTAATACAGTTATTGCAGATTTATGATTTACCAGAATAATGAGAGTTCTTAAATATTAAAGAACTCTCATTGTCACAAGTACATTGAACCAATTTTCAATGAAGACCATTTGCAAATTATTATTATTAT
This sequence comes from uncultured Bacteroidales bacterium, assembly GCA_964421595.1. Classification (GTDB taxonomy): domain Bacteria; phylum Bacteroidota; class Bacteroidia; order Bacteroidales; family PUMT01; genus PXAP01. The sequence goes on along the minus strand of CAYQXY010000008.1, from coordinate 111,326 downwards.
CAATTATATTTTTAAAAATTTCTATTAATACCTGCGGTCAAAATGATACTATACCATTAAAAAATAATGAATTAAATCATTCTTTTAGCACCGACCCGTTACTTCCTTTATTTAATAGCTTTGCAATTATTTATGAATACCAAAAAACTGAAAAAAGCAGTTTAATTATAGGACTTTGGTATGGCAAGGCAACCGAAACTTATCCGAAATTGCTTGATTATCCGGGCTATGCTGCAAATATTTCACCAATATTTGCTTATCGTTATTATTTTTTAAAAAAATTACATATTGAATATCAAATATATCCGGGCTATACGAAGTATTACGAAAAAAATGAAGATAGATATTATAGAAGTTTTAATTTGTTTAACGAGTTTCGTGTTGGCTATAAGTTTAAATTTCAGATTTCAAAGTTACCATTGTTATTGAATTTGCAAATTCCAGTCGGGTTTACGATTTTCGACACAAACGAGCCGGAGACTTTTAAGGAAATTAGAAAACAAGACCCGATATTCTATATTTTTTATCCGAATATTTATTTTGGAATAAGATTTTAAAACCAACAGTAAGCTGAATTTGGTTATAAATACCATAACGCTGAAAATTTCATTCTACAAAATGATACTAATTACTTTAATCTTTCAACATCCGTTAAAGTTAATATAGTTGTTTCAATAACTCCGATAAATATTTTTCATCTACCTCAAGCCATTTTCAGTTTAAATCGTTGAATTTCCAGGTTTGCCAGTAAAAGTATAGGTGGTCTATATTTTTTCATTATGCTGACCATAGATGAGGAAATAATATAATAATAAATATAGGGAATAGGAGGACGGTTTGAATTAACAAAAACTGAATAAAACTTTAAAAGCTACTTTATAATAAGGTAATTTTTACCTAGTACACTTGTATCAAAATAAAATGGCTTTTATCCTCAAATTTTATGATACAATTATATCGCACACTTAATTCCTTTTGGGAAGAGGGTTTTTTAAATCGGTTTTTTATTGTTTTTATTATTGTTGGAATCCTTCCATTTTTGTTTTTTGAAAAAGGGCAGGAAATATTATTATTGAACCGTTATTCCCATCCTTCAATAGATGACTTTATAGTAAATTTCACTCACATGGGTAATGGTTTGGTATGGCTTTTCATAGCGGTAATTTTTGTGTTTATAAGATTCTCTGCGGCACTTACAGCTCTTTTTGTTTTGATTTTTAATGGCCTGTTTATCTTTGTATTCAAGAAGCTGCTTTTTAATGGTATGCCCCGTCCAACGGCTTTTCTCCCTACTGAGTCGTTTTACCATTTTATTGAAGGCTTTACATATCATACTTCCAACTCTTTTCCATCAGGACATACCATGACCGCTTTTTCGGTAGCTTTTTTTTTAAGTTATTACCTGCGTGATGTAAGAGTATCTGTTCTGTTAATGATATATGCCGTATTGATTGGCTTTTCCCGTATGTACCTGTTATTGCATTTTTATGTCGATATATACGTGGGAGTTATAATGGGCTTAATGTGTTTTCTGGCTGCACGTTACGTTACAGAAGAAGTTTTGCTGTTGCACAAGCGTAAGGCCTGGAGCCATGCTTTGCGACTTATTGTGGCAAAACCCAGGGAGGCTATTGTCGAGGCCGGTGCATGATAATTGTGGTAGGGTTTTCGAAAAGGTCCTTTTGTTTTACCAGTATTTCAAGTCCAGCTTCGTTCATCAATTCTTCGTTTCGCTCAAAATCACTTAATGAAGAAATAATATAACCCCTGGGATTTTGATTCAAAAACAACTCAATCTCTTTCAGTGTTGTTACCCTGGGTATTTCGCGTTTCAACCAAAAAACAAAAGCAGGGTTCATACGGTTAAACCAGACATATTCAGCTTCCTTATTTATATATTCTTCAAACACCTGTATGGGATTTTGGTTATTAATCATCGGGAATACGACGTAAAAAAACATGGCCATGGTGAGGATAGACGATACTGATAAGGTTAATGCCGCTTTTCGAAAGTGGTTTTTATAAACCCAGAACAGACCCGTCAAAGCACCTGCAGGCCATAGTAGAAAGAAAATCCAGAGGTGGCTAATGTGCGATAACTCCGGTTCTATACTTAATCCATACCAAATACCCACTGGTAACAATATCATTAATACCCCATATAACCATAGGGATACTTTCCATCCACCTGGAGTATGAATGCCCCGAAATATTTTATCAAGATAAGCACTTATGATAATGGCAAAAGCCGGATACAACGGGACGATATAGTTGGGGAGCTGGGTTTTGGAGAAAGCAAAAAATACTAGTACAACACCTATGACAATAAAAAGAAAACGGCCGGCTTCAGTCGTTTTGTCCTTAAGGGTTGTCCACAGGGACTGGATGCTTAGAATGACAAAAGGAAGCAAACCTATAAAAAAATAAATCAAAGGATAATAAAAGCTACCGCCATGTCCTTCCATCGTGGAGGTAAATCGTTCTAAATTATGTCTCAAAAAAAATCCTTCTGTCCATTCTCCGTTGGTTTTTAGATGAACAAGAATATACCAGGGAAGCGCGATGATCATATAAAGCACTATTCCTGAAAATGGTCTTAATGAAAATATGTTCTTCAAGGTTAAAGCCCTAGAAACCAGTAGAAATACAAAAAAAACAAGACCTGGCAATATCGCTGCCACCGGTCCCTTGGTTAAAGTGCCCAGTGCCATTGCTGCATAACACAGGTATATCCATACAGGCCGCTTGTCTGTCCAATACACAAAAAAACACATCAGGGAGGCATTAATGAAGAATATCAAATAGGGATCGGGAACTGCCAGTTGAAATTGTAAAACATAATGAAGCGAAGAGGTTAGGGTTAATACTGCCCAAATACCCGTCCATATGCCATAATATTTTTTAGCGAAAAGAAAAGTAATGACCAGGGTCAGACAACCAAATATGACCGAGAAGAATCGGGCTCCAAAGGCATTGACTCCGAAAAGCTGGTATCCCGCCATCATAAAATAATAATGTAAAACAGGCTTGTCGGTGCGCAGTTCATAATTAAATGTGGGCACAATCAAATCCTTTCGCTCCATCATCTCCCTTGCACAGGAAGCATTCTTGGATTCATCAAGAATATATACCGATACGCCGCCTATATTTGAAGATATTAACAGGTATATGCTTAACAGGGCTGCAAGAATTACTGATGGAAGTACAGTGTTTTTCATTTTATCAATTTTCTTTGAGCCGTAATATTAAGTATATCTTACCTGATTTAAGGAATGCCTGTGTTAAGTTATTGTGAACAGCCGGTCTATGGTTGGCATGACATGTTTATTTATCTTAATTTTGCGTCCGTTTAATCATGTATTATGGCGAAAAAACCTGGCTATAAAGTCAATATGATAACTGTAGTGGTTTGTGTCTACAACGAACAACCCAATATTAAACCTTTGGCAGACCTTATTTTTGAAAGTTTAAGCGGATATTCCTTTGAGATCGTGTTTGTCGACGATGGATCGACTGATAGTACAGTAAAGGAAATTCTGTCTTTGGAGCATAAGGAAATTAAACTTCTGGAATTAAGAAAGAATTACGGTCAAAGCTCTGCACTGGCCGCAGGTATTCAGCACGCAAAGGGCGAATATATCGTAACCATGGATGGGGATTTGCAAAACGATCCTTCTGACATACCGGCCATGCTGAAGAAACTGCTTGATGAAGATTTGGATATGGTGGCAGGTATCCGATCCAACCGTATGGATGGCGCCTTGATGCGTAAAATACCCAGCAAAATTGCCAACTGGATTATACGTTCCAGCACTAATGTAAAACTAAAGGACTATGGTTGCACATTAAAAATTTTCAAATGTGAGGTAGCTCGTGATATTGGCTTATATGGTGAATTGCACCGGTTTGTTCCAGTGTTGACAGCCCTTGAGGGCGGACGCATGGGGCAGATGGTAGTTAAACACCACGCCAGACGCTATGGACACTCCAAGTATGGCATTGGAAGAACCAGTAAGGTGCTTAGCGACCTGATGCTGATGATTTTTTTTAAAAAATATCTGCAGCGACCTATGCATTTGTTTGGTGGTACTGGAATATTGGCACTTTTACTGGGGGGCGCAATTAATATATATCTGTTCGTTTTGAAGTTAATGGGACAGGATATTTGGGGTAAACCCTTATTGATCCTGGGTGTGATTATCTTGCTGGCAGGTTTTCAGTTAATTACAATAGGTATTATAGCCGAATTGCTCATTCGGGTGTATTATGAATCTCAAAAGAAAACCCCTTATAAAATCAGGAAAATTAGTCGTGGAGGTAAAAATCAGGCGTAAAAATATCATCGCCACAATCAAGGTAGTACTTTCATTGGCTGCCCTGTATTTTGTATTTACCCGAATCAACCCGGCGCAAATTCGCGATATTTACGCTCAGTCCAGACCATTACTATTAATTCCAGTCATCTTGCTGTTTGTTCTTTCCAAAGTTTGTTCGGCGTGGAGGCTGAACATGTTTTTTGAGCGGATAGACATATCGCTTCAATTTGTGGAAAATCTAAAACTATATTGGGTAGGCATGTTTTATAATATGTTTTTACCAGGGGGGATAGGAGGGGACGGTTACAAAGTATTGATATTAAGACAACAATCAATGACGCCTACCAGACAAATCATTGGGGCGGTGCTTTTCGATCGGGTATGGGGCGTCTTTCTGTTGAGCGTACTGGCTTTTTTTCTTACAATCCATATAATTTTTAACCCCTATCCTATGATATGGGTTTCTGCCCCGGTTGGTCTGCTTGTTTTTTGGGCCGGGTTATGGTTGGCGAATCGGTTTATGAGTGTATACAAACCGTTGCTTTTAAAAACATCTATTCTCTCGCTTGGGGTTCAATTTTTGCAGATGGCAAGTCTGATATTTCTTCTTTTTGCCTTCAATGAATTCGAAAACTATATAATCTGGCTGGTTGTTTTTCTTGTTTCATCAGTGGTTTCGGTGCTCCCGGTTTCCATTGGAGGAGCCGGTGCCCGAGAAGTAATTTTCCTTTATGGAGCCAAATGGTTTGCTCTTGATCCAGCTTTAGCCGTTACCCTTAGTCTTACATTGTATTTCATAACGGCATTAGTTTCCCTTTCGGGGGTAGCATTTGTTTTTAAATTTAAAAAGTAGTCTTGCAGGGGCAACAGGGGGAATTGGTATGGCGATGGTTCAACTTGAAATCAACGGGATTTCAATCAGTTATTTGATCTGTTGCAACCATATTTAACCTGGTCGGGTCATACTTTGCAGTATTATATTTTGACTTATATTTACCAAAATATCCAATTTATTAATTATATAATCGCTTTTATCATGAAAGAAACCAGGAAACCAGTAAACACTCAATACGCAAAACTTTTAATGCCGGTGATGATATGTTGGTTATATTTTTCAGCATTTGGCGTAAATGCAATTGAATATTATCAAACTAACGGTGCTGTTATTCAGGTATCATCAAATGGTCGTTACCTGCAATGGAGTAATGGGGTACCAATCTACATACATGCCGATACAGGTTGGTCATTAACAAGGGATTATTCTCCGGAGGAGGTAGTGGAATACCTTGATTTAACAAAGCAACAGAAATTCAATACTGTGCAGATGAGTGCTGTTTTTCACGCTGTCAGCCCTAATCAGGATATTATTGGTCCCGCCTTTTATGACGGCGATTTGACCAGGCCCAAACAGGATTATTGGAACCAGGTTGACCGGGTGGTGAATGAGGCTGCAAATCGTGGTCTAATTGTAATGATAAATCCAATATGGAAAAATCAACATCAAAAAACCATTCAAAACAATGGAGTTGAAAAATGCCGTGCTTTTGGTAAATGGTTTGCCGAAAGATACAAGGATAATCCTTATGTAATATATTTTGTAGGTGGCGATGCCGTTCCCGAACCTGTAAGTGACGAAATAGCTGCAATGGCAGAAGGTATTCAGGAGGTATATAATGGTAAAGCCATTATTGCTGTGCACAGCAGACAAACAACATCAAGTCTGGAAGTATATCCCCAACAACCAGCCTGGTTAACACTCAACTGGACCTATGCTTATAGTCCTTTGCGAGCGGACTGGAACTTGTGGCCCTACGAGCACAATCATCGGAACTATCAACAGTTCTACCTCAGAAACTATCAACAATTACAACCTGTACCCATTCAATTTGGTGAGGGCTATTATGATTTTGGTGAAGGCAGAGAACTTGGGTCAACAGGTGTTTCTGACAGGTTTGGAGGTCGTTACGCTATTCGCAGGCAGGCCTGGTATGCAGGTTTTATCACCGGCTCTACTGGTCATGCCTATGGTGCTGAAGCAATATGGCATCATAACCGTGGTGGAGAAACCTGGCAAATGGCATTAAATTACGATAGTCGAAAGGATATGACATTCAAAAAGATATTGGTTGACGATATTCCATGGTGGACATTGGTGCCTGACGTGAATAATAAGTTTCTCGTTTGCAGTTCTGGGATAAGAGGAACAGGTGATTTTGCTGTGGCAGCAGTTTCTTCCGACCGAAAACTTGCAGTGCTTTACACCCCTGTATACAATGAATTGCAATTAAACCTGGATGAACTTGCAGAAGGACAAATAACTGCTGAGTGGTACGATCCATGTAATGGGGAAGTAAAACCTGTTGAAGGCTTTCCTGAAACCGGGAGAGGAAAATTTACTCTTTTTTCTCCTGATAAAAACAGCAGTGGAGAATCTGATTATGTTCTTGTAATTAAAATAGAGGGTTAACAGTAGCTCAGACACCAGAAGGAATATCTCCCATTTCTTTGCCAATAAATGAGTTGCCGGCTAGTCACCATGAAGATGCACCTGCGAAAGTAACAGGAAAACATCCGATTCTATTTCCGTAAGATTGATCTGTTCTTGTTCCCTATTTCTTTTGTCCCCATTTTATTTATCCAGGGAAGTTTCAACAGCTCTATGAATTGCAACAGAATAGTATTCAGGTATTGGAGTTTTTGGTTATATTAGTCCCCGATATTACCACATGACCAATCAAATTATTATTATTATGACACGTTATTTCACCTGCTTATCTGAGATTATGCATTTTCCGGTAAAATACTATTCATCCGCAGTTCGCTTTACCTCCTTGCTTTCATTTTTATTGTTAATGACTCTGGAACTTGGTGCCCAGGGGCGGGGACTGACACGGGTTGAGTACAACAGCGATCAGCTTGTAAAAATGGCCGTTATGGGCCAGATAGGAGAGGCAGGCATGAATTATCCGCCTTACAGGATCGCGGCTGACGGTTCTATCAAAGTGTTACCCGGAACAGGTAGCATTACTTATAATTTTCGTACGGGCGATACGGCTATCGATCTGGCAGGCGACCATGTTGAACCAGCTGTGACTCTGGTACACCCCACCGGCAGAGCAAGCGGGGAGAGCCGGGGTCTTAACGTGCTATCATGTATTGGGAATGAGGTAAGGGTCACATCGGGCGAAGCAAGGGGTGCCATTGGATATGTTATAGGCAAGCATGGCGGTGCAGAGCATGTTATGGTCGATTTTTCCGATGATTCAGTATTTGACAAGTTACTGCTTGGTGACAGGATGCAGATATCCGCCTACGGTACAGGAATGGAACTTACCAATATAGAAGGTGTAAAAGCTATAAACGTTAGTCCCCACCTCATGGATGCACTTACAAAAGCAGGAATGGGTATAACCCCGGACGGGAAGCTGCGGATTGGAGTAACACATACTGTTCCGGCAAAGATAATGGGTAGCGGACTAGGACAATCTCATTCCTATAGTGGCGATTATGATATCCAGATGTTTGATAAGCAGGTTGTTGAAAAGTATAACCTGAATAGTCTCAAATTCGGAGATATAGTGGCTATAATTGATGCCGATACCAGCTATGGCCGGATATTCAAAACCGGCGCTGTTACTATTGGAGTGATAACACACAGCGGTAGTATAATTGCAGGTCACGGACCGGGTGTAGCTACTCTGTTTACCTCGACAGAAGGTCATATAGAACCATATACCGATACCCAGGCAAACCTTAAATTTTTGCTGTTTAAATGATCTATTGCCCCTGGGAGTCACCATAGGTTAAGGCTCAGCTTTAACTATTGACCCTGTCTGTCATTACTTCTCGGTCCTGATAGTGGAGAATGGATTGCAAGATTTTTCCTACTTTTGAATAAAATAAATAGCACCCATGATCTCGCGGTACAGCATTGCCATTCTGCCTATGGTGAATATGAGTCCCGACAGGGAAAACGAATATTTCAGTGATGGCATAACTGAACAGATTATCAATGCCCTTTGCCGGTATGAAAATTTGCTTGTTACCTCACGTACTTCATCCTTTGCCTTTAAGAATCAAAATATTGACATCAGGGATATCGGGAAGAAACTTAATGTTTTCTATCTGTTGGAAGGCAGCATTCGTCGTTCCGGTGAAATGGTTCGCATCACCGCGCAACTTGTCAAGGCTGAAGATGGGTTTCATATTTGGTCAGAAACATGGGATCGGGAATTGAAGGATATTTTTATCCTGCAGGATGAAATTGCTCTGATTATTGGTGAGCAAATTAACAGTAAGATCAGACAACCCATCAAGGAAAAAGAAAGTGTCATTGAAAATACCCGGGCTCTTGACCACTACCTGAAAGGGCAGTACCTTCTTAACAATTTTGAACATGCAAAGCGCGATCAGATTATACGCCATTTTGAACAGGCATTAGCAATTGATCCGAATTTTGAAAACGCCTACATAGGACTTTGCAATGCCTATACCTGGCTAAGTTCTGTCGGGGTTTTTGATATACTTGAGGCAAACGCCAAAACCGAAGAGAACATAAGGAAATTGATGCGTCTTAATCCGAATACCCCTGAAATATACATGCTTATTTCGGGCAAAAATTTCTGGATTGACTGGAACCTCTCCCTGGCTCTTGAAAATGTAAACCGGACAATCGAGTTGAAACCCAACACCGCTGATGCATTTGTACAACAAGGGATGATATATATTGCATTGGGATGTATTGATGAGGCCTTTGATTCCCTTTACCATGCCCAGCGACTTAATCCTTATGACGAGGTTACAGAATACTGTATCGGTTTTCTTCACTCGCTTATTAACGAGAATGAAAAGGCAATGGAACTGGTAAGCAAAAGCTTTAATACCCTGTCTCTTTGGGATGCACACTTCTTCCTAAGCGTTGAAACCCTGTGCAAGCTTAACCGTTTTGACGAGGCCTGGAACATCATTGAGGAAAAAAAGAACATTGATTGCTTTGCCTACATGATACCTTGTATAAAAGGGCTGTTCTATTCCATCAAAGGGAATTATATACAGGCAGTCAGCGAGATTGATATATTGGAACGCGGGTTACAAAACCCCAATCAGATGGGAATGCCTTTTTATTATTACCTCTCCAAGATTTACATTTACCTTGGAGAGAGAGAAAAAGCCATTGAATATTTTGAAAAGGGGATACAATTCAGAGCCACTCCCATTCTCTTCTCCAAAATTGACTGTTCATTTGACCCTATGAGAGACGAGCCCCGTTTCCGGAATGCTTTGATAAGTTTGAATTTTGAAATACAGGATACAAAGCCACTAAAACCGAAATATAAGCGCACCGTATTTACCAGGAAACAAATCAGGGAAACAGAAAAGAGATTATCCATGCTTATGGAAACCGAAAAACCATTCCTGAATCCTCGCCTTAGTTCCCCCGATCTGTCTGAGATGATCGATATCAGTACTAATATGCTGTCACAATTTCTCAATGAACATTTAAACAAAAACTTTTACGATTACTTGAATTCTTATCGCTTGAAGGAGTTTCAACATCTCTGCAAAAATCCTAAATATGCTCACCTGTCCATTCTCGGATTGGCCTACGAGTGTGGCTTTAATTCCAAAACAACATTCAATGCTTTTTTTAAGAGAGAGATGGGAGTGACACCTTCGGAGTATTACAAACAAAGTGTTTAATGTAGCCGTATATTATTTATCTCAAAATTCATTAATCCTGAGTCAGCCAATTTTTACATACCTAATTAATTCATTAACCCTGAGTCCGCCAATTTTTACATACCTCATTTTACAACCCTCACATATATATTATATTACTGGTAATCAAAGGCAAGCAAAGTAGGCCTGCAAAAACAGGTTCGTCCCTACATTTCAAGCCGATAACCATGTAGCAATCGCCCACATTTGCATCAAAAAATCTTTAATATTTGATGCACTATGAAAGCTTTTACAACCCTCTCAATTATTTTCCTTGCATTTTTTCAACTGGCAGTGGCCCAGAATTATACCCAGACTGTCAGGGGACGGATAAGCGACAAAGAAACCCACCAGCCTGTTGCATTCGCGACTATTGCCCTGCAAACCAACGGAAGCCTGCTGGGAGCCATTTCCGATGATTCCGGCAATTATCGTATCGATAATGTTCCTGTTGGCAGAGCATCCCTTCAAATTAGTTTTGTAGGATACGAAGGTGTTACCATTAATAATCTTGAAATAACTTCAGGCAGGGAAACCATTGTGAATGTTGAACTGGTTGAAGGTACCATATCACTGCAGGGCGTAGTGATCAGGGCTGAAAGCAGCAAGGAAAGACCTCTTAATACTTTTGCCATGGCCAGTGCCCGTAGTTTTTCGGTTGAGGAGGCGCAGCGGTTTGCTGGTGCTGCCTACGATGTGTCTCGTCTTGCAATGAACTTTGCAGGGGTAAAATCGTCAGATGATACGCAGAATGAGATAATAATTCGTGGCAACTCACCTATTGGAATGATATTCAGGCTCGACGGGATAGATATTCCCAACCCCAATCATTTTGGCGATGGTGGCGCATCGGGAGGTATACTGAGCATGCTCAACGTGAATACCCTTGCCAATTCTGATTTTATTACCGGGGCATTCCCGGCTGAATACAGCAATACCTTATCAGGTGTTTTTGACCTCAGGATGCGTAATGGGAACAACCAGAAGCATGAATTCATTGGTCAGGTAGCCCTGATGGGACTTGAATTTGGCGCTGAGGGACCCATTTCGGAACAATCGGGGTCCTCCTATCTGCTAAATTACCGATACGCGACATCCGGCCTGCTCGATGCTGTTGTTGATCTTGATATGGCGGGAATGCCGACCTATCAGGATGGAGTGTTTAAGCTGAACTTTCCTTCGGGCACAAGGGGAACAATTTCCATAATAGGGTTCGGGGGCTCCAGCAGGATCGACTGGCTGGAGAGCACCCGCGATACCACCATAGATAAGAGTGAAATGTCAGAGTTTCTTCATTATGATGTTGATGAGTATATGAATAACCGGAGCGGAGTAATTGGTGTAACACACACCCGTTCGCTTGGAGAGAACGCTTACTTAAGGGTTATCACCTCAGCATCTTCTATATTAAACTCTTACAGAACAGATTCAGTCAGTATAGAGAACAGGATGCCTCAATTGAGTGCAGGGGCTGCTTTTAAAAGGACTAAGTATGCCCTTAGATTATTTGTGAACTCCCGGATAAATACAAGAAACAATGTCAGAATGGGGGTGGCAGTTGAAAAGCAAAATTTTGTTCTTAACGACAGCATTTTTATGGCTTCGGAGAATAATTTCAGGACCCTTAGGGAATTTAATGGCAGCGACTACCTTGCCAGTCCATATATTCAATGGCAGCACAGGATAAACAACCTGGTTCGCATGAATTTTGGGATGAATTTCAACTACCAGCACTCCACCGGAAGCTTTACGCCAGAGCCAAGGTTTGGTATAAACTGGGAGCCGGTACAGGGAAATACATTTAGTATGGCATACGGGCTTCACTCCCTGGCCACCCCGGTTGAAGTGTTGCAAAAAGAGGTGATGAAAAGTGATGGGAGTTACTTCAAACCCAACTCCAGTCTTGGCATGACCTCGAGCCATCATTTTGTGATGGGCTACGATAGAATACTTAACAAAACTACACGTGTTAAAACAGAGATCTATTACCAGTATCTGTATAATGCCATTGTGGAGATTGAACGCAGCTCTTATTCGATGCTAAACAGAAGATCCGGCTCTGATCTGGATTTTGGTGCTCTGGGAAACAATGGTGATGGTTACAACTATGGAGTAGAAATTACTGCAGAGAAGTTTATGGACAAAGGCTCCTACTTTCTTTCAACCCTCTCGCTTTTTGAATCGAAATACCGCGGGAGCGACGGCGTTTTGAGAAACACCGCCTTCAATGGCAGGTATGTTTTTAATATGCTGGGCGGCAAAGAGTTTAGCCTGGGATCAGGTGATGGAAGATACATGAAGAGACTTAACCTGGATGGAAAGTTAAATATAGGCGGTGGCCATCGCTTCTCTCCAATTGACCTGGAAGCATCGCGACTGGTGGGCTTCACTCAGTATGACCATACACGGGCTTTTGAGAAACAAATGCCCTTATATATGACTCTTAATTTATGCATAGGTATGAAGTTTATTGGCAGAGGCTCTACTCAGGAAATTGCCTTTGGTATTGATAATATAACCAACCGTAAAAACCCCTTTATGGTAAGATATGATAACAGGATCGATGACCTGAAAACTGTTTACCAGTTCGGAATGATGCCTAATATTCTTTACAGGGTTTTATTTTGATATTACAGTATTGCGGCTATTCTCCTGATTGACATCTGAACAGATGTAACCACTCTTTTTACATTGACAGAAGTTAAGAACGGACCATTTACCGTAAAATTACCACACAAATAAATAATATTTTGTCAAATAGTCAAACCGGACTTTTATTCCGTTTGGCCGGAATATAAAGTATTTAAGTAACACTACTGAAGTGAACCATGGAAAGATAAATTTATATATTTGAAATAAAATTCATTTGGTAGCTATGGGATCAGTATTAATCAGATTTAAGGAGGCCTGACTTAAATAAAGGTCAAACCCGGATCCGGGATGAATTGGTACGACTATATCTTGAAATATTATATATTAATTATATTTCCTAAAGCAATGAGGTCGGCTACAAAAACTTTGGATAGTATTACCAGATCAATAATCTCCTGGGTTATATTAATTTTACTTCCGTTTTATGCAGAGGCACAGTTAAACTGTTCCACCACCCATGCAAACGACAGCATCATTACCCGTTGTTTTCATAAGAACCGCATTGTATCAACCATCGAAATATGGGATAAAGACATCAGATGGGGCTCAATCAAAGCTTACGATTCCAGCGGGAATGAGATATTACATTATGGATTACGTAGTTTTGCCGGTCATGCTTCAATTACCCTTTCCTATCATCCTAATGGGCAGGTGCGTAAAGCTTATTACAGTTCTGCTCCTGATGGGGGCATTCAGTTTTACAAGATATATCATGAATTCAACGAGACAGGAGAGCAGATCAGTTTTTCCGATTTCAGTCAGCCCGATGGTCATCCGGTACTGATGGTCCCAAAGGTAAACCCTCAAATGCCTGATATACGTATGCATCCCGTTAAGGATCCTCCGCCTCCCTATCAGGAGGATAAATATATCGTTCCTGTTCCCGATCCTGTTCCCCTTCCCGACCCAGCTCCAGATCCCGATCAAGATCCCAATCCTGCCATTTGCGCTGTTCCTTACCAAACCGTTTTTAAAGTCATTAACGAAACAAGCAGGGCGATATCCGTTGATCTGACTCCCCTTTATGCCCAGTGGGCCTATCTGAAACCTTATAAAAATATCATGATTCCTGCCCGGCAGAGCTTTTATGCCGATTCGGTGGTTATTGCTGAAAGATTCCTGCCTGTAGATCAATCATATACTGTAGAGGCCAGCTACAAAAGAGGTAAACGAAAACTCAGGGTTATATCCGCCATGCCCTTGGAACAGGGATTGCGGCGGGTTTATATCTGGCATGTGGTGAAGTAAAAACCTTCTCAAAAGAAGAAGTTTCCTAACTTTGAAACCAATTTACAGCTTTATATTAAGCAAGAATCTTTTTTAAATCAATAAACCAGACCATGCGACATATTATATCCACGAAAATCCTTTATGCTTTTTTCTTTTTCGTTGTAGCAGTTTTTGGTTGCGATAAAAAAAATAACAATGACAACACCTTTCCCAAGTGTTCGCTGTCGGCCGAAGCCCGCGGAAACCGGGTTCTTGCATTCGACGTTCTCGATCCTACAGAAACAGGTGATTTTGATATGAATTACGATATTGCCTCCCGGCAATTGAATGCTGAGTTTATCCAATTGCTCCAACCATGGAATGCTTTTGAGAATCAACAAATGGGTGTGTACGATGGGGAAGCTATAGGAATATTTGAAACCTTGAATGAATTTGCAGCCTCAACTGGTGCAAGATTGTCTCTTATCATTACACCGGTTGACATTCCTGGTCGATTTCTTCCTGCTTATCTTGAAGGCAAAAAGTTCGATGATCCTTTAGTGATTGAAAGTTTCAACAATCTGATCGACGCTCTATTCAATGACATTAATGGGGTTGTGGATCCATCAAGGGTAATTGCACTTTCGGTGGGCAATGAAATTGACCATTACAACTGGTCAGCCAACAACGATCAGATATCAGAATATAAATCTTTCCTTCAGGCAATAAAATCAAAAATCAACTCATATGGTATATCCATGCATTTTACAGGAACCCTCTACGGGATGACTCAGCCTGGGAATACCTGGGTTGATATGGGGCAGGCAGTTGATAAGGTTTCTATCACCTATTACCCCCTTAATAGTGACTTTACCGTAAAATCACCCAATATTGTTTTTGCCGACATGAACTCTATTGTCACAAAATTTGCCGGCACAGAATTGTTTTTACAGGAAATAGGGTACCCTTCATCCACCACATTGAACAGCAGTACGGCAAAACAGGCGGAATTCTTTTGCAATTTTTTCAATGCATGGGACAGCCATAAAGATCAGATCATCCATGTGAGTATTTTACGGCTCAATGACGTTTCGGAAACAGCGGCGCAGGCAACTGCGGTGGCCTATGGCATTCCTGGTAATACCCCTTTTATCGAATACATCCGTACACTTGGCATTCGTGCCTGGGACGGTAAAGGAGATGACAAACAGGCCTTTGATGTGATAAAAATGGAATTGGAACGCAGGGATTGGTGATGGTAAATCAAAAATTGTAAGTCATTTATAAGATTAACATTATGAAAATCACAAAGGAAAACAAAACCACATTCTTCCTGAATAAAGAGGGTGTAAAGCATTATGCGGAGGGACGTTCAAAGATTGTTGAAATATTCGGGAAGGAGTTTATTAAATTCTTGAAGGACAAAAACTTCAAAGATGGTAAAATTCTTGATATGGGTTCGGGTACCGGCTATCTGGCCATTTTGCTATCCGATGCTTTCCCAGATGCAGAAATTGTGGGCGTTGATTATTCTGACTTAATGAATGAATATGCTGAAGATTTTGTTAGGAAGAACAACAAATCTACCAGAATCACTTTTGTTAAAGGAGATATTTCTAATTTGCCTTTTGAGGATAATTCTTTTGACGCACTTGTTAGCTTAAACGTTTTGCACTATGTTGATAATATGACCGGGGTACTAAACGAGGTTCAGCGAATTATTAAGGATAACGGCCACATTGCTATTTCCGATATTAGAACCAGTTTAATGGGTTTGTTTCTTTCGCCGTTCAGGGTTACCTATCCATATAAGACATTTAGAAAAGCATTTGAGAACTCGAATCTTATGAATTGCACCTTAAAAAAGGGATTTTTTTGGATTGATATATGGTCGAAAAAATGAAAACAATAGTTTACTACTACTCCCGAAAGGGCAGCAACAGATTTTTGGCCACCAGGATTGCCAATGATTTGAAGTGCGAAATTGAAGAAATTAAGCCCCGACTGAATGCCCATTTATTGATGATCATGGGCTTGAACCTGGGAAACAGAAAGTTAAAATCAAATATCGAAAACTACGACAGGGTTATTCTTTGCGGCCCGATTTACATGGGAAGGCTGATTATTCCGCTCAAAAACTTAATAAACAAGCATTCCAAAAAATTAAGAAAACTGGTGTTTGTGACTTGCTGCGGCAGCTCCTTTAAAGATAAAGACAACAAGTACGGGCATAATCTGGTTTTCAACCAGGTAAAAAGTTTATTGAAAGATAAGTGTTTGCATTGTGAAGCTTTCCCTGTTGATGTATTTGCACCCGCTGAACTTAAAGAAGACTCTGCCGCCTTTATGAAAGTGCATATGAACAGCGAAAACTTCAAAGGGAAAATATTTGAAATTTATGAAGCTTTTATTGAGAGAATAACCAATGAATAATCAACAGAATAAAATAAGAGTTACTTCCCTAATACTATTGGTTCAAACCGTAATATGGTTGGTTTTTACAGGGGTTTCAATGTCGCAGGTCGAAAGTTCCTGGACAAGCGAAGACTATGTGGATTGGGCATCAGATCCTGACATTTTTTTTATGGGTAATTATATCAATGCAACTCTTCTTACCATTACAGCTATAATGTTATTTGCTTTTCTGTACAATTATTTAAAAATTAAATATGGAAGTTATGCATCGATAGGATTTGTTTTTATTCCCATTTACGGCGTAATAAATATTTTTTGTTATTCAATTCAAATATCGGTTATCCCGTTAATTGCAATTAACTCACTCGACAGCCCCGATAAAATTTATTTCGCATCGCAATTTATACAGGCCAACTATACATCGTTTATAGGATTTATGAATGGTATGTCGTACGCAATTTTAGGTATCCCTTCAATAGTATATGGGATTTTAATGTTCAGGGAATTAAAAAAATTCTCAGGAATATTTATTTCACTAAATGGAGTTTTTTGTATTATCGGTATAATCGGATATATTATTGAAAATAACATTTTAGCATCAGGAATAATGATCGGAGGAATTTTATTTATGGGCGGCCTTGTAGCAATGATTTTTGAGTTTAGGAGTAAGATTTTATCACAAGATTACTAAGTTCATCCTGTAATAAATGGATTAAAGGATATTGAGTTTGCCATTATCGCAATCTAACAGAAGGATCTTTTATCTAAAAATACATTCTAGAAAAAGAAATTAGTAGTATTGATATTCAGTAAATCCTGAGTAATGTTTTTTATGATAATTAGTTGTACATCACTTAAAAAGATTGTAAAATCAGAAATCAGAAATGAAATATCTGATACATTAAGAATTAAGCTGAATGAAGTCTACTCCGAGAAAGATTTTGATCGGCTTCCAGTGCAATTGCGTTCGTTTTTAAAAGCTGCCGGTTATATTGGAAAGCCAAAAGAATCAAACTTGCAAATTATTTATGACAAAGCACAAATTAAAATTGATGTAAGTAGTAAATGGAAAAAGATAGTGTGTGACCATTTACTATTTTCAAATCCCCATGTTAGAATTGTATATCTTAAAGCTTATTTGCTAGGAATTATACCATTTGAAGGACGAGATAGATATAAAGCAGGACATGGAAATATGTTAGGTATGGTAGCTAAATTGATAAAAATATTTGATGTTTCAGACAGAGAAATGAATCAGTCAGCATTAGTAACATATTTATCTGAGATACTATTTTTGCCTTCCGCTTGTCTTTCAGATGGCATAACATGGCAACAAATTAATAAAAACTCAATAAAAGCTACAATCGTGGATAATGGATTAACCGGGACAGGCATTTTTCATTTCAATGATGCTGGTCAATTTATTAAATTCACAACAGATGACAGATTTGAAGGCAGGATTTCTCGTCCATGGATTGTTAAATTCGAAGATTATAAGAATTTTAATGGCTATTATCTTCCTTCAAAAGGAATTGCAACATGGAAATACCCTGACTATGAATTTGAATATTTTATAGCACACTTAAAGGATTTTAAATACAATTTCAGTGCACAAAAATAAATGACCAATGCCCCACACTTAGAGAATAAGGAATGCAAGCAGCCATATTTAATAAAAAAGGACCTCCTGAAAATTTGTCTGTTGTGTTATTAATAAACCTGTACCTAAAGACAAGGTAAATCTTAACATTCCCCTAACATTTCACTTTACTTTTCGGATTACTTTTACTAACACTATACACTAATAAAAATGTCGGGCATAAAGATTGCCGAACAATTGCTCACTAAATACTTATGCTGGTGTTAAAGGAAACTGCAATTTCCGAAACAATGAGAAAAATTAATATCCTCCTTTATATTACCCCACTAGAGCTAAACTTATCTTTTTATAAAAAGCACAAATTGTTTTCAGTGGATGGAAGCCACTTTAAATCCATAATTATGACTGTTAACATATACGAGAACAAGCTGTTGCTTAAAACACAGATGGGTTTGTATGAGTTTTCTTTATCACGTGGATATTAGCATAGAAATTATTTGAAAACAAATATAGTAAGATGTCAAACTAGTCCATTAGCTTATAATGAATAAAAAAGTAATAGTAATTGGTGGCGGAGTTGCCGGGTTATCTGCTGGAATATACTCTGCAATGAACGGATTAAATACCGAGATTCTTGAAATGCACACTACGGCAGGTGGTCAATGTACAGCATGGGAGCGCAAAAAGTTTCGTTTCGATTATTGTTTACACTGGCTTGTCGGGACCTCAAAGGGGGCGTTTTACGATATTTGGAGAGAGACCAACGTGATTAATGACCAAACTGAAATTATTGATCACGATATTCATTCTAAAATTATTGATAATGAGGGAAATGAGTTTTTTATCTATTCAAACATCGATCGGTGGGAAAAATACCTTATTGAGATTGCACCCGAAGACAGCAAAAGTATACAAAAGATGTGCAATCATATGCGCAGGAGTGCTTTCTTAGAACCCTTTGCTCTTCCACCCGAGTTAAGAAGTCCGCTGGATTACTTAAGAATTCTTCCTGTTATGTTCCCGGTATTTAAGGTTGTCAGAAAATTTGGCCGTTTAACTTGTAAGGAATATTTTGACAAACTCAATTTCAAAAATGAAAGATTAAAATCAGTTTTTTATACAATCTACGGAGATAGGAATTTCTCCGCTTTGGCTTTTATTTTTATGCTTGGTTTTTTTAATCAAAAAAATGCAGGCTATATAAAAGAGGGCTCTTACCCCTTGGCGCAAAGAATGGTAGAAAAACTTGAGAAACTTGGTGGTAAGATTTCATACAAGAAAAGAGTAGAGAAAATTATTGTCGAAGAAAACACAGCAAAAGGGGTTGTTCTTACAGACGGTACTAAAATCTATGCCGACTATGTGATTAGCACAGCCGACGGTTACACTACTATATACAAAATGCTGGAAGGAAAATTTGTTAATAAAAAAATTGATTTTGCTTATAAAAACTGGGAACTGTTTACGCCATTGGTACAAGTATCCTTCGGAATTAATAGAGAAATAAAATCCGACGCACCCATTATAATGAATGTTTCAAAAGGGTTTAAAATAGCACAAACCAAACTTGAATATGGTTTTTCGGTAATGAACTATTCCTATGATGACACAATGGCACCCGAAGGTAAAACTACAATAGTTTTGCGTTACGAAACCCCCTGGAAATTTTGGGCAAATTTGGAAGGCGAAGAGTATAAAAACGAAAAAATCCAAATAGAAAAAGACGCAATTGATTGTTTAGAAACTATTTATCCATCTATCTCGAAACACATTGAAGTGATTGATGTAGCAACACCCAAAACAAATGTTAAGTACACTGGGGTAAAAGATGGTGCTTACGAAGGTTTTATGCCAACAAAAGAAAATATGATGAGGACATTGGATATGCAATTGCCAAAACTTAAAAACTTCTATATGGCGGGGCAATGGCTATTCCCAGGTGGTGGGTTACCCCCCTCGGCACAAACTGGTAAGTGGGCTGTGCAACTTGTTTGTAAAAAGGAAAAACAGAGGTTTGTTTCTGATAAATCGCTGTAATGTTCTTTAATAGTTTCAACCAGGTTAGTTAAGCATTTAGGGAGGGAGGTTACAGGTGTTTGTAGCACCTCCAGTTTGGAAATGGTAAAAAAACGGGCGCTGACTATGTGATTGACTATACAAAACAAGATTCTCTTAATGAAGGAGTTTATTATGATTTATTCTAGATTCGGTCGGAAAGAAATATTATATATTCAATGCATCTTTTAGCGGGATAGATTATTAATTCGTTTTTTAATCAAATCAAGTACAGATTCTCGTTGTGTTTTTCAATAATTTCAAATTAGTAAAATTTTTTAAATTTCCGGGGGAACGAGGGAGGTAGAACTAAGGATAGTAAATAATTCGGACAAAAACTTTATTAATAATAGGAATCCAGCAATAGCAAGTACAAATAAGGTTTATTACGATCATATAATCATTCATTAATTTTTAGCAATACTCAAAAACAAACAGATATGACACCGCTTTTTTAAAAGCTAAACTTCAAAGGGTATAAGGCTATACTGGTTTTAAACAATCCCAAATCGTTTGAAGCTGAGCTTTCGGCAATGTTAGAATTTACGCAGATAGTAACCGACGAGACCAAAATAGCCGAGGTAGAATTTGCTATCTGCTTTGTAACCACCAAGTCGCAGATCGATGCGTACGCCGATGCTATTATGCCTAAGTTTAAGGGCGATGCCATACTCTGGTTCTGCTACCCCAAAGGATCATCGAAGAATTACAAGTGCGGATTCAACCGCGATACGGGCTGGGAAGGTCTTGGTAAATACAACCTGGAACCCGTCCGTCAGGTAGCCATCGATGAGGACTGGAGTGCTATCCGCTTCCGTAGGGTTGAATTTATCACAAACATTACCCGTGCCGAAAGCGGTGCCATAACCGAGGAAGCCAGGCGGAGAACCAGCCAGAAAGGGAAGTAACTTATAGAACCATCTCCAGGAAATCAAAAAACTCCAGCATTGCCATCAGGGTAAACGATTATACTTCCTTAGAGCGAATAAAAGGGATGTCAAACCAGCATATAATGGATTTTTGTCATCTCTGTTTTTAGAATTTCCGGGTACCTGCAGGTAAATTTTAGTATTGATGCACCAATCCATTTTTAATGAAACTGACAAACCCAGTAATTTGAATTATATTCATAGCCGGCAAAATGGGGCTGCTATCGCTTCCAAACTGATTAACAATGAAAAAATCGAAAATAAAATAAAAAAAAATGAACCTGGATTTTAAAAAATTTCAAATTGAAAGCGAAATTGAGAATAAAGAGTTGATACATGACGGCGACTCAATTCATTACTACGCTAGTGGTAATAATGATAACGAATTGATTGTTTTTCTTCACCCCGCATTTGCTGACCACAGAGCTTTTGACCGGCAAATTGATTTTTTCGCAAACAACTACCGGGTTATTACCATGGACATGCCTGGACATGGTCTATTCCAATATGGAAGGGCCAGAATAGATCATACTATCCATTATATTCACACCATTATGGAAAGTGAAAATTACAGTAAGGCTCATTTTGTTGGCGTTTCCATGGGGTCACTCATAGCACAGTATTTTGCCTTGCACTATCCGGAAAAAGTACATTCCATGACAGTTTTGGGCGGCTATGATATAAATGCTGATAATAAAGAACTTAATAAAGCACAACGATCAGAAAACTTAAAGTGGATTTTCAAGGCCCTTTTCTCCATGAATTCATTCAGGCGTTATGTGGCAAAAGTTTCGGTAAACAGGCCTGAAGAGAAAGTTCATTTTTATGAAATGGCAAAGATGTTTACCCGAAAGTCCTTCTTAGCAATGTCTGGACTGGGAAACGTTGTAAGGCACAGGGAGGGAGTCATTCAGAATTACCCATTGTTAATATTGAGCGGAGATAAGGATATTGAGCTGGCAATAAGAATGAGCAGAAAGTGGCATAAGGAGAACCCATCCAGCGAATTCTACTTAATTGAAAATGCAGGTCATTGCGCCAATATGGATGATCCTGATACATTTAACAAGATCGTGATGAATTTTCTCAAAAAGGTTGAAAAATGGTAACCATATAATACTATGGATGATATTAACCTGAAAAATTTCAGCGACACCTGCTAAGAAATTCCAGATAACTCGCGGAAATTGTTTACTGAATTATCATCTTAATGGACAGGTGCATTAAGCTTAATACAGTTCGACAACTGACGGTGGTATTCAGTTTGGTAAGATAAACCATAAATTAACAATATGGGTGAACAGATCAGTTTTACCGACTATAGTCAGCCGATAGTAGTATAGTCATGAGTGTAGCCCTGAAAAATCTCCGGTTGCCAGATTAGCGTCTGCATTTCCTTAAGAATCCTCTGACTCCTGATCAGTTTATTTAAGAATTAGTAAAGGGTTCCGACAAACCTACAACAAACTTTTCTTAATAATTAAGACAAATAATATTAATTAATATTTCATTCACTGTTAATACGGGTATTTGGGTTTATGATTAATCTTGCTACGATTATCTTAAACTTAAATACCATGAAAAGACTTACTATTTTCTTTACACTATTATCCTTTTGGTTTTCTATTTACGGCCAGAACACAGCATATATTAACGGCAATGTAGTAGATGAGAAGAATGAACCATTGCCCGGCGTGACTGTAAACATTGCCGGCACAAACACTGGTACTGCCAGTGCAGCAGACGGCAGTTTCCAGATTACTGGATTAAACACGCAAAATTATAATGTTGTTTTTAGCTATATTGGTTTTGAGACCATTGAGCTGTCTGCCCGTGCAAATGCAAGAGGTACCAACCTTCAGGTTGTGATGAAGGACACGCAAGTGTCGCTGAATGAGGTTGTTGTTACCGCACAACATCGTGAGCAATTTATATTCGATGTGCCTGTAGCCATCACATCATATAACAATGCATTTTTCAGGGATTATAATATCCGGGAGGTTGATGCTTTGTCTGAATATGTACCCGGCCTTCAGGTTCAGCTTCAGAGTCCTAATAACCCCGGTTTTGTTGTGAGGGGAATTACTTCCGATAGTGGAGACTCACGCGTTGAACCTCGTGTATCCGTATTTCAGGATGGTGTATCCATTTCAAAGAGTCGTGGGTCGGTTGTTGAATTGTTTGATATGGAGCGTATTGAAGTATTAAAAGGACCCCAGGGAACTATTTTCGGCAGGGGGGCGCAGATCGGAGCTGTGCATTTTGTACAAAATAAGCCACAGCCTTTTAATTCTGGGGAGATAAGCCTGGGTTATGGAAATTTTAACCAAAAATTGGTTAGTGGTTACCTGAATGTACCGCTTAGGAATAAGCTGGCTTTTCGACTGGCTGGTCAATACAGTGAACGTGATGGCTTTATTGAGAACCTGGCAGGGGGGGAATTAAACGGTAAATCAACAATTGCCTTACGTGGCAGCTTGCGTTGGAAACCTTCAACCAGTACCACAATTGATTGGATAAATAATTACCAGTTAGATGATTCTCCGGGTACTGCCTTTCAGAGTGGAACTTTGGCCGCTATTCCTGAAACACTTGATCCATTTACTCCAGCAAATCTGGAAAGGGGTAAAGAGTTATTTATTGACAGAACTGTAATGGGATCAACTTTAATTGCCAGTCATGATATTAGTGAGGCACTGCGGATTACCTCAACAACAGCATTTCGAAGTTTTGACTCCTTCGAATCATTTGATGCTGATGGTTCTTCCTTACCAGCCCTGTGGTTTGCAGAAGATGCTTATGGTGATCAGTTCAGCCAGGAACTGAGACTAAATATTGATAATAATGATCGTTTTGCCGGTTTTGCCGGAATCGGTTACTTTTGGGAGAATGGCTACCAGAAAGTCCCTTTTGAAACAGATGAGCGTAGTTTTATATCGATGATTAGTCCCATGATTAATCAGGCAACCGGTGGTATGTTTCCTGTTTTACCCACATATAATTCTGATGGAACTCCTTTTTTGATTGCAGGACAACTTATTGGTGCTCCTTTAAAACCCTTCCATAAAGAATCATATGCAAACCATGGTAATGTCAGTGCTTTTGAGATGTTTATGGATGGAACATATAAAGCATCCGAAAAGCTGAACCTGACAATCGGATTAAGAGGAAGCTATGAAAAGGTGAGAAATGGTTATGAGGCCAATTTTTATGGAGAACCTAGCGTTGCGGGTGTTTTGCTGAACGATGTATTTGGGTCTTCTCCCAACATTTTATTCCAGCCCACCGAAGGAAGGGTAAAGGGAGAAGGAGATTTCTTTTCATGGGTCGGCAGGTTTATAGCCGGGTATAAGTTTTCTGACAATGTCAATACCTATGCTAGTGTTTCAAGGGGAAGAAGACCGCATGTGATTGAGGTAACCTCAATAGGCTCGGAAGATATAAGTGAAGAAATCGTTTACAGTTATGAGGTTGGTGTTAAAACGACCATGGCAGATAGACGAATTCAGTGGGACCTCAGTTTGTTTAGTTATGATTATCGCAACTTTCAAACAGCAGTAACCGAAATCAGGGACGGGACCATCAGACGATTTACTAAAGATGCCGGAGATGCCTCGGCTATGGGAATCGAGACTGCTTTACGCTACGCTATTGGCAGGAGTACATCAGTTTTTGTCAATTATGCTCTGTTGGATGCCAGCTTTAAGGATACAGACAGGGATGGGATTGAGCAGGTATTATCCGGAAACAGGTTCAGGCTAACTCCAAAACACAGTGTCTCAACTGGAGCAAATTTCGAACTTGATACAGGAATTGGTATGCTTTATCTTCGCCCTAGTTTCACATATAAATCGCATATTTTCTTTGAGGAAGAAAATCAGCCAGGGATTGAACAGGATGCTTATGGTCTTTTAAATCTAAAATTGGGCTATATCACCAATAATCGCAAATACGAAGTGGCTTTTTACAGCTCTAATTTGCTTGATGAGAAGTACATTATTGATGCAGGAAATACAGGACTGATATTTGGTACACCTACCTTCATTGCCGGGGCTCCAAGGTTTTTGGGCATACAGGTAAGGGTACGGTATTAATTCATTGAAATGACATTAGTTTGGTACCCTGCGAAAAGATTTTATAATAATCTTTAATCACAAAGAGTATGTTTAAAATCAAATTATTATTTCTTACTCTCCTTGCCTTTTCAATTACATTAACCCTAAAGGCCTGGTCGGAACACCCATTGCTTGCCAGGCTTGCACTTTCCGAATTGGATTTATGGGAAAAAGTTGATTCCGTAGAAGTGAAAAGCCTGAAACAATTTTTAATTGAAACCGAAGAACCGCTTGCTGTGTTCCTTGCTGAACATGAAATATGGGCGCGATCAAACCTCAAAGATTATTTGCTGCGTCCCGATGATCTGATATTTTCCCCGGGACTTGACCAGGATGGTATTGTTGAAAGATTTTTTCATGCCATACGGATCAACCCTCATTCCAGGGTAGCCTTATATTTATATGTCAACCCTCATCAACATCCCGGTGACAAACTTTCCGCTTCATATAATGATATCTCTACACTGGAGAGACCAGCAGGGAAAAGGAACAAAGTCTATGTCTGGATCAGAGAAGGAGAACTGGTACATCCTCTTGATGTTGTCACCTCTGCCAATAATGAGCCTGATTATGGCATAGATCTTGGTCTTTTTGAAGATAATATGACTGTTTATGGCAAGCAATTTGGATTTGGCAAGCAGCCTTTTGGAAATCCTAATCTTGATTATAGCAGTCAGGCACCATTCCATATGTCTTTCTATCATGAGGCAAAAATCCTCTACCGTTTTGCTCCCTCACTAAAACATACTTTTTTAGAATATCGGGTGAATCAGTTCCGTGACCTGGCCATTTTTGCTTTTGAACATGATCAACCTTACTGGGGATGGCGATTTCTTGGCTGGAGCATGCACTATGCAACAGATGCCACCATGCCCTATCATAGCAAACCTCTTCCGGGGTACAGCATGATGCGATTAATGTGGATCAATTTGAAAGCTGCCCTGGGTTTCAGGCAAGCACGCAGTAATGCTATTCAACTGGTTTCAAACAAACATACTGTTATTGAAACCTATCAGGAACAGGAACTTCGAAGAGTATATCGAAATCAGGTGATCGATCATCCTTTTATTATTGCACTCAGGCGAGACACCGAAAAAATAGCATTTACTGAATCCTTTATTCGTGAAGTCGTTTCAAAAAAATCTGTCGATGATGCAAAGCTTTTTGATAAAAAGATAAAACAATATTTTCCGCCAAATATGGTAAAAGACCCCTCTGTTGAAGTGATTAACCTGCCTGAGTTATCTGATTTAAGAGGTCAGTTAAATAAGAAAATGGGTGATGAAGCAACTGAAGCATTGAACGATTTAATAGCCCGCAGGTTTGTTGACTTTGGAATGACCATCAGAACTATATTGTTTTCTGTAGTTGAAGAAAGCTCAAGCTGACTCGGGAAGGCAGATTAATGGGAGGATAATGAACTTACACCCTGCCTTACTCCCGAAATTCCCTGGCAAGAGTTAACGGCTCCATTTTGAGTATTCCGGGTAAAATTAATTCCGGAATACTCACCAAATTAGTAGTAATACTCAAACTTGCCTCTTAAGAGAAGAACTAAGCCATGATTTTAAGGGCTAAAGTTTATAGCAAGAATTGCTCAATTTAGGTACAATAATTTAATATTTATTTCTTACTGACTTAAACAGTAAGTAAATGCCTTGTCTTATTTTTAATGCACAAATAATCTTAAAGTTTATGAACGAGGCAGATAATCAGGAGAAGGTACTTCTTCGAAGGTTAAGTGAAGAATGTACTGTAGCATTCGATGAACTTTACTCAATTTATTGGAAAGATTTATATGGAACCGCATTGGGTATGACACGTTCCTCCGTTGATGCAGAAGAGTTGGTACAAGATTTATTTGTTGATGTTTGGATCAATAGAAATCGTTTAAATGTTCATACTAGTTTAAGAATTTATCTCAAAAAGGCCCTCAGGTACAAACTAATAGATAAAATTCGCAAGGAAAAAAGATATGAAGAATTTTCCGCCTATATAATTGAAGATTTATGTTTTAATGAAAGCCGTAATCCTGAGCAGGAACTGATTACGAGGGAGAACACATCAAGGATTATGGACAAATTACATATCTTACCTGAAAAATGTCGCCAGATATTTATCATGAGAAGACTTGATAACCGCTCCATCTCAGAAATAGCGGAAAAACTATCGCTATCCCCTCAAACCGTAAAAAATCATTTACACAAAGCATTTCTTATAATAGAGTTAAACCGAAGGGAAATAGCTGTTTCAATAATGGTTTGTTTTTTGTGATATATTGTGAGAATAATTCCAGAAAAGTACTTATAAATTACCACACGTTTACTTAACATTTTTAAGACAATCTCCTTCTGGCCAGATTTGTTATAAAAATCCATTTTATTAAATGCCTTTTTATAAGATAATGGTATGCAATATAATGTTGCCTTGGTCACTTCGCTCAGCCTATTAACAAACAGGTGATTATGAATAATTAATCAAAAATTTAATGTATAGAAGAAGAAATTCAGAGTACGGCATAGTACTATTTTAATTCTTAAACGACATAGAATAAGAACCAGTCACAAAGCAATGAAAGAAAAAAGCTATAATATCAATAGAAAATATATACTATCTTACCTCGGAGGCAAACATAGCCCTGAAGGTAAAAGACTTTTAAACAGATGGTTTATTAAAAAGGAAAAAAGTTTTTCTGCCTTTGAAAGTTTCTCCAGTGATGAACTCAATAACATCTCAACAAGGATAAAATCAGGTATTGAGGCCAGGATCAGAAGTAAGGAAACTGGTTCTAAGACAATGTGTTTAAAGTTGACCAGATCAGAAAGCCGGCTCCCAGTCAAATGGTTTTATATGGCCGCTTCAATTGCGTTGTTTTCAATCATTGGCACCTTTATATATCTTCATTTGCACAAAGATTTAGAAATTCTTTCCGAAGAAAATTTATCCTTTTATCAGGTAAGACATGTACCCCACGGGAAAAAACTTAAATTGGAGTTAACAGATGGATCAGTGATTTTCCTTAATTCAGGTTCGGAGTTCCGATTCCCTGAAAAGTTCAATTCAGAATCCAGGGAAGTATATCTTATTAAAGGAGAGGCATATTTTGAGATCGCGGAAATGCCCCATAAACCTTTTATAGTGCATAGCCCCGGACTAAAAACTACTGTAATCGGAACATCATTTAATATCATGGCATTCGATAATGAACCTGATGTTTTCATTACTGTTGCCAGTGGGAAGGTACAGGTTGAAGTAGCTAATGCCCCACCGGGTAAGCCAGGAATGTCCGCTAATCTGTCTGCCAATGAGCAGGCAATTGTTAGCAGAACTGGTAGTGACATAAAAACAAATATTATATCTGCTATGGATTTCCTTGCATGGAAAGATAATATTCTGCGGTTTGATAACCACTCACTGGCCGAAATATCTGTAATACTGGAGAGATGGTTTAATGTAAAGATCAGATTTGAGAACGATGAGTTAAGGAACTGTTATTTCATAGGTATACATGAAAATCCCAAATTAAATAATATCCTGGATGCAATAAGTTATTCCACGGGTATGCAATGGGAAATGAAAGATGGGGAAGTATTGCTGAAAGGTAAAAGATGCAGCCCTTAATATGAGATAAAAATTATTAAAGTAAAACGGGAACACAGGCTGGACCAAGGATGGCGCCCCGAATTTCAACCTGTTGTTCCCGGGTGTAAAGTTTAATTAAAAACGATATAAAACTATGAAAAAAAAACTGATTAATTCCCTTTGGGTTATGTCAAAAATGATATTTCATATATGGGTGGGTTGTCTTTTAACATCTCAGATCATGATGGCTGGTATGAGCAATGGCCAGTCACTTGAAGATGTTCATGTTACTTTGGATATGCAAAATGCAAGGGTGAAAAGGGTTTTGAGTGAGGTGGAGAAGCAGACTGATTACAATTTTTTTTATAATCGTGACCTCACTTCTCTGAACAAGAGAGTGAATTTACGCAGCCAGGATGGCCCCATGGATGAGGTTTTATTAGAACTATCTAAGCAGGCGGGGGTATCTTTTTTATTAATCGATAAAACAATAACGGTAAAAGAGCAAGAAACTGACAAAAAACCAAGTATTGAAACAAATTGGTTTGCACAACCTATTAGCGGTAAGGTTACTGATGCTTCAACAGGGGAAACTCTTATTGGAGCAAATGTATTTATCCCTGGTACCAATATTGGAACCATCACCGATAACAGCGGAAATTATTCCCTTAATGTTCCTGAAGGTATAGAGTCTGTTACATTCTCAAGCATTGGATACCTAAGTGTAACTGTGGATATAGGGGAACGGACAGTTATTGATGTGCAGCTTGAGACTGATGTTCAGCTTATGGATGAGGTGATTGTTATTGGTTATGGCACCATGAGAAAGAGTGATCTTACTGGTTCGGTTTCCTCCGTCGACCGGCAGGAAATTATTGAGCAGCCAGTCTATTCAATTGATAATGTTTTGCAGGGCCGAACTGCCGGTGTACAAATAACTTCCGGAGGTTTTCGGCCTGGTCAGGCATCAAACATACTAATTAGGGGGCAAAGATCTTTGGCCGGAAGTAACGCTCCTTTGGTTGTTATAGATGGTATTCCTGTAGAGTCAGGTCTTATGGATATTTATCCAGGTGATGTAGAGTCTGTAGAAATTCTAAAGGATGCTTCCGCCGCAGCAATTTATGGATCGAGAGCAGCAAATGGAGTTATTCTTATTACTACCAGGCGTGGATTGGACGGACGAGCAGTGCTTGAATATAGTGGGTACTCAGGTATTCAATATACCTTTAATCGGTTAAATCTAATGGATACACCTACTTACGCCCAATTTAGAAGAGATGCATACATTCTGGATGGAGTCTATACAAATGATGAAGCTCTCTTTGCTCCATGGCAATTAGAAGCTATTGCTCAAAATCGCACAACCGACTGGCAGGATCTTGTATTTGACATGGGCCTTCAACAGAATCATTCATTAAGTGTGCGTGGGGGAACTGAAAATACGAAGTATTCTATTTCGACTAATTATGATCAGCATGACGCCACAGTACAAAACAATGATTATACAAGACTTTCGAGTCGTTTTAGTTTAGATCAAGATCTCTCATCCGTTTTAACTGTTGGGTTATCGGGATTTTTGAGTAATAGCAAAACTCATTATTCAGTAGCATTTGCGAATGTACTTAAAAATTCTCCTATGGCTACACCATACGATGAAAATGGAAACATATCCATGGAGGATGAGCTGGGAGACAGAAATCCTCTCTTCGATATGCAGCGAGAAAATAACCTTGATGAAAGAATAAATACAAGGATTCTGGGAACTGTCTATGGGAACTTAAACATTATTCCTGGAAAGCTGACATTTAGAACAACATATTCCCCGGATTTTCAATTTCATACAAGAGGAACATATCGAAGGGACTTTGCATCTAAAGCATCGAAAAGTCAGAGTAACACATTAAACACATTGTATGAATCCATACTGAACTATACTGATGAATACTATGAAAAACACCGTATAATTATTACAGCGATGTATGGGGTGCAAAAGAATCGATTAACTTCTAACTATCTGTCTGGGACAGGTTTACCTTATGAGCATCAACTTTACCATAATCTTGCAAGTGCGGAAATTGTAGACTTTTATGGTACCGGTCTTTCAGAATGGGCTTTGGAATCTTATATGTTAAGAGTTAATTATATATATGATGATCGTTACCTATTAACCTTAACCGGACGTGTGGATGGTTCTTCAAGGCTGGCAGAAGGAAACAAATATGGTTTATTCCCTTCCATGGCAATTGCATGGAATGTTGCAAATGAAGACTTTATGAGTAATGTTGATTTTCTCTCGGTACTAAAGCTTCGGTTAAGTATAGGTGAAACTGGAAATACCGGAATTTCTCCATATCAAACGCAGGGTCTTTTAAGGATTGGAAATATGTATTCATTTAGCGGCAACGAAGTTCGCTATTTTGAACACGGG
Source organism: uncultured Bacteroidales bacterium (assembly GCA_964421595.1). Classification (GTDB taxonomy): domain Bacteria; phylum Bacteroidota; class Bacteroidia; order Bacteroidales; family PUMT01; genus PXAP01. The sequence continues at coordinate 80,304 of CAYQXY010000008.1, read as the reverse complement.
GCAATTCCTAACCCCGATTTGAAATGGGAAAAGACACTTTCCAAAAACCTCGGTTTTACTTTTAGTTTGAGAAATAATCGTTTTTCAGGAAATGTTGATATTTATGAAAACAACACATATGATCTTATGATGAACCGGAATTTACCTTTCTCAACCGGTTATTCAAGTGTCCTTCAAAATATCGGGGAAACCAGGAACAGGGGAATTGAAATCGAATTGTCAAATATAAATATTAAAACTCAAGACTTCACCTGGAGTACCGATTTGAATTTTGCAACAAACCGCAATGAAATTATGAGCCTTTATGGAGAAAAAGAAGATGATGTAGGAAACTTGTGGTTTATAGGCCAACCCATTAATGTGAATTATTACTGGGTTTTTGATGGAATATGGCAGTTAGGTGAAGAAAATGAGGCCTCCGTTTATGGGAAAAAACCGGGAGATATTAGGGAGAAGGATATCAATAATGATGGATTGATTAATGATGATGACAGGTTAATTCTTGGCAGTCAGGACCCATCATGGATAGGAGGGATGACTAATCGCTTGCAATACAAAAACTTTGACTTTTCGTTTTTTATTTACACTGTACAGGGAACTCAGCATAGAAGTACTTTTGGCTCCGGGGGATATCTGGATCTACTTTCCCTTCAAGCTCACGCTTATCAGGATAATATAAGGGATGTTCAATATTGGTTGCCTGAAAGGCCATCAAATGAATTTAGAAGGCCGGTAATTGGTGGCCAGCAAAGAGGTGATATACAATCCTATTTTGACACATCTTTTACCCGGGTTAAAAATATAACACTTGGATACAACTTCTCTAAAGATAAGATTTCCAGGTTGAACCTTAGTCGTGCTAGAATTTATACGGCAGTACAAAATCCTTTTACCTTTACTTCATTCGGTGGTTACGATCCTGAAGCAGCAAGAGATTTTGACATGCCTAATTATACTACTTTCCTTTTTGGTGTTGATTTGAGCTTTTAATATTAGTTCAATATATTTTTAAGACCATTAAAACCTTATTAACAAATATAAATCATGAAACAAATAATAAATAAAATACTCATTGGAATCGCAATTTTCATGGCAGGGTGTGCAGATCTGGACGAAACCCTTCTGACAGGGATTACGGCAGAAACATATTACTCAACAGTGGAGGGTTTTGAAGATCTTGCAAAGGCACAGTATTATTACATCTCGACAAAATATGCTGACTGGAATAATATTTGGGACCACGGAACTGATATTTTTGAATATGGCTCAGGTGGAAGAAGGTATATGAATGATTATACCAGTGAATTGGGGCCATCAGCCACAAATAGAAACTGGTACCCGATATGGGTTTCTTACTACAAGGGGATTAATCTTGCGAATTCTGTGATTGGACGAGCTGATGAAGTGGAGGGTATGTCTCAGGCAAGAAAAACCACTCTTGTTGCAGAAGCTCGGTTTTTACGAGCCCTGTATTATCATCATTTAGTGCAAACGCACGGTGATGTACCTCTGAATCTTGAGGAAACAGTTGGGGTAAAAACAGAAGTTCACCGTGCACCTGCAAGTGAGGTATGGGAAGTGGTGAAAGAAGATCTGGAGTTTGCAGCTGCAAATTTACCAGTAGTGCAGAGTGAGGTAGGAAGAGCTACAGCCGGTGCAGCTAAACATCTTTTGGCAAGGGTAAACCTTTATACGAGAAACTATTCTGAGGCTGCGAAGTGGGCAGTGGAGGTAATTACTTCAGGACAATACGAGTTGATTGAAAGTTATTATACACTTTGGGATCCTTACGAGCCCCACTCTGGTAAAGGTTATAACAAAGAAACCATCTTTGGGATTCTTATTACTCCAACTTCAACAATTAATCCTGTAACAGGACGAGATGAAAGAGATCAAAAAGCAAGGCGTTTTTCTGCCAGAACACGTAGTTTACCAGGACTACAAGCCACATATTATATAGGCAACGAGGTTTCCCGGCACAGACCAACACCCTTTCTTGTGCATGAAATATTTCATAACGACCCTGCAAGGACTGATGTGCCGAATCAATGGAATGATGAACGCTGGACCACTTGTTTTAAAATTGTGTGGTACTATAATGACCCAAAAAGTTTGCCTGCCGGTGTTTCCATAGGTGACACTGCTGTGTATTTCCCAACTGAAAAGAAGTTCGATGAAATGACAGATGCTGAAGCGGAAGCTTATACTGGAGGCAGATATAGAATGTATCGAACAAAGGACTGGGGTACTGAACTCTGGCCGAGTATGGCGTTAAAATTCCGCATGATGGGTGATGATTCACCTGAGATGTCACTTTCTGCACTTAGTGATTTAGATGCTGAATACTATTGGAGAACAGAACCTATATTCCGCTTGGGAGAAACATATCTGATTGCAGCCGAGGCCCATATGGAGATGGGAGACCTGCAAACAGCAGCAGATTATTTCAATGCAATAAGAAAAAGAGCTGAAGCACCGGGCGCTACAATGCCTTTAATTGCACCTGGTCAACTTAATATCGATGAGATTTTGAATGAACGTCACCGTGAACTTGCAGGTGAATATTTGACTTGGTATGATCTTCAAAGAACTGGTAAGTTAGTGGAACGTGTAAGAAAACATAATAATTCCATTGCAGCGGGAAATATCATGGAATACCACAATTTGCGGCCCATTCCACAGCAAGAAATAGATCGTGCCTCAAATACAATGACGCAAAATCCGGGATATTAATATAGGGTATTCCTATTAGCGTTAAAAATACAAACAATGAAAAAATGATTTTCTAATTCTGTAATATAGTATTCTGAATAAGTCAGATTGAAAGAAATGGCCGGTCCTACATAATCTTTCTAATGATCAGATTTAGCAATTCATCTCACAAAGTATTCTCTGAGATTTCTTTATTGTCCTAAAAGTTTGACTTAATTATAAATATCTCCAATGCAAAACCTGAAAATAATTTACTGAATAATGAAAAATAAACATATAGTAATTTTAACTTTAGTATTAATAGTTATTGCCGGGATATTTTTTTCATTTAGAATACAATCCATGGCAGTTTTTAATCAGAAAGTTTCTGTAGAATGGGTAAGCCCATATAAAGACATTGACTGGGAAAGTGCAATCCTTGCAAAAGCGCAATTCCATTCCCATACTACTGAATCTGATGGTGAACTTTCATCAACTGAATTGATCGAACTTTATATTCAAGCCGGTTTTGATATTCTTGCTATCACCGATCACTGGAAGTCAACTTGGCCATGGGAGGATTATGTGGTTGATGACATTAAACATGAAATACTGGCGATTCAAGGGGCTGAACCCTCCCACAGAGGAAAAAGTGAACACCATATGGTATCCCTATTTTCCAACATTAGCGGTTATGAAATGCAATTCGAAGAAACACTGACTGCTATTGAATCTTTAAAAGGACTTGCAACCTTCGCTCACCCTGCAAGAAGTACAGAAAGGAACAATAATGAACTGGATGATTACATTTATTATTTCGATAAATTTAGTCATATTTATGGTATTGATATCTTTACCCGTGCCACTTTCAGGGAGCCGGAAAGATGGGAAATCGGAAAAAAATTAATTTCTGACCTGCTTATGCATTATGGTAGTCCACGATCATCAGGCTGGCGTCCTATATGGCTTACATCAACAGACGATCTTCATTCAATTGACCATTTAAACCAGGGATTCCAGCTACAAGTGATCGATGAATTGAACCAGGAAAATGTTTATAGAAGCCTGAAAAATGGTTGTTTCTTCTGGGTAGCAAATGGTGAAGGTGAGAATAATCCAATAATTGAATCAATATCATTTGATGATATATCAGTACAGGTAAAGGGAAATGGTTTTGACCATATAAAATGGTATTTTAATAATGAGGTTGTTCATTCCGGTGAAATCTTAAATGCTATTAATGATATTGATGAAGATGTGTTTTATGTATATTTTACTGCATACACAGACGATTTTTCAGTGGAAGGGAAAACCGGTTCACTAATTGGCAGTCAGCCTTTTTGGATAATCAGAGAATAATGGCCATTTAAGTGAACCACAATATATTTACAAAAATAAAGTCCAGATGATTTAATAATTCTTTTTTTCGTCCAGTTGCAGAAGGGACTGATAAGTCCGGTTTGACTTATCAGTCCTTTTTATCATAACAGCAATTCCCTGGTTTGAAATAAAAAGAAGATAATGTCCGGATATTTAAAATTTTAATTGAACATCATATGTGTAAAAATATGCGATTAGCCTTTCTAAATTAATAAATAATTTAATTCCAATGACTAATATTCCATTTCTCCAAAACCTTCCCTTCTCTATTCTCCTTCTCCTTCTATCTTTCAGTTCCTGTAATTATGCTGATAAAGAGAAGGAATTATCAGGGGGAAGTATACAAAGTATAGAAATTGTAAGCCACCGGGGAGCCAATCGTTTGGCTCCGGAAAACACATTTGCCTCTGCCCGGAAAGCAATTGAAGCCGGATCTGCATATGTGGAAATTGATGTTAGTAGAAGTAAGGATGGGGTTTACTATGTTTTTCATGATAGAACACTGGACAGAACCACCAATGGAACTGGTCTTTTTGCCGAGACTCTTTCCTGTGATATAGATACTCTGGATGCCGGTAGCTGGTTTGGTTTAAGTTTCAAAGATGAAAAGGTTCCCAGGCTATATGATTTCCTGCAATGGATAAATGGAAAAGCAGGGGTATATATTGACTATAAAGATTTCGAGATTAATGAGATTCTTGCCATGATACACGAAACTGGAATGGAGAACGATTGCTTTTTCTGGTTCTCCAATTCGGAGAAGGCTATTGAATTTAGAAAACTTGCACCTAACCTTCCTTTAAAAGTGAATGCCTCTTCAATAAAATCACTAGATTCTATTGTGAATACTTTCAACCCCCAGATCATTGAATGCAGTATTATAAACCTCACAGAAGATTTCATTCATGAATGCAGGATAAGAGGACTAAAGGTAATGCCTTACATTTCCGGCAATGACTGGAGCAGTTACCGGAAAGCCATTGAGATGGGAGTGGACATGGTAAATCTGGATGTACCCCATGTCTTTACCAGCATGTTGACGAATAACGGTGAATTCAATGAATACAAGCTTATTGCACATAGAGGAGGTATAACCGGCGATGAGTTTAATGAGTTTGATCCGGCCTCACTACGGGAAGCCATAGAGCGGGGTTATTACATGCTGGAAGTTGACATAAGATCGACAAAAGACGGGGTTCTCATTGTCCATCATGACAACGATTTTAAGAGATTCTTTAATGATCATCGGAACGTTGATGATGTTACGTGGGATGAAATCAGTTCCCTCAGGTCAGAAAGGGGGGATTATTCCCCGATGGCATTTGAGGAACTTGCCTCGATGTGTACAGGAAAAATAAGACTGATGATTGACTCGAAAGTACGTACACAGGAGGTATTTCAAAAAATTGGTGAGATACTTGAAAAATATGATATGCTGGATGGAGCTTATTTTATTCAAAATGAAGCCAGAGAACTTTTTTTGGGGAGGGCTAAGTTTCATTTTAGAGTAAATCATATTGAAGACATACGTGAAAGGCAGGCAAATGGAGAAGATATCGCACGTCATTTCTTTCTTTTTGATCATGGTAACCGGTTGAATTCAGAAATAATCAAATGGTGTCAACGCCATTCCATCACAGTCGTTCCTTCTGTAAATATAGGCCATTACAGACTTGAGAACCATTGGCAAGGAGCCAAAAGGGACATTGAGTTTCTAAAGGAGTGTGGTGTTACAGAGTTTCAGATTGATTCACATTACGATATATGGTTACCCTATGGATTTTAAATATGTTTTGACCATTTTGGTAGCGGCCAATCTGCTGTTTTTGAAAATTGCCTATAACCAAGGCAAAGAGAATACGAAGGAGGACTTTCTCCCTTCACTTCCTCTAAGAGGATTGTGTGCTCACCGTGGTGCCATGACTACACATCCTGAGAATACCATCCCTGCTTTCATAGCTGCCATCAATGCGGGTGCTCACATGATTGAATTCGACGTGGCTCTGACCCGGGACAACCAGATAGTGGTTATCCACGATGCAACGGTTGACAGGACAACCGACGGAACAGGCAAAGTAGCTGATTACAGTCTTGCAGAAATTAAAAAACTTGACGCGGGCAGTTGGAAATCGGAAGAATTCAAAGGGACAAAGATTCCTACCCTTGAGGAAACGCTCGCAATTATGCCATTAAATATCTGGATTAATATTCATCTGAAGGAGGGTGAAATTCTTGGGGCGCAAGTAACCAGAATGCTGGAAAAAGAAAACCGGCTTCATCAGGCAGTTCTTGCCTGCAACGCTGATGCAGCCAAAATGGCGCGAGAAATAAACCTGAGTGTAATTATTTGTAACATGGACAGAAAAGAATCTAACATTGAGTATACTAAAGAAACCATTGAAATGAATGCCGGTTTTATTCAATTCCGTGGAACCGGATTTGATGAAATTTATCAATGTATTCCCGAATTATACCGCAATGGAGTGAAAATCAATTATTACGGCACAGACTCAATTCCCCTTCTGATAGAGTTATTCGAAAATGGTGTAAATTTCCCATTAGTAAATGATATCATGAACACTATGGAGAAGTTTTCAGCAACCTTAAAACTTTAAACCGCAATCATGTCCATTGCAGGCCAGTGAGATTGCCCTTGAAGAAGCCATTTCCATAACTTTGCACACCCCGATAAAGAGTGCCAATGTGGTGGATATGGTTAAGTGAAAATTAACTGTATTTTCTTTTGGTTTTTCACATATTTTTGTTTAGTGGCTTTTTAGGAGCAGATGGATTTTTTCCATTAACCATTGTTTTGGTTGTATTGGAATGGGTCTTTTTGAAATACTGGCCAATACAATAATAGGTTTCAGACCAAATAAATCAAATGAATATTAATAAAAATGAAAGCTGTCGTTTGTACACAATACGGAAAGCCTGAAGGCCTCCAGTTTAAGGAAGTGAAAAAGCCTGTACCTAAGGATGATGAGGTTTTAATAAAAATATATGCAACAACTGCTCACATTGGGGATACCCGTATCAGAAGAGCAGATCCGTTTTTAGTACGATTTATATTTGGACTGTTTAAGCCGAAAAAAGATCTGATACTAGGGATGGAGATTTCCGGGATAATCGAAAATGTGGGAAAAAATGTCAAATCATTCAGAAAGAGCGATACAGTTTATGCATTGACTGGTTTTGGTTTTGGTGGCTATGCCGAATACCGGTGTTTGCCGGAAAAAGTTAAAGATGGTACACAGCAACGAAAAGGTTTGGTTGCCATAAAACCCGAAAATTTAACCTTTGAAGAAGCTGCAACTGTTCCGGCGGGAGGACTCACAGCCTTGAAAAATCTCCAAAAAGCTAATATCAGCAAAGGTCATAAGATATTGATAAATGGAGCGTCAGGCAGCCTTGGAACATACGCCATACAGATTGCAAAATACTATGGAGCAGAAGTTACGGCTGTATGTAGTTCAAAGAATTTTGATATTGTAAAATCAATTGGAGCTGACAAAGTAATTGATTATACGAACGAAGATTTCACTAAAAAACAAGACAAATATGATATTCTTTATGATGCAGTTATGAAATTAAAGGCTTCGAGATGCAGAAAAGTATTAAAAACTAATGGCATCTTTCTGAATAACTCAGGTCTTCCCAAAATTAAAAATGATGATTTATTATTTCTCAAATATTTGATTGAAAATAATAAGTTAAAACCAGTTATTGACAGGACTTATTCCATAGAAGATATTGTTGAGGCGCACAGGTATGTCGACATGGGACACAAAAGAGGAAACGTGGCTGTAAGGATAAATGATACGTATTTAACGAATAGCAGTGGTGAATAAATGTTATATTGAAACCAATTTTGGCTTGTCATGACCGAACAGACTGATAGTTTTTCCAATTTTTATATACGCCTGACGAAGAATATCGTTCGAATTGCATGCAAAATATACAGAACATGAATAAATTGATGGAAAAATCTTTAGCGGCTCAGGTTAATCATTACTGTATTCCAAAATATCACCTGGCTGGCAGTCCAGTTCCTTGCAGATTGCCTTAAGAGTACTAAAGCGTATTGCTTTAGCTTTTCCTGTTTTTAATATGGAAAGATTGGCTGGAGTTATCCCTATTTTTTCTGACAGCTCATTTAAAGAGATTTTCCTTTTGGCCATCATTACATCAAGATTCACAATTATAGGCATTCACCTTAATTTAAATGGTTAGTTCCTGTTCCGATTTAATCACAAGACCTTTTGAAAGTATTTCAGCTACTACCAAAACAGCCGTCCCCACTACCAGTAATGAAGCATTGGTTGAAGAGGTGGAAATGACATATTCTGGAATGTCGAAAAGAATTTGATTAATTCTGAAGTTAAGGTTTACATGTACAATTGAATTAAGATTTTATTAAAAACAAGACGGGTATAATGCTGTATATGAACCTGTTAATAAGTTAATGGCTTCAAATTGCAGAAAAATATTTAAAAATAATGACGTTCACTTGTCATATTTTTTAATTTTTATGAACTAATATTAGTGAACAAAAAAAATACAGAAGGTGAACGAGGGTATGTTTTTGGAATTACTTGAGAATAACAAGACAAGAATATTACGAATTTGCTCTGTTTACAGCCGAAGTGATGAAGAAAAAAAAGATATGTATCAGGAAGTAACGATTAACCTTTGGAAATCACTTCCAGCTTTTAAGGGAAATTCGAGTTTATCAACCTGGGTTTATAGGGTTGCCCTCAATACTTGTATGCGGCAAAGTTTGAAGTCAAAAAGGCTGAGTGGTAATCATCAAAAGCTTGAAAGCATTCATTTAAGAACTTTACAACTTGATGATGATGCTAACGACAAGCAGGAACTTGTCAGACAGTTATATAAATGTATCGGGAACCTCAATGATATTGACAAAAACCTGTGTATGCTCTCGTTGGATGAATTACCCTACAAAGAAATTACTGAAATTACAGGCTTGTCTGAAAATCATATTGCTGTCAGAATGAAGCGTTTAAAAGAAAAATTGTTTAACTGTTTAAATAAAGAGTTATGATGGATAAAGAGATTAAAATCTTATGGAAATCACTTGAAGAATTTGAGATGGTAACTTTTGATAAGGAAACCCTGAGTTTGAAAGTTCAATCCCATTGTTCTAAAATTGAAAAGCAGATAAAACGCAGGAACACATTTGAAATCATGACTGCCATATCTATGATGCCAGCAGCAGTGTTAATTGCTTGGTTGCATCAATCTATATTAGTTAAATCGGGTGCCCTGCTCATGCTTCCGTATCTTGTTTATGTAATATTTAAAATTCTGCATGTACGTAAATGGAAAAAACCTGTTGATGAATTTTCTGACAATCTGGAATTTATAAGGCAAAACCTGTTATATTACCGTAAGGAAAAACACTTACTGGAAACCGTCCCTTATTGGTATGTAACTCCTGTTGTGATTTGTACTACTTTAATATTAATAGGAACCGGGTTAAGCGGATTTAAACTATATTACGCATTTACCGTAATGATCGGAATGGTATATCTAATAACATCTTTAAACAAGCAAGTAGTAGCCAGGAGAATAAGTCCGCTTATCGAAAAGCTGGAAGATGAAATTAAAAATGCAGAAGCAACAAATTAGAATTTTTCATACTGTAATTGACTACCTGGGATTCCGGTGAATAAAGGTATTTGGGAGAAAAAACCCGAAAAAAAATTGCAAAATAACCATCCGGCATATTGTATTTAGCTCATATCTAGGAAATAACATAATTATGAATAACAAAGTCTATCAAATCTTAACCATTTTAATTCCAGCTTTATTTATTGGACTAACATGTGACATGAATGCTCAACCCGGACATTCATCAATCGAAAAGATTTTAAATACCAGGGGGCTGGTAGCATTATGGGATTTTAAAGAAGAAGAAGGTTCTGGAAGATTAGCTTATGGTAAGGGAGAATTTCCGTTATCAGAAGTTAATGGAACTATACCCCGGATTTCTGATGGTCCATTGTCTGGTTATTCAGCTAAATTTGGCAACAAGGCATTTCTCAGCCTTCCCAATTATAAGACTGGCGAACTTAATATTTATGGGAAGAACCAGGGGGTTACTGTGGTAGCGTGGATAAAATGGGAAGGAAATACTGGTTTTGTGGGTGGTATGTGGAATGAATACCAGGATGGTGGAAAACGTCAATACGGCTTATTTGTGTCCTTACCTCATTATAACGGAGAAGATCAGGTTTGTGGACATATTTCTTATTCAGGTAAACCCACTCCACCATTTCCATATTCAATTGATTACTCAGCCAGTAAGCAGAATGTAAAGAAGAACGAATGGCAATTTATAGCTTTAACTTACGATGGAACGTGGATTAAATCCTATCTTAACGGTATTTTCGAGCCCCGTGATCCTGAATTGATCAAGAATACAAAGGGGTTTGAGGGATATCCGGATGGTTTAATCCAGTCTAAAAATCCTTACTATTTTCCAGACGGAATGGGTAATAATGGCTCAGATTTCACTGTCGGATCTGTTTTACTGAGCAGGGGTATGGGAAATTTTTTTGTTGGACAAATAGGAGGGCTGGCTGTTTTTAACAGGGCTTTAAATGACAAGGAGATACATGATCTGTACCTTGAATTTGCTAATCCTTTAAAATGACGATATTAATACCTTTTAAAAACATTAGATTATTCTGATGAATCTCCCATGGTTGTCGCTGATAAATTAGGTTCTAAATTACACAACATATGACCTGATTGGATAAAAAATTACCCTGATGAAAAAATTTAACTTAGTTTCTGTTTTTATATTATTTATGGTTTTCTCATGTTCAATTGAAGAAACGGACTGGCCTGAATCTACCGTGGAGATGAAACCCTGGACACGCTGGTGGTGGTTGGGCAATGCTGTTGATGAAGATAATATCAGACGTGAGTTGAAAGAAATGGCTGAAGCCGGCATTGGAGGGGTAGAGATCACATCGATTTACGGCATTAAGGGGGAAGAAAACCGGTTCATTGAATACCTGTCGCCCGAATTTACGGAAATGGTAAAGTTTACTATCGACGAGGCAAGTAAACTGGGTATGGGGGTTTCCCTGGTCCCGGGTGCCGGATGGAGGTGTGGAGGGCCATTCGTGCCTGAAGAAAAAGGGCTTTGGGCATTGCGGATGCAGAGATTTGAGATAAAAGCCGGCGAAACCTGGCAACTGCCTGATGAAATTGGTAATGCCGAGGCAGGATCATTTCTTGGATTCGATGGAAGTGTTACTGTTTTGCAACCTGAAGATAAATTTACTCCGCCTGTTAACGGAACTGTTTATATAGCCGAAAGGGTACAAACTGGTGATGATGTAAAAAGGCCGTCCCCCGGTGGTGAAGGACTGGCCATTGATACTTTTAACGAAGAAATAACCAACTGGTACCTGGAAGAATTCTGGAAACGGCTGGGAATTACTGATGCTGAGATACGTTGCTTTTTTCATGATTCGTTTGAGTACGAAGGAAATTTTACTCCAAACTTTACCGAAGAGTTCAGAAAGCTGCGTGGTTATGATCTGAGTGAAGTTTTGCACGTGCTGGCAGGTGATTACAATGATGAAGAGATTACATTAAGGGTAAGATCTGATTATCGTGAAACAGTTTCTGACCTTGTGCTGGGCTCATTTATGCAGCCTATGAAAGAATGGGCCAACAGTCATCAAAGCCTCTTCCGCAACCAGGCTCACGGATCCCCGGGCAATATACTCGATATATACGCTGCCAGTGATATTCCTGAAACTGAAATTTTTGGCCGTGTGGAGCCCGGAACGACTGCTGTTTTTACAAATAAATTTGCTTCATCAGCAGCGAATGTGACGGGACAGCGGCTGGTATCGTCTGAAAGCTTCACCTGGCTCGACGAACACTGGACTGTTACCACAGCAGATATGATGAGGGCCACTAACCGGTTTTTTCTTGCCGGAGTTAACCATATATTTTTTCATGGCACGGCTTACTCACCGGAAGACGCCGAATGGCCTGGCTGGTTGTTCTATGCAGCCACCCAGATTAATAACCGTAATCCCCTGTGGCGTGAAATGCCGGCTTTGTTTAAATACATTGAGCGATCACAAAGTATTCTGCAAAATGCTGACCAGCAAAGTGATCTGCTTGTCTACTGGCCATTCTACGATGTCGCAGCTGCAGAATTAGGCAACAGGCGCAATTATACAAATATAGACAGGGGAGATGATGCCAGGTGGTTCAGTGAATTCTCCCTGGCAGGCCTTTCGGAAAACCTGAAGAATAACGGCTACACTTTCGATTATGTTTCAGACAGGCAATTATTGAACAGTCAGGTGTCAAACGGCGAAATTGTTACCTCCGGGGGTACAGCATACAAAGCTATACTAGTTCCGGGAACCAGGTTCATGCCACTGGAAACGTTGCAGCAGCTTATTGAGTTTGTTGACCAGGGAGGTAAAGTATTTTTTGATGCACACCTGCCACAAAATGTGCCAGGAATGTACAGAGTGGAAGAACAGGAAAAGAAAATGGAAGCAATGAAGCTTACCATTGACAATGATAAATGGGTGGGCAATGTGATTGAACTTCTCGAAAATGCTTCTGTTCGCGGCGAGAACCCACTTGCAGCAAAAGGCTTTCAACACCTGAAGATGAAAAAGAAAGTTGAGGATTGGTATATGGTTTTTAACTGTGGCACCCGAAAGCTGGATGCATGGGTGGAACTAAGTTCTAAGGCGACATCCTACGTGCTTTACTACCCCGAGAATGGTGAAATCTCTTTGGCATCAAAACAGGGAGATTCGGTGCGTATTCAGTTGGAGCCGGAAAGGGCTGTTTTTATTCAATGTTCTCGTGGAAGAGTTGATGCCCCACAGTTTACTTATACAGATTCGCAAAACGAAAGCATTGAAGTAAATGGCTTATGGAATATTGAATTCATAGAAGGCGGTCCGGCTTACCCGGCAAATATCAATACCGACAGACTGGATTCGTGGACCCGTTTAGGCGACGATCAAACCCTTACATTTTCAGGAACAGCGCGCTATTCCATTGAATTCGACTGGAGTAAAAAAATAAATTCAGCGTTATTAAACCTGGGGGATGTGAAAGACTGTGCTCGCGTGAAATTGAATGGTAAAGTGATTGGCAGTCTGCTGGGTCCCACTTACAACGTGAAGGTGGATAACCTGTTGGAGGGGAAGAACCTTCTGGAGGTGGAGGTGACCAATGTTGCAGCAAACCGCATTCGCGATTATGATATAAGGGGAGTTGACTGGAAAAAATTCTATGATATCAACTTTGTTAGTATCACATACAGACCGTTTGATGCATCAGGCTGGGAGATAAGTGAATCAGGATTGCTTGGTCCGGTAACAATTCAACCATTTTAGTTCATCATAAAAACCCTCTTCCTTGGTTTAAGTTAATGTTCTGGCGGGGCTTTGCCTGAAAGGCTTGTGCGTTAAAAAAACTCGTGGTACGAAGCAAAATCGGACTTAAAACCAATTACTCTGGGGGTGGCTAGTCCGGTTTTAGCGATTTTTTACTTGTTTCGGGCAAGCATGGTTTTCTTCAAATGGATGGTGAAAATCTGAGGTTTTGAGTGCCTTATCAATTAAAAGCAATGCGCACAATCGCTTATTTCCACAGATAATGCCAAACTTTTGCCTTACGGCAGATACTCCACTGGCCAATTCAATAATAAAGTAATTTAAGCCACAATTATTCTACAGACTTTTATTTGGTTAAGATTTTATTAATCATTATTTTTAATGATTATAAATTAGTTTTGGTAAAGCAACTCATTATTTTGCTATCATGAGTTTTCATAATGGTGATTCTCCAGGGAAACAATCTTTATCAATAATACAGAATCCTGATTTAGTATGATCACACGATTCTCTTATATTATTTCTATACTTTTATTTAGCTATATACCAGTTTTTGGCCAGACCAATGATAGTGTTCTGGTAAAAGCGATAGAAGAGAATCTATATCAATTCAAGGTTGAAAATGGTGTTTTTGCAGGTAGGGGTGCCTCTGTTTTAAAAGATATTATTCCCGGTTCACAATTTCTTCTTATTGGTGAACAGCATGGCATATCAGAGCCCGCTTTATTTACTGATGCCTTATTTCGTGAGGCAATACAATACCAGTATACTTATTTAGCTATTGAAACCGATCCTTTCGTTGCAAAAGAACTCGAAAGTACAATCCGTAAATCACAGGAAGCTATTCTTGAATTTATAAAAACCTACCCCGGAGGTGTCCCGTTTTATTCCACAAAGGAAGATTTGAAACTGTTACAAACTGCTTTAAGTCTCAGTACCGCCCATAATCCAGTATTGTGGGGTGTTGATCAGGTTTTTCTGGGACTCCACGGTTACTTTTTAGTCAGCTATCGGAAATGGCACCTGATGACAATGCCAGGCAAATGGCAAAAGAATATTATGAAAAAGCTCAGTCTGCTTTTGTAAAATTTACTGAAACAGGCAATCCCGGAAATCTAATGATGGTACAACTAACAGATGATGACTTTCATAATCTTTATGGTGCATTCGGAACAGACTCATCTCGTGAAACTGTTAAAATTATTAATGGCTTAAAGGAAAGTCAGCAAATATATTCATTGTGGATGCAAGGGAATCATTATGAAAACAACTATACCCGGGTAAGACTTATTAAACGGCAGTTTATGAAATATTACCGGCAAGCCAAACAAGATGATGAGCTGCCCCGGGTCGTATTCCGTTTTGGGCTAACACATACCATGCGTGGGCTCTCCATGTACAACCAGTTTGATCTTGGTAACCTGGCATTCGAACTGGCCGAAATGAATGAAATGAAAGCTATAAGCTTCAGAATAACCGGAATAAAGGGAAGTGCTAAGGGTTTCATGGGGCCACCTCAGTCTTTTGATAACTCCGAATCTATACACCCTGCAATTATGGAATCTGTAGCTGGTTACTCTCCTGATGATGGTTGGTTTTTGCTTGATTTCAGACCATTACGTAAGCTTCCAACTCAGGCAATACAACCTGTTCGGGAGCTTATAAATAGTTATGATTTCTGGATACTGGTGCCGGAAGCAAAACCGGTCACGAATCTTTAAATTTTGTGCTTCATATGAATTAAAACTGATTTTAAAGTGCCTTGATTGCCTATTCTCCATTTAAACATAAAAACTGGTAATAGTAAATGATTAGTTAAAATATGCAGACCCAATCGTTTCAGGATTAAATGCATTTATGATTAGCAGTAATTGCTAATTTACCCATATATAAGGGACAGGCAAAATGATCAGTTTAGGAAAAGTATAAACAGATTATTCAAAGTGTAAACATAAATTTGTCATCCTATGAAAGCAACTACATCTCTTTTCTTAATCCTCTTTTTATCTGTAATAACTCTTACCGCCCGGACATCAGACCGTTCGGAATGGGTTATAGAATGTGGTGATCGCATTCAGAATACACTTGCTTCCCAGAGTAATCATGCATATATTGAATTGGATCATGATCATTTCGTATATGGGCTTATCAATAAGGAAACCATGGATGCGGTGGGTGATTCGCTTCCTGATCTCATCGGGCTAGACGACGGCTGGAATACTCTGTACCCCAGCGGGGAGACTACCTGTGCCCTCGGGGACGACTTTCACTTCTGGGTTCGGGCAGCCGATCGCAACCGATTGGTTGTGTATCTCTACGGCGGTGGCGGATGCTGGGATGCCGAGACCTGTGATCCAGAGCGGGAAAGCTATACATACACTTCTACGATCGAACCGGCTATGCATCCCGCGGAGCAAAACGGAATCTTCGACCTGGACCATCCGGACAACCCGGTGGCGGGATATTCATTCGTTGCGGTACCGGTATGCACAGGTGACGCCTTCTTAGGTGATCGCGATGTGACATACACCCTGAAGACGGATTCAGGCGAAACCAGGCAATTCAAGATCCACCACCGCGGTCAGACAAATACCATGGCCGTCATGGACTGGATCTACGCCAACTTCGAATCGCCACAGGAGATTTTCGTGGCCGGATCAAGTGCGGGCTCCATAGGAACACCTTTCTACGCCAGCTTGCTGGCGCAGCATTATCCGGAGGCTCGTGTAGCCGGTCTCGGAGATGATTCCGGCAGCTATGGGAGCGAGGCGATGACCGGCTCCGACGTCGGACAGTGGGGTATTCCCGACGTCATGCGTCGTCACCGGGGGTGGGAGGAGTTCGAAGATAACGCGGGAATTGAGAAGCTATATATCCATGCCGCACGAAGCGTTCCCAACCTGGGTCTCTACCAGTTTGATCATGCTCACGACGAAGCCCAACGCTTTTACCTGGAGCTGGCTAATGCCGAGCTCACTGATGTTAGTCACCATTTACGTGCCAACAGACAGTCCATTCTCGAACAGGTGCCGGAGTTCCGTTCCTTCACAGCGGGTGGCTATCAGCATACGGTTTTAACCCGTGAAACCTTTTACCACTATCATACTAACGGCCACCCGCTTCGCGACTGGGTAGCGGCGGTTGTGGCGGGCGAGTCGGTAGCATCCGTCGATTGCGGCGATGACTGCGGTCAGCCCGGTCTGATATATAGTGAGCAGGATCTGCGAATTATCAACAACACGATCGAGCTGCTCTCCAAGCCTGGTACTTGGAATCCGACGGACGTGCCAGGACCATGTCCCACAGGGGCCGATCAATACAGCCTGCGATGTGCAGCCGCTGAGATTGCGCAACAGGTTACAGGGCATAGACCATCAGGCTACAATAATGTCCCGCCTGCCCTTCTGGATCTGATCTTCACGATCACCGACCGCCTTCCGGATCGACAGCAAGGGAATCCGCTCGGGGTTTACAATAACCAACCAGACACAACGGTCGCAGACATGATCGCGCTGTTAGAGGAGGTAAGGGAACGGATCCGTACCAACCTTTCTGATAACCGGTGAGCAATGTGTTCGCATTTGATCACAAGGCGTGATAGATTGATAATTTCATATGAATATCTCGCAATCACACTCGAAGGGGTACCATATTCTCATGCAAAATCGGAACGATGGAGTTTTCACTGATTGACAACATAATATAAGAGTTTACCCGAGTTAGGTTGCCAAAGATTAACCTATATGCTATTTACGCTATGAAAATTTTTGTCCAAAAGTATTCAATTATAAGTTATCTGATTCTGACTTATGCTATTAGCTATATAAGTTGGTTTTTACCTGTAATTACATCGTTTTCAACTGAAATAGTTTTCTTTCTGATACTTTTGGGGATGTTCGGTCCAATGATTTCCGCGTTTATAGTATTGGCAATTCAATCAGAGGCCCGAATCAAAATAGGGAGTAAACCGGTATTCTATTCCATTTTGATTTTCGCATTTACGGTACTTTTTTTCAGAATTTTACTTTCATCAAAGGAAGCAGGTAATTATTACATAGAATATATACCCTATTTAAAAGGACTGATGCCTGCTTTCAAAGACATCACCTGGGTAGGATGGGCTTTATATCTGCTTTTAGCATTGATTCCCGCATTGGGATTTAGCAAAGTGAGTGATAGCCATATCAGAGAAAACTTTTTCAAAACACTTAAATTTAAACCTGATTATATAGGTTGGTATATATTTGCTCTTTTGCTTTTTCCTTTGCTTTTTATTACAAGTTATTTTGTGGCTGATTTGATTAACATCGAAAAGAGTGAAGCTACAGGTATTAACTTTCCTTTTTATTTTGTAGTCATTCCTTTTTTTACTACTTTTTTCTTTACCGGAGGAAATGAAGAATTTGGTTGGCGTGGATTCATGCAAAAAGAATTGCAAAAGTTAACCAATCCACTTTTTACATCACTTGTTATTGCTTTTTTTTGGGCTCTTTGGCATTTGCCTTTGCATTATAATGGGCTTTATTCAACAGGTGGATTTATTGACTTACTGCCAAGATTCATCCAGGCTATACCTGTTACGATACTTTTTACCTGGTTTTATAATAGATCGGAATATTCAATTCTTACACTCATAATTTTACACACATCGATAAATTTTAGTAGTGGATTTATCAGTTACTCTCCTGTTGTAATGACTGTTCTTGCAATTATTTTAATGCTGTTTTTTGTGTTTAATAGCAAAATGTGGAAGAAAAAAGATTATCATAATCAATTTTATGGATACCTTTAGTAAAGAATATTTGTTAAGACATAAAATTATCGAATAAAGGTTATTCAATGTTTGTTCATTAAATTCTATGTTTTGAAAAATTACCGATAACACGGGTTATTCATTTGTGATTGTTCAATAGTTTATGCAGAATGTTTGCCCATAAATTTGTCAACCTATGAAAACACCTACATCTCTTTTCTTCATCCTCTTTTTATCTGTAACAACTTTTTTCGCCCAGACATCAGACCGCACAGAAACAGTTATAACTGTTGGTTATAGCATTCAGAAATCGCTCACTTCCGGAAGTGTTCATGCCTATAATATAGAGCTTGAGCCAGATCATATCGTTTATGGGTTTGTCAACCAGGAATCTGTCGATGTGGTAGTAACTGTTTTTGACCCGGAAGGCGTCAAAACCGGAGAGTTTGATGGACCTGCCCGGGGAAAGGAATCCTTTCAGTTTGTAACCAAATCTGGTGGAGTGTACCGAATTGAGGTATCCCCTTTTGAAGAGGAAGAGGGTGATTATACTATCCTTGTTTCCATTGCTGAACCGCTGGCCGCTGATCCGGCCGGACGCACAGATCAGTTGATGCTGCATTATACCGGAGAAGACGTTCCCGGTGCGGCAGTGATGGTAATTAAAGAAGGTGAGATACATTTCCTTAAAAATTATGGTATGAGCAATCTCACCCATGGTATTCCTATGGATGAAAACACCGTTCACAACATCGGCTCTACCTCTAAACAGTTTCTTACATTTGGACTATTGCTGCTGCAGGAAGAAGGCAAACTCTCTCTAGATGATGATATACGTGAATACATCCCCGAACTTCCGGAATTTGACCACACCGTTACACTCAGGCATTTGGTGAACCATACCAGCGGATACCGCGAGTTCATCAATCTGGTTGCAATGAGCGGCCGTAATGTGAGCACTGACCTTGACATAGAAAAGATTATTAAAATTGTTCAGCGTCAGCCCGAACTACAGAATGTTCCCGGTAGTGAATTTAATTACAACAACACAGGCTTTGCCCTTATAACCGAAGTGATCAACCGGGTTACCGGTACACCTTTTCCGGAGTGGATGAAACAGAATGTGTTTGGGCCTTTGGAAATGCATAACACCGTAGTACGCACCAGCCCGAATCAGATCGTAAAAAACCGGTCGGCAGGATATGCACCTGATAACGAGGGTGGGTATAGAGAGGTGACCGACCTCGGCGGAGCGGCCGGTGCAGGTGGCATCCACTCAACAATGGGTGATCTGGCCAAATGGATCAAAAATATGAATAACCCGACTGTTGGAACTGCCTCCATGATTGACGAGATGACAACACCTTTTGAATTAAATGACGGGTCATTTACGGAGTACGGACTTGGGTTGTATATTCAGGAATATAAGGGAATATCGTATTATCATCACGGTGGTGCAGATATGGCGCATCGATCAATGTTGATGATGTTCCCCGGTATTAATGCTGCCGTGGTAACACAGAGCAATAATGCCTCTTACATCTTTGGTATCACAAACCAGCTTGCAGATCTCTTTTTAGAGGAGTACCTGGAAAACGGAGAGGAGCCTGAAGAGCAGGAAGAAGAAATATCCCTTACCGGGGAAGAGTTTGTATATGAATCTGCAAATTTTGACCTGCTGACCGGCCGGTATGAGATGGATGCTATGCCCGGATTTATCCTTACTTTTTCCCGCGACGGAGACCGTATCTACACACAGGCAACAAATCAGCCGGAAGTAGATCTGTCTGCAACATCCGACTCCACCTTCAGCATCGTCGGAGTGCCTGCTTCTGTCACCTTTCATTTGAACGATGATGCCACAGCAGATTCTCTCACCCTCCATCAAAACGGAAACCACATCGCAAGGAAGATTGAGTTTATGTTAGAACCGGAAAAGATGGAAGAGTATGCCGGACGCTATTACAGCGAGGAGATTGAAACCCTTTACACTGTTGTGTTGAAAGAAGGCAGCCTGTACATAGAGAACTACCAGATGGATGACGACCTGGAACTCAGTGCTACCTCTGAAGATACGTTCGGATCAGAATTTCCTCTAACTTCGGTTAACTTTTTACGAAATGAAAACGGAGAAATTACCGGTTTCAACGCCTCCAGCGGCCGCACCCGGGATGTGCTGTTTTTGAGAGCTCGTTTTTGAACTGATCGAGAAGTGAGATCTGCTATCAATAATAACAAAAGTAATTCAATGAAAGTGTCAGGCATTTCCAGTAACTTAATTCTGTTCTTCTTAATTTCTTTTTTATTTACATGGGCATTCTGGATTCCTGATGCACTTGCAAAAAGGGGCACCCTGCCTTCATCATTCTTTACCAGCCTCGGGGTCATTGGTTCATTGGGACCCCTGGTAGCTGCAATAATTCTTACATTGAAAGAGTCAGGAAAGTCAGGGCTCAAAAAACTATTTAAAAGAGGATTGGATAAAGATTTTGAAGCTAAATGGTGGCTTTTTATATTTCTGGTATTTCCATTATTAATCATATTTTCTTATTACATAAGTATACTTTTTGATCAAGACAGACCGACATCTGAAGCAGCCGGAATGTATTATTTTATTCCGTTTATTTTTTTCGCTGTAATGTTTACTTCGGGACCTTTTCAGGAAGAATTTGGCTGGAGAGGCTATGCCCTTCCCCGATTACTGAATAAATTCTCTCCATTTTATTCTTCCATAATTCTTGGATTCTTTTGGGCAATCTGGCACTGGCCACAATTTCTGGTTCCAAAAGATCTTACAGGTATGTTTTATGTAACCCCTGTCTGGTCTTTTATTCTGACAGTGATGTCCGCCAATTTTATGTATACCTGGATACTTTACAAAACAAACGGAAGTATCCTGGCAGCGCTGGTTCTGCATACACAAATGAATTTGTTTTTCTGGATATTCCCGGTATTATACACCCAGTATGGATATCTCATAATCATGTTAGTGTTTATGATGGCAGCGATTGTTATAATTATTGCAGACAATAAATATTTTTTTGCGAATAAGAAAATGTTGGTATCTGAAACATTTTGACTATTCTTAGATTAAAAACCATAAGTTAATATTTCTGTCTGTAAGAACTGCCATTAGAAAAAAATCTGGTAAGAAAGTTAGGTCTTATTTGACGAACTATTCGCAATGGATATTTATTAGGTAATGACAGAACGAAAGTTTACCCATAAAGCTATAATCCGATTAAAACACTTTCATTTCTTTCTTCGTCACCTCATTATCTGTAACGACTCTTTTTGCTCAAACATCAGGTCGTATGGAAATTATCTCGCAAAATTAACTCATAATCAGCATTTATCAACACTGTTTACAAATCTGTTTGTCTCCTAAACAACTACAACAATTAATAACAAATTTTTAATTATATTTTTTTTAATTAATCTAATTAAGATTTAATTTTATAAGGCTGAATAATCTGGCTATTTGATACAAGGAAATGCATTCTCACTTTATCAGGATAATGCACCTTTGATGTGAAAGTAAAATCAGCCATACTAAGAAGTTTTACCTGCAGTAAACTAACCGGTTATCCGGTTGTTGTTAAAAATATATTACCATTTATAGCTACCGCTTTTTTCGCAGTTTTATTTTTATTCTCCTCTGGTATCAAAAAGGATACTGTTGACACATCTAAACCATCTGATTTTTATCACTTCAATAAAAATCGCGTCGTCGCTGAGTGGGAACCTGCCAAAGGTGTAATTTTTATGTGCCCACATGTAATTCACAAAAAACTCATTATCGAATTTGCCATAGACACCTATTTATATCCTGTCGTCTCGAAGATCATAATCTTTCAATACGACTATAATAAATTTAAATAGCATTGAAAATGAAAAAAATAAAGCTAATAATTGTTATAAGTCTGTTTTCGGTGATGGTTATTGCACAGGATAATCCGTTGCTTCAGGAATTTAATACACCTCATGAAACGGCTCCGTTTGATATAATCAAAACTGAACATTTTTTACCCGCCTTTGAAGAAGCCATAAAACAAGGAGAGGCTGAAGTGAAAGCAGTGACTGATAATCCGGCTTCTCCCACTTTTGAAAATACGATTGAACAACTGGAACGCTCGGGAAAATTACTGGACCGCATAGCACTCATTTTTTTTAACCTGCTTAATGCCGAAACTAATGATGAACTGCAGCAGCTTGCCCGGGAAGTTTCTCCAAAACTAACTATATTTCAAAACGATATTAAGCTGAATCCGTTACTTTTTGAACGCATTAAAGCCGTTTATAATAAAAAGGATGGGCTGAATCTCACCCCGGAACAGCAAACCCTGGTGGAAAAAACCTACACTGATTTCGTTCGTCAGGGAGCCAGTCTTTCGGAGGCCGAAAAGGAAAGATTCAGAGAAATCAGTACCGAATTATCACAGCTGTCCCTTATGTTCGGTGAAAACGTGCTGAAGGAAACCAACAGGTACGAAATGCACATTACCGATAAGAGCAAGCTGGCGGGTTTGCCCGCCAGTGAACTTGAAGCCGCAGCACAAAAGGCAAAGAGCATGGATAAAGAAGGCTGGGTGTTTGACCTCACCGTACCCAGCTTCATACCAGTGTTGAGAAATGCCGAAAACCGCGATTTGCGAGAAGAACTATTTCTTGCCAACATGTCGAAATCGTTTAAAGGCGATGAACTCGACAATCAGGACAACATTATAAAAATTGTAAATCTGCGATTTGAAATGGCCAGGCTGCTAGGTTACGACACCTACGCCGATTATATTCTGGAGCGCTGCATGGCCATGAATACGGAGGGCGTTTACAAACTGCTGGACGATTTGTATGAAACTTCTTATAAAATGGCTCAGAAAGATAAAGAAGAGTTACAGAAGTTTGCAGAAAAAATTGGGTTTTCTGAAGAAATTATGCCTTGGGATCGCCTCTATTACAGTGAAAAGCTGAAAGAAGAAAAGTTCAACATAAACGATGAAATGCTGAAACCCTATTTTGAGCTGAAAAACGTTATTGACGGAGTTTTTGGACTTGCCACAGAACTCTTTGGCATCACTTTCACTGAAAACAGGGAAATACCGGTTTACCACGAAGAAGTCATTCCATACGAAGTGTACGACAAGGACGGTTCATTTTTATCGGTACTGTATGCTGATTTTCACCCGCGCCCAGGCAAGCGGGAAGGTGCCCGGATGGGTATGTTCAAGAGACAGTGGATAGAGGATGGCAGAAATTCAAGACCGCACATTATCATCGTTATGAATTTTACGCGCCCCACCGAAACCAGACCTGCACTTCTTACCTTCAAAGAAATGGAAATTTTTCTGCACGAGTTCGGGCATGCCCTGCACGGAATTTTTGCCAATTCAGATTATGCCAGCCTTTCAGGTCTTAGTGTTTGGCGCGACTTTATTGAACTTCCATCTCAACTATTAGAGAATTGGGCCGTTGAGAAAGAGTTTCTCGACAGTTTTGCCCGCCACTACGAAACCGGGGAACCCATTCCATCCAATCTGGTGGAAAGTATCAAGGCATCCGAAAATTTCCAGGCCGGATACTTTATTATGAGCCAGATGGGTGGTGGTCTGCTCGATATGGCCTGGCACACGCAAAGGGAACCATTTGACGGCGATGTAAAACAGTTCGAGGAGGAGGCATGGAAAAAAACACAGATATTTCCGGTTATTGATCAGATAGCATTGAGCACCCAGTTCCAACACATCTTTGCCGGAGGTTATGCCGCCGGTTTCTACGGTTATCAGTGGGCCCAGGTGCTTGATGCCGATGCTTTCAGCCTGTTTAAGGAAAAAGGCCTGTTCAACAAGGAAGTAGCCCAGTCATTAAGAGAGCACATCCTTGAAAAAGGCGGCACCGAACACCCAATGGTGCTTTACAAGCGATTCCGCGGGCAGGAACCAACCGTTGATGCACTTCTGGAACGCAGCGGGTTGAAGTAGGATTTTATAAATAGGTGGCAGCTATTTATGGCCTGTTGAAACATCAGAATAAGTAATTGGCCAAACAATGATGAGTTTCTTAAAATTATAAATGTTAATCACAACACTTAGAAACATGAAATATAAGTTGGCCATTACATCAATGATTATATTTTTTCTTTCTCTTCAAAGCTTTTCCCAGTCAGAAAAATTATATATGACAAAAGAGATAAGAAAAGCTTATGATAATCAATCCCGTTCATGGGATGGAAATCCCGGACCAAAATACTGGCAAAATTCAGCCAGCTATACTATCAATGCCCGTTTTGACCCGGATAGCGTAAAAATAACCGGTAAGGAAATAATTGAATATCAAAACAACAGTCCTGATACCCTAAATTTCATCAGGTTTATGCTGAAACAAAATATGTATAAAAAAGGTGCCATGCGAGATTTTCCTGTTTTAGAACAAAATTTAACTGATGGTGTATCGATCCACTCTGTAGTTTTTGAAAATGACACTATTCATTTGGACAATCAAGAGAAATTAAGATTTTTTGCCACAGGAATGCAGCTACATATTGATAGTTCTCAATTTATTTTACCTCATTCTACAACAAAAATTGAAGTTGAATGGAGCTTAGAAATACCCTATCAGTTTGAACATAGATTCGGAAGATCAAACGATTCTGCATTTTTTATCGGGTACTGGTTTCCACAAATTGTAGTTTACGATGATTTAATTGGATGGGACAATGCTTTTTTTACAGGGATACAGGAAACCTACAACGATGTTTCACATTTCGACGTATACCTCGAAATTCCGGTGGAATATCTGGTTTGGGCAACAGGAGATTTACAGAACCCGGAGGAAATATATCATACAGAATTTATTGCAAAAGTTGAAGAATCGAAACAGGCAGATGAAATTGTGCAATTAATATCTAAAGAGGATTTAAAGAAAAATAATGTTATTCAAAAGAATATGTCACACATCTGGCATTTTAAGGCCGAAAAAGTAACTGATTTTGCGTTTGCTGTAAGCAATAATTCCATATGGGATGCAACCAGTGTGGTTACTGATACAATAAACAACAGCCGTACCTGGGTCAATGTAGTTTATCATCCTGATACAAACGAGTACAAAACAGTTGCAGAAACAGCAAAACAATCCATTCATTACTTTTCCACCGAATTCCCGGGAATACCCTTTCCTTTTCAAAAACAAACTACATTTTTTACTCAGAGAAATCCCGGCGGAATGGAATTTCCGATGATGGCCGCCAATGGGTTGCCTTCGGATTCTGTTATAATGGTGGACCTGACAGCACATGAAATTGCCCATTCCTATTTTCCTTTTTTTATCCTTACCAATGAAGAAAAATATGCATGGATGGATGAAGGATGGGTTACATATATCAGCCATTCGTTTTTAAAAAGCTTGGGGCTTTCAATTCCTTCAGGGGGAGAATTAATTTGGAACTCGGAAAATGACATTCCACTCCACACTCCATCCAGCTACATGAACGTTCGCGGTGTGGGATTTAATTATTATGCAAAATCATCAGCGGCGTTCGCATACCTGTTTGACATTTTAGAAGAACAGGGGATTCCCAATCCGTTAAAAAAGTTTATGGAACGATGGAAATACAAGCATCCTATATCTTATGATTATTTTTTCACAATGGAAGAATTGCTGGGTGAGGATTTAAGCTGGTACTGGAACCCCTGGTATTTCGAATTCAGTGCAACTGATCTGAGAATTGAAAATGTTAAACAAGACAAGGATAATATTGAAGTTTTGATTTCCAATCCCGGAAAATTACCGTTGCCTGTTGCATTAAAAGCTGAGTTTGAAAATGGTGAAATTCTGGAAGATTATAAATCAGCATATATCTGGAAAGGTAATCCGGAAACCATTTCGTTAAATTATAAATCAGCCGGTAAAATAAAACAGGTATCGCTTGGAGACAATGACATTGATGTAAATAAAGCAGACAATGTTTGGAAAAATGGAGAATAAAGTAAAAGAATCAATTATCCACTATGAACTAATCACCATATTGGGTTATGAAAAATATAGCATTTTTTTCCCTTGTTTTTATTCTTTTATCATGTATCCAGCCTGGTTTAGATGAATCAAAGAAATTAGAAAAAATATTTGATGATTATGCCGAAAGTTACCTGCGTTTCCATTCACTTTGGGCAACAGGGATGGGTGATAACAGGTACAACGATAGATTACCAAATTTTCTTTCCAATGATTTTCGGAGTAAATCTGCGACATGAAATGGCAAGGCTGCTGGGTTACCACACCTATGCCGATTATGTTCTGGTGCGTCGCATGGCCAAATGGAAATATAAATTACTTGTAGTTAATATAATAACATTATTTGGATGAAATATATTATTCATATTTTCTTTTGGCTTCTAACCATCCAGAATTCCACAGCACAATTGGATACTACGCATTTTTCCAGGATTATTGACATAATAGAAAAACTCTATGAAGACGGAAAGATTCATGGGGGAGTGCTTATTGCCGAGGGTGAAAATATAATTTACCAAAATGCCTTTGGAATGGCCGATCGAACGTTGGAGATCCCTAATACGAGTAAGACCCGGTTCACCATTAATAGTATGGAAAAAATGTTTACCGCAATATTGACTTTGCGATTGGTAGAAGATGATTTGATTTCTTTACACGATCCTGTCTCAAAGCATTTACCATGGTTTAATCACCCCAGGGCAGGTGATATTACTATCCATCAACTGCTGTCGCACCGCTCGGGTCTTAAAGGATATTTTAGAGAACAATTAGAAGGCAACCTGGACTTTTTTATAACCCAGAGAGAGGTTTTGGATAGAATGGCACAACTAGGATTGAATTTTGAGCCAGGTACAGGCTATGATTATTGCAATACAGGGTTTCTTCTTTTAGGGGAAATAATCATGAAATATTACAATGATGATTTTTACAATATACTGCAAGATCAAATTTATAAACCTCTGAATATGAAAAACACATATAATTCTACGTCTGTTTACGGTCCGGGGGCTCCAGTGTATTACCGACAGGATGGGAGTCCTGCAACACCCTTTCCCCACAGCAATTACAGGGGTGATGGAGGTTCAAAATCTACATTGGAGGATCTTCACAAATTTATGGTGGCCCTGGGCTCTGAGAAATTATTAAGACCTGAAAGCTGGGAAATCATGTTTCAGAAACATTCCCTGCCTGAAGAAGCTTTCAGAGATTTTGGACCACATTATTTCCCTTATGGATATGGGAGTAATATTTATGAACTTCCTCACGATAATGGAGATACTGCTTCAGCAATAGGGCATAGCGGAGCAGGTATCGGGTCTTCAAATATTATGATAAGATTCAAAGACAGCAATAGAATCGTTATTCTTTGGAATAATGAGTTTTTAAGGCCTGTATCTAATGAATTATTTGATGAACTATCGAGGTTGTGAGGCTAAAAAAGCAACACATAAAATATGGTGTTATAACTTAATGCTTACCCATAAATTTGTCATCCTATGAAAACACTCACAACACGTTCCAATTTGATTATTTTATACCTGATCTCAGTGATCACACTACCAGATATATGCCAGGCGCAATTGGTTACGGATGAAATCAAAGCAATGGTTCTGGCAGAAATACGGGAACAGCATCAACTGGAGCAGAAAGCTTTCATCGAAGGGGATTGCGAAACAGTTATTTCGTTTTATGATGATGAAGCCACCATTTACAGGATGGGAAGGCTGGTCGATACACTGGAACTCCTTGAGTTCTGTAGAAAGATACCTCGCCCATTCAGCGGAGAGGGTGCGACATCTGAAATCAATGATAACTTTTTTGTGTTATCTGAGAATGCTGTTCATTTCGTCAGGACCATCGATATAGAACCGGCCGACGACGATCCCTCTTCGTTCAAGAGGGAAGTGATCACTAAAGTCTGGGTCAAGTCGGCTAATGGCTGGAAGATTGTACATTTTCATTCTTCAATCCATCCTGTACGGGTACAGGCTATGTAGAAAGTTAATCCAGGTTTCAAAGAATCATGACACACCCGTTATGTGCTGTTTGAGAAGTTCCCCGGTTATTTAAAATCTGTTCCATAGACCAG
This sequence comes from uncultured Bacteroidales bacterium, assembly GCA_964421595.1. Classification (GTDB taxonomy): domain Bacteria; phylum Bacteroidota; class Bacteroidia; order Bacteroidales; family PUMT01; genus PXAP01. Next base: position 51,965 of record CAYQXY010000008.1, on the reverse strand, counting down.
AAGGTCATCATTGCTGTATAACCTAACAAAATCTATGATTCCGATTCCGGTGAAGTTAAAGTTTATGCCTGATATTTCGCCAATATCTTCGCTGAAGGTCATTTCGTAAACCTGCTCGTCATTTAGAAATATGGAGGTCCGGAAATCTCTTGCAATTATCTTAACGTGTTGCCAGAAGTACCTGACCTGTTCATCAAAGAATTCGCCTCCCTCAATATCTTCAAAAACCTCCCATTCAACATCATGCTGATTATAAAATTCAAGATGGCCAATATTAAAGGCAGAAAGGTCAGGGTTGTTATAGACGGAGAGCAGCAACTTATAATTCGTCCCACTTTCGTGGAAAACTTAGTATTCTTTTTGCGTTACCAGGTTTGGCATATGTACGGAAGGTATTTCATGTGGAACTTCGCTGGAAGACAGAATGACAAACAGGGTCATGGAGGTCTGCTGGATGGTAACTGGTTGAGTGGTATACGGTTTATTGATGAGTGGCGGTTGGGACCCCAGATCAACCTTCCCCAGCACATTGCCGGCCATCCGGCACGGAACACCTACTATAGTTTGCCTTTGTTGGTAGGTTTAGCCGGTATGTTCTACCATTACAGAAAGCGTAAAAGTGATTTTACGGTTATACTCCTGCTTTTTTTCTTCACCGGACTGGCAATAATAATTTACCTGAACCAGTATCCGATGCAGCCGAGGGAAAGGGATTATACCTATGCAGGTTCATTCATGGCCTTTTCTGTCTGGATAGGAATGGGAGTGCTGGCCCTGATTGAATGGTTGCAAAAGATTCTGCCTAAAATATTCAGCAGTATAGCAGGTACCATTATTTCCTTTATTCTTGTTCCCGGACTGATGGCTGCTGAGAACCTGGATGATCATAATCGTTCAGGAAGGTTTACGGCAAGGGACTTTGCCATTAATTACCTGAACAGCACCGAGCCTGATTCAATACTCTTTACCCATGGCGACAATGATACTTTTCCCTTATGGTACGCTCAGGAGGTTGAAGGAATACGTACAGATGTAAGAGTGGTAGTTCTGGGATTTTTGAACGCGGACTGGTACATCGAACAGATGAAAAGAAAAAAGAATAATTCGCCGCCGCTTCCAATATCAATACCACGGCATAAACATGTTGACGGTACTAATGATCAGGTTCCCATATGGGAAAGAACAGAAAATCGAATCGATGCCAGACAGTTGATAGATTTTTGTGTTGATGACAGGGATAAGAGTAAAGCCCGTGTTTCGGGTAACAGGATGATCGATTATTTGCCTGCAAGGAAAATCGGGATAAGTGTTGATGCCGGCAGGGTTATTGAAAATGGCACTGTGCCACCGGAATTGAGAGATGAAATAGTTTCGACAGTAAATATTGATATTGAAGATAATTATTTGATAAAAGATCAGATGATCATACTTGATATCCTGGCTTCTAACAATTGGGAGAGACCCGTTTATTTCACAAATGGCGGGACAGCCGATGTTATGGGACTGGAAGATTACTTTCAAATGGAGGGGTTTGCATACAGGTTGGTGCCAGTACATACAGAGGGAGATTTTCCTGAGTATGGACGCATCAATACAAGTGTAATGTATGATAATTTCATGAACAAGTTTACCTGGGGCAGGATGAATGAACCCGATGTACATCTTTGTTTTTATAATCTGCAGACTTTAAGTATACTTAGATTAAGACATAAGTTTGCCCGACTTGCTGATGCTTTCACTGAAGAAAATAAATTTGGGCTTGCAGTTGAAGTACTGGACCGTTGCATGGAGCTGATGCCAACTGACAGGGTAAAATATGATGTAATGATGTTTCCGGTGATAGAAGCCTATTATAATGCCGGGGCCACTGCCAGAGCCCAACATAGATGTCTAATAGCGCAACATCGATTACACCCACTATCAGTCTACCGGCATTTCAAAATATTTTGATTATTTTAAGTCTCAATTAATTGAATATGGGCATTGTTTTATTAGTCAGAAAACATTACAACATTGATGATAGATAGATGCAAATTCCTGTTAATGAAAATCTAAGACGATTTTGTAAATATATGAATTCGTTTTTATAGATGTACTACAGGCTGTAATTGTCAAAACTATTCCCCGGTCAATGGATTAATATTCGACATCAGTTGTTCTTTTCTGTTGCAAATTTAAATCAAGAAATGTATGTTTGTTTAACCATCTGGATAAAAGTCCGATTAATCGGGGGCTATTTTTAATATCAAATAAACAAAATGGAAAACAGAAAAAACAATTTAAGCAGACGTAAATTTCTTACCGATGCCGCCGCCATCAGCGCAATAGGAGCCCTCGGTGTTGGGGCATTAGCATCCTGTAATAGGAAACCACAATATACCACACCTGTATTTCCCGAACAGGCCCCTGATGGTCCGGTTTTAAGAGCCGGACTGATAGGTTGTGGAAGTCGTGGCACAGGTGCATCTATGAACTTTTTGGATGCGGGCCCTAACCTCCAGATAGTAGCCCTTGGTGATGTTCTCCAGGATAAAATGGACCATTGCCGGGCCCAGCTTAAAGAAAGAAAAGGTGTGGAAATTCCTGATGAGAATTGTTTTCTTGGTTTTGATTCCTACAGGAAAGTGATTGACTCGGACATTGATATTGTTCTATTATGTGAACCAAGCCACTTCCGGGCCGAGAGTTTAAGCTATGCCATACAAAACCGCAAACATGTATTTGCCGAAAAGTGTGTTGCGGTTGATCCGGTTGGAATACGCTCTGCAATGGCATCAGGCAAAATGGCCGAATCAGCAGGGCTGAATGTTGTTGTAGGTACACAAAGACGTCATCAGCATGATTATGTGAAGACATTTGAGATGGTTAAAAATGGTGCCATAGGCGAGCTGGTGTCTGCTAATTGTTACTGGAACCAGGGATTGATAAGACATACATTTCCAGAGCCGGGCTGGTCGGATATGGAAGCTATGTTACGCGACTTCTTTAGTTGGAGCTGGCTTAATGGTGATCATATCCTCGATCAGCATGTTCATAATATTGATATTATAACCTGGTTCTTTGAAAAACATCCTGTAAAAGCAGTTGGGTTCGGAGGCAAGCACCACAGGCCTACCGGCAATCAATATGATCACTTCAGCGTAGATTATGAATTTGATGATGGCCGCCATTTTCATGCAATGTGCCGGCAGATTGACGGATGTTCCAATAACGTATCGGAGCTGATTTTCGGAACAAAAGGTTATACCAATGCACGGAACCAGATAATGGACCACCAGGGGAACATCATCTGGCAATATGAATATCCTCTGGGCGATGACGGTCAGCCGAGAAACAGTGTTGCAATTAGTCCCTATGTTCAGGAACATATCCACCTGGTGACTGCAATCCGTACAGATAATTATATCAATCAGGTTGTAGGAATTTGTGAATCAAATATGGCAGCAATTATGGGTCGTGAGTCAGCATACACCGGCAGGGAAGTTACCTGGGATGAAATGATGGTCTCTAATTTGCGAATGGGCCCCCCTGAATATAGCCTGGGCCCTATCAGTCACGAGGAAGTACCAAGGATACCACCTGTACCCGGAACAGCACCTTCCTAAGGTATTTTTTTTGGTTAATATATAAGAACCAACCAGAAAAGAATCTGATTGAAGACAGATGCTTTTATATAAGTATGCTGGCCTGATTGTTCATTTTGCCAATGATCGGGGCTGAAGAATCAGTTTATTGAATCCTGTTTTAGCTAAATATTATTCAGCTACACTGAAGAATCAGGGACAAGGCGGTGCACCAGGCTGCAACTGCAAATGCTCTAAAATTGGATAGATGGTTAAGTGAGAGTGAGTCAGTTACTCAGTGTATTCCTAAGCCTTAATCGATTTTCAATTGATAGATATTTAATTAATGTAGAATGAAGTGGAAATTTGCGGAACATTTAAGTTCCGCAAATTAGAAGCTGAATAAGGTTAAACTCAGAAGTAGAAATTAAGTCCCCCACCAATTATATTATAGGCAGGGTCGGTTAACCCTATTGATGATTCAAAAATAAAGTTCATATTGCTTTTTAAGCCGATCTCAATACCAATAGGCAGCCAAAATAGAATCTGGGTTTCATTTGCGAAATTGATATCCAGATCTGCCCCGGTAAATAATCGAACATCATTTCGTAATGGAATATCAATCAAAAAAGTTCCATCCAATCCAAATACTCCAAAATCGTGAGCACCAAATGACACTGACATATTTCTGTCTAAAGCAAATTCAACGTCAGCCCCGAAATAATTTTTATTACCTAATACACCCAGCTTTAAAGCAAAATCGATCCCCCTGGTAACGCCATAGCCACCATGGAGGAAAAGCATAAAATTGCTATTCCCATTAATCAGAACTGCTGGTTGTATTCCCACTGAAAATGTTCCGGGGCTAAGTGTCTGTCCGGTATTGAAGACCTGTGCTTTCGAAACGTTTGAAACTGTAATAATTAAGGCAATCAGTAAAATTTTTTTCATACGCGTTGTGATTGTGAATGATTGAAATAAATAAATGGTTATAAATCATTAATATATTGCTTGTATACAATGGTTCAGTATCTTATCTAATTATGTATAATTACCACAAGTTTTCATTAGTTTCGATTGCTCTTAATTATATCACAATTAATTCAATATATTTCATGCTGTTCAGTACTCATTATTTTTGGGTATATTTTTTTCAAAATATGTATAGCTTTGAATGTTGAAACATTATTATTGATAATCAATTAAATAACTGTTTGGAATTTGGATTTTGTTTATTGGATATTTAGGAGGTGTTTTATAATTATTACGATAATAAAATGAGTAATGTTACAGGCAGTAACATCAATACTGTTTGAATAATGGTACAATCCCTGTCAAATAATCTATCTGATGCCAAAGGGCTGGGTTCCTTTAACGGTACCCCCTGGTCCGTGAAGTTTGGCCCTTACATACGAATAGCTATTATCAAGTTCATTGAGATTGATAGTGATTCCTTCATGAATAACTTTTCCTCCGGAGATCCAGGTGACCGAATCGTATCCTGTTGCAGATATTTCAATGGTCCCTCTTCTTTCATCTACCATGATTGACTCAATAACCGGAGGACGTGGTCCATCGTGACCCTGAGGAGCGTATACAAAGAAGCTCAATCCGTTCTCCATTCCCTGGCGGACCTGGTCATGATTAAGTTCCGGCAGTACCAAAAGATTCCAGTTACGGCCAATATGAGGTTGGGTATGCATATCATCGTTGGAATATCCCCAGACAGGCCGATCGGGCATCATAACCGTTAGAATTGAATCCCACATATGTCGGTCGTTCGGATACCGGTCGCCCTGATTGTAAACCTCCAGACCGAACAGATGGGCATAGTTTCCGTAAGCATCAACGTACCATTGCAGGTTATAAGTTTCAGGATTTCTTGCCTGGTAACGGCCCGGGTGGTATAGCATGGTAATTCCATTCTTTATTGCTGTCGCTGCAAGTGACTCATCCTCAGTTTCAGTACCATTGTGGTCGTTAAAAAAACTACCCATGTGGTGGTGTCTGGACAACTCGTTGGCCTGGATATCTACCAGTTGTAATGAAACCGGATCACGGTTCTCGTAGTCAAAATTCTCAGGCATTGATTCAGGTGCATCATTCATCCGGTTATGCGAAGTCTGGCTTGCTGTCAATTCCGCGAAAGCGGTCCACGGATAAGTAACCTCATTATGATCTGTAATCGCCAGGATATCATAGTCAAGCTGATGATATCGGTCAACTACCACATGAGGATTCAGCCTGCCATCACTCCTGGTAGTATGGGTATGGAAATTGGCCTTGTACTGAGTATGAGTCTCCCAGTCAATACTTTCGTAGGGATTTACAATCTCCCACTTCGAGCCGCAGGCAGAAGATATAATGATAATTATCAAAACTGTAGCAGAGATTTTTGAATATAACCTTGCGGTGATGGATATTTTCGAATTCCCTTTTCTCTTTAGTCGCATTGGAGGTATTTTTAAAGATTTACAATATTTATTTTTCAAAGATAGTATCTCTGACAAAGATTAATGTTAAACATAAATTAATATTATAGTTTTTTGTTTACATTTATTTTGAAAAAAAACGGTTTTTGTTGACCAGCGAAAATATGTGCCAGTTAAACCATAAATATCTTTTCCTGGAATCGAAAAGATGTATAACAGTTATCTTTAACTTACAATAACTTATGAAAATTTCATATCTGCTAATAGGAAGTTCCATTTTATCCGGTTGCACAACCGTGGAAAAGGAAATAACTCCTTCGAATATTATTTTAATCCTTGCCGATGATCAATGCTTCCAGGCAATGGGTCATTTGGATGGAGAGGTAAAAACTCCCAATCTTGACAGGCTTGCCAGAAATGGTACAACATTTACCCATGCCTATAATATGGGTGCCTGGAACGGGGCTGTATGCATTGCATCAAGAGCAATGCTGATTACCGGTTCATTTATCTGGGATGCGTACCAATATGAAAATGAATACAGGAACCAGGATGAACCATTATCCCGTCCCATGTGGGGCAATCTTATGCAACAGGCAGGTTATGAAACGTATTTTACAGGGAAGTGGCATGTAAAAAGAGATCCCCTCGATGTTTTTGATCATGTAAAAAATGTGAGGCCGGGAATGCCTGAGGACTTTCCCGAAGGGTATAACCGTCCGCTAAATGAAAATGACACCATATGGCAGCCCTGGGATGAAAAATGGGGAGGTTTCTGGGAAGGAGGCACTCACTGGAGTGAAGTGGTGGCTGAAGATGCGGTGTCATTTATAAATAGCGCCGGGGAGTCTGACAAGCCATTTTTTATGTACCTTGCCTTCAATGCTCCTCATGATCCCAGACAGTCACCAAAAGAGTTTGTTGATATGTATCCTCTGGAGAATATTTCGGTACCCGAAAATTTTCAACCCCGTTATCCCTACAGGGAAGAGATGGGCAGCGGGGAAAACCTGCGGGATGAACGGCTCGCTCCTTTTCCGCGTACGGAATATGCCGTAAAGGTAAACCGGCAGGAGTATTATGCTATCATCACCCATTTGGATGAGCAGGTTGGCATTATACTGGATGAACTTGAGAAATCAGGTAAAGATGATAACACGTATATTTTCTTTACTTCCGATCACGGACTGGCAGTTGGCCAGCATGGCCTTTTAGGGAAACAAAATATGTATGATCATAGTATTCGTGTTCCGTTTATAGTTTCGGGTCCTGATATCCCTGGAAACAATAAAGTAAGTGCCGATATCTATTACCAGGATATTATGGCCTCTTCACTTGAAATTGCGGGAATTGAAAAGTCAGAATATGTTGATTTTAATAGTGTTATGGATCTGGCAAGAGGGGAGAGAACCGAATCATATTACGATGCTATTTATGGTTGTTATATGGACCTTCAAAGAATGATAAGGAAAGACGGGTTCAAACTCATTGTTTATCCTGAGGCAGATAAGACATTGCTATTCGACCTTGAGAATGACCCCCTGGAGATGAATGATCTTTCAGATAATCCAGATTATGAGGATGTAAGAAATGAGTTATTCATTAATCTTTTAAACCTTCAGAAGGAGATGAACGATGAACTTGAATTGGAAAAATAACTAAAATTCATAATAATGAGATTCCTTATTCTAGCCGGGCTGTTAGCCATAATATGCATGTCGTGTTCAGAAAAAGACCAGGTTGATCCTTACAAACCCGATAATAGTCCCCCGGCCGAATTACCGGGCATGAAACTAGTATGGAACGAAGAGTTCAACAATGATGGTAAACCTGATCCATCCAGCTGGAGATATGAAAACGGCCTTGTAAGAAACCGGGAATTGCAGTTTTATCAGGAGGATAATGCGTCTGTGACAGATGGCCTGCTGGTTATTGAAGGAAGAAGGGAGAAAATTGAGAATCCCCGTTACGATCCTGATAGCGACGACTGGCGCACGGCTGAGTATGCAGAATATACTTCATCAAGCATTAACACAAGGGGACTGCATGAATGGCAATTCGGCAGGTTTGAGATACGGGCCAGAATTGACACTGTAAAGGGATACTGGCCGGCAATATGGACATTGGGTGTTGACAGGAGGTGGCCGGCAAATGGTGAGATTGATATTATGGAGCTGTATCGTGTTGAGGGAGTCCCTACAATTCTGGCCAATTTTGCCTGGTTGTCGGCCGATGAAAGAACACCCGAATGGGTTGACCGTAAAATCCCGCTCGCAGATTTTATTGCTGCTGACCCCGAATGGGCAGATAAGTTCCATATCTGGAGAATGGACTGGGATGAGGAGTCGATAAGTCTTTATCTTGACGATGTTTTATTGAATTCTGTATCGGTTGCCGAAACAGTAAATCCCGACGGTTTCAATCCCTTCCTCCAGCCTCATTATATCCTGCTTAATCTTGCAATTGGCTCCAACGGGGGTGATCCCTCAGGAACTGAATTCCCGGTAAAATATGAGGTTGACTACGTCAGGGTTTACCAGGATAAGTAGAAGTTGTGGAATTGTTCATTTAATATCAAGAATCAATATGAAAATGATATCACCGAATTCAATGGCTTTTCTTGCTTTGGGAGCGGGTGTTTTTTCTTGCAATGTAGAGAAAGCTGAAAATCAGTTGCCCAATATAATTGTAATTATGTCGGATGATGCCGGTTACTCCGATATTGGTTGTTTTGGTTCGGAGATCAATACACCCAACATCGATAAGCTTGGATATGAAGGAGTAAGGTTTTCCCGTTTCTATTCAGGAGCAAAATGTGAACCATCCAGATCTGCCCTTTTTACCGGACTCTACCAGGGTGGTGACCGTGCCGTTAACTTTGTTCAAATCCTGCGTGACCAGGGTTACTATGCTATACATGCAGGAAAGGAGCATTTTATGAACTGGGTGCCGGAGAGCGCTTACGCAGCCAATGTGAATGACCGGTCACTGACCTTTTGGGCTACCACTGAGTATTTTGAGCCACCATCCGGGGAATTTCAAAGGCCATTTATTTTAAATGGTGAAGAAGTGGGTATTGATCAGATTTATCATGAAAAGAAGCCCTTCCATAAAGAGGATGCGGCTACGGACAATGCCTTAAGATGGCTGGATGAACCTGTCAGCCGTGATCAACCGTTTTTTCTCTTTCTGGGATATCATGCCCCGCATTACCCCTTACAGGCAAGGCCCGAAGATATTGCCAGATACCGTGGTTCCTATCTTAAGGGATGGGATCAGATACGGCTGGAACGCTTCCTACGTCTTAAAGAAATAGGACTGATTTCTGAAGATGTGGTACTCAGTCCACCCTCTTCAAATGTGAATGAGTTCAGGGGGCACCCCGGGGGAGATGAAGAAAGGAGGGCAAAGATTCCTCTATACCGCCCCTGGGATGACTTGTCTGATAAGGAAAAAGAAGAGCTTGATCTGGAGATGGCCGTGTATGCAGCTATGATTGACAATATGGATCAAAACATAGGACGTGTCTTGCAAAAACTGGAAGATGAGGGCCAACTGGACAACACAATCATAATTTATTTGACTGATAATGGTGCCTGTCCTTATGATTCCAATAGTGATTTTGATTACCCGCCGGGGCACCCCGATGGGTACAGATGCCAGTCCACGGCCTGGTCCAATGCCAGCAATACACCTTTCAGGTATTTCAAACAGTACGGGCATGAAGGAGGAGCTCTTGTGCATGCATTGATGTGGTGGCCTTCAAAAATTCAGGCAGGAAGTATTAGCCATCAGCCGGCACATATTGTTGATCTGTTTCCTACCATTCTGGAAGCCATAGGAATCGAATATCCTGAAAATATAAACGGCCACCAGCCCCAGAAACTTCAGGGAAGCTCATTAATGCCCATCCTGCTGGGACAAGAGCGTGAAGATCCAGGGTTTATTATTTCAGGTTGGACAGATAGATTCAGGATGTATCGTGAAGGTGACTGGAAAATAGTAAGGAAGAATGACGAGCCATGGGAATTGTATAATATGAAAGATGATCCTACCGAGATTAATAATATGGCAGATAAATATACCGGTCGGACAACTGTGATGGAGAATAATTATATTAATGTTCAGAGAAGATTTGAGGTGGAATCAGAATAGATTAAAATATATGATGATCATTCGTCAATTTGCCGATCCGTTTCCGAAAAATCATATGACTTAAATACATCCTAATCCGGTCGTTTTTTTGCGATGAGAATATAAACAAAAACCAGTCTATTGAATTTAGTAAATATTTTAACGATATTGCCTTTCCATAATCCCTTCGATTGGAAGAAAGGTAATCCGATCTGCATAATAATTCAATAATAGGACAAAACCTTAAACTATGAAAATAAAAAACTTCAATCAAATCAAACCTTTGCCACTCTGGCCTCTAATATTTAAGGTATTAATCATTATCCCGGTATTTGCTCTAGTCTCATGTACAGAAACTGTTGAGCAATCTCAGGAAAATACATTCAGGCATCACGTTATTTTTGATACAGATGCAAATAACGAAATTGACGACCAGCACGCATTGGCCTATCTTCTTTTTAGTGGCGACGTTTTCGCTGTTGAAGGTGTCACTGTCAATAAAACAATTGGCCATGTAGACAGAGACTATGAAGAAGCAGAACGAATTATGAGGTTATCTACTGTATATGGAGATATACCGCTATATAAAGGTGCAAACGGTTCTTTTGAAGAGATAAAAGGTTACCTGGATTCTCCTGAATTTGACGGACATGAAGCAGTTGATTTTATTATTGAACAAGCCCTCAGGGATCGTGGACAGGAACTTATACTGCTACCGGTCGGCAAACTGACCAATATCGCACTTGCCCTCAAAAAAGAGCCCGCCATTGCTGAAAACATAAGGATAGTATGGTTAGGCTCAAATTATCCCAAGCCAGGTGAACATAACCAGAATCATGATATTCCAGCTATGAATTACATACTTGACGTGGATGTCCCATTTGAGATGGTAACAGTCCGGTACGGCGAGCCGTCCGGCACAACTGCGGTGAGTGTTACACAGGCACAGATACTTCACAGGATGCCGGGCAAAGGCCCAAGAATATCAGAGCCCATAACAGGCCGACACGGTGGGCAGTTCGACAATTGGGGTGATTATTCCGTAAACCTGTTCGAGAATTACAGAATGGAGGGCTCTCCTCCTGCAAGACCATTGTTCGATCAGGCCGCTGTTGCAATAGTGAAAAATCCTGAATGGGCTGAAAGCTATGAGCACCCTGCACCTGTTTTCACTGACGGTCAGTGGGTTGAAAGGCCTGAAAATGAAAGGAAGATCATTGTCTGGGAGTGGTTTGACATTTACGGTATAATTAATGATTTTTTTAATGCAATTGATAATTATGAAATTGCAGAAAGACCTTAAGAATGAAACTATTTATCTCCTTAAGCTTATTTCAGTGTAAATTTATGACTTCACTGAAACCTCCGCCGGCTGTGAATAAAATATAATGAGGTTATTAGATAATGTATCCGGAATTAATATAACCATTAAATTTTTTTTATGAAAAAACAATTTATCATAACTATTTCTGGAATTTTAGCATATTTATTGTGCGGCCAATTAGCCATTGGTCAGCAAGATGTGTCTGATGAGGTATTGCTGGAATTATATAAGGGAGCCAGAGTAACTGATGTTGTAGATGGAATGGTTACTTGTGGATATATGGATGTAGGAGTCATGGATCCGGAAATATCTCCTTTGTGGCGTGATGTGAATGATATGAGTCATGCATTTTCCGGTATAGCTGTAACAGTAAGGTATGGTCCTACCAACAGACCAATGCATCCTGGTGCTGATCTTACAAATCCTGAAAACTATCAGGAGTATCGCAAGTGGAGAGGAATGTGGTATTCCCAGTTGTCAACTGAACCTTTCGGAGAGTACATAAAGCCAGGATCCGTAATTGTTATGGATAATAAAGATGACAATGATACCGGCACTACAGGTTCTAAAAACATTATGGACTGGCAGGAAAATGGGGCTGTTGGATTAGTTACAGCCGGAGGTATAAGGGATATAGATGAAATAATACTTCAAAAGAATCCTGTATATACAAATTACTATAAAAGAGGTCGTGGAGAGAGAATAGGCAGGAATGAAATAATCGATGTTCAAACACCTGTTGTAGTAGGCGGTGTATTGGTTCACCCGGGCGATATAGTTGTTGCCAATTCAGACGGGGTTGTAGTTGTGCCCCGAAGGGTGGCTGTAAGGGTAGGACAAATTGCATATATGGAATTATATGATGATATCCGGGCGAGAAGGCAAAATTATGAGAATCTGGGAAGGGAATTCGATCACACGACCCCTTTATTAGAGCCACCTGCTGATTTTTTCAAACGTCATGGATTACCTGAAAACCCTAATATGCCTTAGTTTAATAATCAGTAAATACATTTAAAGCTTAAACATCTAATATTTAATTAATTATGAAGGTTTTTTTATATCCACTGATTACTGCAGGGCTCGTGAGTTCATGTGCGCAGCAGAGTGCAAGGAATGACGCATCAGAAGACAGGCCTAATGTCATTGTGATTTACTCCGATGATATAGGCTATGGTGATATTGGTATTTACGGAGGGAAAGTTCCAACTCCCAATATAGATCAACTGGCCCGGGACGGGATTATGTTCACCAATGCATATACCACTGCAGCTACCTGTACACCATCCAGATTCTCCTTGCTGACAGGAGAATATGCCTGGCGTCAGCCGGGGACAGGTGTGGCCAGAGGAGATGCTCCGGCACTTGTTCTTCCAGGGAAAGAAACATGGCCATCTGTTATGCAGCGTGCCGGATACCGTACTTCTGTCATAGGAAAATGGCATCTCGGCCTTGGAGGCGATGACGGACCCGACTGGAACGGCAAGATAACACCAGGCCCACTAGAGATAGGCTTTGATTACTCCTGGCTTATACCGGCTACCAATGACCGGGTGCCGACGGTTTATATTGATAACCATGTTGTTGCAAACCTGGATGCGGACGATCCAATAAAGGTTAGTTTTCAGGAAAATATCAGTGATCGCCCAACAGGCAGGGATAACCCTGAATTACTGAAGATGATGTGGTCACATGGCCACAACCATACCATTACCAACGGTATAAGTCGTATTGGCTATATGCAGGGCGGTGAGTCTGCTTTGTGGAGAGATGAAGATATTGCTGATGTGCTCATCGAAAAAGCAATAAATTTTATTGATGAAACTAAAGGAGATCCGTTCTTTGTTTATTATTCTCCTGTTGATATCCATGTTCCGCGAATCGTTCATGAGCGTTTTCAAGGTATTACACCTTACGGACCACGAGGAGATATGATTGTGCAGCTTGACTGGCAGGTGGGTGCATTAATGGAGGCATTGGAAGAGCGGGGACTGGCCGGAAATACTATGGTTATCTTCTCTTCTGATAACGGACCGGTACTGGATGACGGGTATGTGGATTATGCCGTTGAGAAGATAGGTGATCATGAGCCATGGGGAGAGCTCAGGGGAGGAAAGTACAGCGCTTTTGAAGCAGGGACCCGGGTACCTATGATCGTCAAATGGCCAGGCAGGGTTGAGAAGGGAAGTGTTTCCCCTGCCTTGTTCAGCCAGGTGGACATGCTGGCTTCATTTGCCGCTTTTACCGGACAGGAATTCAATTCTATAGATGCAAAGGACAGCAGGGACCACTGGGATGCCCTGATTGGGAAAGATTTGAATGGGCGTGATGGATTGGTTCAGGAAGCAATTCAGAATGTTCTCACATATGTCAGGAATGATGGTTATAAATATATTTCTGCCCATGATGGCCCTGAACTTGTTCCCTGGGGTACCGGGATTGAAACCGGGTTTAAAGCTGAGGAACAGCTATATGATCTGAATAGTGATCCGGGAGAAACGATCAATATTGCATCCGACAATCCTGAAATTTTGACTGAAACAAGAGGACTGCTTGATGACATCATTCAATTATGATGACCTTACATGGTTGATAATATGACCCGTTGAATCGCGTCAGTTCTTCTCGGGAAAGTTGCTCCGGTCCGGTTCCGGAAATTCACGTATCGGACTGTAACGGATGTAAGAATCAAATATTTCCTTGTCGGGTCCGACTACACGCGGATCGCCGGAATTTGTGAGTTCCTGAAGCAAAGCATCTTTCAACTCCTTCTCCACTTGAGCGTAAGCCGGATTTCCTGAAAGGTTGGTAAGGTTGTAGGGATCGTTATTTATGTCAAAAAGCTCAAATTCAGGGCGTTTGGCATGTGTCCAGTCAAAATAGGACCTTACGGCCTCATCCTCCATATTTTCAATAATATAGGATTTTGTGGGTGCTGCATCTATGTCGGTAAATGCCCACTCTGAATGGTGTACTCCATTTTCATCGATCCCGTACATGGGAAAAAGCTCATCTTTTGTATCTGGTTTTATTCGCTGTGGTGCTCCCGCAGGCCAGCGTTCGGGCTTCATATTCCAGATCAGAAGATGGTCCCTGCTGCGGATTGCCCGTTGCGGATAGCCCCAGTTGAGATATCTTGAAGAGGAATGGCGCTCCCGGCCTGCAAAAACATATTCTTTGGATTCATCAACTATTCCCTGCTTTTTTGATCGCAGGATGTGTAAAAAACTCTTCCCGGAAACCGGCAACATTCCCTCCGGACTGGTTTGGGTTAATTCCAGAAAAGTTGGTGCAAAATCTGAAAAACTTACCAGATCTTCTACGACTCTTCCACCGGGAAACTCATTTGGAAACCTGATGGCAAGAGGTACATGAATACCATATTCATAACAGTTGGCTTTAGCCCGTGGAAATGGCATTCCATTATCGGAGGTAACAATTACTACAGTATTGTCAAGTTCTCCGATTTCTTCCAGGTAATTCAGCATCCGTTCCAAATGCATATCAAACCATTCAATCTCCACTGCATAATCAAGCATATCTCCCCTTACAATTTCATGGTCAGGAAAAAACCCGGGAAGATCGACATCTGGCAGTTTCTTATCAGTTCGTTTCCAGGAATCCTGTTCATAATTACGGTGCGGTTCACTGGCGCCATACCAAAAGAAAAACGGTTTATCGTCCCTCACATTTTCCATGAAATATTTGAAGTTTTCAAAATAATTCACCAGGCTGATCAGGTCAGCTGTTCTTTCATCACCTGGCGTCCCGGGCTCATATCGTATATTACTGTGTGCAATTCCGCCGGCATCTGTTTCACGCCATAATGAATCATTCTCATCACGTGCATAACGGAAAGGGGAAACCCCTTTCCCCGTACGACCTGTAACATATCCGTTTGTGTTGAGCAGATCTACAAATGGTACATGTTTCTTCATCCAGGAAGATGCATGCTGTCCTGAATGTTCATTTTGCCAGTGATAGCGGCCTGTAACTAAAGCGCTACGGGAAGGGGCGCACCCTGGCGAGCCGGCAAAGGCGTTTGCAAAATATATCCCTTCACCAGCCACACGGTCAAATGCAGGAGTATTGATAAAATTACTCCCGGAAAAGCTGGTATGCCCGAATGACTGATCGTCGCTAATGGCAAAAAGGATATTGGGACGTTTGTATTCTTCTGTCTGCTGACTGCCGCATCCGGATATCTGAACTGTTGCAAGGGTTAACGAGGCAAGAACAAGTGGCTTCATAAATTTATTAATTTTAGATATTAAAAGATTCAGCAGTGAGAGGAATCGGCAGCTTTCAATAGGAGAGGGCGGATGAATATATCTGAATCACCTGCGGCCCTCCCATAGAAATCTTAAATAGCCATTGGAGCGCTTTCAAGCTCCCTGTCACCTTTTTTAAATTCTTCCAGTATTTCCATCAATTCTTCCACTTTTTGAGGATTAGCATCTCTAAGGTTCTGGTTTTCCCGGAAATCGTTTTCAAGATCAAATAATTCAACATTATCATTATTTCTGTTCACCAGCATTTTCCAATTTCCAGCCCGTACAGCGTAGGTTTGGTTGGTTTTCCAATATAAAGTCCGGTTCCCGGTTGCAGACTGCTCACCTGTCAGCATGGGCCAGATATTTTGACCATCCAGATCAGGCCTCAGATTCTGCTTAATGCCTGCTAAAGCACAAATTGTCGGCAACCAGTCAGAGACATGGACAGGGAATTCAAATATGCCTGGCTCAAGTTGCCCCGGCCAGTTTATCAGTGCAGGTACACGGATGCCCCCCTCATATAATTGACCTTTCCAACCACGCAAAGGATAATTGTTCCCCAGTACACTATGTGGTTTATCGGCATAATCCCCGTGGTATTCGGTCTCACTGTGCCAGCTGAACTGACCTCCGTTATCGCTTATAAATATGATGATCGTATTTTCACGTTTTCCCGTCCTCTCCAGTGCATCAATGATTTTTCCAATTGCATCATCCATATGAGTGACGCTGGCCGCAAACAACCGGCGTGAAGAATGCATCAGGGGAACATCATCATATACGGACATCCATTCATCGGGTTCATCAAGGGGGAAATGCGGTACGTGATGTGCTACATAAAGGAAGAACGGTTCTTCCCGGTCTTCCTCAATAATTCTTATAGCTTCGGCTGTAATAAGGTCGGTAACATGAGTCCCGCTTTCGTCAAGATATTGATCATCGCGGTGCCATGATCGCCGGTCAGTTAACTCGGTCTCGGTTTTATATTCATGGGTGTAGGGATCAATCTGACCATCAAAATATCCATAGGAAGATTTAAATCCGTACTTCAAAGGAGTATATGGTGGTGAGCCCATATGCCATTTCCCGTCTATAGCCGTAAAATAACCGTGTTCACTAAGGATGGATGGCAACGTAGGATCACCCAGGTCAATTACTTCTCCGTAAGCTGGCCCTAAAACTCCGTATCTACTGGCATAAAGACCTGTCATAAGACTCACCCGGCTGGGTGTACAGGTAGGCATTACATAATGCTGGCTCATCATGATTCCTGTTTTAGCCAGCTTATCAATATTCGGTGTTCTGACATCTGAACCATGGTAACCCACATCAGCCCACCCAAGGTCATCTGGTAATATAATTAATATATTGGGTTTCTCCGGAACTGTGATTTCTGTACCTCTTTCCTCCTGGCATCCAAATGGAAACACTATTAATCCGGCAAGTGAAAGACCTATTAATTTTGGATTATCAAGTTTCATTTGCATAAAGCATAATTTAGGGTAATTAATTAATATGTTCCAAATTCATAATATACCACTACTCAATTTTTCAAACCCTGTACTTCACATCTAATTGTTATTGAATAATGAGAGTATCGTGAATGTGACTTGAAGTAACCAAAATACAACTTTAAAACAATCCTGCAAAATCAATTTTTTCTTTATGGTTATTAAAAATACAGATGTAAAATAAATTTCTTTATTGCCTTTAAAACGGTGTTGTAACCAGTATCAGATTGTGGTTAACTTATAAGTTGCAGATTGTCAGGAATTTAATTACATTATTTCGACACTTATTTCATTGAAAGTCAGATTTTTATGTTAAAGTTTAACAAACCATTGAACAAGGAAACCTGGCAAATATAATTAAACAATGATAGTTACTATATTTATCACTTGCCTGAACGCTCATTTCAACGATACTGAATGCTTCATAGTTTCTTAAACGATTTAATTTCCTTCAAAACAAAGTGAAAGTATTTCTTTAGTAATGATTAAAAACTATATTTGATTCTGTCCCGCTCATTAAACAGAAGACAGGTGGGGGTGGTCAGGTCCGTGGGCTATTCAATGAATTTAGGATTCCGGCCTATACCCTGATGTTTAATGGACTGGCGTTTGCAGATTAGGCATTCCTGATGTATTCGGGATATTTGGCTGATTAGGCTCAGATAAATATTGTGTCAGTAAATTAAATAAGTGAAAAATGAAATTATTAAACAGCCTGTCAGCAATCCCTTTTGCATTACTGGGGCTGGCTACAAGTGCACAGGAGGATACACAAAAACCAAATGTCATTATCATACTTACAGATGACCAGGGTTACGGCGATATTGCTTCACACGGACACCCACATGTGATCACACCAAATATGGACAGGCTTCGTGACTTAAGTGTTCGGCTGGAGAACTTCCATGTTGATCCCACCTGTGCTCCGAGCCGGGCATCATTGATGACCGGCCGTTATTCAGCACGGGCGGGAGTATGGCATACGGTAAACGGAAGAAACCTTCTCCGGGAGGATGAAACCACCCTGGCGGAAGTATTTCACGAGGCAGGCTATCGTACTGGTATATTCGGGAAATGGCATCTGGGTGATTCTTATCCTTATGCTGCCAGATTCAGGGGTTTCGATGAAGCCATTGTTCATGGCGCTGGCGGAGTAGGGCAGACCCCTGATTTTTGGGGTAACGACTATTTTGAAGATCACTACAACCACAATGGAGATTGGCGTCGATTTCAGGGTTATTGCACCGATGTCTGGTTCAGTGAGGCCTTGCGTTTTATAGGTGAAAGTAAGGAACAACCGTTTTTTCTTTATTTACCAACCAACGCTGCACATCAGACCCGTCCGCATGTGCCTGAGCGATACCAGGACATTTACAAGGATATAAACACAAGTGACCGGCTTAAAATATTTTGGGGAATGATAACCAATATTGATGATAACCTTGGTGTTATGATGGATCGGTTGGAGAATTGGAGACTTCTGGATAATACCATACTGATTTTTATAGGAGACAACGGAACTTGCATGGGGCCAAATATTTGGCCGGAAAATGAAAGAGCTGACTGGTCTGACCTTTATAATAACGGTATGCGAGGTAGTAAAGGCTCACATTACGATGGCGGGCATCGCGTATTTGGATATGTTTATTTTCCGTCTGCCGGGATTGAAGGAGGCCGTGAAATTAACCAGATCACCGCACACATTGATTTGATGCCTACACTGATGGAGCTTTGCGATATCCCCAAACCAGCAAATGTTAAATTCGACGGAACATCTCTTGTACCGTTGCTTACCGGCACATATAAAGAGTGGCCTGACCGAACGCTTTTTGTTCACAATCAACGTGTAGTGGATCCCATTAAGTGGAAAGAGACCTCTGTCATGACTGATCGTTGGCGTCTGATAGATAAAACTCAGCTATATGACATTAAAAGGGATCCTGGCCAGCAAAACAATATCATAGAAAACCATCCTGATGTGGCTGAAAAGCTGAGTCTTGAGTATGATCTATGGTGGGATGATATCGGCCGGCGATTCCATGAAATTACACCCTTGTATATCGGGGCGGAACAACAGAACCCCGTTCAACTTAATGCACACGACTGGATAATGGATGAATTACCCCCATGGAATCAACCACATATAATGGAACGTCCAAAGAGTAACGGCCCATGGAGGGTTCGGGTAGCAGATGCCGGCCGTTATACTTTTACTTTGATGGAAAGACCTGAAGTCGCGGGTTTTCCGCTTTCAGCTACCACAGCACGGTTATATATTGAGAATATGGTTGATGAAACTAAACCAGTAATGATAGGAGCGACGGCAGTTAAGTTTGAGGTTGAACTTGTTGCAGGTGACACGGAAATAAAAACCTGGTTGATTGATGATGACGGAACTTCAAGAGGGGCGTATTTTGTTGAAGTAAAACGATTGAGAAATGGAAAGAATTAATTTAATAGAACTAAGTGTAAACGAAGTTATGCTATATGTATGAAATTAAAATTGCAAACGATCTTATGCTACAAAATCAGAATAAAGTGTAAACGGTGTTATGCTTCGAAAGTGTAAATGATGTTATGAATTTATCAACTAACTAAATATGATAATATCAATGAAAAAAATATTCCTCTTTACATGGCTGATCTTAAGCTCTGCCAACCTTATTGTTGCACAAAGTTATGACCAGCGGCGAATACAACCTTATTTACAAAATCAATATTTTTGGCAATACGATGGCCGGCCTGTTTTACTTATCGGTGGGAGCAGTGATGATAATTTATTTCAAATTGAAAATCTTGAAAGTGAACTTGACCTAATCCGGTTAAATGGAGGCAATTATATACGCAATACGATGAGTTGCCGTGATGAGAATAATGAAGCGCCTTTTATCAAATCGGGTGATATGTATAATCCTGATTCTTTTAATGAAGAATATTGGAACAGGTTCGAAAGGCTTTTAGAGTTATCAGCTGAACGAAATATATTTGTTCAGATTGAAATATGCATTTCATGATTTTACTGGATATTGGCCTGATAATCCATGGAATCCGTCGAATAATACCCTGTTTACAGAAACAAATACAAAGTTGAAAAGTGAGCCTTATGGGCACAGACCCACCTATATAAGTCATTTTTTCAGGTCTGTTCCGAAACTAAACAATGATAAGTTGTTGCTTTCCTATCAGCAAAAATTCGTAGATAAACTCATGTCAATTTCTTTAAAATTTGATCATGTTCTGTATTGTATAACCAACGAGATCTTTTCTCAGTATTCACCTGAATGGGGCTGGTATTGGAGTGATTATATAAGAGAAAAGGCCAAAGTTGCCGGAATCGGCATAGAGGTTACCGAAATGTTTCAAACTGTTGATATCAAACATGATCAGCATAAGGCCTCGCTTGATTTTCCAGACAAGTACTCTTATATTGAATTGTCTCAGAATTCATTTAATTCCAATCAGGAACATTGGGTTTACCTTCAGTGGGTCAGGAATTATATCGCACCAGATCCCCGGCCCATTAACCATGTTAAGTTGTATGGTGGTTTAATTGGATCATGGACAAGCGGACCAACCCATGGTATAGAACGTTTTTGGCGCAGTATTATCGGAGGAGCAGCCTCTGTAAGGTTTCACCGGCCACCGTATGGTATCGGCATATCAGAAAGAGCTCAAAAGCATATGCTTAGTGCATCAGTACTGGCCAATGAGTAAAATTTTTTTACGAGTTTGCCGGATGTAAATTCAACATTACTTCTAGACAGGGATCCGGATGAAGCATACCTTGCGAAAAACAGTTTTAACGATATTGTAGTATATTTTCCTGATGGGGGTAATGTTATTCTTAATCTCACTGATTATCCCGGTACTTATAATCTTAAATGGTTAAATATTGAAGCGGCGGTGTGGGAAGGAAGTGAAACAATTATTGGCGGTGTTGAAATTGAGCTTAAACCCCGGTTTTTCGGGAACTGGGTGGCTTTATTATCTGTTGAAAAATAGGACTGCAGTGTATTGGTCCCTTAAATCAACGGACATACAATATAGGCCAAAATATGTGTTTATATGGTGAGAAAAAAAAGAATCCCGACTAAGCGCTCCCCGCGGCGGCAAGCCCTTTAATTGAGGTACTGCCAGAAAATATCTCTTTCTATTCTCTTTGTTGACTAACCTGATTAATTCATAAACTTTTCAGACCATTTGCCCTCCATGTGGTTCCTGCAATTAGAAAACAAACCCCATGGCCCGCAATTCATTGTCAAAGAGCTTAAAATTAGAGTTTGCGAATAATTCAGGTTAAAACAGGGGCAATTGAAATGCGTCAAAATTATTACTAATACTTTCGTGGGCAAGTTGAAATAATAACTTAATTTCCGTAACTCGGATGCGGATCCGTGATCTAATCAAACAGACCGGTATTGCCTTTTTCCCAGAGTGGCATCAGATTTTCGATTATGTCAGGGTTTTCATCAGCAATATTTTTAGTTTCATTCGGATCATTGTTGTGATCATATAATTCGATAACCGGCTGTTGTTCCCTGAAATATTTTGTCATCCGGTACCTGTTGGATCGTAAAGAAATTCCACTCCTGAAGTACCCGTAAGCTGCATCTTCCCATTCAGAAAGGGGGTTTTTCATTAATGGCACCAGACTTTTTCCATCTGTCTCATGGGGCATATCCACACCGGAAAGTTCTATTATTGAAGGATAAATATCAGTTGTGCTGACTATCCTCTTGATTACGTTTCCTTCGTTTTGTCCGGGCACCTTGATTATAAGCGGGCTTCTCAGCGATCTTTCAAAAACGGTATGCTTACCCCATATCAGGTGATCTCCCAGATGCCAACCATGATCACCCCAGATTACTATTATTGTATTACCGGCTAAATCAAGTCTTTCAAGTTCATCAATTAATTCCCCGACAAGGGCATCTATATAACTAACACAGGCTAAATATGCATGCATTAATTTGCGGGCATATTCGTCAGAAACGGGGCCATCAAGAGATGCATTTTCATCACCAAGCTCGTAACTGCCAAATTCACCACTCCTGTGAAGGCTTGCGGTACTGACATTTTCCGGAATATAAGGATTGGGAGACAGAGGCATGTCCTCCCTGTTATACATATCCCAGTATTTGGCCGGGGCATTAAAAGGCAGGTGAGGTTTAAAAAATCCTACTCCCAGAAAAAAAGGAGAATCCCTTTCTGCCAGTTCCTGCAACTTCCCTATAGCAAGGTTTGCAATAATTCCATCCGGGTAATCATCATCACCAACATTACCCTTTTCATATGGTTTTACCTGGCGGTTCATGCTTTGACGGTTTTCACCATCTGCATATCCAAAGAAAGCGTTCCAGCCGGTTCCCCATATACCTGCATCAAAAGGTATCTCATCCCAGCTGTGAGGCAGTTCCCTGGATGTCCCCACCGGTTCCTCGTATTCATACAACAAACCCTCAGGATAATGGCTGATCTTCCCAATCCCAACCGTATAATAGCCGTTTCTTCGCAAATGATGAATGAAAGTCTCGGGCCTTTCTGTTTCAGGTTCACCGGAGATAAGATCCCTCATGACGTTATTTGCCAAATGAAACCTTGTCCGGGGAAGCATTCCGGTTAATAAGCTGTTACGAGATGCTCCACAGGTCGGAACATTTACATAATGATTGGCGAAGACACTTGCTGATCCGGCAAGTTTATCCATATTGGGCGACTTTACAACTGTATTGCCATAGCTTCCCAATTCAGGTCTTAAATCATCAATGGCTATAAATAACACATTTGGCTGCTTTTCTTCCGGCCCTGATTCTGCGCACCCGTAAATACAAAATGGAATAATTAGAGAAGAATAAAAGATTTTGTTCATAACTGAATTCTAATTTATTAGAAGGATTTTATGACCATGGTTTTATCCATTGGACCTCTCCGGATGTGGTTCTTGTTAAATTACAGGCACCGGTAATCATTAGGTTTACAATAAAAAATATACCATTTCATCATATCAGATTTAGATTAATACTGGAACTCATCCCGAAAATATTTCCCCAAACAACTTTATCGTGGAAAAATTATCTATCTTGAAGTCATGTGTCTCCATGTAACATTACCAATATTGTCAGGCTTACCATTCCCCACGGGAGAAATACTTGTTCTGAACTGGCCATTTCCGGCATCTTCTATTTTCAGTTCACGCCAGCTAAACATTCCTTTTTCATAATCAAAAGTTTCACCATCATCATCGTAAAACATGTAGCTCCCATTTTCATGGCCATAATGACGGACTTCAATATCAAATTTTTCATCTGCAGCGGAAGCACGCAATGCCGGAGATGTCATCGGAATAATAGCGCCATCTTTTACAAACAACGGTATTTTATCCAGTCCTGCAGAAACCGAAATTATTTCACCTTCTCCGACATAATCACCGGTATAGAAATCATACCATTTTCCCTGTGGTAAAATTACATTACGGGTTGTCTGTCCTGAAAACAAAGGGGCTACCAATATAAATTCACCTGCCATATACTGGTCTTTGACTTCCCGGGTTACAGCTTCTGTATAGGGATTTTCTGTAAGATTTTCATTTACCAGTTCAGTAGTTGCTTTGACATTAAATCCCGGCTCCAGGTTCATCGCCCGGAACGGAGGAGTTCCTTCAAAATGATATTTGGCAAACTCGGAATAAAAATAAGGAATCAGTTGCATGCGCAGCATGGCGACCTGCCTTACTTCTTCTTCTACTTCCTCAAATGACCAGGGTTTGGTTCCGGAAGACCATGCATTTATCATAGCCATCGGAGAAAAACACACTGTTTGCATACGCCTGATCCACTCTTCGGCCGACCCGGAATTGCGTGCTTCAGGTGTCCACAGGACTCCTGAAAAACTGCTATTGATAAGTGCTGTTATAAAATCTTCATGATTGTAATAATCATTATAGATAACATAAGGAAATGATGATCCTCCCCCGTTGGAAGCCCGCACCAGTCCGTATGTCCGTATATTCTTTTCACGATACAATTGAGTTGTCATTTTCTGAATCAGAAGTCCATAAGTCTGTCGCAACTGTTCAGCACTCGTTCCGGATGGGAAGCGGGCAACATCAGGCCACAGCCATCTGTCGTAACCATCAACTTCGTCTATTTTGTAACCACTGATGCCTATGCTGACCTGATCTTTGTCAATCTGGTCAATTATGATTTTGCGGGCTTCAGGAATTGTCAGATCAGGCACTGTGCCTCCCCACACAGTGTGTGAACCCACAAAAGGCTTTAAAGGTTCATATATTGGTGAATCAGGAGAAATATAAGGATTGGTCCACAAATTGAGCCTTATCCCCATGGCCTTTAAACCGTCAACAAAGCCTGCCGGATCAGGGAAACGTGTTTTATCCCATTCGAAGGTACAGGGATAGGATTTGCTCTGCCATCCCGGTTCAAGTCCGATGAAATCAAGCGGGAAACCCCGTTCATTAAAGTCCCTGACTTCCTGCCCAACATCTGAGGCAGTGTACAGGCGGGGCACCCTGTGAGTAAATCCCATTCCCCAGCGGGGCGGCAAAGCACCTCCCCCGTTAAAAAGGTTGAACCGCCTTACAACATCCAGAGGAGTCGGTCCGGCAAACAGATATATTTCCACCCCTTCTGCAGGGATAACCATTTCAACCGCATCAGAATAGGGGCTGGATGTCCAGTTCCTGTCGACATTACGGTCCAGCGGCTCTGGTGCATCCGGACTGTCGTGGCGGACTGCCGTCCCGGCGTATACTGTGATATACCTGGCGCTGTTTACAAAAACTCCGTAACCCAAATTTGAGACATAGAATGGTACAGGTGCATGGGTACGGCCATTATCCTGGCCCCCGTAATGATCGACATGCAGTTGCATAATCCTTCCCCGCTGCTGCACTGTTTTGAAGTTAAGGCCAAAGCCGTAAATCTGCTCATCTCTTACCAGCGGAAACTTTAAATAAGTTTTAAGGTCAAACTGTTGAGCCGTTATATCCTCTGGAGATAAGGGAAAATCAGCATGGCCCATGTTTGCCAATGCCCTGGAACGGGGATTAACATCGGCGGCTTTTAGAAGGTCGAATTCATCGGGATTTCCAATAACAGTTTTCCATACTCCAGCTTCTATTTCTGTCCATACCGGGGTTTGTGCACCGGCAGATATGATAAAAATAAAGGGCAGCAATATCCTGATCATATTCATGATGTGGGTTTTAAATAATAATAACAATAATAATAA
The DNA here is from genome assembly GCA_964421595.1 of uncultured Bacteroidales bacterium. Taxonomy (GTDB): domain Bacteria; phylum Bacteroidota; class Bacteroidia; order Bacteroidales; family PUMT01; genus PXAP01. The sequence goes on along the minus strand of CAYQXY010000008.1, from coordinate 26,477 downwards.
TAACAATTCATCTATCAATTATTTTTTACGGGTAATTTGAATCAAGGGAATTAATTGGATAAGCGACATGCCGGGTGTAATCCCAGTTTGCGCGCCCGATTACATAGCAGGTTAATCCCATCTCCCAGGGTGGATTAACGAAGGGAAAGATCACACAGGAAACCGAATGAACATAAGGACAGATGTTGGTGGAAACGGAAGCATTGTAATAATTCCCAAAGGAATGAAAAATTGTATTAAATTTCGGTGGTGAATTAACCTTTAGAAACAGTTTCAGTTACCCATAACTAAATCATTTTTCTATGAAGTTTCAGAACAAAATAGCTGCCGTGGTGATAGTATTTGCCATGTTATCTGGCTTTGGCGGATGTTTGCAGAATGAGACCAAAGAGCTTATTATTGCCGGAACGTTTGATGGTGAAGGCGGTGAAGGACTCTATGTATTTTCTTTTGACCGGGAAAACCTCAGCTTTGAACTTCTTCACACAATTTCCGACAGGTTGTCACCATCGTTTCAGGCCGTTCACCCAACAATGCCGGTAGTATATTCTGCAAGCCGTTCACCGATATCCGATCAAAACGATCATCATTCCATTGGGGCTTACCGGGCCAACACGGATACTGGAATGCTGTCATTGATTAATGAACAATCGGTAATGGGAATAGGTCCTGCTCATGTAAGTGTTGACCCGCTGGGATCGTTTGTTTATGTCTCCAACTACACTTCCGGTAATGCAATCATGCTTCCCATCCGCGATGACGGTGGTTTGGATATAGCTTCTGATGTTGTTCAGCATAGAGGCAGCAGCATCCATCCCACACGACAACAAACTGCCCATGCACATGCAGCAGATCCCTCGCCCGACGGCAGATTTGTCTATGTCTCTGATCTGGGCCTGGATAGAATCATGATCTATGAAGTTGACCGTCAAAAGAGGGCTCTCTCTTCGGCATCCACCCCCTGGTTTGAGAATACACCCGGATCTGGCCCCCGGCATTTATCATTTCGTCCGGATGGTGCATACGCCTATTCGGCGGAAGAACTCAGTTCAACCATTGCAGTGCTTAGCGTAGATAAGAAGAGCGGGGCTATGCAGCAGGTACAGCGGGTATCAATGCTTCCAGGTGATTTTCAGGGCAGTAACACCGCCGCTGATATCCATGTCTCTCCTGACGGAAAATTTCTCTATGCTTCCAACAGAGGGCACGAAAGTATTGTGATTTTTTCTATTGATGAGTCCACGGGTGAGCTCAGCCTGGCAGGACATGAACCAACCACAGGCCAGCATCCCCGTAATTTTATGATCGATGAAAGCGGGGAACTGGTTTTTGTTGCCAACAGGGATAGTAACCATATCGTAGTGTTTCGCCGGGACCCTTTAACGGGTGCACTTAACTATACGGGAACCGAGTTGGTTGTTCCACGGGCAGTTTGTGTTACACAAATGATTTTGAAGTAGGATCATTTTTTATTTGAAATGCTCCTGTCGGTTCTGATTGATCGTATGCCCGGTTGCAACTGACAGGCTCAACCTGGCAGAGATGATTTCTATAACCTTGTAATTATGGATTTAAATATTCTTTCCGGAATCTTACTGATCGCCATCGGCGCTTCTAAATAAATAGCCTTATTCACCTCCAGTTAATTCGTAATTATTCTCTGGCGTTAAGGCAAATTTAAATGATCCTGAAGTATCATTGTAATCAAAATCAACCATTTCACCTGTTGTGGTATCATTGATCACCATTGTTTCAGGATTCCATCCATAATTATTATTAGTGATCGTAGAGGTTGTTTCTCCATCAATATAAGTGAATGTATAAGATGATCCGTCTTTAGCAATCGGAAATATTTCTGCATTTAAATTCTCAGACTTTTGACTGACTTTCGATACGACTACACCTTTGCCACCAATAAAAACAGGGATTTTATTTTCCGGAAAGTTATAAGCTTCAAGCGTGGTTGGTCCATAAAACACTTTTCCTGTTTCATAATCAATCCATTTTCCTTCAGGAAGATACACATCCCGTGAAACAGCTGTTTCGAAGTCTGTACCAAATAAAGGTGTTGCCAGCATTGACGGCCCAAGCATCCAGTGATACTGTTTTTTATCACGGCTTATAAGATTATACGTATTTTCATCTTTGGGAAAGGCTATATGCAAAGGTGTCATAGTATGCGGGTATCCTGAATTGTAACTGTCAATGGCTGCGCTATAAATATAAGGAGCATACTTGTCGTGCCATAATGCTGCTTTTAATGCAATTTCTTCATACTCCTGGTGTTCCATCAACCAGGGGCCTCTTCCGAAAGACATTCCCGGTGTTACAGCCGCAAGAATAACATTTCTCACATAATACTTCCTGAAAGTATCATTTGTGGTTCCGGTTACAGGTGTTCCTCCTATGATATCCGGATATCCGTTTGCTGCGCCACTGGCCGCATTATTTAATAAATTGAGGGGAATACGATGAGGGTCGGCATGATAATGCTCTCCGGCTCCGGCATAAGAATCATTAATTCTGATAAGATCGCCCGGTACAGAATAAGCAGCATTTCGAACAATCACCAAATAATCATTATCTGAAAGATATTTGTTAAAGGGATTCCACATGGCATCCTGATAATGTTTATCATAAATCATAGCGTCTTCTTTTAGGCCATCCACACCCCAAAGGTCAAAGTTTTCTTTAAACCATTTCATTGCTTGTTCATTAAAGCTATCAAGAAAAAATATTGGCCCACCCGGGAATGAATTGTTTGTCGATCTGACTAACATTCCTTCACGGTTCCTCAAAAGATAATTTTTCTCAAGTGCTTCAACAGGGAATAAACCATCATTTTGCTCATTGTACCTTTCACTTGTTGGATCTTTAAAATGGTTTCTAATACCTATTAGTAAACTTATTTCGTTTTCCGAGAATAACTTCTTAAGTGCTTCCGGGTCAGGGTACCTTGGGTTTGGCAGGCCGTCATTTCTTGGAGTTGGCGTATTGTCCCACATCCCGAAGCTTACAGTTGTCCCTTCATTCCCTGAACTGCGTGCACCTATCCAAAATCCGGAGCCAACAACACCCCATTTAAGAGGGAAACCTTTATCAAGATATGTTTCAATGTTCTCCATTACAGAAGATTGGTATGTATTCCAGCCAAGCGCTCCATACGCCTCCCAACCTACATTAAACATGGTATAACGCGGTTTTACATCCAGGTAGCCTTCTTCCGTTCTTACATTCTTATAGTCGGCATAGATTTTCTCCATATCATCCCCAATGAAGTAATACAGGGTATTCACTTTTTCCACATCAGCTACACCTATGCGATTTTCGTCTTCTGTAAATCCCACTCTTTTCTTACCGTCATCAAACAGCACCTGGGCAAAGCCATGTGCCGGAAAGATTGCAAAATTTGAAATAAATCTTCTGCAGCTTCCCTGGTTTGTAATTTCATCCCTTACCAAACCCATCACATTGGCAGCATCTCTTGCAGTAACATGAAATCCACAGGGAGCATCTACATCATTAAACTCATTGGCGTGAGAGCCATAATCGCCTAAACCATATACAGGATCTAATGAAGCAGTCCGTGCATCAATGATATAGAATGCTTTCTGATTGTTTGTTCCACTATTAGCCGATTCTCCTTCATCGTTAGCAGTTAGTTCATTTGCATAAGGAATAATACTGAATTTTACATAATTCTCAAAAAGATCAATTATTACATTAGCCTGATCACCACCTGATGTCGTTACAAGCATGCTAACATGGTCATTATTATGCGCTAAAAGATCCGTAAATAGAGCATCAATTAATTCGCTTCCGCCGGCTTCTGTAAATCGTAATCCAGAGACAGGATGTTTATCGGCAATAACTGTACCATCTGATTTTTGGAAGGAATATTTAAAGCCCTCCTTTTCTATAGAGATCTTATAATTTACATGAGAAATCTCGATCTTTTCATCTGTTTCGGTTACAACATTGTAAGCATCGAAGCCACAGGAATTTAAAAGCGTAAATGATATCAGCAGTATTACTGTTATGTTTTTGTAGTTCATGTTTATATTATTATTACGATTAAGAATTAATCTCATTCGTTAAGTATAGTTAGTCGTTTGTTTAGCAATGTGTTACTAATTCGTGATTTGAATGTTTTGTTTTTCAATCCATACATTTATTCAACTCTGTAATTATTTCCGGGAGTAAACACAAATTCATAAGCATGCCGGTTCCAGGTTCCACTTACCTGTACTCCCGTGCTTTGGTTTACCACTGTCGGATTATCCCAGTCCGGATCAGCAAGGGTGATCGTACTCGTAGTTTCTCCATCCTTATCATAAAAAACCATCGTGGCATTGTCGGTAACCGGATAAAGCCGCCCTTTCAGCTCTCCGTTAATTTTCTCCACGACAATACCGATGCCTCCCACAAATAATGGAGTTTTGCCTATTGGAAGCGGATAATTCAGCAATGTAGCTGGTCCCTGATGTATTTCACCACTTTCATATTCCATCCATGTGCCCTCAGGCAGGTAAACATCCCGGCTGGTTGCCGTATCATAGTCATCTCCATACAGCGGAGTTGCCAGAAGGGATTCCCCGATCAGCCACTGATAGCTGCGACGAGTCGTATCAGCCAGACCGTAAACCCCCGGATCGTCCGGATAAACGAGCGGGAGCGGGGTCATAGGATAGGGGAAACCGGTTTCGTAGGCCTTGATTGCGTAGCTGTAGGTATAAGGTTGCAGCCTGTCATGGAGCATGGCAGCATTACGGGTTACCTGAACAACTTCATCGCCAAAATTCCAGGGACCATAACCAAAAGACATGGCGGGATGCAAAGCCGCATATTCGGCATATCGCATCAGGTAAACTGCAAGCCGGTCTTGCGGTTCATCTCCAAAACGTCCGGTAGCCAATCCGGTTCCCCCGGAAATATCAGGGTATACATACGGGAAACCAGAATAGGCATAAGCCAAACCATTGATTGGGCCACGATCCTGCAACTGATTGTAATTAAAGTCATTAAAACGATGGATATCGGCGGGTGAACCGAAATACATGTTGCGGCCCATTATATAGACTCCACGTTCCATGAAGGTCCTGTTTACCGGGTCAATAAAATCATTGGGTAAAGAGCCCGGATACCCAAAAAGGTCCTCCTTAAAACCGTCAATACCAAAGTCTAACCATTTTTGACTAAGTTCCACATACCAGTCAGTTGCTGCCTGATTTTTGGCATCCAGCAAATAAACCGGAGGCACCGGAAAACTAACGTCAAACAGTTTTGCCTTTCCTTTATCATCTTTTATAAAAAAATTGTTTTCCAGTCCTTTACCTGTAAATGGACCTCCGGGAATAAATCCAATCCGCAGTCCCAATAATATTGTCAAACCATGATCTTTAAAGTGAGCGATCATTCCCTCCGGATCCGGGTATTTATCTTTATCCCACATTCCAAAACTTGTAGTTGCCTGCAAAACTTCTGTTTCACTTAAGGTTTTATCTCCTGTTCTTTGGCCCCCGTGTCGAAATCCTTCTTCATCAAACTCATCTTTCAAACCAGGCCAGAATCCCGAACCGATAACCATCCACTGTAATGGAAAGTCCAGTTCAAGATATTGATTTATGTTTTCACGTACCGATTTCTCATTGGTGTTCCAGGCAAGCGCCCCAAAAGCTTCCCAGCCAACACCAAATAACTGATACTTTGGTTTCTTTAAGGGGTAACCTTCGATATTTCTCACTTCCCTGAGCGATTGATATATTGTATATGGTGAACCGATAAAATAATACAATGATGGCATGGCAGTCCCTTCACGCACTCCCTGGACATTCTCCTTTTCAGTAACTCTTACTATCTTGGGAAGCGGCTCGATGTTAATATTGGCAAATCCCCTGTCGGGGAAGATGACAAAATTGCTGATCAAACGTATATCCCCACCCCGGGATGTAAAATTTTCCGATTTAAAACCAGTAACATCCGAAGAATTTACATCAATAATTGAGTGATCAGCCAAACCATAAGCAGGGGTTATCCCACCTGTCCGGGCAATGATCGAATACTTCTCTTTACCTTCTGGTTCAACGGAAAATCTGGCCCAATCTGGATGCACATCAATTTTTACATCTGCAGCTACGCCTTCAATGGTATAGACTTTAAAGTTCAGGATTTGATTTTCATAGCCAGTATAACTCGTTGAAATAACATCTTTTAAATTTTCAGGGTCTGAACCGATCTGAATACCAGACTGTTCGTGTGCAGAAGCTATAACTTTTCCATCCGGTTGCCTGAATTCATACCGGAATCCATCCTTTTCGATAACAATAGTATAGTTCTCTGTTTTCACTGTAATAAAACCGTTACTTTCAGTTATTACTTGTGCACTAACGGAAATGGCAAGTATAATTAATCCAAAAATCAATAAAAGCTTTTGCATTGCACTGTTTTTTATGAATTCATGATTGACATGACAATGGTAATTTATAACAATCAGCTATAATCTGAAGATGCGCAATCCGATCTATAACTGTTGCAGCATCCCGTCAAATTTCAGTCGTTGTCCTTCCCGGGTATTCATTTCCAAAAGGTTATTTCCATTTACGATTTTCAAAGGTTCGCCGGCCAGTGACAATACATTTACATGCAAAAGTTCACCGTTTTCCCAGGAAAATTCAAGCTCAAAGCCACCACGTGCCCGCACTCCTTTCACCCATCCCAAAGAAAGCTCATCAGGCAATGCCGGTAGAAGCTCAATCCCGTCCAGATGACTGTGCATCAACATTTCCATTATACCGGCTGCCCCACCAAAATTTCCGTCGATCTGAAACGGCGGATGGGCATCGAAAAGGTTAGGATAGGAACCGCCTCGGATATCCCGCCCGGGATATTCGGCCGGCTGCAGCAATGTATTGACCATTGTCCATGCGTGATTTCCGTCTTTAAACCTAGCCCAGAAGTTAATCTTCCACGCGAGGCTCCATCCTGTACCTTCATCGCCGCGAAAAATCAGCGATTGCCTGGCGGCTTCCATCAATTCAGGTGTTTCTTTCCAATTAATCTCGTTGCCGGGATGAACCGCCCACAAATGAGAAACATGCCGGTGTTTGTTTTGCGGATCGTCTTTATCCTCCAACCATTCCTGTAATTGTCCGTATTTCCCTATCTGGTAGGGTGCAATCTGTGGGATCATTTCATTCAATTGCCCGGCAAACTCCTTGTCTGTCTGTAAAATTTCAGAAGCTTTTACCACAATTTCAAACAAGCTTCGGATAATAGAATGATCCATGGTAGGTCCAGCTACTAACCCACCGGTTTCGGGTGAATTGGATGGTGAACTAATAAACCATCCGGTTTCTTCATCAAGAATAAGGAAATCTCTGAAGAAAAGGGCAGCATCTCGAAGGACAGGATATTTTTCAAATAAAAAATCTGTATCAAGGTTATATAGGTAATGTTCCCAGATATGATGGCACAGCCAGGCACCACCTGTAGGCCAGATCCCATGGTTGGCGTGATTTATGGGAGCTGTACCGCGCCACTGATCAGTGTTGTGATGCAATACCCATCCGGGTAAATTGTAATGCTCTTTTGCGGTAATCTCACCCGAAGCAGCAACTTCATCGATCAGTGTGAACAGCGGATCATGTAATTCAGGAAGATTAAGAACCTCTGCAGGCCAGTAATTCATTTGTGTGTTGATGTTCACCGTATATTTGCTGTCCCATGAGGGTGAAAGGTCCTTATTCCATATGCCCTGGAGGTTGGCGGGGTATGTGTTTGGACGGCTACTGGCAATCAGAAGGTAGCGGCCAAACTGGACATAAAGTGCTGCCAGGTGCGGATCGGATGTTTTCAGCTTATTTATAATTCTCCGGTCCGTTGGTATCGTGTCGTTCTCTGCACCACCGAAGCTTAGATCAAACCGGTTGAAATAAGATTGGTATTCGGCAAGGTGCCTTTTTTCAAATTCATTATATCTGTCAGTTGAATTTATCAAATCTATTATTTCACGGCATTTTTGATGTGGATCGGCAGTTAACTCTTTTGGGTTTTCAAAATTGGTGGCAGCAGTAAGGGTGAGCAGGGCACTTGTTGCATTTTTAACTATAATTTTATTGTTTTCCACTGAAATTTCACCGTCCTCCTGAATAATTTTCAACAAGGCATAACCTTCCATGGCCCCGTTTTCAACCTTTACAGTCAGGGAAAGTTCATTCCCGTTTATAATTTCTGTCTGATAATTCTTATGTTCGGCAGTAAGTGCAACATTAAAAGAAAGGGAGCTCTTTTTGTCGGCCGAAAAACCGGCAACTAAAACCTGGTCAGGCTGACTTACAAAATAGGAACGTTTGAACTTAACACCGTCCAGTAAATATGAAACATTAACTTTTGCCGTAGAGAGATTCAACTCACGATAGTAACCGGTAGCTCCCTTATGACCAGGAAAGGTTATCAACAAGTCGCCAAAGGGCTGGTAGGCTTTTTGTCTCAACGGGATACTCATAAAGTTTTCCATCGCCAGATTAGTAGCCTCCTGCTGCTTACACTGGTTCAGGAGATTGCGGATTTGTTCGAGATATTGCCATGCACCTTCATTGGCATAGTTGTGGGGTTCACCTGTCCACAGGGTTTCCTCGTTAAACTGTATTTGTTCTTTTTCAGTTCCGCCGAAAACCATAGCACCAATGCGTCCGTTTCCCAATGGCAGCGCTTCAGTCCATTCAGATGCAGGCTTATCATACCAAAGTTTCCAGAAAGAATTATTTTTATCTTCCAGTCTGTTGCAACCAGTTAAGAAAAGCACAAATAAAAAAAGTTGAAAAAGTTTCATAATAGCAGTTTTATATTAAAATTAGTCTGTCTTTTATCAAATCTTCCGATCATATGGAATACCAGCCATTTCTCTTCAACACCTTTCACCTTAAAAAGAGTCCTGAGTATGGGTAGAAGTTATCAGAACCAGAGAACCCAAAAAAAAACAATATTTTAAATAGAAAACACCCTGTTTTCTAAAGGAACTACCATACCTTCTTTATACAGGGTGTTTTCGGCTTTCTACCTAACCCAACCTAACCTGAAACTAATCTACAAAACCATAACCTATTTTAGACAGTTCAAAACAAAAAGTCCTCTCTTATTGGAAGCTCTATATTAATAACACAGTGTTCTCAGTAAATCCTGTTTTTTTTTAGTTTAGAATCTGAAAAATTCTTTTTACATAAATCAGGAATAAGTAAATATAGCCGTGGCAGTACAATCTTTGTCAGCCACCAGCCTTACCCAATGAGCACTAAATCCTTCCGGAAAAATAAATTCTGTTTCCTCTCCTGGATTTACGCTGATTTTTTTATAACCATTCCAAACACCAAATTCATCACTCACAGCAATCAAGTTCATTATTACGCATATTTCAATGGAGAATTCAACAGGGCTGGTGGAATTATGAGATATATGCACTTTCTTCTTATCATAACCTGTCATTAGATATGGATCAGATGGTATATTAGCATGAACATCTGTATTTTTTAAGGGGCCACCTGTTCCAACTGGTTTTCCGAGTTTCCAGAGATCATCGTAATCTCCAAGCCACAACCCTGTTTTACCATCATCACTAACGCGAAAATGCTCACTATCCTGCTGCAAATCACTTCTGCAACCGGCTATAACCACCAGACCCCGCCAGGGACAAAAATCTGTAAACCTTTTATTATGCGTTGCAATGGGTTTTATGTTTGCAATATCCCCTGAATTCGAACGCGGGAGACAGTATAATGTGCCGTGAACATTAAAAATGTCACGCTCTGTGGCCAGTTCCCTTCTTAGCCTGGGAATACCAAATTCTGTAGGATTATCAAAGGACAGGTCACCCTTTGGCAGGCGAAACCGGTTTCCCCAATGATCCAATACAATTACTGACGCCTCATCAACGCGAAATTCTGAAGTATCAATTTCTGCTTTTTGTTTTATCTCCCTGTGCAATTCCGGATTCTCAGCCTTTATTAGCTTTAAATCCTGATCCATCTCATAATACCCGGCCTCCGATGCCCTGCCATTATTATCGACGGTCCAGGCCGCAAACTGCAGGATTCCTTTATCTTGTCCGGCAGTATAAAGCACGCCTACACTTCGTGGTGTATTGGGACTGGCAGGTGCCAGGGCTTCGAACATAGACGGATCATTCTGCACTCCCCCGCCTTTCCCGAAATGGAAATAAGCAGTAACATAATTCCCGCTTGCATCCGGTGTCAGGCGAATCCATTCAGCATTGATATCATCCGAAAACTCATGATGGATATATCCATGTGCCGGTACGGTCAAATTTACCAGCTCCTCCCAATATCCTCTGCCACTGGTGTCTATTTCAACTTTAAAGGTAATTGAATGGTTATTGATATTGCTTAAATGCAACTGCCTGTGAGTATAACCCGGAAATGCTAATGGTTCAGATGCCACACCTTTTTGAACCTTGTCATGTACCCAGGGACCTCCCCATCCATATGGACGACCATTATCCTTCAGCTTGTCCCACTTTGAAAACCAAAGGTTTGAATGAGACTGATCTGTTAATGGTGTTCCAAGACCGAATCTGCTACGGGCATTATCATCACAACCAAAGACTACCTGATCCTGCCACCTGGCAAAATCACCGGTTATTTTCAAATGACTTGCTATGGGGCGCGGAGCCGGATGATAATCTTTGGAAAACCTTCCCGGAAAATCAAACCACATCCCGTGATGATTCATCAGATACTCTCCTTTAGGGCCAACCTGACGAATACGGGGCCATTCCACATGCCAGCCATGCAATCCTTCATAGCTGTAATCAGCTTTCGGCAAACGGAATGTACTCCACTCACCTTTGTCCAATAACTTTAATATCAATGACCTGTGGTCCCAGCCCATACTCCACAGCGGTGCATCTGTTGTCTCATTACCGTGAATTCCTCCGGGGCCTGTGACTTCGGTGAATTGATTGTCGTTGATTACCTGCCAGCCTTTCGGCGATAATTTTCCTCCCCAATCACCATTCCATGAGGCCAGACACCCGCCGGGTAGTCTGAAATCTATTAATCCGTCTCCGCCAACTCCTCCTGTTCCAATCCTGCCATTATTTGAAATTACAACCAACCCCTGACTTGAATAGGCACCCTTGCCATGGTAACCTGGCAATCTCGGACCTCCGTCATTACCTCCGGGAGTTACATTCGAGTCCAGATATAATGTTGTAACTTCCAACGAATTCACATCCACTTCATACATCCCTTCCTCCATGGTGAAGTAGTAGATTTTTGTATCAGGTTGTGTCAGATGACGCGCAATTGCAGTATGCCGACCCGGCATTCTTTCGTAGGGTATGACACGTACATTCCGGTTCTTATCAATAGCATAAGGGCCAATAAACAACTGCTCCGACTCCCGGTGAATCATCCGGCCGGCAGGCGTTCCACCAACCGATTCTTCTCTTTTGATAATCTCAAGATCAGGAGTTATCTCATAAAGACCGTCATGATTATTCCCCCTGGGATCATGCGGGCTATAAGTAATAGTCCATAAACGATCCGCCCACGGCACAACAGCACCAATGCCACATTCATTCCCATTATTGAACATAGTCAGATGAGGGTATCGTCCGCTAATCCTTGCCCTAATTAACTCACTAACCATGAAACTATCATTTCCAAATAAAGGTAGTGTGTTTAAAAGCATTCCCCCACCTACTAATAATGAGGTGTTTTTGCAAAAATTTCGTCTTGAGATGTTCTGAGTTTTCTTGTTCATATTTGTTCCCATTAGTACTTCTAATTAATTTGTAAATTCAATTTTAATATTTTGCACAGAAATTATTACCGACTCTATTCATTTAATAGTATGCCCTACGGAATACTAATTTAACTCTGCTTCTTAATTTCTATAGATCTTGTGATGGTACTTTTTATACATAAATAGATTTATCAAAATTAATTTTTCCCTGCTTTCACCTGTTTTTATATCGTTTTCATAAAGCTGCAAATCAAATCACAGGTATAGCTAAAACATTTATTTACTGCCCAATTGTCTTTCCTTATTAAAAAATAGCATAAAGCTGATTATCGATATCAGAGTAACTAAAAAACCTATAGGGTAGGATAGTTCTTTTGATAAATTTAATCCCTCAGGAGCCAGAAGAATATACACAGAAACAACTGAAGTCATGAAAACAGCCGGCAGTAATGTTATCCAGAAATTCTTCTTGTTTTTAACCAGATATACTGTAATTGTCCACAAGACTACTGTTGCAAGTGTCTGATTTGACCATGCAAAATACCTCCAGACCACACTGAAGTCTATCAGGGTAAGTAAATAACCAATTCCAAATAATGGGATACTAATTATCAGGCGGTTGAAAATTGGTTTTTGTTTTAATTTCAAAAAATCAGCAACTATCAAACGAGCACTTCGAAATGCAGTGTCTCCAGAAGTTATTGGTGCTGCAACAACCCCTAATAATGCAAGGACAGCCCCGAATCTGCCAAGTAATGAATTTGATATTTCATTCACCACCCATGCAGCATTACCCTGATGTTCATACATTATGTCGTTGAGTTCATTTACTCCACCAAAAATACTCATACTGATAGTGGCCCAGATAAGTGCAACGATTCCTTCTGTAATCATGGCGCCGTAGAAAACTCTCCTGCCATGATTCTCATTGTTCAGGCAACGCGCCATTAAAGGGGATTGAGTTGCATGGAAACCTGATATTGCACCGCAGGCAATGGTGATAAACAGCATGGGAAATATCGGGAACCGGGTTCCTTCTGAATGAAAGTTACGAAGAGAGTCAAAGGTTAATTCAGGCATATGGTATCCCTTTACCAAAAGCGCAGAGATCAATCCAATGGCCATAAAAAAAAGGGCAAATCCAAAAACAGGATATAAGCGACCAATGATTTTGTTTATTGGTAGCATTGTAGCCACTATATAGTAAATAAAAATCAGCCAAACCCAAAAGGTCATGGAATTTAAGTCGGGAGTAAAACCGGCCAGTATCCTGGCGGGTCCCATTATGAATACTGCCCCGACAATAACCATAAGTAAAACCGTGAAGCCCCGCATAAATTGCATTACAGGCCTGCCCATATAAATACCGACGATTTCGGTTATGCTTAACCCATTGTGCTTGACAGATAACATCCCTGAGAAATAATCGTGCACCCCTCCAGCAAAAACAGCGCCCAGCACAATCCAGATATATGCAACCGGACCCCACATAGCACCAGCAACTGCACCGAAAATAGGCCCCAGGCCGGCAATGTTGAGGAACTGTATCAAAAAAACCTTCCACCATGGCAATGGCAAATAATCAACACCATCAGTCATTGTATTTGCCGGGGTGGAGCGATTAGCATCAGCCCCGAAAACCTTTACAACATACCTGGAATAAAAAATATAACCAAGTATCAGAACAATCGTGCATATTATGAGTGTAATCATTAACTATTATAATTGGTTGATTTTATTGATTGTAGGGCAAAAAACAGATCGTAAAAAAATACTTCATATATTCAGTTGCTGTTTATGAGTCTTAAGGTTAGATTACGTACATAAGCATTTTCATGTTCTGCAAGATCCCGAATTATGCGGTTTATATTCTGGTTATTTTCTATATGTTCTTTATTTACAACACGATAAATTAGATTAAGCGCACCAACACCGATATAACTATCTTGAAAAAACTCCAGTAAGGCTTCAACAACTTCTTCATATACCAGGTCCGTTTCAATAAACTTCCATATTATATCATATTTTTTCTGGGTCGCCAATCCCGGAATTAAACTCACAAGCTCCATCTGAACAGTATGATCTTCCATTTTATCGGGCCCGAAATAACCTATTGCCTCTTCATATAGTCGATCATAGTCTGATTTTATTTCTTCCACAATAAAATGATAAAATGAATCATGGTATAGGGGGAATTGCTTAATACTTCTTATTCCCCATATCACAAAGTCCGGTTTACCGCTTTCGAACATCATCTTAAGGTAATCTTCATCAACCCGTTCCTCCAGAATATCCATTATTTTATCCATAGTTGGCCCGTAAACGGTATGCCACAAAGTGTGACAGGAATAAACGGCATCATTAACAACAACATCAGCCAATGCAGGCTGAGTGGCACCTGAATAACCGTCCACTTCAAACGGATTATCCGATTCCGGTTTCAAAGTCAGATCTTCTGATTTTGTATCCTTAAGAATTGAATTTGGGTTTTTCAGAATTGATTCCAGCTTTGAATAATCTTCCGGCTCAAATTCTGTATGATCAGATTTGGTAAGAGGTTCATCATCCAGAAGCTGAATACCAAGATAGTTTCCGGCACCATCCCAAAACAACCATATGCTTACCATCCGGCACTGCCCCAGAATACATACATCTTTGAAAATATAGCGCCCAAACCATGCAGGAAGTCCGTTTTTATCCTGTAATTCGAATATTACCTGATCCGATAACAGATCGAGCGAATCGTTAAACTCGTGTTCAATTAAAACTCCTTCCATTGACCAGTAATCAACGCCTTCCGATTGTAATGACCCGGAAAAAAGATTAAATGGGATAAATACCATGATAAAGCTGCCAATAACTACACTTATAATTCCCAACTTCATATACCGGCTTTTGATCAGGTTACCTGTTAATATAATATCACACGTACAAATAAATATAATAAACTTCCCCGTGGCAGATCCCCGGGGAAGTCTTTTATTAAAGATCTATCTCCCTGGGCTCTAAAGTTCTTCCACGATTATAATTCTGTGCATCTTCCACATCATACTTCCCAACACCTAAACCCATTAAAGACTTTAATTCATCCAGATGATCCTGATAAACCCCACGGGGTTTGGTTTTATTATTGACAGCAACAGAAGCAGCCATTCCGACTACCTCACCCATCATGCCGGTTGTGCGCATGACGCGAACAGTTCCCAGTGCTACATGGGTTACGCTGATATTCCTGCCTGCCATAAAGAGATTATCAACATTTCTTGAGTAAAAACAGCGGTAAGGAATCGGATAAGGATGAATAGGCTGATGTACGGCTATCGACTTGAACTCGATACCGGGGAAGTGAACGGTATTCTTCGGATCAGGATAATGCAGATCAATTGTCCATGTAGTAGGAGCGGAAGCATCAGGATAAATAACAAAGTTTGTCAGATCAAGCTCTGTCAATATATGATCACCAAGCAACCTCCTTGATTCTCTTTTCCCTGCAATGTAGGCAACCCAATCAAGACGACGGTTACTGTAATCATTTCTGACGGAACTCAAATTTTTCAGATAAGACCAGTTTGAGTAAACAACAAGCAGTCCATAGTCCCTGATTCGTTCAAAATCATATATCTGATTAAAATTCATTCCGGTCTCCCATGTCCATTCCCCCATAGTGACCTTTTCGCTACTATCTTCATTGAATTCAACCCCGTAAACAAACAAGGGAAAAGTGCTCTCTTCCTTTTCTTCAATGGAATACCATTGTACTGAAGAGCCCATTGTCATCTTGTCGGCTATCTCAGGTGCTGTGGGTTCTCCAAATTCAGCCCTTCCTTCTCTTCCCATTTGATAATCTGCCCCGGCAAGGTATCCTATTGTGCCATCTCCTGTACAATCTGCAAACACGGGAGCTTTAAATGCAAGCTCTTCTCCTGTCTCAATATTTCTTGCCAGCACCTGATCTATTTCATTGCCATCCATTTCTACAGCAAATGCCCTGTAATTAAGGAAAAGTGAAATATTTTCCTCTGCCAGAACCATATCTGTTTTTTTCTCATCTTCATAATAATCTGCTGGCCGGGCGTTTCCTCCGCGGGATGGGCCTATTTCTTTTACTACCTCTCCAAGTGCAGGGTATGGTTCAACATTGATATGCCCCCCCAGATGGACCCTTACCTCAGAACTGTTATTTCCTCCCAAAACAGGACGGTCCTGAATTAGTGCAACTTTTAATCCTAACCGGGCAGCAGATATCGCAGCTGCAGTACCAGCAACTCCGCCACCTACAACTACAAAATCAAAACTGCCTGCTTCATCAGGCTTTTTGGGAAGTGCAGAATGCTTTCTGCGAAATGCTTCAAGGGCGTCAGGATCGCTTGGAGGCAACATATTCTCTTTTGTAAAAAATATGGCATCGCATCGTCCATTAAAACCTGTCAAATCTCTAAGAGAAATACTGGAAGATCTATTTTTAATATTAACCATTCCAACCTCCTGCCACATCCATTCATCACCTTTATTACCTAGTATTTCACCAACAGGTTCACCATTAACAAGCAAATGGAATTGTCCGGGACCTTCACCTGAATACCATGGTGCCGTCCAGTTGAAAGTGCGGACATAAACCCTATAGTCCCCTGTAGAGGGAAATTTTACCTCTGTTGTTGCATCTTCCACAGGAATGCCCATTCCATGTGCCAAAAGATAGGGCGAACCCATCAAGTCCATGAACTGCTGATCCACTACCCAGCCTCCCTTATTGGTAAAACTCTCAGTTTCAACAAGAACAGAGTTCTGTGACTGAAGGTTTACCTGCAGAAAAAATAAAATGAAGACAGGTAAAAAATAACAAATTTGCTTTTTCATATTGATTCTATTTAATTAATAAACACGTTTATACCCCGTTCCGAAAAGCTTGTGTTACCAGACATCAAGCATCTCCTCGTCTGTTGGATCGGCCGTTAGCCTGTTGCCCGGTTCTTCCAGTGCATCATAAGTACACCCCACCAGGTTATCACCCAAAGATGGTCAGACCAGGGCAATTAAGCACCAATTCCTGCTTCAGTCCGCGGAAAATGGTTTGCAGTCATAGTCAGGGAAGGAAAAACACCACTGACTGAAAAAGGACTGTCTGACTCCTGAGAATGCAGATTAAATAGGTGAAAATGCAAAAAAAGGATAATATAAATCAGCTTCTCATAATAATTATTTGTGATAATATTAACAAAGCCCGCATTTCATACGGGCTTTGTTAATATCACATAAACTTAATAACCAGGATTCTGAATCAGATTCTCGTTTATCATAATATCCGAAGTCGGCAGAGGCCACAAATACTGCCTTGTGGCATCAAATCTTCTTTGGGCAAGCCTTCTTACAAGTCCGGTTTCGTACATTGGTGACAAATCCGGAATCCCGTTTTCATCAATAGTGGGAATATCAGGGAAGAACCACAGGCCAGGTTCTATAACCCTTTCCCGAAGATCAGACACATCTAACATACCATAAATATCAGTATTTAAAACCTGTTCAGCAATCCTCCAGCGAATTATATCCATATAACGCCGATTCTCAAAAGCAAGTTCCATACGGCGCTCCATGCGGATAATCTTTCTGAGGTCTGCCTGGTTTGTTGTAGTAACTGCAGGATATACTCCTGTATTTATGTAGTCAACACCATAGGCACGTGCACGAACCTGGTTAATTGCATCCAGCACAGATTGATCTATTTCATCTAACTCAATTTTGGCTTCTGCATACATCAACAAAACATCAGCATACCTCATAATAATTATATCATCATCCACCTGATGATTAACTAACCATTCTTCATCTACACCCTTATTCCATAAGAGTCCGTTAAATGAGGCAAAAGCAGCGTTTGAACGGGTATCGTTATTAGTAACAAGATTTCCTGTACTAACATTCAATACTTGCAGAGAATCAGGATGTGGCTGATAAACATAACCAAGATGTTCTGTACCAAACTCTACAATCGTAGCAGTAAGGCGAGGATCACGATTTTCAAAAGGTTCGCGTGGATTATACAGAGGTGACTCATCGATTGGAAGTCCATCAGAACAAAGAAATGCACTCATCAAATCCCAGGAAGGAGCTTGCGCTCCACCCCACCCACCTGGCAGTCTTGAAGTAAAGTCTCTTACACCTCTCACAGTACCAAGCTCTCGTGAGCGGGGTATAGAAAACAAGACTTCGTTTGGGTTTCTTGTACTTGATAAAAACAATGTCTCAAAGTCGGGATACAATTCGTATTCTCCAAGGTCAATACATGCTTTGGAAGCATCTCTTGCAACTTGCCAGTCACTCATATACAATGCAATGCGAGCCTTCATAGCCATCGCTGCCCCTTTTGTAGCATAATTATTCTCTGAACTGCCATAAGATAAGGGTAGCTTTTCAATGGCTGTATCATAATCATCATAAATATTTTGCAAAATAATATTCTTGTCTGTCCTTGACATTGTAAAGGCCTCATCCAGATCAAGATCTTCTGTAAAAAATATTGCATCACCAAATAGCGAGATAAGGGTAGAATATTGAGATGCTCTTGAAAAATAGGCATTTCCCGCATATTTGTCAACTATTAATTGCGGCAGGTCATTTTCTACTCTCGACAAGTTGTTTATGACCAGATTTGATCTGACAACTGCTTTATATGTATTTGACCAATAAGAATTTACCGCCCCCCAATCGGATGTTATGGTTCCTGCGGTAATAGGAGTTAATGACTCACGTCGGGTGTAGTTATCTGTATGTTCATCACTTACCTCATTCCAGAAAACTGACCTGAACAGGTCGTTTACTGCCATTTCAACTTCAGTCTGATTCGAGTACCAATTTTGACTGGATCCTTCAGAGAGCGGATTAAGATCAAGATCTGTACAAGCTGTAATAAAAATAACAGTTATAAAGGTTATTAATAATGATTTCTTTTTCATAATATAATATTTTAGAAATTCACAGATACTCCGAAAATTATAGATGTAGTAATTGGATAACCGGTGGCAGATACTTCCGGATCCCATCCATCGGGATAATGGTTAAATGTATATACATCTGTTGCTGTGGCATAAAGTCTCAAGTTCTGCATTGACACTCTCTGGGCCCAGCTTCTCGGAAGAGTATACCCAACAGAGATATTTTTTAACCTTAAATAGGCGCCATTAATTAACCAGAAATCAGACATTGCATAATTGTTACCCATGCTTACGCGTGAAAGTCTGGGATATTGGGCTGCAAGATTTTGTTGATCTGTATTGTAAACACTCCAATAAGTTCCATCAAGTATCTTGGGAATATGCCCCCAGTTTTCAGGAATAGGCTCAACCATTAATCCACTGAGGCGGTTATTTTGTTTTCCTACTCCCTGAATAACTAATCCGAAATCAAATCCTTTGTATCCAAGGCGGAGATTTGCACCATAAAGGTAGCGGGGCAGAGAACCGCCGAGCAGGACACGGTCATAAGCACCTGATATAATACCATCCGCGCTTTCATCAGGGCCACTAATATCTCTGTATTTTATATCACCAGGTTTGACAGAACCACTTGTCACCGGTGAATTCAAAACATCCTCCTGAGATTGAAACAATCCGTCGGAGCGGTATCCATACCATTCCTGAAATTCACTACCTTCACGGACTATCTGAGCACCGATAAATTCGGTACCTCCAAGATCTCCCATTCTGGTTTTATAATCAGAAATATTAAAACCAACAGAATAATTGAATTCACCAACGCGATTGTTATAAATAGCTTCTAATTCCCATCCTTTAGTGTACATATTACCAGTATTCTGATCCGGGTTATCATAACCAATATAATTGGGAATCTCCAAAGCCAATAACATGTCGCTGGTAGTTTTCTGATAATAATCAGCAATTAAACTCAATTTGTTTTCAAAAAAAGCAAGATCCAGTCCAAACCCAATTGTCTCGGTAGTTTCCCAGGTTATATTATGAATTGCGTATTGCCACTGAGCTGCTGATTGTGCGGCAACAACATTTGAACCCTGATGAAACAATGCATTACTAAACCCGATAGTGGCCTGATAGGGGTAATTGCCAATTCTCTCATTTCCCAAAGTGCCCCATGAAGCTCGCATTTTAAGATATGATAAGACAGGAATATTCTGCATAAAAGTCTCTTCTGTCAAGACCCAGCCAGCTGACAAGGATGGGAAGGCTCCCCATCGGTAATCCTCATGAAACCGGGAAGATGCATCATAACGCAGATTAGCCTGAAGGAAATACCTGTTCATATAATTGTACATTGCCCGGCCAAACCATGACCGGTAGGCATTCTCATAAGCACTTCCACTGTTCCCACGATAGGTCAGAGGTCCCAGATTCAAATAAGGAAATGAAGTTAGTTCATATTGCTGCCTGGAAGCACCAAGGCTTTCATAAAAAGCATAATAATTCTCATACCCTCCCAGTAGATTTATAGTGTGTCCTTGGATGTCTTTTGAATAATTTGCCAAAAACTGGGTAGTAATCTGATGATTATCATTCCTGTTTTCATAAAGGTCAGTTGAATTTGCCCACTGCAATGTGCCCTGAACTCTTGTTGGATCATCCCATGGAGTATAGGGGACCTTCAACTGGTGATTCTTTGCCTTGTCGAAATTAATATTAGGAGCAACAACAGCCGAAAATTGCAATCCCTCCATAGGAGTCAAATCTATCGAAAGTTTACCCCCAACCTGATTCCACCAATTACTTTGTGAACCACCATATTTTATTTGTCCATAGATATTGTTACCATCTTTCCCTCCGGCAACGCGGCCATCAGACCATTCTGCAGCATATATCGGGGCAGCTACAAGCATACTATAAATCGGATTTACACTTGGCTGCTGACTAATTGACCTCCTGTAATGTAAGTCCAGGTTAGCTGATATAAAATTATTAATTACGACATTATTATTAAACCTGGTAGAGAGTCGTTCATATGTTCTGTCCATATATAAACCATCAGTCTTATCATATGCAAGTGAGAATGTCGAACGAATTGCTTCAGTCCCGGCCGATACTCTAAGGTTATGAGACTGTCTTGGCGCATTATCATTCAAGACCAGGTCAACCCAATCAGTGTTGGGATATCTGTCAGGATTTTCAGCATTGAGTGACATATAGTTATTCACAAGGTCACTTGGAAAACGGGGAAACTCATTTGCATCATTTCCATTATCATTCCATCTCAATTCATTCTTCATTTGCATATATCTGGTGACATCGACATATTCAGGCATCGCAGTCGGTGTTTCAAACCCGTATTCCGTTGTAAACTCCAAACTCAACTGACCTGTTCTAGCCCTTTTGGTAGTAATAAGAATAACGCCTGCAGCTGCTCTTGACCCATATATGGAAGCTGAAGCTGCATCTTTTAAGACCGAAATACTTTCCACATCAGAAGGGTTTACCCAATTGATATTATCTACCGGCACACCATCTACAATAATTAAAGGGCTGCTATCACCGATAGTGGTAATACCACGAATTCTAATAGTTGAGGATGCACCCGGAGCATTATTATTTCTTGTTACAGTAACTCCCGCCATCGATCCTTGCAAAGCTTGAGACAATTGATTTGTTCTCCTTTCTGTTACTTGATTTCCTGAAACGGATGTAACAGAACCTGTTATATCGCTCTTTCTGGCAGTACCATAGCCAATAGCAACAATTTCATCAAGTAATAGTGCTTCATTTTCAAGTTCAATATTTATTTCAGTCAGTGAACCAATATTAACTTCCTGGGTTCTCATACCTACATAAGAAAATACCAAGACGTTTTCAGGTGTAACATTAGAAAGTTTATAAAGTCCTTCAATATCAGTAACGGTTCCTGTTGAAGTACCTCTAATCATAATTGTTACTCCAGGTAGTGGAAGCCCTGTGCCGGATTCAGTCACCCTCCCGGTAACGGTGTTTTCCTGAATAAATTTATTTAATACTTCATCGGTGCTGCCCGAAACATTCAGCACAGAAAACAGAATAAAACATAACAGCAATTTCATAGTTAGTGGAATTTTTCTCCTTTTCCATTTAAAGAAAAAGATTTCAGGGTTAGGTTTTTTTTTCATAATTTTTAGAGATTTTAGGATTAAAAATGGGACTTACACATAGGAAAGGAAAATTGTAAAACCCGAAGGCAATTACAAATTCCCAGGAGTACTCACCAGAAACCAAAGAGGAAAAACCTTCAGGGGCCCCGGTTACAAACTCATCTATCCCACCAATAGCGTTGAAAGAAAGAGGAACCAGAATAAACACTGCAGCAGTTAAAACCACAAATTGCAACACATCTTTAACAATAACAGCCCATAGCCCCCCTACAGCCGTATAGACCAAAATCAACAGGCCAAGGACCGCAACAATTTTCGCAACGGGGTAAAGAAAAAATACGGTCGTAAAAATGGATATAAAAAGGAATAGATACGTATCAACTTTTTGGGTTTTATAGCCCAATCTTTCTGTAATGAATTGCGCTGCTGTTAATGCACCTGTTTTGCGCCAGCGGGGCGCTATATGAAAACCTATAATTAAACCGGCAATGGCAAAGGACATACTACAGATAAAAACTGGAGTAGAAAAAACAATAATCACCCAAATATCAATATGCCCCATTTTCTATTTCAATTTTTAGATCATGTAGCAATAATACAATGGCATACTATTTTATACAACTAATAACAGTAGATTTGCTCCGGAAACGTTTCCGAAAACGTTGTTTTATTCCGGAAACGTTTCCGAAAATAAATAATTACTTTTAACCACCATGAATGAATGCAATTATTCAAACCTGATTTACGAGAAATAAAGCCTAATAAATGAAACATATAACTACAAAGGCTATTGCGAAAGGGTTAAACCTGGCAATCTCTACAATATCAGGGGCCTTTAATGATAAATATGATATCAGACAGGGGATTTAACGGCTATTGGTGCAAATCATGCAACTAGCAAATATTAACCATTATTATATCCCAACTCAAACGAAATACTCTGAATATTGGCAAATCCCCTGTCGGGGAAGATGACATTCATGCCTAAATTCATCCTTTTCAATAGCCATAGTATAGTTCTCAGTGTTCACGGTAATAAAACCGTTACTTTCAGTGACTACTTGTGCCCTTAAGGAATGGCAAGTATAATTAATCCAGAAATCAATAAAAGCTCTTGCAGTGCAGTGTTTTTTATAAACATTTATTTTTGATTTAACGGTATCTGCACATTGTACGAATGCTCAAGTGTTTCGTTTACGGCACATAGCAAGGCCGCCAGTTTGCCATTTTCGAAGAATAGCTGGGGGCGTTCGAGCGCATGAAGTTTTTGAGTAACCCCATTCTGCCATTTGATATTCAGATCAGAAACCAACGGATTTTTAGCCAGATTCCAATCCAGTCCATCAAGCGAATAAAAAAGCACCATGCTGCGACCGGCATCAGTAAAAGCCCCATTCATATCCTTGACAATCGCATAGTAACAATTGTCATGATTCCACACAAATGGATCTTCTGCAGGAAAATCAACATCTTCAGCAAGAAAAATGGGTTTGTTTTGTTTCACGAATGGCCCTTCGGGATTCCTGGCGATGGCAGTGAGATGTACAACCGGACCACCAAAAGGCTGAGGTCTTTCACGGGCAACTGCTTTGTAAACCATCAGGAAACGGCCATCAGGCATTTGAGTTACCGATGGATTGGCCACCATCAGTGCATCGTGGGCGGTTGTATCCGGAGAAATATCAATGATTGGTTTATCGAACCGTTTCCAGGGTCCGTTGGGGTCTTCGGCAATGGCAACCCCGATACGCTGATTGTTTCGGTGTGTCCAGTTTAACTGCGGACTGGTGATTTCACCATCGCCAAAATTGCCGGTGTAGTAGAGGTAATATTTACCGTTGAAGAAATGAACCGTCGGATTATGGGTGTACATTCCGTCCCAGAATTCAGCCCCGCGATGCGGAAGAGCAACATCCTTAAATTCGAATGGGCCAAAAGGTGAATCAGAAAGGGCATGAGCAACCTCTGAACTGGTTACCCAGGCACCAAAACTATGTTCGCGTGGCCAGCGTGAATAAAACAAGTGGTATTTCTGGTCGATGTGCGATTTGACCAATGTACCGCCCCAGATATACAAGCTATCGTTAATGAATTTTGCCGTTGTTGGAATGGGCTGAATCATTGAATGAAAGTCCAATTCTCCGGGAGAAACGGCATTCTTTCTTTGTTCACAAGAATTGAATGAGATTAAAATCGTAATCATGATAAATAAAACAAACATTTTCATAATCTTTATTTTTTTGTAAGACCAATCCAATCTCCTGAGATGGTATCACATTCAATTGTTGTACCTGTAATCTTCAGTGTAATTCTCGCTATTCAATAGTCACCATCACATACGTTTCATGCCAGGCAATACCGTAAGCAACTTTAACCGGGTCTGTCTGATAATCGGGAATAGTAAAAGTGCCTCTGAACCGGTTCGATGACGTGCCGACCTCATCAACTGCCACCCGGACTAAATGGTTATTCAGATAGACAAATGCCTCACCGTGTTCTTTTTTTGCATAATCGAAATTCAGCGGAGCTGTAATTTCAATCCCAATTTCTGCTCCTGGTTTTGCGGAGGTAATTGTTTTTGAAAAGGAAGAATCGAAGAGGGATACCGATGTTTTCTGCGCCGACATATACGCCAGTGAGATATTCCAGGGGGTATTAAAGGTAACCCACCCTTCGGTGTGACCCGGGTCGCCAGCGTAGGGATTGTATGGGAATGTGGTCTCTTTGGCAGATCCGTCCAGTACCCCCCGGGCAACCTGTAAAATTCCGGCACCTCCCTGATATTCCTGAAACCATCCCTCATTTACCCCCTCAAAATCCAGGGGGCCGTCAAAGGAAAAATGACGCCCTGTGGGGTTTCTGCCAAAAACATGATCGATATGTGCAATGGCAATCTGATTGAGCCGTTCAGCTACATTTTTATCTTCGATTACCATTGTTGCTGCAATTAATGGGGCAGGAAAACCGGCAACATTTCCAACTTCGTTAAATCCGGTTAAAGGCCGATCGAGGCCGGGTTGACCAATTCCGGGAATAATCCATCGTTCATCAGAATACCTTCTGAAATCCCAAAAATTGTCGGATCTGTTAATGGCAACTTCTGACCAGTCTTTAATTTTCTGCAACAGTCCGGCAGGAGCTTTGTCGGCATAGTGTTGCAGGAAATGGACAAATGATGTAACAGCTACCCACTCACCCTGCCGTTGACCTTTGGTGGTGAGCGGATCGTGCCAATCAAGGTTCTCGATGAGCCATTGGGTTTGATTGAAGGCCGCCTTAAAATACTCTTCAGGATTATCTTTGCCTTCGCGTTTTGCAACTTCGTACATCAGCAAATTTGGCACAATGGAATGGCCCGTTGGTAGTTCCCCCTTGCCTGTACCTATGTTGGTATAGGTCTGAAACAGATTGGCAGTATGTTCCACATCATGCCACTGCCACCGGTTTATATTCTCATCACCCCACATTCGGAATACATACTCCAGTGCTTCCTGATAGACATTTTCCGGGATGTATTCAGACAACCACGGCCAGGCATACACAAACCAGGCAAGCTGCTGCTTCAAAAGGGTGTGGTTCACCTCTCCTCTGAGGTATATATCAGTAGCCCAATAGATTAGTCTGACAATCTCGGGTGTGTGCTCTGGCAGTTCCTCGCGTAAGCCAAGATAGTAGCCCTGGATCGGCATCCGGTCTGTTCGGAATGCCGAAGGATTGGAGAAGTATAAATGAAGCAGTGACTGTATTTCAAACGACATCTGATGGCTGTCCCGCCATGCCACGCCCAGGCTAGGACAGCCCGGACTCTGATCGGTTGGTTCAAACAGTCGTGAATCGCCAAACCAGCATCGGGTATCAACCATGAAATTAATGGCCGGCTGGTAGGTAACCCGCTCAATCCAGTTTGGACCAATAAAAAATGGAACCGAAACCCCCCGGCCGTTTTCACCTTCCACATGGACCACGTAGGGACCGTAATCGGCTTCCGGCCGAAAGTTTGAAAAATCACCGATCTGATTGTGGATGTACCCGGTGAACAGAACATCAGCATTTCCTTTTCTGGTAATTGTATAGGCTGCATCATCTTTTGCCAGTGGTGCCGTAAATCGTTTAATGCCATAAAGATCAAACCCGCTTTGATTCAGGAACACCGGCTGAGGGTCATATTCATAAACCCGGACTTCATAGATACGCATCTGCCTTCCGTCAACACTAGTTAACCTGATTCGGCGGGTTCGCTCCGGTTCAAATCCGATCAGGGGATTATCGGTGTCACCGGAATAGACCTCTTTCCAAACGCCATTTTCAAGCTCCACTTCAATTACCAGGTGATTAACACCCCTGACCAATGGTATTAGAATCCTGTCTATTTCATATTCATGGTCAAGGTCAATCTGCAGCCAGTGAGTACCCGCAAAACTGCCAGACTGCCAGTAGCTTGTGTGGTCTCCGTCCACAGCCGCCCATGCCGGGCGCTCTTCCGATGAAGCCGAAACCGAAGCATTAAGTGCCACGTTGGTCAAACTTTTTTGAGCAAAAGTTGCTGAAAACGGGCATATTAATAAAGCTGTCAAAAAGAATAATACTCTTTTCATAATTTTGATCTTAAAGTTAAATGATATGAATTTCAAAGATTGAA